>CAZBCN010000014.1:0-51487 GCA_964490285.1 uncultured Gemmatimonas sp. | reverse complement strand
CGGGGATCAGCTCGCCGAGCTTGCCCATCGCGTACTCGCTCGCACGGTCACCGGTCGCCTCGAAGCCACCGTTATCCGCGGCGCGCTGGAACGTCGAGTTGGCATGATGCACCACACCCTTCGCGTTACCGGCCGGCTTCACCTGAATCGCGCGGATGCAGCGGTCCTCGGTTACACCGGTGGGAACGATCGGACGGTGCCACATGTCCAGACCATTCGCCGGAATGTCGATCGGCGTCGAGCGAACGACGACGTCAGGCTGACCGAAGTCCCCTGCGAACGCCCATTCCTCGGTATCCGGGAGGGCCGGGGGCGGCGGCATGTCCGCCGGATCACCCAGCGGCGCGCCCTGATCCACCCACGCAGCGATCGTCGCGATCTGCTCCTCGGACAGGCGCCAGTCGTGCTCGAGCTGCTGAATGCCGATGTCCCTGTCGTAGTAGTACGGAGGCATCAGCTGATTCACCACCTGCTCGCGGATACGCCGCGCATAGCGCCGTGCATCCTCGTAGGTCAGGAGGTCCATCGGTCCAATCCCGCCCGGACGGTGGCAGACCATGCAGCTGTTCTGGATGATCGGTGCCACATCCTTCGCGTAGGTCACCTCGGCCGCGTTGCTCGACGCAAACGTGACCTGGGCATCCACGCCACTCTGGAAGGCGAGCGTCGCGACGAGCGCAACGGCCCCGCCCAGCCAGCGTGAGTTACGACTCTGCAGCTCCATGGTCTTTCCTCTCCGGCATACGAGTATGAGAGCCACCCCACCCCCTGCGATCCTTACAGGAAGTTGACACGCTGGCAAATGTATGTGTTGAGCCAAAAAAGGCGCAATACGGGCCTGATGGGTACCACCGGATGGGCGCTGCGAGGGCCGGGCGTATCCTCGGGTCGAGACTTACCTGAACCGTGGTACCTGGCGCGTGTGGGAGGATGGTCGGCAGGAGCCCATCGACCAGCGCCCGGTCGACCGATGAACACCGACGCTGCCGCGCTCGCGGCTCGTGAATTTCTGGCCCGTCGCTCGGAGCCCGTCGTGATCGTGCGTCGCGTCGATGGCGCGACCCGAGAGATGCTCCGCGCGGCTCACCTCACTGACCACGTGCTGCCGCACCTGCCCGCGCGACGATGGGGGGCTGAGCCCCCTCAGGAGCCCTGCAGGATCTGCACGCCCCAGTTGCAGGGCTCCACCGTGCAACTGTCCATCCACACCTTCACGGTATACGTGATGTTGGGGTAGAGGATGTTGGTCATGATGGGTTGATCGTCGGGCTCGTGGTCGGCGTCGATGCGCCAGCTCGCCTCGAGGTCGAGATCGAGATCGGAGCAGTCGTTGTCGCACGCCCCCACGATCATGTACCCCCCCTCCGAGGGCACGACGAACTCGAACGACGTCATCTGGCCCTGATCCAGGGCGCCCAGCTCCCGATAGTACGCTTGGATTCCCCGGCTCCGGGCTTGAGCGACCACGTCGTCGAGTTGCCGTACCACGGCGGCCTCCTGCGCCGACACGGCGGGAGCAAAGGCGATCGTCCAGGAGGTGGCGATCACGAAGGTCAGTCGGTCGATCGGGCGCATCGCGTTCGTGGGTTGGGGGGAAGGTGAGTCATCGTGAGGCTTTCTTGCCGAACCACCGCTCGAGGCGGCTGGACCCGAAAAGCGCCTTCTCGGCGATGAGCGCTCGGGCCACCACGCGCGGGGAGCCCTCGGCGAAGACGCCGGTGGCAGACTCACCGCAAGCGGTTAGCAGGGCAGGCCAAGCGACGAGGGACGCCCGGTGAGTGAGCAGAGGCACGCGGGCTATGTCTCCCTGAAGCCGTTTGAACACATAAGTAACATAGAACTCGCGCCGCGTCGTCGCAGTACCCATCCCGCCATCCCCTGCCCCCGCCCCGCCTAGGCTGCAGGACGCGCGAGAACCTCGACGGGGGGTAGTACGTGGGCACGTTACTGCATCGTGACCGTGAGGCCCTTCTAGAGCTTCAGGTTGACGTTCTCGCGGGCCGCGTCGTGCGGGATCGGCCCACCCCGAAAAAACCCAAGAAGAACGGCCCACGCCCGCCGAAAAGTGGTACCCAAGTGGTACCCGGCCGAAATCGCGGACCCGGAACCCTAGTGGGCGCTGCTGGACTCGAACCAGCGACCCCCTGCTTGTAAGGCAGGTGCTCTAACCAGGCTGAGCTAAGCGCCCGAATTACCTGATGATCGCCAGGGGGAGCAGCACCACGTAGGCGAGCACCAGCAGGATCGGGGCGGCGGTGATCGAGCCGCGGGCCAGAAGCCAATACCCGAGCACCAGGCAGGCCAAGCCCGCCGCGCCCAGAAGGGCGTTTTCCTTCGTGAAGCCGAGAGCCGGCGCCGTGTCGCCGGCGGTCTTCTTGCTGGAGCTCTTCGCCATGCGGTAACCCTAAACCGCCGCTGAGGGCTGGGTCAATCTTCCGCCTCGCTCAGCCGCTCCTCCAGCTCCGCCTTGGTGATGCCTAGCAGCTTTGCGGCGTGGTCGGGGTCACCCCCCGCCCTCTGGAGGACCAGCCGAACGTGCTTCTTCACGGCGCTGGCCAGCGTCAGGTCCCCGTTCGGGTCGTGGCCACCCTCGAGCATCAGGTGGTCCGCACCGATCACGGTTCCGCGCGCGACGATCGCCGCGCGCACCAGCGCGTTCTCCAGCTCACGCACGTTGCCCGGCCAATCGTAGGCGACGATTCGCGCCATCGCGTCGTCGGAGATCTTGCGCACATCGCGGTGGGTTTCCTCGCGGATCCGGCCCAGCATGGCCGCGGCCAGCATCTCGATGTCACCTCTGCGCTCGCGGAGCGGCGGCACCTCGATCTCCACGACCTTCAACCTGAAGTAGAGGTCTTCGCGAAAGCGCTCCTGCTCGATGAGTCGCTCGATCGGCTGGTGCGTCGCAGCGATCACGCGTGCCTCGGTGATGCGGGGTGCCTCACCACCCACGGGATAGAAGCGACGCTCCTGGAGCACGCGCAGGAGCTTCGTCTGGAAATCCGGACTCGTGTCGCCGATCTCGTCGAGGAAGATGGTTCCCTTGCCGGCGAGCTCGAAGTACCCCTTCCTCGCACCCGCCGCGCCGGTGAACGCCCCCTTCACGTGGCCGAACAGCTCGGACTCCAGCAGCGTATCCGTGAGCGCGGTGCAGTTCACGGCGATGAACGGCTCGGCCGAGTGCTCCGAGTGCTCGTGGATCGCGCGGGCGATCACCTCCTTGCCCGTGCCCGTCTCGCCCCGAATGAGCACCGTGGCCCTCGTGCTCGCCAGGACGCCGATCGTCTTGTAGATGTCGATCATGCGGGGGTCACGGCCGACGAGGCGACTGCGGGATCGGGCCTCGATCTCGGCAGGAATCCCGTCGAGCGCCGCGATCTCGCGCTCCTTGAAGCACCGATCGGCCAGGCGCTGCACCGCCTTCGGATCCACCGGTTTGACCAGGAAGTCGAACGCACCCGACTTCATGGCCGTCACGGCGGTCTGCATGTCGTCGTGTGCGGTCATCACGACTACCTCGACGTCGGGCATCGAGGCCCTGACCTTGGCGAGCAGCTCGAGCCCCGTCATCCCCGACATCCGCACATCGGTGACGATGAGCCCAGGTGAGAAGGCACTCACCTTCGCCAGAGCCTTCTCGGCGGACTCGGCAGTCTCGACCTCGTAACCGGCGTGGACGAGCCGCGTCTTCAAGACATCGAGGCCGTCGACGTCATCGTCGACGACCAGGATCCTCGGCACGGCACGGTCGCTCATGGTGCCCCTCCTACCCCCGGAGACGGCGCTGCGGGTCCGTGCTCGTCGACCCAATAGTCGGGCCGGTCCGGAGGCTCCGTGGCTCGGAGCCGCGCCATCTTCTCTCGGTTCCGTCTGCGTCGCACACGCGCCATCGCGAGGAGGACGAGGGCCAGAAACAGCCACGAGGCCGTGGAGCGTGTGAGGACCAGGAGCCAGCCGTAGCGGCTCCGCGCGTGAGCCTTCCAGTCCTCCTCGAATTGGCCCGGCGTCACACCGAACGTACGCACGAGCGCCACGTCGAAGGAGCGCTCCGCCCGCCAGCGCTCCAGGAAGAGTGCCAGCCCCCGCTCCCCGCTCGCCTCGAGCAGGTAGGCCAGCGCGCTCGCCGACAAGAGATAGGCGGTGCGGGCCTGCTCGCGCGCGGCGGGCCAGCGCAGGGTCAGCGAGTCGAAGGCGGGGGCGTTGCCGAGGGCCAGGACCACGCGGAGCCGCCAAGCCTCGCTGGCGTCGAAGCCCCCCGAAGCCCATTGCGCGTACCCCTCGTCGAACCAGCGTGGTACCCGGAGATCCCCGAGGTACTCGTGGAGCCCCAGGTGGGCCCACTCGTGCCTCAGGGTCCGGCGGCCCTCCGCGTCGAGCACGCGGGGGCCTTCGCCGGAAGGAACGACGAACATCTTGAGCTCGGGTAGCGCTACGCCTGCTCGCCACTCGGGCACGATCCCCCCCGTGAGCTCATCGAAGGCCTCGGGACGATGCGTCAGCACCGCCGTCACGCCACTCGGCACCGAAGCCGGGAGCCCCGGGAGCGGAGCCTGGCCGTCGATGAGGGCGAGGACCCTCTCGGCTACGAGGGAGTCGGAACCCGCGAAGTGGATCCGAGCCCGCGCACCCGACAGCGATCCGTACCGCTCTCCCGCCAGTGTCTCCGGAACCTGCGCCGGGAGGCGCCCGAGAGCCGCCGCGGCAACGAGGAGCGCTAACGCGAGTGAGACCGCCCCCCGACGGATCACTCTCCGGCGAACATCTCCAGGTTCGCCTTCACGGCCTCGTTGTGCGGATTGAGATCGAGGGCGCGCTGCCACAGGAGCTTCGCCATGTCGCGGTCGTTGCCCTTGTAGGCCAGGGTCCCGAGCCGCAGGTACACGTCGTCGCCGAGCCTCGGCGATACCTTGACGGTCTTCTCGTACTGGGCCTGCGCTCCCTGCAGGTCCCCGTGAGCCCATGCCTGATCGCCGAGGTTCTTGTGGGCCTGCGGTGAAGGAGGGTTGAGCGCGGTCGCCCTCTTGTAGAGGGCCGCTGCTGCGTCCACTTCCCCACGACGCTCCAGAACGGCCGCCGTGTTGACCATGATCGGCGCGCTATCCGGGTAGTGCCCCATCCCCTCACGGCCCACCGCCACGGCATAGTCGAGGTCACCCCCCACCGCAGAGGCGAGCACCGTATATGCATAATAGCGGGCGGAGGGCTTCTTGACCTTGGGCGACGTCCGGTAGCGTCGCAGGGCTTCCAGTGCCCGCGGCACATCCCGCGCCTTGAGATGGACTACCGCCCGAGCGAGGTGCACCTCGTGGTCGTCCGGCCTCGCGATGAGCGCCGCGTCGAGCTCGCGCAATGCGTCCTCGTAGTGCCCCATCAACTCCAAGGCCAGCGCAGTATTGCGGTGGATGCTGTAGTCCCCTGCACCGGGGGGCATGGAACCGAAGTGCTGGAGTGCGTCTTCGAGCCTCCCTCTGCGGAAGTCGATGAGGCCCATCATGAAGTTTGCGCGAGGCTGTCTCGGGTCGATCGCGATCGCCTGCTCGAACTCTCGCTCGGCGTCCTCGAGCATGCCAGACCGGTAGAAAGCGATGCCGACGTTGAGGTGCTGCTGCAGGGCTTCGTCGCCGCGCGTCTCCTCCTTGGTGCTGCGCTCCCCCGCGCGTGACACGAAGCCCGCCTGGATCAGCCCGAAGAGCGCCTTGCCGGTGTCGAATTCGACGAGCCCGGCCTCGTTCATGATGTCGGTGACCGTGCGAACGCCGTCGATGTACGGGAGAACCTTCCGTTGCTCTTTCGTGAGCTCGACGTTCTCGCCCGACTCGTCCGGATTCTTGTCCAACTGGAAGACCACGTCGAACGACGGGATCTTCTTCTCGACGAGGCTCCACTCGTCGACCCGGCGGGCCCCCTCCATGAGGAGGGCCTCCGCGGGGATGCTGACGAGATAGATCCCCTCCTCGTCGGGCATCTGGTCCGTGTCGAAGTGGAAGGAGCCCTGGTCCCAGGTGAAGAGATGGTAGACCGCCTCTTCGATCTGCATCTGGATGTAGCGATGCAGCTCCTTCTCGCTGATGGTCCCCTGCTCCACCAGGATCTCGCCGAGCCGTTTGCCGCGTGCGGCGGACTGACCCTCCATCGCGTCGTTGAGGTCCTTCCGCGTGATCACGTGGTTGCGAACGAGGAGCTCGCCCAGGCGGTCGCGGCGGTTGAGGACCGACGCGTAGATGACGCGACCCTTCTGGAAGTAGATGTATCCGAAGTTCGAGCGATCGGTGAGGCTGAGACAGCCCGTCTTCATGCCCATGCCGAGGAGCTGGCAGATGTCGGCCAGGCTGACGTCTTGGAGTGCGCCTTCGATCGCCATCAGTCGAGATCCTCGATGAGGAGCTCATCGATTCGGGGCCAGTGGATGACCACGTTCTCGGGTCCGGGGAACCACGCGCCGCCCTTGGTCGGCGTCGCAGAGGGCACCGCCGGCACCTGCTTCATGGTCCGCGTTTCGGCGCGACCACCCTTGGCCTCGAGGTCGGGAACGAAGATCCGGTCGTCGGCGCGTGCGGCGGCCTGCTCGACGAGCTTCGGCTCCGCCAGGGTCCCCGACGTCACCTCGAGCACGAGGCCGCCCTCGAATCGGGAGCGGAGCCGGTCGTCGATGTTGGCGATGGCCGACGGCGCTCTGTCGGCCACGAGCATCATACGTGCTCCGCGACGCTTCAGGGCCTCGAACAAGTGGAAGAACTCGTCTTTGGCCCGCTCCAGGTCCGACAGCTCCTGCATCCCGTGGATGAGCAACAGATCCACAGTCCACCAACGCTCTCGCCATGCCCCGGCGACACCGTCCCCGAGCGCCCGAATGAAATCCTCCGCGAAGCCGGCCAGGGTGCCGACCGCCACGCGTTGATCGGGGAACGCCTCGCGATGGGAACGACCCACGGCACCGAGTAGCGTTCGCCCCAGGCCCTCGTTGGCCGCCCACACGAACAGGGGGTTGTACTCGGGCCGCTCGGTGGACACGAGCTGGGCCGCGGCCTTCAGTACGATCGGCTCGAAGCCGACGAGGTCGTGCAGCTCGGGCCCATCTCCGAGCCTCGGGAAGGGTCTCTGGCGCTCGCGAACGGACGCGAGCAATGCCTCGGCCTCCTCCAGCCGGTCGGGATCGATCAGGACCCCCTGCGCGGCTTCGGGCCAGGGGTTTCCCAGGCGCTGCAGCTCGTTGTCGATTTCGTGCAGCCGCTGGATGTCGGACTTGAATGACTCGAGGATCTTCTCCCAGTCCCTCGGCTCGCTGCCCGATTGGTGCGCCGCGAGTCGGTGCACAGAAAAGCCCTGGCGGTCTGCGGATTCGATGGCTTCGCGGAATGCCTTTCGCCACGGCTCTTCGGTCTTCTCGACCACCTGAGCGACCGTCGTCGCGAGCTCGGTCAGGAACGAGCCGAACTCGTCCGACCCGGTCTTGCCGAGCTTCGCGACATCCGACTGCTGCTGGAGCAGCTTGGATACCTCTGCCGGCTTGATTCGACGACCTTCGAGGTCCTGAGTAGCAAATATCTTGTTGAGGACGCCGCCGAGCTCACGCACGTTCTTGAAGGGCGCCTTGGCTACGGCTTCCGCCACGCCCTCCTCGAGACTCTGACCGCGCTCGGCCGCCTTCTTTCGGATGATCGCGACGCGCGTCTCGTACTCGGGCGGACCCAGGTCGACGATCAAGCCGCCCGAGAACCGCGACAGGAGCCTCGCGTCCAGGCCGTCGATGTCCGCCGGAGGTCGGTCGCTCGCCAAGACGATCTGCCCGCCCGCCGCGGTGAGCTGATCGAGCGTCTTGAGCAGCATCTCCTGCGCCTCGGGCTGCCCCGTGAGGAACTGGACATCGTCGAGCAGCAGGATGTCGAGGTCCCCGTAGAGCCCGTCTCGCTGACCCGTGTGCAACGAGCTCTCGAGCTTCTCCAGATATTGCTCGAGCGCCATGTACTCGACCTTGCCCGCATTGGCCTTGGCGGACTGGTGGGCGATCGCGGTCAGGATGTGCGTCTTGCCGAGTCCTGGCGCCGAATAGAGGAAGAGCGGGTTGTAGCTCGTTCCCGGAGACTCGGCCGCGCGGCGCGCGGCCGCCGAGGCCAATCGGTTGGCCGGGCCCACCACGAACGAATCGAATGTCAGCTTTGGATCGAGATCCGACACAGACGCTGTCCGGGGGCTCCCAAGAGGGAAAGTTGGCCGCCGTGGCTCAGGGCGAACCGTAAGTATCGGCCAGAGGCAGAGCTGGGAAAAGGCCCGCGTCAGGCGGGGTTTTCGCCCCGGGCCCACGCTGCGACCGCCGCCAGATCGGAGGGAAGCTCCGCCACGAAGCGCATGCGGAGACCGCTCGCGGGATGATCGAACGCGAGCTCCGCGGCATGAAGGAAGAGGCGCGGAGTGCGCCGAGCGAGCTCCAGCGGCCACGACCGGGAGGCACCTCCCATGCCCCTTTCCCACCCGAGCCCATAGATCGGGTCGGCCACGACCGGGTGACCGACATGGGCGAGGTGCACGCGAATCTGATGCGTGCGCCCGGTCTTGAGCGCCACGTCGAGCAGATCCGCTCGCTGCCACCTCTCGCGCACGCGCACGCGTGTCGTGGACGGACGTCCGTCGGGGGCCACGGCCATGCGCTTGCGATCTTTGCGGTCGCGGGCGATCGGCGCCTCGATGGTGAGCGGGGACTCCGCCAGGTGTCCCCAGGCAGCCGCGACGTAGATGCGCCTCATGCGGCGCCTGCGAAGCTGGTCCGCAAGGCCGAGGTGTGCCGCATCGGACTTCGCCACCACGAGGAGCCCGGACGTGTCGCGGTCGAGGCGATGGACGATCCCGGGGCGCATCCGGCCGCCGACCCCCGACAGGTCGCGCACGTGCCACTGCAGGGCGTTCACGAGCGTCCCTGTGCGATGGCCGGGGGCGGGGTGCACCACCATGCCCGCAGCCTTGTTCACGACGATCAACTGATCGTCCTCGAAGACGATGTCGAGCGGCAGGTCCTCCGCCGGGATGTCGACCGCCACGGGAGGGGGAACGACCACCTCGATCCGCATTCCGGGCACGACCGCGTCCGACTTCTTTGCGGGCCGACCCTCGAGCGTGATGCGCCCCTCCGCGAGGAGGGCCTGTACGCGCGTGCGCGAGAGGTCCAGACGGTCGGACACGAGCCGATCGAGGCGCCCCGACTCACCATCCCCGACCGTGATCGAATACGAGCCCGCCGCTGTGCTCTCCACGCTCACGACGCGCCAGCGGGTCTGAGCCCGATCGTCGCCGGAGTTCCGTCGATGTCGACCTCGCGCACATGCGGGTACTGGCTTTCGGCAACCGCGCCCGCAACGGTCACCGCGAGTGCGAGCGTCTCGCCTCCGATGAAGGACCCGTGGCGATCGGCGGCGCCCCGAATCGTGTCGGGCCCGGCGATGGCGAGCTCGATGCGATCGGTGATCTCGAGTCCAGCGTCTTTGCGAAGGCGCTGAATCCGGTTCACGAGCTCGCGTGCGACCCCCTCCGCGATCAGCTCTCCGTCGAGGGTCGGGTCGAGCGCGACCGTGTACCCGCCCTCACCCTTCACGATCATTCCGCCGCTCGCCTCCTGAGCCACCTCGAGGTCCCCAGGCTCGAGACGATGGGCGGCACCCGCGACCTGGATCTCCACCACGCCACCTTCCCGGTAACGCGCGAGCGCGCCCTGCCCCAGCGAGCGCATGGCCTGCGCGGCCTCGTTCGTGTTCTTTCCGAACCGCGGGCCCAGCGCGCGGAAATTCGGTCGTGCGATCAGGTTGACCAGACCTTCGGCCGAGGAGAGAAACTCGACCTGCTTCACGTTGAGCTCGTCCTTGACCACCGCGAGTACGTCGTCTGCCAGGGAGAGGCGGCCGGGGATCACCGCCACCACGCGACGGAGCGGCTGGCGTACCCGGATCTTCACATCCTCCCGCGCTGCCCGCCCGAGCGACACGAGCATGCGCGCGGCATTCATGTCTACCTCGAGGCTGTCGTCCCGCATGTCCGCGAGCGCCCCCATCTGCGCTTCGCTGAACCAGCGCTGCAAGTGCACGCTCTCCCCGGCCAACGCCCGGTGGAGCCAGTCGGAAACGAACGGAACGCACGGCGCGGCCAAGATCGCGACCTCGCGGAGCGCTTCCCACAAGGTTCGGAAGGCAGCCCGCGTGTCCGCGGCATCCAGGTTGCCCCAGAACCGGCCCCGCGAGCGGCGCACGTACCAATTGGAGAGATCCTCCACCACGAAATCGCCGAGCGCTCGATAGGCACGCGTGAGCTGATACTCGTCGAGCTCAGCGCGCACGCGCACGATCAAGGACGCGAGCCGGGAAAGAAGCCAGCGGTCGAGCAGCGGGCGCTCGGCGGGGAGCGGATCCGCGTCCGAAGGCACCCACGACTCGGCACGCGCGTACAGCGCGAAGAACTTGTACGTGTTCAGGAGCGTGTCGAAGAACTTGTGCGCGGCCTCCTCGACACCGGCGGGGTCGTAGCGTTTCGGAAGCCAAGGGTTCGACGACGTGATGAAGTACCAACGAACCGCATCGGCCCCGTTCGCGCCGATCGCGTCCCACGGGTTCACCACATTGCCGCGAGACTTCGACATCTTCTGACCCTCGGCGTCGAGGATCAGGTCGTTGACCAGTACGTTCCGGTAGGCCGGACCCTTGTCCAGCAGGGTCGAGATCGCAAGCAGCGAATAGAACCAGCCACGGGTTTGATCGAGTCCCTCGCAGATGAAGTCCGCCGGGAAGTGTGCTTCGAACTCCTCGTTGTGTTCGAACGGATAGTGCCATTGCGCATACGGCATCGCCCCCGAGTCGAACCAGGCGTCCACGACCTCGGGTGTGCGGCGCATCGTGCCGGCGCATTCGGGGCACTTCCACGAGGGCTCGTCGATGAACGGCCGGTGCGGATCGAAGTCCGAGCGGAGGCCGCCCGCACATTGCGCGAGCTCCGCCAGGGATCCGATCCAACGAACGTGCCCCTCGTTTCGATCGCAGACCCAGGCGGGCAGCGGCGTGCCCCAGTAGCGGTCGCGCGAGAGCGCCCAATCCACGTTCCCTCGCAGCCACTCCCCGAAACGCCCTTCCCCCACTTCGGGCGGATGCCAGCGGATGAGCGCGTTGTTCGCGAGCAGCTCGTCCCGCTTGGTCGAGGTCGCGATGAACCACGAGTCACGTGCGACGTATAGGAGCGGCGAGCTGCACCGCCAGCAGTGCGGATAGCTGTGGACGATCGTGCCGACGTCGAAGAGGACACCGCGCGACCGGAGCTGCTCGACGAGGACGGCGTCCGCATCCTTCACGAACGTCCCACCGACGAACGGGATCTCGGCCGTGAAGCGACCCGCATCGTCAATTGGGTTGAGGAGCGGCAGTCCGTGCCGCTGGGCGGCGGCGTAGTCGTCGGCACCGAACGCGGGTGCCATGTGCACGACGCCTGTACCGTCGGTAGCGGTCACGAACTCCTCGGCAACCACCGTCCAGCCGTTGCGCCGCTCGCTCGGCTCGGCGACCAGGTCGAGCGGGCGGCGGTAGCGCCAACCGGCGAGGTCGGCACCCTTGTGCCGCGCGACTACGCTGGCTCCCTGGCCGAAGAGCGCCTCCGAGCGGCCTTCGGCCACGATGTAACGGCGACCGTCGCGCGCGATCTCCACGTAGTCGAGCTCGGGATGCACGGCGAGGCCGGTGTTGGAGGGCACCGTCCACGGGGTCGTCGTCCACGCGAGGAACGCACGGCGCTCGGGATCGAGCTTCCCCGCCGCGTCCACGACGTCGGCCACGAAGACGAGCGAGGGATCCTCGACGTCGCGGTAGCCGAGCGCGACCTCGTGCGAGGAGAGCGCGGTGCCGCAGCGCGGGCAGTAGGGAACGCTCTTGTGTCCCTTGTAGAGGAGGCCCTTGTCTGCGAAGGTCTTCAGGATCCACCACACCGACTCGATGTAGTTCGGATCCAGTGTGACATACGGGCGCCAGTACTCGAGCCAGTATCCGATGCGCTCGCTCAGTTGCTCCCACTCACCCTTGTACGTGAAGACCGAGTCGCGGCAGATCCGGTTGAACTCCTCGATGCCGAGCTTCTCGATCTCGGGCTTGCCGCTGATACCAAGCTTCTTCTCCGCCTCGATCTCCACCGGCAATCCGTGCGTGTCCCAGCCGGCGATGCGGGTGACCGCACGCCCCCGCATGGCCTGCGAGCGGCACACCAGGTCCTTGATCGTCCGGCTGATGACGTGGTGGATGCCCGGCCGGCCATTCGCCGTTGGCGGCCCCTCGAAGAACACGAACGGCTCACCTTCGGCATTCGCGGCCAGGGTCTTCTCGAAGAGATCCTCCTCGCGCCAACGCGCGAGGGTCCCTTCCTCCAGCTCGAGGAGGCTCTCGGGGAGCTCCGGGTAAGTCGATCTCATCGAGCTAGCGGCGGCCCTCTCCCTCGTCGGGATCCAAATAGAGCGTCAGGTTGTCCTGTCGATGTGCCGCAGGGGGCGCAGGCGGCGCCTTCGCCGCGGGAGGGGGCGGGGGCGGCTCGATCGTGGGAACCGCGTCTTCGGACCGACGTACGCCGAGCTCGAGATCGATCGTCCGTTCCTCATGGGGCGCACGTCCCTCCTCGACCACGACGACGTCCAGCTCCCGTTGGAGTAGCTGCCGGAACTCCCTCAAGAACCGGGCACGGCGCCGGTCGATCTGCTGGATCGCGTCTTCGAGCTTCTCGAGCTGCCTCTCTGCACCGCGCAGCTTGGTGCGCGCTTCGGCTTCGGCTTCCGCCCCGAGGCGGCGGGCTTCGGTCTCGGCCTCCCGTACGATCGTCTCGGCCTCCCTCTGCGCCTGCGCCCGGATGTCCGCCCGCAGCTCCTGCGCGGTGACGAGCGCGGCCTGCACCGCGTGCTCGCGATCGGTGGAGGAGTTCACCTGAGCCTGAAGCGCGCCCGTGCGCTCCCTGAGCGCCATGTTCTCGCGCGTGAGCGCCTCGAGCCGGTCGGCCACGATCTCCAGGAAGACGTCCACCTCCTGAGGGTCATATCCGCGCATCAGCTTCTTGAAGTCCCCGCGTTTGTTGCGGACATCGAGCGGCGTAAGGTCGATCATGCCTGTCCCCTCTCTCCAAAGAGTGCCGTTCCGATCCGGATCATCGTGCTGCCCTCCTGGATCGCGATCTCCAGGTCGTTGGTCATGCCCATGGACAGCTCGGGACCGACGCGGTCCGTGGTGCGTCTGAGGCTTTCGTGCACCTCACGTAGGCGTGCGAAGGCTGCGTGCAGAGGGGCTTCGTCGTCCACGAGTGGAGCCATGGTCATGAGGCCTTCGACCCGGATGCCGGGCAGCTCCGCGAGCCTGTGGATGCTCTCCACCGCGCCCCCCTGCTCGAAGCCTCCTTTCGTCGGCTCCGCGGTGGTGTTCACCTGCGCGAGCACGCGGACGTCGCGCCCCAACTCCGAGCCGACCTTGCCGAGGCGCTCCGCCAGTCGCTCCGAATCCACCGAGTGGATCAGATGCGCCAGCTCGCCGGCTCGCTTGGCCTTCCGCCCCTGCACGTGCCCGATCATGTGCCAGGTGGCGGCCTCGCGGCCTCGCGCGAGCACCTTCTGCTCCAGCTCCTCGACACGGTTCTCGCCGAGGTCGTGGAGGCCGGCAGCGATCGCCGCGTCGATCGCCTCGAGAGGATGGCCCTTCGTCACGGCGACCACGCGAACGGACGAGACCGCCCTGCCCGCTGCCCGCGCCGCGCGCTCGACGCGCTCGCGCAGCACCGGCAGCGTGTGCTCCAGGCGCGCAGCGTAGGTCTCGGCGGTGGCCGATGCCATCATCGCTTCGTGTTCTTTCGCTTGTGGACGTGAAAAAGGACCCCGCCGGGACACCGGCGGAGTCCGTGGGAAGGCTCCAGGCGCCCGACTACTGGACCTGGAAGGTAATGCTCAACGCCTCTCCCTTTGCATGCTCTGCTCCAGCTGGGCCGCGAACACCACCCGAACGACGCCCGCTGCCACGAGCTCCTTTTGGAGCTGGTCCATATAGAGGTAGGGAACCTCCCGGTCGCCCCGGATGGAGATGACCAGCGCGCGCTCGGACGCGGCGTACAGCGGGGCCACGTAGGCCGCGATCTGATCCATGCGGAACGCCTGGTCGTTCATGAAGACGCTCCCATCGCTCTCCATCCAGATGTTCAGAATGTTCTTCTGCTTCTCGTCGATCTTCTCGGCGGCCTCGGCCTCCGGCCAGACGATGGGCCGCTCGCGGTCCGTCTGGAACACCGTGGTGACCATGAAGAAGATCATGAGCAGGAATGCGATGTCGGCGAGCGAACAGGTGGGAATGTCCGAAGCGGCGCGGGACTTCCTCTGGAACCCCGATCCCTTGATAGGCATCGCTACTGCTCCAGGATCTGGAGAGAGATACGCTCCGCGCTCGCCTCATGGAGCGCATCGAGCACGTCGATCATGTAGCGGTACGGTGCCTCGGGGTGCGTCTTCACCGCGGCGATGATGTTCGGATTCGCCGTGACCTCCTGCCGCCATAGAGCCTCGACTTCCTGAGGCCTGAGCTGCTGGACCTGCTGGCTCTCCCCGCGACGGACGTCGACGATGCCGTTCGGCTGGACGACCAGATGCAGGATGTTGCGCTGGCTGACCTGGGCCTCGACGCCCTGCTCGGGAAGCACGATCGCCAAGCCACGGTCCTTGGGGAACGTGGTCGTCACCAAGAAGAAGATCATCAGCAGGAACGCGATGTCCGCCATGGAGGCGGTCGGGATCTCGCTGCTGACCTTCAGCTTCTTCTTGTTGATGAACGGCATGCGCCTCTCCGGCGTCAGGTCAGGTGGTGAGGCCGGCGGCCGGCGCGCGCTTGGTGTGCACGATCTCGAGGTGCCCATCCTTCTCGAGCGCCCACGCCAGCTTCAGGATGTCGTCCGCGCCGCGCTCCATGTCGACGATCAGAGAGTCGATCCGCGTCACGAAGAAGTTGTACATGATGTTCACCGGAATCGCGATGACGAGCCCGGCAGCCGTGGTGATCAACGCGACCTTGATGCCCCCGGCCACCAACGCGGGCTCCACCTGACCCGCAGCCTCGATGGCCCCGAACGCCTCGATCATGCCGGCAACCGTTCCCATGAAGCCCAACAGGGGAGCCACGTTGGCCACGGTCGCCAGGATGATCAGCCCGCGCTCCAGGAAGCCCAGCTCGATCGTGCCGGTCACCGAGATGGCGGACTCCAACTCACCGGCACCCAGCTTCTTGCTTTGAACCCGGCGGAGGCCCGCCAGGAGGATCGCGGCGGCCGGCCCCGGCGTGTTGTAGGCGATCTGGGCAGCCTGCTCGACCTCGCCGGCCCGCATCGCGGCTCCCACCTCTTGCAGGACGCGCAGCGTGCCTCGACGGGCGACGCTCAGGGTCCAGGCCTTCGCGAAGATCACCCCGAGGGCAACCGTCGAGCAGAGCATCAATGGGTACATGAACCATCCGCCGTCGGCGAAGAGCGTCATCAGACTGTAACTGGTGTCCACGCTCACTTCTGCTCGCTTCGCGGGGGATGCTGGCCGGCCCAATCTGGGTAAGCCGTCGCCGCCGCGTCAACGCGAGGGCTCACGCGGGTGGACCTCCCGCCAACGCCGCGTCCTCGGGAGCGGAGCTCGAGGGTCGCCCGGGGCCTGGCTGTCCGGTCGAGGCCGCTCCGGACATGATCGCCCGGAGCCGATCCGAGCCGACGCCCCTCTCGAGAGCCCCGGATTGGGCGACGGCCACTTGTGAGCTCTCCTCGCTCACGACGATGACGATCGCATCCGTTTCCTCACTCAGCCCGAGCGCAGCGCGGTGCCGGGTGCCGAGCGTGCGGTCTCTCACCGGCGACTGGGTGAGCGGCAGGATCGCGCCGGCACACCGGATTCGGTCTCCGGAGATCAGCACCGCCCCATCGTGAAGGGGCGAATAGGGCGTAAAGATCGTCACGAGCATCTCGGCCGACACGGGCGCATCGACGCCACTCCCCGTCAGGGCGTACTCCTCGAGGGAAGCCTTCTGCTCGATCGCGATGATCGCACCGTGGCGTGCCCGAGCCAGTCGCTCGGTGGCGTCCACGACCTCTTCGACCACGCGTGTGCCCTCGAGCCTCTGGAAGGCGCGGATCATGCGGTTCCGGCCGAGCCGCGCGAGTGCCGCGCGCAGCTCCGGCTGGAAGACCACGAGAGCGGCGATCGCGCCGTACTGGAAAGCCGCCTCGAGCAGCGTTCGCACGAGGATCAGGTCGAGGAGACGCGCGAGTCCGTACACGAAGGCGAGCAGAACGACGCCGAGGACGATCTGCATCGCCCGCGTCCGCTGGATCACCACCAGGATGCGGTACAGCAGGAAGGCGACGATGAGGATCTCCACGAGATCCGTCCATCCAGGTCTCAGGAACTGGAGCTGCTCCCAGATCCTGATCACGTACGCCTCCGTCCCCCGTGCCTCTCAGCCGGGGAGGGCGCCCTCACGCGATCTCGTCCTCGTCCGACCCCGCGACTACGCCCGGTGCGGGCCCGGGCAGCGGCCCCTCTCCGCCGGCGAGCCCAAAACCCCGCGGCGCCTTCTCAGGAGCTGCCGGCGGCTTGACCGGCCGGGGGGGCACGTCGTCTACGATGATCGGAAGCGGCGGCAGCGTCTCGCCCCGCGCCAGCGTCTCGATCTCGTCACGATCCAGCGTCTCGCGCTCCAACAGCGCCTGCGCGATCGACTCGAGCAGCTCGCGGTTCGCGCCGATCACCTGCTGGGCCTTGGCGTGCGCCTCGTCGAGGATGCGCTTCACCTCTTCGTCGACGATCCGCTGCGTGTGCTCGGACACCGAGCGCCGCTGGACGATCTCACGCCCCAAGAAGACTTCCTGCTCGTTGTCGGCGACCGCGACCAGCCCGATGACATCGCTCATGCCGAACGAGGTCACCATGCGCCGCGCCATGGTCGTGGCGCGTTCGATGTCGTTCCCCGCACCCGTGGTGATGTCCTTCGGGCCGAAGATCATCTCTTCGGCGACGCGCCCACCGAAGAGCATGGCTAGCTGGCCCTCCATCCATTCCTTTCTATAGGAGTGGCGGTCTTCCTCGGGGAGACTGGCGGTGATCCCGAGCGCACGTCCGCGCGGCACGATCGTGACTTTGTGAACGGGGTCGAGCCCGGCGATCCGCATGCCGATCACCACGTGACCGGCCTCGTGGTAGGCGGTGAGCCGGCGCTCGCTCTCGGTGAGCACGAGACTCTTCCGCTCGGTGCCGAGCATGACCTTGTCCTTCGCCTTCTCGAAATCGTCCATCGAGACGCGGTCGCCGTCGCGCCGAGCAGCGAGAAGTGCGGCCTCGTTGCAGATGTTCTCCAGGTCGGCACCGCTCATGCCCGGCGTCCCACGCGCGATGAGCGAGAGCTCCACGTCGTCGGAGAGCGGCAGCTTCTTCGCATGGACGCGCAGGATACCCTCACGCCCCTTGACGTCGGGTAAGTCGACGACGACCTGCCGATCGAACCGGCCCGGCCGGAGGAGCGCGGGATCCAGCACGTCGGGTCGGTTGGTAGCCGCGAGCAGGATGACGCCTTCGTTCGATTCGAAGCCGTCCATCTCGACCAGGAGCGCATTGAGCGTCTGCTCGCGCTCGTCGTGTCCGCCGCCGAGCCCCGCACCGCGGTGACGACCCACGGCGTCGATCTCGTCGACGAAGATGATGCACGGCGCGTGCGCCTTACCTTGCTCGAAGAGATCGCGGACGCGCGAGGCCCCTACGCCCACGAACATCTCCACGAAATCGGAGCCCGACATCTGGAAGAACGGCCGGCCGGCCTCACCCGCGACGGCGCGGGCGAGCAGCGTCTTGCCGGTGCCCGGTGGCCCGACCAGGAGAACTCCCTTCGGGAGCCGACCGCCGAGGCGCGAGAACTTGGCGGGATCCTTCAGGAACTCGATGATCTCCTGCAGCTCCTCCTTGGCCTCGTCCGCGCCCGCCACGTCGGCGAACGTGACCTTCGGAGTGTCCGGCGAGATGAGCTTGGCCTTGGAGCGGCCGAACTGGAACGCGCGGTTCCCCCCGCCCTGCATGGTGCGGAAGATCCAGATCCAGAATGCGATGAAGAGGAGCCACGGCAGGAGCGTGATCAGGAGCGCGCCCACGCCGCGCTGCGCCGGCTCGGCCGAGATGACGACGCCGTGCGACTCGAGCTCCCCGATCAGACTCTCCGGTGGGTCGGACGCGAGGCGCGTGTGGAACGTCGTGTAGTCCTGACCGTCGATCTGGACCGTGGAGCGGAACTCACCCTGGATCACCCTCTCCCGGAACACGACCTCGTCGACGCGGTCGGCGAGGAGGTGCTGCTTGAAGTCGGTGTAGCTGAGTTCCACGATGGGCTGGTTCTGGCTCCCCACCAGCCGAACGGCGAGGAGAAGCAGCAGCGCCATCATCATCAAGAAGGCGGCGTTCTTGGACACACGACCCAAACGATTCGGATCGTCGGGTCGGTTCGAGGCGGGCTCTGGCATGTCGGCGGCTCGGGGAACGCTACTACGCGGTCCTGCTACTCAAGGCTCGCTATGTAGGGCAAATGGCGGAAGTCTTCGGCGTGGTCGAGTCCATACCCCACAAGGAACTCGTTGGGTGCATCGAACCCCACCCACCGGGGCTCCGGGCCGGTCGGGCTCACCCGTTTGTGGAGCAATGCGCACACCTCGACCGACCTCGGCCCCCGTGCCCGGAGGTGCGGAAGCAGTTTCCCGAGGGTCGCGCCGCTGTCGACGATGTCCTCTACGACGAGCACCGCGCGCCCCTTCATGGGCGCAGCCGGATCGTAGAGGAGGCGCACGTCGCCGGAGCTCACCGTCCCCGTCCCGTAGCTCGCGGCCACCAGGAAATCCAGGTGGAGCGGGAGCGTGATCTGGCGGACCAGGTCCGCGAGAAAGATGAAGGATCCCTTGAGGAGCCCCACGACCAGAAGACGGTCCTCGGGCCCATAAGCCGTCGAGATCTCCCGCGCGAGCTCTCCGACCCGGGTTTGGATCTGCCCGGCGGTGAACGCGACACGCCGAATCGAGCGCCCTCCGAGCTGTCCGGTTTCGATCTCCGAGGTCATCAGCCTACGCCGATGCTCAACGCGCCGCCGTCGGCGGTGTGGGCCGCGCGCGCGACCCGGGGAATCCAGAGGACCTCCCCCGTGGCGTCGACCAGGAGCGGGACGGTCCCTCGCTCGCTTTCCGGGATCCGGCGCTCGAGGAGGAGCTTCTTCACCTTCTTGGTCCCCCCGGCGAGGCGAATCCGGTCGCCGGGCAGACGGGCCCGTACGCAGAGCGGAAACCGTAGCCCGCCGGCGTCGAAAGTGGCCGCGTCGAACCCCTTCGCGGCCCCACCCCACGACACCGAAATCACCTTTCCGGCGAGCAGCGCCTCGCCCGCGCCGGGCCCGGGGTCCGGAATGTGGAGGGGGCGATCCGGCTGCGCCGGGACCAGGCTGCCGAGCACGATTCGATCCAGCTCCTTCCGGAGCGAGACTGCTCCGCCGAGCTCGATCGCCACTCCACTTCCTGCGGAGGCGACGAATTCCACGGCACGTCGGGTCGTGACCTCGTCGAGCGAGCGCCCTGCCCTGGCCGCCAAGCTGCGCAGCACCCGCGCTCGAACCGCCGGGTGGAGCGCCTCGAGCCGGCGCCGATCTACCGAGAGCCGGCCATCCCTCTCCGCGAGCGCCAAGGGCTCGAGCAACGCCGACACGATACTCTCCCATCCGGCCTCTTCCTCGCGAGCGAGGTCCGCGAGTCGCACCAGCGCACGCCGCGCTCCCGGCGCCACCAACCGCTCGATGTCCGGAAGGACCCGGTGACGAAGCGCGTTGCGAGCGTAGCGAAGGCTCCGGTTCGACGCGTCCTCGCGCCACTCGATTGCGGCCGCCCGGCCGTACGCCTCGAGCTCCTCCCGCCAGAACGAGAGCAACGGACGAAACAAGTGGCCGCGTCGCGTCGCCATTCCCGCCAGACCCGCCTGACCGGTTCCCCTCAGCGCTCGGAAGAGGATGGTCTCGGCCTGATCGTCCGCGTGGTGCCCGGTGACCACGAGGCGGGCTCCAGCCTCGCGGCGCACGCTCTCCAGAAAAGCGTAGCGCGCCTCGCGTGCCCCCGCCTCCGACGCGAGCGGCGTCGCGGCGCGACCCACACGGCTCGAGAGCCCCCACGATGTCGCGAGGTCCACGACCCAGCGCGCGTCGTCACCGCTCGAGGGCCGCATGCCGTGGTCGAAGTGCGCGACCAACAGCGAAGCACCGGTCGCCGCGTTGGACCGCAGGAGGTGCAGGAGCACGACCGAATCGAGGCCTCCGGAGACGGCGACCACCCAGCGATCGTCGGCGACGGTACCGGCACTGCCGAGAACCTGTCGGAACCGGGCATCGAGGGACGGCGTGCTCACGCCCTTCCCCCGCTCCCCCGCGCACCGGGCGGCACGGGTCGCCCCACCAGCTCGGTGAGGAGGCGCGAGAGCACGTCGGGACGATCCGTCTGGATGCCGTCCACGCCCCATGACAGCAGGCGCCGCATGTCCTCGATCCGGTCCACTGTCCAGACCTGCACGGGGATGTTGAGCCGATGCGCCTCGCGCACGAAGCGCGGAGTGACGACCGGAAGTCCCTTCCACCGCTCCGGCACCTGGAGGATGTCGGCGCGCGGCGTATAAGGACTTCCGCCCGGAAGAACGTGGAGGAGCCAGAAGAGGAGCGCCTGCTCGAAGCTCGCGCCCCAGGGGCCCGGGTATCCCTTGGCGCCGCTCCGCGACGACTCCCGCTCCGCGGCGATCAAGACGCGATGGTCGGCCCGGTGACGCGCCACGAGCGCGCGGAGCGGCTCAGCCACTCCTGGCTCCTTGCACTCCACGTTGATCCATACGTCGGTGAACGTCACGAGCACGTCCTCCATCGTCGGAACCACCGCGCCTTTGCCGCGGAACGGGTGGGCACCCGACTCGTCCTGGAACCGGTACCCCGCGTCGAGGGCCTGGATCTCCGCGAGCGTGAGGTCCGCCACGCGGCCAGTTCCGTCGGTCGTGCGGTCCACGGTTTCGTCGTGGATGACCACGACCTGTCCGTCTCGCGTCAGGCGCGCGTCCATTTCCAGCATGTCCGCCCACCAGAGATCGGTCGCCTGCCGAAAGGCCAGCATGGTGTTCTCGGGGGCAAGCCTCGAGCCGCCGCGGTGCGCGGCCAGCATCGGCGCTCCAGCCACATAAGGCCGCCCGGGGCGCGGGGGGCTCATCCCGCCGCTTCGAGCCGCTCCACGTCCCTGGGTCCCACCCCGTGGAACTGGTACAGGACCAGATCCACGAGCTGACTCGTCAGGTTCAGCTCCCCACGAACGGCGTCCACCTCTCCATTGGGCGCGGTCGCCAACCCGTCCTCGAGCTCCACGACGCGGCGCGCCAGAAACTCCAGCACGTCTTCGACGACCTGGGGCCGCGGGCTCGCCGGTGCCTGCGAGTCCGGCATCACCTCGCTGAGCAGCAAACCGCGAATGAACGCCAAGAACCCAGGAAACGCGAGCTGCGCGATGGGGCCTTCCTCGAGTGCCTCCTCGTCGGTGATGCGCTCCCACTCGAGGTCGTTCCAGTAGAGGTTCTGGGCCTCCTCGACGAGGTAGTCCCGCGCCTCCTGGGTCAGCGGATCATCCTGAGCCGGGCGCGGAGATTTCAGGCTGCGGCCGAGGATGCGCTCGATGCGCTCCCGGCGCGCCTCGACGAGGGTGCTGGCACGGTCGGTCATGGGCCCAAGATACGGTTGCCCGAGCGGCCTGGGAATTGCCGCCTGAAGCAAGCGGTCGGTCGGACCCCGCCGTCCCTTGCAGGGGTGCGGCCTGCATAGTTATGATCGCCATGCATCGCACGGTCCCCCGCCTCCTCAGACGCTGAGGAAAAGCCGCACGATGCCGAATGATTTTCCGGAAGTCCGGGTAATCAAACGAGTGCCGTGCATTTTTATACTGCTACGGGCTTCGTCTGACGTTGGCTCTCGCGGGGCGTGCGCACACCCCCGGCCATCGCAGTCGCGGCCGACCTCACAGGGGTGTCCGTAGATGCCGACTTCCAAGGCCAGATCCGAATCTCAGACCCCGCCGCTCTACAACCCGGCGAACGAGCACGATGGGTGCGGGACGGGCTTCATTGCAGACATCGCAGGACGCGCGAGCCACCGCGTGGTCCAGATGGCGGTCGAGGCCTGCGTGCGCGTGACGCATCGTGGCGCGGTCTCCGCCGACGCGAAGTCGGGCGACGGGGCCGGCGTCACGATTCAGCTTCCTCGCGAGCTACTGGCGAAGGACGCCGCGGCCTTGGGCCTTCCGTCCGGCGAGCTGCATCGCCTCGCGGTCGCCATGGTGTTCCTTCCCCCCGAGCCCGCACACCGCCGGCAGGCCCGTTTGCTGCTCGAGGACGCGGCGACGCGCAGCAAGCTCGAGGTGCTGGGCTGGCGTGTGGTTCCCGTCGACCCGTCGATGCTCGGTGGGCTCGCGAAGGACACGCTGCCCAGCATCCAGCAGCTCCTGATCGCACGACCCAAGGACGTCTCGCTCGTCGAGTTCGAGCGCGCGCTGTACCTCGCCCGCAAGCGCGCCGAGTCGGCGTACCGCGAGCACGACCTGGACGTCTACATCGTTTCGATGTCGTCGCGCACGGTCGTGTACAAGGGCCTGATGGTGGCCCCCCAGCTGGAGGCGTTCTTCCCCGACCTCGCGGACGAGCGAACCGTCAGCAGCCTCGCGCTCTTCCACCAGCGCTTCGCCACCAACACGCTCCCGAACTGGAAGCTCGCGCAGCCTTTCCGGATGATCGGCCACAACGGCGAGATCAACACGCTGGTGGGCAACCGCAACTGGATGAAGGCCCGCGAGCAGGAGCTGACGTCGTCTGTTTGGGGCGACGAGCTCCCCGAGTTGCTGCCCGTCGTCTGGCCTCAAGGCTCGGACAGCGCGTCCCTCGACGAGGTGCTCGAGCTGCTCGTGCACTCCGGCCGCGACCTGCTGCACGCCATTCGTATGCTCGTTCCGGAGGCGTGGGAGAACGACCCGGACATGGACCCCCAGCTCCGCGCCTTCTACGAGTACCACGGGTGCCTCATGGAGCCGTGGGACGGTCCGGGCAACTTGGCCCTCACGGACGGTGTCGTCGCCGCCGCCGCGATGGACCGGAATGGGCTCCGGCCCGCGCGCTACAAGGTCACACGGGACGGCCTCGTGGTGTGCGGCTCCGAGGTCGGCATCGTCGATCTGAAGCTTTCCGACGTGATCGAGGCAGGACGCGTCGGTCCGGGCGAGATGATCGCCGTGGACACGGAGCGCCGCCAATTCCTGCGCAACGAGGAAATCAAGCGGCGGCTCTCGCGAGCGAGGCCTTACGTGCAGTGGGTCGAGGGCAACGTCAGGCGCGTCGAGACCCACGCAGGGGCAGGTCGCCCGTCCATGTCGGGCGCCGAGCTGTCGGCGCTCCAGGTGCTGCACGGCTATACGCGCGAGGAGCTCAAGCTCGTTCTCACGCCGATGGCCGAGGAGGGCAAGGAGCCGACCGGGTCCATGGGCGACGATTCCCCGCCCTCGGTCCTGACCGACCATCCGCGCCTGCTCTACAGCTACTTCCGCCAGCGCTTCGCGCAGGTCACCAACCCGGCAATCGACTCGATCCGCGAGCGGATCGTGATGTCGCTGGACATGTACATCGGCCTCAGCCACTGCATCCTCGAGGAGCGCCCCGAGGCTGCACGGCTCCTCCACCTGCGCAGCCCGCTCGTCTCCGACGAGACCTGGGAGTCGATGAAGCGATCGGGTGGCGACGACCTGACGTTCGCGACCCTCCCCGCGACGTTCCCCGCCGACTCAGGTCCCGAGGGCATGATGGACGCGCTCGACGACCTCTGTCGCGCGGCGATCGATGCGGTCGAAGAGGGCCACTGCGGCCTCATCATCAGCGACCGCGTCGTCGGGACCGACCAAGCTCCGATCCCCATGGTCCTGGCAGTCGCCGCCGTGCACCACCACCTCATCCGCACAGGGCGGAGGATGGGCGCGAGCATCCTCGCCGAAGCGGGTGACGCGCGTGACGTGCACCACTTCGCCGCGCTGATCGGATTCGGCGCCTCGGCGGTCAACCCCTATCTCGCGCTCGCGTCCGTGCGCGCGCTGGCCGCGGAGGGAGAGCTGGGCGAGGTCGATCCGGACAAGGCCGTCCGGATGTACCTGAAGGCGTCGGAGGCCGGCCTCCTCAAGATCCTGTCGAAGATGGGCATCTCGACGGTGTCCTCGTATCACTGCTCGCAGATCTTCGAGGCGCTGGGCCTCTCGGAGGAAGTGATCGACTACGCGTTCACGGGCACGACCTCGAGGATCGGGGGGATCGGTTTCGCGGACATCGCGAAGGAAGTTCTCGACCGGCACCAGCGAGCCTTCGGCGGCGCCGACATGGAAGCCGGTGGCTGGCACAAGTACCGAAAGGGCTCGGAGTACCATGCGAACGAGCCACCCGTCTGGCGTGCCTTGCACGCGGTGGTCGAAGGCGGTGGCGACGCGGCGTACAAGGCCTACACGGACCTCGTGTACAACCGGCCGCCGACCGCGCTGCGCGATCTGCTGAAGTACGCGTCGGATCGCAAGCCGATCGATCTCGACCGGGTGGAGCCCGCGAGCAGCATCCTGCATCGCTTCCAGACGGGCGCCATGTCGCTCGGAGCGCTCAGCCGCGAGGCGCACGAGGACATCGCGCGCGCCATGAACCGCATCGGCGGACGCGCGAACACGGGCGAGGGCGGCGAGGATCCTCGCCGCTACTCGTACGACGGCGACCTGCGCGATGCGAACTCCGTCATCAAGCAGGTGGCGTCGGGCCGCTTCGGCGTGACCCCGGCGTACCTCGCCGGATCGGAGGTACTCGAGATCAAGATCTCGCAGGGCTCCAAGCCTGGCGAAGGCGGACAGCTGCCGGGACACAAGGTCAGCGCGTATATCGCGGGCCTCAGGCACGTGCTCCCGGGCACGCCGCTCATCTCTCCGCCCCCGCACCACGACATCTATTCGATCGAAGACCTCGCGCAGCTCATCTACGACCTGAAGATGGCCAACCCGCGCGCGCGTGTGTGCGTGAAGCTGGTGGCTTCGGAGGGCGTGGGCACGATCGCGGCCGGCGTCGCCAAAGCGTACGCGGACAGCATCCAGATCAGCGGATGCGACGGCGGCACCGGTGCGTCCCCGCTCTCATCCGTGAAGTACGCGGGAGACCCCTGGGAGCTCGGGCTCGCCGAGACGCAGCAGACGCTCGTGCTGAACGGGCTGCGGGGCCGCGTCGAAGTGATCACGGACGGTGGCTTGCACGCGGGACGTGACATCGTGACGGCCGCCATGCTCGGCGCCGACCGCTTCGGGTTCGGCACGACGGCGCTGATCGCCCTCGGCTGCAAGATGGCCCGCCAGTGCCACCTCAACACCTGCCCCGTCGGCATCGCCACGCAGGCCGAGGAGCTGCGCAAGAAGTACTTCGGCACGCCCGAGATGCTCATCACATTCCTAACGCACGTCGCCGAGGAGGTGCGCCAGATCCTGGCCGAGCTGGGCTACGAGCGCCTGGAGGACCTCATCGGGCGCGCGGACCTGCTCGAGCAGATTCCGGCAACGGAGAGCGCACGCTGGCGCGGTGTCGACCTCTCCAAGCTCATCACGCCGCCGCTGGGCGGTCCCCAGCACTGCGTGCAGGCGCGCAACGACCGTCCTGACCTCCATTCTTCCCTCGACGACCGCATCATCGCCGACCTCGGCGACGCGCTCGAGCAGGGCACGCCGTTCAAGGGCTCGTACGAGATCGAGAACATCGACCGTACCGTCGGTGGCAGGATCTCCGTGCGCGCCTCGGTGACGCACGGTGACCAGGGTCTCCCGCCGAACTCGATCGACCTGACGCTGACCGGCTCGGCCGGTCAGTCGTTCGGGGCGTGGTTGCTCGACGGGGTCCACCTGACGCTGGTGGGCGAGGCGAACGACTACGTGGGTAAGGGCATGCACGGTGGCGAGATCGTGATCCGCCCGCCGGACGACGCGGGCTTCCGCGCCTCGGACTCCACCCTCGCCGGAAACACCGTTCTCTACGGCGCAACCGGTGGGAGCTTGTTCCTGTCGGGTCGCGCGGGCGAACGCTTCGCGGTGCGCAACTCGGGTGCGGTGGCGGTGGTGGAGGGCGTGGGCGACCACGGCTGCGAGTACATGACGGCCGGTGTGGTCGTGGTGCTCGGGCGCGCCGGACGCAACTTCGGCGCCGGCATGTCGGGCGGTATCGCGTTCGTGCTCGACCAGGAAGGAAGCTTCCCGGACCGGCTCAACCGCGAGCTCGTGCGCACGGATCGGGTGACGCATCCCGACGAGATCCACGCGCTCAAGAGCCTGATCGAACGGCACCTGGAGCTCACGGGCTCGGCGCGCGCACGGGAGGTGCTCGCGACGTGGACGGATCACCTCGGCATGTTCTGGCGAGTGGCGCCCAAGTCGGCACCCGACGGAGCGGGTGTGTCGGCGACCGACTCCACGGCACGTGGGGAGACCGATACGGCGGTGGGGCTACCCCAGGGCATGAGCCCGCGGGTCCGCCCGCACGATCCGGCTGCGGACGGGCGCCTCGAGGCCCCACCCCTCTAGGAGCGCGCGAAGTCGGAGCCGCCCGTGAGGGCGTGGATCGAGGAGCGGGTGCGCGGGAGGCTGTGGTGGCCCCGCGCGCCCCTTCTTCTCGTCCTTCTCTGGATCCTGCGAGGCTACCTCGGCGACGCGTCGCACGCGTCGATCTTCGACGGCGTGAACCTCGCCTTCCACGAGATGGGGCACGCGGCGTTCTACTGGCTCGGGGATCGCATCCTCACCACGGCGGGCGGCACGATCTTCCAGATCGGCATTCCGTTCGCGGCAGGCACGTACCTGCTGCACAAGCAGCGGGACCCGTTCGGCGCAGCGGTGTGCGTGTTCTGGCTCGGAACGGCGCTCTTCGGCGCGGGCGTCTACGCGGCCGACGCACGGGCGCAGGCGCTCCCGCTGGTCTCACCGTTCGGTCCGGTGGACTCCGACAGCCACGACTGGACCGTCATGCTGCTCAAGTTCGGAATGCTGTCGCGCGATCAGGAGATCGGGGCGGCGCTGCGGACCGCTGGCCTGCTCGCGATGGTGGTATCGCTCGCGGTCGGGGCGTGGATCCTGCGGGTGATGGGCACCTCGGCAAACGACGAGGCCGGCCGCGGGTAGCGGCCGGCCTCGGGGGTATTCGGGCGGTCCTCCGTTACGAGACGCAAACCACCCAAGCGGCGCCGTTCTGGGTGCTCCCGGTCAGGTTGTAGAGCGAAGCTCCCCAACCAGTAGCGGTCAAACCAACGCCAATCGGTTGCGGATAAGACTGCGTAAGGTAGATGCCGGCCACACCACCGTTGGTTGCCCCCCCGCCGACCGCGACCTCACCCGATAGACAGGAAGCAGTTACGAAGTTAATGGCCCCGGTTGTGAGCGAAGTGTTCGTGCCCTGACGAACGATCGCGTTGCCCCAAACAGTGACGCCTAGCTTGGCTTGAGTGACAGAACCATTCGCCAAGTCGGCCGTGGCGATTGAGCCGTCGAGGATGGCGCTCGAGTTCACGCTTCCGGCCGCGTGGTCCGCGACGGCGATGGTCCCATCGAGGATCTGCGTCGTGGTCACCGACCCCGTGGCATGGTCTGCCGCGGCAATCGTGCCATCGAGGATCTGCGTCGTGGTCACCGACCCTGTGGCATGGTCAGCAGCGGCGATCGTGCCATCCAGAATCTTGGCCGACGTGATCGAGTTGTCGGCCGGGGCACCGCCCTCCGTCCAGCTGAACGCGATGTGGCTGGCGTCGAGGCAGGCGGTGGGAGCGCCGGTCACGCCGACCATGTAGATCACGCCCACGGCGGGGACCCGGCACGCATTGAAGGTCGTCTGCGCCGAGGCGGGGCCCGCGGCGGCGAAGTGAGTGACTGCGGCACCGACCAGGAAACGAGCATACATGCGGTTCATGATAGGCTATTCGTCGAAGGTTAGAGTTGCAGTTGACGCCGCGCGTGCTCGAAGAACAAGTCCAGCACGTTCAAGAGGGCGTTGTCGGTTCCGTTCGAGCCGCCGCTCACGCCCGTCAGGCCGGTGAGGCAGGTGTCGAGCGCGCGTACGTGGCCGGTGGTCACGTGGCCGCCGCACGTCGCGAGACCCGACACGACTGCGGCCTGAGGCGTCGCGCTCAGCGCCTGCCGGAGCCGCACCGCCAGGCTGTCGCCGACCAGCGCGGACACCGCCGGCAAATTGGCGTTCACGACGCGAAGCGCCTGGGAACCCGTTACCGCGTTGTTGTTCTGAGCGGCCTGGATGGTGGTGCTGCCGACCGCGACGGGAGTGACGAGGCCCGTCGTCGCGTTCACGGTGGCGGTGGCCACGGTGTTCGACGTCCAGTTGAACGTGACCGTCACCGGGTTCGAACTCGCGTCGCGCGCGACCGCTGTCATCGTCGTGGTGCGGCTGAGAGCGATCACGGAGTCGACCGGCGAGGTAATCGTCACCGTCGCGACGGTCGTACCGCCCCCACCTCCACCGCAGAGCGGATCGGTCGGGTTGCACACCTGTTCCGCGCCCTTGCAGGACGCCAGGAACAGCAGGGCGCCCAAGGGACCCAAGACGGACAGATTTCGATATCGGGACATGGGCTCCAGCACTGGAGGGGTTTCCAACCGTTCGGCGCGGTCCGGAAAGCGTGTCGCGCCATGAGTCTAATCATTTGCCCAGCAACCTTCGCTTAGCAAGCCTGTCCCCGCTCGTCATCGACAATGGAGGGGACCGCGCTGTAGTATTCGGCTCCCGCGCGTGTGCGCCACGCGACTCCACATCCTCACTCCGAACGCCAACCGACATGACCACGAGACGCCGGCCGAACTCGAAGTGGCACCTCGCAGGAGCGCTCTTCCTGGGGGCCTTGTTCCCGTTCTCCGCGGCGGGCCAGTCCGCGCAGATGTTCTCCCTCCAGTTCTCCGGCCTCGGCGCGTATCCGTTCGGCGGAGGGCTCGAGAACGTGGATTTCGGCTTCGGGTGGGAGGCACAGATCCGACTGAACCCGAGCGCGTTCTCCATCGGGGCCGGTGCCGAGCAGACATTCCACAAGGTCGTCGGCACCAACCGCGACATCGTCCTCCTGGGAGGCTTCCTCGAGCCCCGCTACGTCCTCGACATCGGCAGCGACAACGCGGTGATGTACCTCTCGGGCCGCGTCGCCCTGTCCCAGATCACGATGAAGCAGGGGAGCTTCGAGAGCTCCGGGACCGGCTACACGCTCAACGGCGGCGGCGGGCTCCTCTTCCGGCTTAGCGACCGGGTGAACCTCGACACCGGCGCCACCATCGGCTGGAAGAAGCTGGGTGAGGTGGACCTGCCGATCGGGACGTTCGACCTCGGCACCGGTGCCAACGTGGTCGGCCGCGTCGGCCTCGCGATCGGTCTCGGAGGCTGAGGCGCGATCACCCCGCCGGCTGCGGAAGCCTACTGCAGGACCACGGACGCGAGCGACCACCCCGAGCCCGATCGCTCGAGGCGCGCCCGGAAGTTGAAGCCCTGACTCCGGTTCTGCCCGAAGCTGGTACGGTAGGCGGCGGTCGTCTGGAACGTGACGACCGCCGCCGCGCCGTCCAGCGTGGGCGCCGACACCTCCCCGAGCGTCACGGCGAGATTTCGTTGGCCCAGAATGTCCAGCAGATCGCCGCGATCGCCCGCCGGCGCGCTGCCCCACAGCCGCGTCACCGTGTCACGATCGTTACGACCGAGCGATGCCACGTAGGCTTCGACGGCCGTTCGAACCTCCGCGGCTGACGGAGGCGCGGGCGCTGCAGCGGCCGGAGCGGGCGCAGGCGTCGTGGGTGCCGCAGCGACGGCGGCGGCCGAGACGGTGACCTCGACCTGATCCGAGCGCCCGTCCGCAGTCGCGGTGATCTGTGCAGTGCCCGCCCCCACAGGCGTCACGCGACCGCTCCCGTCGACGGTCGCGACCCCGGGGTTCGACGAGCTCCAGGTGACGGGCCGCTGCAGCGTCTGTCGGTTCGAGTCGAGCACCGAGGCAGTGAGGCTGCGCGCGGGGTCCCCGACCCGCAGGTCGAGGTCGGCTCCGGCGATGTCCACGGCGGCGACGGCTGCCGCCACGGTGACCCGTACGCTGTCTCGGGCGTTTCCCGCCGTGGCCACGATCCACGCCGCGCCCGGGCCCGCCGCGCGGAGCGCGCCCTGCGGGCTGACCGTCACAGCATTGGGGTTACTCGAGCGCCAGGAGAGCGTGTAACTCCCGGCGCTCATGGCGGCGCCCCCGGAACCGAAGACCTGCGCACTCGCGGACGCCGTGGCTCCCTGCTGCATCGTTGCCGCCACCTGGCCGATGTCGACGCGCGCCGGGGTCGGCGCTGGGGCGGCCGTCGTCGTGCTCGCGGGCGGCGGCGGTGCCGATGGCTGGGTCGAAGCCGGAGGGTTCGCGGGCGCGGCCTGCGGAGCGCCGGTAGTCTGCGTGGGCGCGGGATCGGGTGCGCCGCCCGTCTGGGTCGAACCCGCGGGCGTCGCCTGCGGTTGGCTGGCGACCGTCGGAGACGCCGCGCCGCTCGGGGCCTGTCCGGGACCCGGGGACGGCGTCGTCTGGGGCGGCGCGCTCGCGCCGCCGCTCGCACTCTGCGGCGGCGTCGATGCGCCCGACACCGGCGCGGAGTCGGGACCGGGATCCACGCTCGTGCCCCCACCCGACATCGTCATGACGCCGAAGATCGAGCCCCCTACCAAGACGAGCGATGCGGCGATGGTACCCGGGTGCTTGTACCAGGGACGACCCCCGACTGGCGTCGGGCGCGGTGCCGGCGCGGGCGCCCTGGGCTTCGCGGGCTGCGCGGCGGGAGCCGCCGGCTTCGGTGCGGACGCCGGAGGCGCCGGCGCGGCAGACGCGGCCGCTGGTCTCGCGGCGGGAGCAGCAGGAGGCGTCGCAACGACAGGAACCTCGACCACCACGGCCGCGGTCCCGCTCGCACCGTCGGCATCCGCGGTGATCGTGACCGAGCCGCCGCCCTTGGCCGTGATCTCTCCCTTGGCGGATACCGTGGCGATGGCAGGGTCGCTCGACGTCCAGCGGACGGGCTTGGCAAGATCTTTGCCGCGCTTGTCCTGCACGAGGGCGTTCAAGGAGATCTTGCCGCCCTTCTGCATGGTGACCGCGGCGGGCCGCACCAGAACCTTGGCGGGCTTCGGCTCCTGGATCGTGAGGAGCACGCTACTCGCCACGTTCCCCGCCGAAGCGGTGATGGAGACCGACCCGGGACTGATCGCCTCCACCCAGCCGGCATCGACCTTCGCGATGGAAGGATCGGTGCTGGCCCAGATCACGCCCTGACCGGAGAGCGAAGTGTTCCCCGTTCCTTTGACGTCCGCCTTCAGCTGGTAGCGTTCGCCGGTCTCGAGGATCGGCGGCAGGCCCATCACGCTCACCGACGTCGCCGTGTCGAGCGTCTTCGGGCTACCCGATACGGCCGAGGGTTGGCCGGTGCGGACCGCGGGAACGCTCGTCAATGTCGCTCCCGTCAGGGCCTTGATCTTCTGACGGACGGGGCTCTGGTAGCCGAGGGGCGTGCCGCCCATGGCGGTCACGGCGCTGTCGAGGTCCGGGAAGCGCTCCTGCGGCGACTTGGCGAGCATCCGCTCGACGGCCTCGGCCAGGTAGGGCGGACAGTCGGGGCGAACGACTTGAAGGGGCTTCGGCCGCTCCGAGGTATGCGACACCATGATGTTGTACTGCGACCCGGTGAACGGCACGTGCCCGACGAGCATCTCGTAGGCCACGATCCCGAGCGAGTACTGGTCGGACGATCCCGTGAGCGCGTCGCCCCGGCACTGCTCCGGACTCATGTACTCGGGGGTTCCAATCGTGGCACCGGTCTGGGTGAGGCCCGACTGCGCTTCGGACATCTTCGAGATGCCGAAGTCCGTGACGAATGCGTCGCCCTCCTTGTCGATCATGATGTTGGCCGGCTTCACGTCCCTATGGATCACACCGCCGGCCGAGCGGTGCGCGTACGCGAGCGCCGAGCCTACCTGGAACAGGACCGCTTGCACGACCTCGAAATCGAGAGGCGCGTGCGTCTTCACGATATTGCGAAGGGGCGGTCCGTCGATGAACTCCATCACGAAGTAATGCAGGTCGGACGACTGACGCACCGCGTGCACGTTCACGATGTTCGGGTGCCGCAACGACGCAACCGTCTGGGCCTCGAACCTGAACCTCGAGATCATGGTCGCGTCCGAGAGCAGATTGGACGCAATCACCTTGATCGCCACTTTCCGACCGAGCGAGATGTCCTTGGCCAGATAGACCGCGCCCATCGCGCCGGTCCCGAGCTGTTGGAGGATCTCGAACTCGCCCTTGGTCGCCTCGATCAGGTGCGCGGCCTGCGCGTTCCGCAGGGAGAGGTGGGAGACGATGGTCGCCTCTTCCGGCCGCGACGAGCCACACTTGGGGCAGAACTTGTCGTCCCGCCCCATGGACGCTCCGCACTTCACGCACTGGGTGGCGCTCGTCCCACCGCCGTGCGTGTGCGGCATCATCACGGTGGCCGCAGCGTCGGCCACGACGGGCGTGCCGCACCCCGCGCAGAAGCGGTCGCCCACCGGAACCGGCTTGCCGCACGACTTGCAGGACAGGGTGGCGGACATGGTCGGCTAGCCTCCGTACCGGATCCGATACTCGATGTCGAGAGGCCCCTTCACCGAGATCGGCTCCCCGAGGCGGATCAGCCCCGCACCTTGGAGAAGCGCCTGGTCGCGATGCACGAAGACCTCGTTCGCACCCTCGGGCTTCACGTACGTCCCATTCGTGCTGTGGTCGTCCAGGTAGAAGCGCCCCCCGCGACTCAACAGGTCCGCGTGCGCGCGCGAGGCCGACGAGCTGGGCACGACGAGCGAGCACTCCGCCCCGCGGCCGATCGTGAGTTGCTCCTTGGCATCACCCTTGAGCGAGAGGACGTGGTCCCCCAATCGGATCTCGAGCTCCGCGTTCGGCACGCGGTCGAGCTTGGGCGCCATGACCGTCATCTGTGCGGTCTCGCCGCGCCACAGGACTTCGCAGAGGTGGAGGCGCTCGTCGCGTCCCTTCACGCCGTGCACGCCCAGGCTCCGGTATGGCACGAGCCCGTCGGCGATCTTCTCGATCGTCGTGCCGGTGGTGAGCACCTGCTCGCCGGCCGCCATGTTCACCACGCGTGCGGACACGTTCACGACGTCGCCGAAGAGATCGCCGCCCTCGAGAAGCACGGTGCCGGAGTGCAGCCCGATCCGCACCCGCGCGTGGATCCCGTTGACCGGCAACATGGCGCTGACTGCACGCTGCATGTCGACGGCCGCCGCGATGGCGTCCATCGGAGATTCGAACGCGCTCATGATCTCGTCGCCGATCGTCTTGACGACCGTTCCGCCGACTGCTTCCGTGGCCGCACGCAACTTCCCGAGGATCTCGGCGATGATCGTACGAGACGCCACGTTGCCGAGGGCTTCGGCGATCCCGGTGCTGTCGCATACGTCCGCGAAGAGAACGGTGCGCTCTGCTTCCATCGCCTCCCTCAGGTCTCAGGCGCTCGGGCGAACCACGGAACCATAAAGATACATCGACCGGCTACTGACCGATGGCCCGGTGAGGCCGCTCGTCCACGAGGCCCTCGAAGTCCAGCTCGGTGACGTGCTCCCAGGCCCGCGCTACGGGCGTCATCTCTGCTTCCAGGATCGACTCGTCGTCGAACATCACCCGGTGGATCCACACGATGCTCGTGCGGTGCTCGTGCGCCGGGCCCTCGACGTCGCTCCAACGCGGGTGGATCTCCCAACGCTCCCCCGCTCCCCGCTCCACCAAGACGGTCACGGCCAAGTGACCGGCGGGGTCGCCCCACACGTTGAAGACGAGGGCCCTGACCTCGACGGCCCTCACGGCGGCAAGCGCCCGCAGATAGAGGTCGCCCGAGTAGCTTTCGAGGTCCCCTCGAAGACCACTGGGCTGAGAGAACACCACCCCGAACGTCGAGTCCTGCACGACGATCCAGCGATGCCGGAGGTCGAGCGGTGGGACCGGGCGGTAGAACTCCCTCTGGCCGAAGAGGGGGGGCCCCGCTGCCTCCACGACGAGTGCGGTGCCACTCCGGTCGATGGTGCGCGCCCCGCCACTCCCGCCCTCGAAACGAAAGTCCTGAGCGGCCAGGCACGCGGGAGCAAGGGAGAACGCCCCAGCAACCAGGGCGAGGACGCCCAGGCGCACCACCGCCAGTGACGAGTGTGTCTGCATGATTCAACTTGCCGCGCGCGTGGTGGTTTCGCCAAGAGCCACGCGGGCGCCCCGACCCGGCCCGGAACGCATGACGAAGGATCGACCGCCGGCATGGCCGGGTACCTCCGGAATGGTTCGCACCTGCCTCCCGCTCGCCGCGGCACTCGTCGTGACGTTGGCGGCCTGCGGCGAGGTCGAGCCGCCCACCGCACCGCTGGCTCCGGAGATCCTCAACCCCGATCCGACGCTCGCAGGCACGTTCTACGGGCGCTTCCTGGGACTGGACCGAGGCGTGGAGCTGGCCGCCGTCTTGGCGTTCACGTTCGCGGAGTCATCGGGAGCCCTCCTCGGGACGTTCGCCATCGAAGGCGTCCTGGACGACGGCGAGATTCCGGCGGACGTCGCGGGATCGGGCTACCTGGCGGGAACCGTCACCGCGGACGACGTCGCGGCGGTGAGCTTCACGACCCAGCTGGAGGTCTGCCCCAGCCAGACGGGCGGCTTCACCGGCGTCTACAACCGGCAGACCGGGGTCCTCGGCGTCGCCGGCACCGTGGTCGTCGTGAACCAGTTCTGCGCCGTCATCCACAACTACCCGATCGACCTCGCGATGCGCAGGTAGGTCGGTCGTCGCGATGCCGGAGGAGGGACTCGAACCCCCGACACGCGGATTATGATTCCGCTGCTCTAACCAGCTGAGCTACTCCGGCGAGGGGCGGAAAAGCTCACCGGCGCCCGGATCGGTGTCAACCAGCGCGGGAACCCCCGCCAGGCGCGCACTCGCTTGCGTCACGCCCCACTCGACGCGACGCTCAGGGTGGAGCACCGAGGCCCCGAACGCGGAGGCAAGCATGGACCCCACAACCATCCTCATCGGGGCGGTCGCCTTCGGCGGTGTCGCACTGTTGACGAGCCTGCGCGTGCTCTTCGAGTACGAGCGGGGCGTGGTCTTTCGGCTGGGCAACCTCACGAGGGCCAAAGGTCCCGGGCTGATCTTCCTCGTGCCGTTCGGGATCGAGCGCATGCGCAAGATGGACCTCCGCATCGTTGCGCTCGACATCGCGCCACAGGACACGATCACGAAGGACAACGTGAGCGTGCGTGTGAACGCCGTCGTGTACTTCCGCGTCGCGGATCCGATCAAGTCCGTCATCGAGATCACCGACTACCACTACGCCACGAGTCAGCTCGCGCAGACCACGCTTCGCTCCGTGATCGGCCAGTCGGAGCTCGACCAGCTCCTGGCGGAGCGGGAGCGCATCAACGAGATCGTGCGCGCGATCATCGACGAGGGAACCGACCGCTGGGGGATCGAGGTCACGGGCGTCGAGATCAAGGACATCGATCTGCCGAGCGAAATGAAGCGCGCGATGGCGAAGCAGGCCGAGGCCGAGCGGGAGCGGCGCGCGAAAATCATCGCGGCCGAAGGCGAATATCAGGCGTCCACGAAGCTGGTGGGGGCCGCCGAGATCATGCAGCAATTCCCCGGCGCGATGCAGCTGCGCTTCCTGCAGACGGTCGTGGAGATCGCCGCCGAGAACAACTCGACGACGCTCTTCCCGATCCCCGTCGAGCTCTTCCGGCACATGCTCACGCCGGGAGAGCCGGTGAGCGACGAGACGAAGGCGCGCGCGCTGAAGGCCGCGGCGGAGTCGATGATCGAATCGCTACCCCAAGGGGGCGACCAAGACGCGATCGAGAGTGCGACGAAGAAGATGCTCGGACTGGCGGGCGCAGGGCGCGCCAAGTCACCCGCCCGAACCCCGGGGGGAGAGGGCTAGCGCGAGTCCCCGTCCGCTTCCTCGGGCGCCACGAACCGGTAGAGCGTTTCGCCCTCGCGGATCATGCCGAACTGCTCGCGCGCGATCCGCTCGAGCGTCGCCGAATCCGTACGCACGGAGTCGGCCCACGCGGTGAGCGAGTCGATGCGGAGCTGGAGCTCGTCGAGCGTCGCCTGCTCTCCTGCGACGGATGCGCGCGCACGCCTGAGCTCGAAGAGTGAGTACTCTCCGCCGAACATCGCGTAGTACGCCGCGACGATCAGCAGGGCCGGCATGATCAGCCTCGAGGCTCTCGCCATCACTTCCAGAGCTTCCTGCCAGGGTAGCGCGCCTTGCCACCGAGCTGCTCCTCGATACGGAGCAGCTGGTTGTACTTGGCCACGCGGTCGGTGCGGCTCGCGCTGCCGGTCTTGATCTGCCCGGCGCCGGTCGCGACCGCGAGATCCGCGATGAAGGTGTCCTCGGTCTCGCCGGAGCGATGAGAGACGATGCTCCTGTAACCAGCCTCACGCGCCACGCGCATCGTGTCGAGCGTCTCCGTCAGCGTGCCGATCTGGTTCACCTTCACGAGAATCGCATTCCCGGCGCCGTCGCGGATGCCCTGCTCGAGCCGCTCCGCGTTGGTCACGAAGAGGTCGTCCCCCACGATCTGCAGTCGATCTCCGAGTGCCTTGGTCAACGCCTTCCAGCCGCTCCAGTCGTTCTCGTCGAGAGGGTCCTCGAGCGAACGGATCGGATACTTATCAACCCATCCCTTCCAGAATTCAACCATTCCGTTGCTGTCCCGCCGCTCGCCGCTCGACTTCTTGAACACGTATTCCCCGTCGTCGAACCACTCCGTAGCCGCAGCGTCGAGCGTGATGACGATGTCCTCCCCGGGCCGGTACCCCGCCGCTTCGATGGCCTGAAGCACGACCTCGACCGCCTGCTCGTTGCTCGCCAGGTCCGGCGCGAAGCCGCCCTCGTCACCGACCGCGGTGTTCTTGCCCTGCTTGGTGAGGACCTTCTTGAGGTGGTGGAAGACCTCGACGCCCATGCGGAGCCCCTCCGAGAAGCTCTCGGCGCCGATGGGCATGACCATGAACTCCTGGACGTCGACGTTGTTCGACGCGTGCGCACCGCCGTTGAGGATGTTCATCATCGGAACGGGGAGCGTGTCAGCCTTGCCGCCCTCCGCCAGATAGCGCCAGAGCGGCGTGTCGTTCTCGAGCGCCGCCGCACGCGCAGCCGCCATCGAGACCGCCAGGATCGCGTTCGCGCCCAGGTTGCGCTTATTTGGCGTGCCGTCGAGCTCGATCATGGTGCGATCGATGTCGAGCTGTTCGCGCGCCTCGAACCCACGAACCGCCGGGGCGATCTTCGTGTTGATGTTCGCGACGGCCTTGCGCACGCCCTTTCCCAGGTAGCGCTCGGCGTCTCCGTCGCGCAGCTCCACGGCCTCGTGCGCGCCCGTCGAGGCGCCCGATGGCACGGCTGCGCGCCCGCGCGCACCGGTCTCGGTCGTCACTTCGGCCTCGACCGTCGGGTTCCCCCGGGAATCGATGATCTCACGGCCCTTCACGTCGACGATCGCCGACACGACTGCCTCCTTGCTGGTTCGTCAGTTCGATGGAGTCGCCGGCGCGGCCTGCAGCCGCAGCAGCGCCTCCCGAGTATCGCGCATCAATTGGTCCCGCTGCTCCATCGTCATCCCCGCGACGCCGATCGGCTCCCCGAACCGAATCGTAATCGTTCCCGCGTGAATCAGGAGCGAGTGCTTTCGCATGATGGCTCGCGATCCGAGGACCGCGGTGGGAACGATGTCCGCCCCGGTCTGGATCGCGAGCACGAACGCGCCCTTCTTGAACGGCTGCAGATCCCCCGTCGCCGAGCGCGTTCCTTCGGGGAACATGATGACTCTGGGCTTCTCCCGCGCCAGCCTTTCCCGCGCCGCCTCGAGCGACGCGAGAGCGGCTTGATGGTTCTTCCGATCGATGAAGATGTGACCGCACGCCCCGATCGTCCGGCCCAGGAAAGGGATGTTCGCGACTTCCTTCTTGGCCACGAACACGTACCGGCCGGGCGTAGTGGCGGCGAGCGCGAGCACGTCGAACCACGACGAGTGATTCGCGGCCAGGACCTGCGGCACCCCCGGATCGATCGCTCCCTCGTTCTCCAAGACGACGCGGACCCCGGCCGCACGCAGCAGCAGGTGGGCCCACCGCCGCGGCATCTCGTCGGCAATGCGGGAGGCGTCCGGCGTGTTCCTGTAGATGTGCCAGAGGATGATCGCCACGTACCAGAGCGTGACCGGCACCACCACGAGCAGCATCACGAGCAGTCGTATCACGCTCGCTCAGAGCTCCAGTGATCGTAGCCGCCGCGGGTGAGTCGGCGCGTCGTGCCGTCGCGCTCACGGATCCAGACGCCGTCGCCCTCGCTCACTCGCCCCACGCGCGTCAACAACAGCCCGTGTCTCCGGGCGAAGTACCCCGGGTCCACCGCACCCGGGTCGGTGACGAAGCACAGCTCGTAGTCCTCACCTCCGTACAGCGCCGCGTCGAGCGCCTCGGTCTCGCCGAGCGCGGCAACGGCGGCTCGCGCCACCGGGATGGCGTCGGCCTCGAGCGTGATCCGAACCCCCGACGCGGCCGCGATGTGGCCCACGTCTCCCGCGAGACCATCCGATACGTCGATGAGCGCGTCCACGAGCTCGTGCTCGACGAGGCAGCGCGCTTCGTCGATGCGCGGACGTGGGCGTGCGAAGGCCACGCGCAGCTCGGGCGGCGGCTCCCGTCCCGACTCCCAGAGGCGGACGGCGGCCGCGCTCGCTCCGAGCATTCCCGTGACCCACACGTCGTCCCCGGCCTCCGCGCCGTCCCGCAGTAGAGGCCAGGCGCAGCGTCCGAGCGCGACGATGTCGAGCACGAGCGGCCCGGGTGACCTCGACACGTCGCCGCCGATCACCTGAGCACCGACCGCGGCGACCGCCTCGCGCACCCCGGCGTGGACAGCCTCGACATCGACCGCGCCACCGCGCGGCGCGGCAATCGACACGAGCGCGGCGACCGGCGTCGCCGCCATCGCGGCGATGTCCGACAGCGCGCCTGCCGCTGCCCGGTAGCCCACCTCGTGGTCCGAGAGCCACGCGCGTCGGAAGTGCACGTCCTCGACCGACATGTCGGTCGTGATCACCCAGCCTCCCTCGAGCACCGCGGCGTCGTCACCCGGACCGACCCGCACCTCCGGCGGAAGCGGCGCATCGTCGTCGAGGAAGCGCCGAATGAGATCGAATTCCGCACCCGCTCCCATCGCGATGCGACGGCGGCTCGGAGGGCTCATAGGTCAGCGCGCCGGGTCGGCATCGAAGGTCACGAACGGAAGGCCGAGATCGCTCACGGGCTCCGCCCGCTCGTCGAGCGCGTCGGGGAGGCGACGGATGACGTCCGTCGGAACGAGTGCGGCGCCCCGGCCCGCGAGGCGAGCGGCACGACCGGTGAGGTAGAGCCCGACGGCGCCCGCCATCTGGGGGTCGAGCCCCTGCGCGAGCAGCGCGCCCGCCACGCCGGTGAGCGCGTCGCCCATGCCCGCGACCGCGAGGTCGGACGAGGACTGCGTGTCCACCATCAGGGGGGCGTGAGGAGCGGCGACCACCGAGGGAGCGCCCTTGAGCAGGACCGCGCACCCGAGGCGCTCCGCCGCCAGGCGCGCGCTCGACGCGCGATCGGGGGCCGGCGTCCCACCGGCCGCGGCATCGAGACGTGCCATCTCGCCCGGGTGCGGCGTGATGAGCAGGGGGCGGCCCTTCGCAGCGTCGACCAGGTCGAATGCACCCGTCGACGCCAGGTTCAGCGCGTCCGCGTCCAGCACCGTCGGGCGCGCGGCGCCACCGAGCAGCGTCCCGAGGAGCTCGGCCGCCCACGCGTCGGTGCCGAGGCCAGGGCCCACGGCGAGGGCGTCGGTCCCCTCGAGCGCGGCGCGCACCCCGGACGCATCGCGGGCGTCGACCCAGATTCCCTCCGGAACGGCCGCCTGGAGGATCTCGCGGTTCGCCGGGTCCGAGCACACACGCACCAGGCCCGCCCCGGCGCGGAAGGCCGCCCTCGCGGCGAGGACGGCCGCGCCCGCCATCCCGACGCGACCCGCCACGATCAACAGACTGCCCACCGCCTTCTTGTGCGTGTCGCTCTCGCGCCGGGGAAGGCGCGCCCGGGCCCACGCAGGAGTGGCCACGAGCGCCCCGCACTCGGCGCTCTCCCAGGGCGGGAAGCCGATCTCGACCGCGACGAGGCGGCCGACGAGCGCGCGCGCGGGATGCAGCAGGCTCCCGAGCTTCGGCGCACCGAACGCCACGGTCACGTCAGCCCGCACGGCCCCTCCCGGCACCGCCCCTGTCGATGCGTCGATGCCTGAAGGGACGTCGAGGGCGATCACAGCGCGGCCAGCGGCGTTCATCCGCTCGATGGCGGCGGCCAGACGAGCTCGTGGAGCCCCGCGCGCCCCGGTGCCGAGCACGCCGTCCACGATCACCGTGCCGGATGCCAGGAGCTCGGCCCAGCCCGCCTCGTCCAGCTCGTCGTCGCGCACGAGGGACACGGGCCACCCGTGTAGGAGTGGGTCCCCCGCGGATCGGTCCCCCACGAGCACGCCCCGCGCGTCCCTTCCCCATGCCGTCAGCGTACGGAGTAGCACGAGGGCGTCGCCTCCGTTGTTGCCGGCGCCGATGAATCCCACGACGGGCCCCGACGGAAAGGTGCGATCGAGCACTGCAGCCGCCGAGCGACCCGCGTTCTCCATGAGGACGGACTCAGGAACGCCGGTTCGCTCGCTCGCGTTCCGGTCGAGCGCCGAAGCCTCGATTCCGGTGGGCGCGGGAACGGCGCCGCGCGCGAACGGGCGGAGCGGACTAGGCATCGGCTGCCCGAAGGCGGCCGGCGCCGCGCGTTGCGATGTGCGGGAGGGAGGAGGCGCCGGGGGTCTCGGAAGCTACTTGTAGCTCTGGCCGATCGTGCGACCGATCGTGATCTCGCCGTTGTCGATGCGGAGGTTGAAGCCGCACTCGGGGCTCGAGCACACCCAGGCCTTGTACCGGATCGGCGCGCCGTCGCGGCCGTAATCCGAGAGCGGCAGGAGAATGCCCTTCTCGCACTTCAAACATCGAGGAAACCCGCTCTGCTCCACCATCTGCATCCCCTCCCATCAGCGTGAAGACGAACCCGAGTCGTTGGATTGCCGGGGGCCCGACCCGGTCGCGCCGAGCGTCGCGACGGTCAGGGTCGAGCTTCCCAGGGATAATTCAGGTCGAACGCCTCTTCGAAGTCGAAAACGTCGGCGAAATCCTCGGGCTGATCCCCGTCCTGCTTGATCAAGATCCCCTGCTCGACCATGGCGAAGACGACCCGGCCGACGTCGTCGGTGTCGTGGATTCCCCAGTGCTGGAGCACGGTTCTGGCCATCGGGCCGAAGCGCTCGAGGGCGAGCTCCCGGACGCCTTCGGCGAGCTCCTGCCCCGAGACGTGGCGCGGCGCCTCGAGCGAGTGGATGACCCGGTGCAGCGCCTGGAGCACGAAGACGTACGAATGGGCATGGAAGCGCGGGTTGCGCTCCTGGAGCCTGTCCAGCACCTCGTCGGCGAACTGCAGGTCGGTCATGGGGGCGAAATGTGTGTTTACGAAAGGACGTACGCCAGGTCGCGCTGCGGCGCCTGCTACTCCACGGACACCAACTCGGGATAGAGAGGAAACGCCTGGCAGAGCTCGAGGACCGCCCCGCGCACGCGATCGAGGCGAGCTCGCTCGCCCGGTGCGGCCAGCACCTCCGCGATCCAGTTGGCGATCTGTCGCATCTCCCCTTCTCCCAGTCCGCGGGTGGTGACTGCAGGCGTGCCGATCCGCAGCCCCGACGTGACGAACGGGGAGCGCGACTCACCCGGGACGGTGTTCTTGTTCATGGTCATGCCTGCCGCCTCGAGCGCGGCTTCGGCTTCCTTCCCGGTCAGCTCGGGGTGGCTGGGGCGCAGGTCGACGAGCAAGAGGTGGTTGTCGGTCCCACCGCTCACCAAGTGGAAGCCGTGCGCCCTCAGCCCGGCGCTCAGCGCCTTGGCGTTGGCGATGACCTGCGCCGAGTAGAGCGTGAAGTCGGGCTGCAGCGCCTCGGCGAACGCGACCGCCTTGGCCGCGATCACGTGCATCAGCGGTCCGCCCTGCATGAACGGGAAAACCGACTTGTCGATGGCCTTGGCGTGCTCTTCCCCGCAGAGAATGAGCCCGCCCCTCGGCCCGCGCAGGGTCTTGTGGGTCGTGGTCGTCGTCACGTCCGCGTGGGGCACCGGCGAAGGATGCAGGCCCGTGGCGACCAGCCCGGCGATGTGCGCCATGTCGACCATGAGCTTGGCGCCGACCTCCTTCGCGATGTCGGCGAAAGTCTCGAAGTCGATCGTCCGCGGATAGGCGCTCGCCCCCGCGACGATCATCTTGGGCCGCTCGGCTCGCGCCAGCTCACGGAGGGCCACGTAGTCGATCAGCCCGTCCTCGGCGCGCACCCCATAGGGCACCACTTCGAACAGACGGCCGCTGAAGTTCACCGGGGCACCGTGGGTCAGGTGGCCGCCATGCGAGAGGCTCATTCCGAGGATCTTGTCCCCGGGCTCGAGGAAGCTGAAGTACGCGGCCATGTTCGCTTGCGCACCGGAGTGCGGCTGGACGTTCGCGTGCTCGGCCCCGAAGAGCTGTTTGGCACGGTCCCGCGCGAGGTCTTCGGCGATATCCACGAACTCGCAACCGCCGTAGTAGCGCTTGTGCGGCACGCCCTCCGCGTACTTGTTCGTCAGAACCGTGCCCATGGCCTCGAGAACCGCGCGAGAGACGAAGTTCTCCGATGCGATGAGCTCCAGTCCGTTCGCCTGTCTCCTCGCCTCGGAGAGGATGGCTTGGAAGATCTGCGGGTCCGCGGCGCGGAGGTGTTCCATCATGGCAGGTACGTCCGTTGTAGATGTCGGGCCTGGCGGAGCCGCTCTTCCGCCACGCGGTTCGCCGCTGTCTCGGTCGGGATCCGTTCGGACTTGGCGAGGTCGAAGATACGCAGAAGCGTGTTGTAGATGTCCCCCGCCTTGCGTTTGCTGCGCTCCCGAGACCACCCCTCCAGCTCGCCGTACACGTTGATGAGGCCGCCCGCGTTGATCACGTAGTCGGGCGCGTACAGGATGCCGCGCTCGTGCAAGCCGGGTCCGTGGACGCCGCCCGTCTCGAGTTGGTTGTTGGCGCCTCCGGCGACGATGTCGACGTCGAGGCGGTCGATCGTGTCGTCGTTGATCACCGCGCCGAGCGCGCACGGCGCGAACACGTCTGCGGGGACGTCGTAGATCGCATCGGGCTCGACGGCGTTGGCCCCGAACGCCTCCACGACCTTCTGTACGCGCTCGGGGTCGATGTCGGTCACCGTGAGCCTTGCGCCTTCCTGCGCCAGATCCTCGCACAGGTAGTAGCCCACGTGTCCGAGCCCCTGCACGGCCACGTGTCGGCTCGCGAGCGAATCGTCACCGTACTCGATCGCCGCACACGCCTTGATGCCCCGAAACACGCCGAACGCCGTCACGGGCGAGGGGTCGCCGGAGCGACCGACGAGACCCGCGACGTGCGCGGTCTCCATCGCCACGAATTCCATGTCGTCCGGCGACGTGCCCACGTCCTCCGCCGTGATGTAGCGACCCTGCAACGACTCCACCGCGCGCCCGTGGGCGCGGAAGATCATCTCCCGGTCCTTGGTGCGGTTGTCGCCCCAGATCACGCTCTTGCCGCCCCCGAGGTTCAGTCCGGTGATCGCGGCCTTGTAGGTCATGCCGCGCGCCAGCCGGAGTGCGTCGACCACCGCCTCGCGGTCGCTCGCGTAGTCCCAGAACCTCGTGCCGCCGAGCGCGGGGCCCATCGTCGTATCATGGACCGCGATGATGCCCCGGTACCCCACCTCGGGCTCGCTCCAGATCACCAGCTGCTCGTGATCCCCCTCGGACATGACCTCGAAGACGTCCCAACGCTTGTCGCGCTGTGCCATGCTCAGGCTCCCTTGTCGCCCATGTCCCGGAGCAGCTCCCGGGCAATGACGTGCCGCATGATTTCACTCGTGCCACCGTAGATCTCCGTGCCCTTCGCGTCCCGGAGCAGCTTCTCGACGGGGTAGTGGCGCATGTAGCCGTAGCCTCCGAAGACCTGGATCGCTTCGTCGGCCGCGCCGGTGGCCGCGTCGGACGCCGCCAGCATCGCGACCGCGGCCCGTGCCGTCAGGCCGCCCAACCCCGTGCGCGCCGGCCCGGCGCCCTTCAGAGCGGAGGCCACCGCCTCCGCGGCTTCGAGGGTGAGCGCCCGCCCGGCCGCCAGCCGCTCGGCCATGCGTGCGAGCTTCTCCTGGATCGCGCCGAAGCGCGCGATCGGCTGGCCGAACTGTTCGCGCTCGAGCGCGTAGGTCGCGGCATGCTCCATGGCCGCTCGCCCGATGCCCACCGCCTGAGCCGCCGTCCCGACGCGACCCACGTCGAGGGCCTCCATCGCGTAGTGGAGACCGGCGTGCGGGTCGCCGACCACGTCGTCCGCGTCGACCGCGACGTCGTGTAGCTCGATCGAGACCGTCTCCGAGGCCCTCAGCCCCAGTGTTTGCTCACGTCGCCCAACACGGTACCCGGGCGTGCCGGGAGTCACGACGAACGCACCCACGCCCCCGTCGCCGGTGGAGGCGAAGATCAGGACGAGGCCGGCGCGCGCGCCGTTCGTGACCCAACGCTTCTCACCGCCGATACGCCAGACGCCGCCTTCTCGACGGGCGCTGGTGACGAGTCCTCCCGGGTCGCTTCCCGAGCCGGCCTCGGACATCGCGAACGCACCCAGCGCCTTACCCGACGCGAGGGCGGGAAGCCACCGCTCCTTCTGCGACTCGCTCGCGTGCCGGACGAGCAGCGTCGCGACCGGACCGTTGTGGATCGCCACCGAAAGCGCGACCGAGGCATCGCCCCAGGCCAGCTCCTCGAGCACCGCCACGTAGGTGGCGAAGTCGAACGCGAGCCCGCCGTGCTCCTCGGGCACCAGCATGCCCAGGAATCCGAGCTCGGCGAGCTTGGCGAACACGTCCTCGTCGATGGCGCGCCGCTGATCCCACTCCGCCACGTGCGGCCGGAGCTCGGACGTGGCGAACTCTCTCGCCATCGCCTGGATTTCGAGCCGCTCGGAGGTCACCATCGGGATCGGCTCACTCGTACGTGTAGAAACCGCGCCGCGTCTTGCGGCCCAGCCAGCCCGCAGCCACGTACTTACGCAGCAGTGGGCAGGGCCGGTAGCGGTCGTCGCCGAGGTCCCGGTGCAGCACCTCGAGGATGCTGAGGCAAGTGTCGAGCCCGATCAGGTCGGCGAGCTCCAGCGGACCCATCGGGTGGTTCATTCCGAGCTTCATGACCGTGTCGATCGCGTCGGCCTGGGCGACACCCTCCATGAGCGCGAAGATCGCCTCGTTGATCATGGGCATGAGGACGCGATTCGACACGAAGCCGGGGAAGTCGTTCACCTCGACGGGCGTCTTGCCCATGTCCTTCGTCAGCTGCACCACCGCGGCGGTCGTCGCGTCGCTCGTGGCCAACCCGCGGATCACCTCGACGAGCTGCATCACGGGAACAGGGTTCATGAAGTGCATTCCGATCACGCGATCGGCACGCCCGGTGCGCGCCGCGATCTCCGTGATCGAGATCGACGAGGTGTTCGTCGCGATGATCGCGTCTTTCCCGGCCGCCGCGTCCACCTGCTCGACGATGGCGAACTTGAGGTCCGCGATCTCGGGCACGGCTTCGACGACCAAGTCTACGCGCGCGACCGCGTCGGCGAGATCCGTCGACAGCGCGATGCGAGCGAGGGTCGCCTCTTTGGCGCCCGCGTCCAGAACGCCCTTCTTGATCTGCCGGTCGAGGTTCTTCGCGATCGTGTCCCGCGCGGCCCCGAGCGGTCCCGGGGCGACATCGACGAGGATCACGTCCTTCCCGTGCTGGGCGGCGACGTGGGCGATGCCGTTGCCCATCGTACCGGCCCCGACGACCGCAATGCGACGCACGCTCATGCGCTACCTTCTCCGTGATCTGCGAGAGGAGTGGCGAGAGGGCGCGTGGAGAGGACAGCCTCGCTCGGACGCAGCCAACGCGCCCTCCAGCATGCGATGGCCGCCACGGCCACTCCTGCGGTGGCTACGAGGCTTCCTTCCGGACCGAAGCTTCCCCCGCCCAGCCACGCCGGACCGCGCACGACACCCTCGTAGAGGGGCGCGTCCATCAGCTCGAGCCCGCTCACCGGCGCGTCGGCGAGGTACCCCTGCGCCCAGTTCCAGCCCAGGTGGGTGCCCGTCGCCCACCAGAGGCTCAGCGTCTTGAGGTACACGACGCCGAGGAAGACGCCCGCAACCGCGATATTCAACGTCGCGAGCGGCGTGACCCCCGGGTTGCCGAGATGGAGCGCCCCGAAGGCGATCGCGGTGAGGGCAATCGCCCAGGCCGGACCCCAAGCCTCTGCCAGGGCCTGGAGAGGATAGCCCCGCAGCAACGCCTCCTCCGCGGCGGCGGGGAGGGCGAGAAACGCCAGCGCGCCGAGCGCGCCGCCCGCCCATCCCAGCAGGGTGCCGGGCTCCGAGGCCCACTCGATCCCGCCGGCGACGGCGATCAGCGCGAGCACGACGCCTGCCACGGCCAATCCGAGCGCGAGGCCGAGCATGGTCTCGGTCGCGGCCGCCGGGACGACGTGGAACCCGAGGGCACCCGCCCGGCGACCGTCGAGTGCGAGCACGAGGACACCCGCCCCGACCGAGCCGAGCAGGATCGCCACCGACCCCGCGAGTCGGCCGGTCGGCAGCACGAACGTCGAGACCGCCCCGACCGTGAACATCAGGAGCGCGAAGAAGAGCAGCCGCCAACCCAGCCGCAGCCGGCCGCCCGGGACCCTCCAGAAGCCAGCGGACTCCGGCACGTGCTGCATTTCGGGGGAGCGCGAACGCCCTTACAGGTCGCCGAAGCTCGTTGCGCGCATCCCGCGGGCAATCCAAGCCGCCGTCGCGATCTTCACGGCGTCGCCGAAGAGGAACGGGAGCGCGCCCATGGCGAGCACGGCGCCGATCGGCTGACCCGTGAGCGCCCAGAGCTGGGTGAGCCCCCCGGCGTATTGGATCAGCACGCCCAGCGTGAGCCCCATGCAGATCCGGAGCGTCGAGCCACGGCGGCCCGCGACCCATCCGGCGGCGAACGCCGAGGCCGGGTACGTGAGCAGGTAGCCGCCCGTCGGGCCGAGCAACCACGCGAGCCCGGCGCCGCCGTTCGAGAAGACCGGAGCGCCCATCGCCCCCGCCCCCACGTAGAGCGCCATGGACGCCGCACCCGCGCGCGGACCGAGGACGACTCCGGCGAGGATCACGAAGAGCGTCTGCAGCGTGATCGGCACGGGGGTGAACGGGACCGGGACGGCGATCTGGGCGCCGAAGACGGTCGCCACCGCGAACGCGACGACCCCGACCGCGAGCCGCGCGCGACGATCCACCACGACATCCTGCACCGCCCACGACTTCAGCGACTGTGCCAACGTGCTCATCGACTCTCTCCGTCTGGTGTTGAGATCTCTACGCCTTCTCGACCGACAGGGCGACCGCGCCCCCACCTCCCAGGCAGAGCGTCGCCATGCCCGTGGCGGCTCCCCTCTGGTCCATCGCATTCAGCAGCGTGACGAGAATGCGCGCACCCGAGGCGCCGATGGGGTGCCCGAGTGCGACCGCGCCCCCGTTCACGTTCACGCGCTCCGGGTCCATGCCGAGCGCGCGCATGTCCGCAATGGCCTGCACGGCGAACGCTTCGTTGATCTCGACGAGGCCGTAGTCCGAGATCGACTTCGCTTCCTGCTTCATCAGCCGCTTCACGGCCTCGATGGGCGCGAAGAACAGATCGCGGGGCTCCATCGCCGCGGCGGAGTACGCCGAGATACGAGCATCGACCTCGAGCCCGTGAGCCTGCGCGTACTCGAGCGAAGCGACGACCACCGCGGCGGCGCCATCGTTCAGGCCAGGCGCGTTCCCTGCGGTCACGACGTGCGAGCTCACCTCAGAGGGTGCGTCGCGCGCGAAGGCAGGCTTGAGCCGCCCGAGCGCCTCCAACGACGTGTCCGCGCGTGGGCTCTCGTCGACATTCACGACCTTCGGACCACCGCGCGACCTCACCTCGACGGGGACGATCTCGTTCTTGAAGCGTCCTTCCTTCGTCGCTGCAATCGCCTTCTCGTGCGAGCGCAGCGAAAACGCGTCCGCGTCGACGCGGCTGATACCCGCCTTGCTCGCCGTGTACTCGGCGTGGCCTCCCATGTGGCACGACCCGAACGAGCACCAGAGACCGTCGTGGATGAGCCCGTCCTGGACCGTCTGGTCTCCGAACTTCACGCCCTCGCGCATCCCGCGCAGGTAGTGCGGCGCGTTCGACATCGACTCCATGCCGCCCGCCACGACGAGGCGGGCATCGCCCGCCCGAATCGCCTGCGCCGCGAGCATCACGGCCTTGAGCCCCGAGCCACACACCTTGTTCACCGTCACCGACGGAATGGTCGCGGGGAGGCCGCCGTTCACGGCCGCTTGGCGGGCGGGTGCCTGCCCGGCCCCCGCGGTGACGACGTGACCCATGATCACCTCGTCGATGTCGGCCACGTCGACCCCCGCCCGATCGACCGCCGCTCGGAGCGCGATCGCCCCGAGCTCGGGGGCCGACAGCGAAGCCAGGCCGCCGAGAAACCGGCCGATGGGGGTGCGCGCGCCACCCCGGAGGATGACGGCGGTGCTCTTGGGGTCAGGCATGGCGGCTCAAGATATCCAAAAAGGCCGCCCCCCGGGACCGGCGCGCCAGGCTAAACGGCGCGCAGCGCAGGGCCTTCTGCGGAGGGATCGAGGCGGCCCCACGGAGTGCGGGGATCGTGCTCGAAGACCAGGAGCCAGTCCTCGGCGAGCGCGCGGGTCCAGAGCCCACGCTTGGATTCGAGCGTCACGAGCGGCTCGAGGTCGTACCCCATGATCCAGGGGAGCGGGAGGTGCGCGCTCGTCGGACAGACGTCGGCGAGATAGCACGCGACCTGGCCCTCGCTCTCGATCAGGACCGACTGGTGGAAGGGTACGTGGCCGGGAGTCGGCACCACACTCACGCCCTCGGTGATCTCGGCCGGTCCATCCACGAGGTCGAAAAGACCCGCTCGCACGATCGGCTCGAAGTTGTGCTCGAGGTAGCTCGCGCGGATGCGCTCGTTGCGGCTGCGCGCGAAGCCGAGCTCCTGTCTCTGCACGACGTGTCGGGCCTGGGGGAACGATACGCGCACGTGCTCTCCCTCGCCGAGGTACGTGTTACCGCCCGCGTGGTCGAAGTGCAGGTGGGTGTTCAGGACGATGTCGATGTCCGACGGGGTGAATCCCGCGTGGAGGATGCCGTCCTCGAGGCGCGTCGGGCTGCCACGGTTCACGACACCGTAGATGTCGCGGAACTTCTCGTTCTCCTTGTTGCCCAGCCCCGTATCGACCAGGACGAGCGCATTCGGCGCCTCGATGAGCAAACAGCGCAGGGCGAGCGGTATCCGGTTCCGCACGTCCGCCGGAATGCGTCGCTCCCAGAGCGGCTTCGGAACGACTCCGAACATGGCCCCGCCGTCGAGCTGGATGACGCCGGCCTCGATGGCATGGATGCGGATCGATCCGACGGTGGTGCTCCGGCTGAGCGGCAGTCCGTCGTGGGTCATCGCCAGGGTCGCCTCGTTTTCCTTTCGTATCCCGGAAGGTCGAGTGCGTATTGCTGCGGATCGAAGCGTTTGCGTTGCCGCCGTCGCCTAAGGTACCACGTCAGCGTGGCGACGTCCTCGATCCCCCGCCCCGCGGCTTCGTCCAGCAAGCGGATCAGGATCCGTGCCGTCGCCAGCGCGTCGCCGCCGGCCCGGTGCCTCGCGTGGATCTCGACCCCGAAATGCCTCGCGAGCACGTCCAGATTGCGGTGACGAAGCTGCGGCACGAGACGTCGACACATCCGCACCGTGCACAGGCGGGCGAGATCCGGCGCCTCGCCCCTCGCGGCCACGAGCTCGGACGACACGAACGACCAGTCGAACGTAGCGTTGTGCGCAACGAAGACGCGGCCGGCGAGTCTCTCGGCGACCTCGTCTGCCACGTGGTCGAAGTAGGGCGCGCCCTGCACCATCGCGCTCGTGATGCCGGTGAGGGACGTGATCTCTGCGGGTAGCCGCTGCCCGGGGTTCAGCAGCGTCTCGTACTGGTCGGCGATCGAGCCGCCGCGGACCTCCACGATGGCGATCTCGATCATGCGGTGTCCGAGCCACGACCCGCGCCCCGTCGTCTCGACGTCCACGACCGCGAACGGCACGTCGGCGAGAGGGGCGCCGAGCGGCGCCGCCGTCGAGTCGAGCCGCCAGACACCCTCCGCGTCGACCTGAAAGCGCGGATCGGTCCCGAGGAGCTGGAAGACCGCGGCGGACGCCGCACCGTCGTGTCCGACGAGGCCGAGGACCTCACGCGCGAGATCGAGCGTGTGTTTGGGGCCGAGCGCGAGGGTCTCGGCCGCGTTGCGTACCAGCGAGGCGTCGCGCCCCGTGTTCAGGCCCCCGAGCCGCGCTGCGTGATCGCGAACGAGAGCGCCTCGAGCTGCATGACGAGGTTCACGTCCTCGACCGCCACGTGCGGCGGCACCTTGAGGCGAATCGGCGCGAAGTTCAGAATTCCCTTGATGCCCGCGCGCACCGCTCGATCCGAGATCTGTTGCGCCGCCTGTGCCGGCACGGCCAGGATGAGGAGTTCGATCCCCTGGGACTCGATCAAGGACTCGAGTTCCTCGGGCGGGCGGATCCGAAGCGCGCCCCAGAGCGTCCCGATCTTTCCCGGGTCGGCGTCGACGATCGCCACGCACTCGTAGCCACGAGACTCGAACGCGGGGTACTCGAAGAGCGCCGATCCGATGCGCCCCGCCCCGATGAGGGCCACGCGCCACACCCGGTCGACGCCCAGGATCTGCCGAAGGCGCCCTCGCAACTCCTCGACACGGTACCCGAGGCCCCGCTTGCCGAAGGACCCGAAATGGGACAGGTCCTTACGAACCTGGGCGGCCGTGGTCTGGCCGCGGTCCGCGAGCTCCTCGCTCGAGACCGTTTCGCGGCCCTCGACCTCGATATCCTCGAGGGACCTCAGGTAATGGGAAAGGCGACGGATCGTGCTCGCCGGAATGCGTCTCGACACGGGTGCCCGAAGGGGACGAAGCGGCCCTGGATCCGCCGCTTGTGAAAAACGTCACAAAATCTAAGACGCCGGTCGGATCGATTGCAACGCGGCCGCCAATCGCACGAACTGCTCGGGCGCGATCCG
>CAZBCN010000013.1:0-51951 GCA_964490285.1 uncultured Gemmatimonas sp. | reverse complement strand
CGGCGGGACGAAGACGCTGCAGCGGACGTTCGACAACCAGACGGCGCTGAGCTGGACGGCGGGTGCGCTGAACATCGGCAACGGGATCGCGATCACGAACCGGGCGGGCGCGGTGTGGACGATCGGGGGCGACCTGAGCATCGCCAACACGGGCGGCGGGGCGACGTTCCTGAACCTGGGCACGGTGCAGAAGACGGCGGGCACGGGGGTGAGCAGCATCACGTCCGCGATGGCGTTGACGAACAGCGGCACGGTCGACGTGCAGACGGGCACCATCGACTTCGGCACGCTCACGCACAACGCTGGCGCACTCATGATGGGCACGGGCACGATCGATCTCCCGGCGACGTACACGTTCAACGGGAACATCAACCCGGGAACGGTGGGCGGAGCCGGGACCCTCACCTTCATCGGCAACCTCGCCCTCGGCGCATCGAGCACGGTCACGATCGACGCCTCCGGGACGGCCACCCCCGGCGTGAGCTACGACCGGGTGGTGATCACGGGCGGGAACGTCGCGCTCGCCGGCACGGGTGTCGTGGCACCGTTCGGGGCGTACACGCCGGCGTCCAGCGATCTCCTGACCATCTTCTCGGGCAGCGCAGCTCCCACGGGGTCGTGGAGTCTGGCGGGCTGGACGACACAGTTCAGCGGGAACACGGTCCAGGTCGTAAGGAATTGAGGCCGTGAGGCGGGACCTCGTCCTCCCCGGCGACGTCGTGCTCCCCCGGAGCGGCGGCCTCGTCGGGTGGGCCATCCGGCTCTTCACGCGGCGCATCGGTGAGAGCCGCACCAGGCGTTCCTGAAGGTCAGGGCGCGCCTGCGGCCTCCACCTCCTCGGTGACCCGCATCCCGAGCTCCTCGTCGGCCATCATCTCCTCGTAGTCGATCCAGAAGTCCACGGGCACGCCGGTCTCGGGATCGTACGACACCCGCACCTCGTGCGCGTCCCCGTCGAACGCAGACAGCAAGATCGCGAAGAGACCCTCCACGGCGGGGAACGCGTCGGCCAACGCCGCCGGAACAGGTTGTCCCGTCTCGACATACGTACGCTCGACGACGACGTCCCCATCCACGCGCACCCGGACGGGCCCTCGGTACTCGACCGGGCAGAAGCACATGCGCTCGACCGCGTAGACATACGAGTCTGGACGCCACCCCTCCCACCTCCGCTGCGCCCGCTCGAGATCCGTGAGCGTCCGGACGTCGAATCCCAGGTCCGCGCAGCCGCCGAGGCCGAGGCACAACAGAAAGAGCGAACGTGCGTATCTCATCGTCGGATTTCCCCCCAGGAACGACCCTTCACACAGGACGATCGCCGGCTCCCTGATGTGACAATTCCGCAAGAAAACCGGCGCATTGCCGGGGCTCTTTCGCTATCTTGGCCGCTACTCAGCCCGCGTCCAGGGAATACGTGATGAGCGACCGAGAAGCGCCACGGAGCGCCCCGATGACGTCCCTCCCGCCCCTCTCTTGGCCACCCCCGGGACTCGAGCGTCTCCAGGGCAGCCTTTGGCGCGTGATCGGACTCAGCTGGGTGGGGAGCCTCATCCTCGTCCTCCCCCTGCTCTGGGCGCTCGCCGTGGAGCAGCCGTTCTACAGTCTCGGACCGTTCGAGGACAACTGGGAGCTCGGCCTCGGGATCGCGGCGTTGGGGGCGATCACGATCGTGATCGCGTTCGGCCTGTTCTTCGGCCTCATGCGGGCCGCCGCAAGAGCCGCCGACATGGGGTATGGAACGCTCACGATCCTGGAAGTGGCGAGCGACTCCCGTCACGACACGGGCTTTCTGATCCAGGGCAAGCGGCACTTCGGCTCGCTGGACCCCGACAGCCTGATCATGATCGTGCGGGCACGGCTCCGCGGCGCGTCCCTACTGTTGGCGGGGGCCCTCTGGCTCGTGGTGGGCTTCGGCCTGGCGGTCATGCTCTCGGCGCGAGGCTTCACGACACCCTCCGGTATCTGGCTGATGACCGTCGGACCGACGGCGCTCGCTACCGTGGTGGGCGTCTTCTACCTGGTACGGCAGAACAGCGCCGTGCGCCGAGCCGTGATCGGATGGCAGGGCCAGGAGGGCACGGATCGCGTGCGCGGCGAGTCGATCGCGTGGTCGGAGCGCTTGGAGGCGGCCGGCGACTCGGTCGTGCTCGGATCGGGAGACAAGGGGGAGTCCGCCCAGTTCCGCACGGGTGCGGTGGTCGTGGTCGCGCTCTTCCTCATCGGATTCGTGCCCACCATGACGATCGGGGTGACGACCGCGGTCGGCCCCATCCTCGCCGAGATCGCGGTGCCGTCGTTCCTCTCCGTGCAGGAGATGGCGGGCGCCGCGGAAGCGCTCAGGCGCTACCGAGTGGAGCCCGAGCAAGACGTCGCGCCGGCGAATGCGGGTGCGGCGCTCCAGAACATCGCGTTCGTCGGCGACGCGGCTACGCCCGAGGCGTGGGAGCGCGGGCCCACGAATCGCTACCCCCAGGGTTGGTTCCCCGACCCCGACTTCTTCCCCGATCCCTTCTCGGAGACCGTCGCGAGGGACCTCTTGAGGACGCCGCTCTCGGAGTTCTCGGACGAGGAGCAGGCCGCTCTCCGACAGGCGGCTTCGCACCCCGCGCACGCGGAGTTCCAGCTGCTCGCGCACTCCGAGCTCGTCGACGTGGTGAGCGGCCGGTGGACTCTGCCGTTCGCCGACTCGTTGACGTTCCAGGAGTTGCCGTGGCCCCGTTTTCCCGAGTTCCGCACCGCAGGCCTCGCCCAAGTCGCAAAGGCGTCCGTGGAGGTCTCGACGGGCCGAGCGGCGGACGCCGAGGAAACGCTGCGCGAGCTGATCTCCACCGGATTCCTGCTCGTGGATCAGGGGCCCACCCTCCTCGACAACCTCATGGGCGTGGTGCTTGCGAACATGGGAGGTGACGCGCTCGAGGAGTACTACCGGCGTATCGGTCGTGCCGCGGACGCCGACGCCCTTGCGTATGCCCGCAGCTCCGCGCTCGACGCGGCGCGTAGAGCGCGTGCCGGTGTGATCCCGGAGGACATCCACGCGCTCTTGCAGGGCGTCCCCGATCTGGTCGAGACCGACGAAGCCCTGCGCGGGCTGCGCTGGGAGTACTTCGCCGCGTTCAACATGCTCGCCCCGTGCATCAACCTGCACAAAATGGTGTTCGGACCCGACGAGACGTACGACGAGTGGCGCGAGCGCGCCCGGGACCAACTGGTGCGCGTCGACGGCGAGCGCGAGCTCTTCGATCTGGCGGAGAGCGGCGTGCTCGGCTCCGGCGGCCAGGACCTCCAGGGCTTCTTCCCGCGCTTCCTCTCGCTCACGCTCGGCAGCGGTGGAGCACCGGGAAGCTGCGCGTCGCTGATTGCGAGCCTGCAGTAGAGACCGACGCCAGACCTAGTCGCTGAGCCACGCCTTCCAGGCAGGCTCGTCGAGCCCGACGCTCAGGCGGTTGCCCGAGCGCACGAGCGGCATTTTCAGGATCAGCGGCTCTTCGGCGGCGATCTCCATCCAACGCTCGTTGCCGTAGAAGGCGCTCTGGAAGCCGAGGGCCGCGAAGCGCTTCGAAGTCCGGTCGATGAGCTTCTGCTCGCCGAACCGGTCGAAGAAGCGCCGCAGCTCACCCGCCGACGGACAGCGCTGCTTGAAGTCGACGAAATGGACCTTCACGCGGCGCTCCTTGAAGAAGCGAAGCGCCTTCCGCGTGTCGGCATCGTTCTGGACGCCGAAGACTTGGACTTCCATGGGGGGAAGATAAGTTCTCGCGAATGGATCCCCAGCTCGGCCTCTTCCCCGACGAACCCGCCCCTCGGTCAAGCCGGGTCGGTCCCGCGGCACTGTCGCCGCATCTGACGGCCCTCGCCGCGCGGCTGCCACCCGGCCTCCGCCTCGGCACCTCCTCGTGGAGCTTCCCCGGCTGGCAGGGCATCGTGTACGATCGGCTCGCCTCCGAAGAGACCCTCGCGCGCGAGGGTCTCGCGGCGTACGCGGCGCATCCGCTCCTTCGTACCGTCTCGATCGACCGGTCGTTCTACCGGCCGCTCGCGGCGGAACAGTTCCGCGCGTACGCCGACGCCGTTGCGGACGACTTTCGCTTCGTCGTGAAGGCGGACCGTCTCGTGACGTCCCCGCTCGACCCGGACGCTCGCGGAGTGCGGAGCACCAACCCGCGCTTCCTCGACCCGGCGTACGCGACGGCCGAGGTGATCGCCCCGACCGTGGAGGGTCTGGCCGCCAAGTCGGGCCCGATCGTCTTCCAGTTCCCACCGATCGCGCCGAACCTCGTCGGCGGCCGGAGCGCGTTCCTCGAGCGCTTGCATCGCTTCCTCGAGTCGCTACCGAAGCCCCACACGTACGCGATCGAGCTCCGTACGCCGGCGTTTCTGACGGAGCAGTACGCGCGGATGCTCGAGGCCACGGGCGCTTCCCACTGCTACAACGTCCACCCGGCGAGCGCGCCGCTTGCGCGGCAGCTCGAGCTCCTTCACCCCTTCCAGCAGCCCACGCTCGTGGTGCGCTGGATGCTCGGTGGTGGCCTCGAGTACGTCGCGGCGAAGGAGCGCTACGCACCCTTCGATCGCATCGTGGACGAGGACCCTGCCTCAAGGGAGCTCATCGCCAGAACCGTGCTCGACGCCACGCTCGCGGAGCGCGACGCCTTCGTCATCGCCAACAACAAGGCCGAAGGATCGGCACCCCTCAGCGTGTTCCGTCTCGCCGAACGGGTCGCGACCTGGAGTGCCGCCGCAGGCTCAACACACGTGGTGCTTGCATCCGGCCGCGCTTCGGGCAACAGTCGGGCAACACACGGAGGCGTCGCATGAAGAGAGGATGGATCGTCGCGACCGCGGTGATGGGCATCTGGGCCTGTGGCCAGAGCGCGGGCGACGCCGCGAGCGCCGCCGACACGCTCACCCGTCGAGAGAAGGACAGCCTCATCGCCACCATGCCGATCCCTGGGGCCCGCGGGGTCGGGCGCGCGCTCGACGCGCAGGACGCTTCGCGGGAGCGAGCCGCGGCGCTCGACTCGATCCTAGCCGGATCGAGGTAGCTCGGGCCGCTTCTCCTTGTCTCCTGTGAGGAGCCGCTCGGTGAAGTCCTGCCGCTCCTCGATCAACTGGAGTCGGGCATTCATGGTCTCGAGTAGGTCCCGGATCTGCTGAACGTCCCCCTGTATGCCGGTCTGCCTGTCTCGGGAGTACAACTCGATCAGATCGGTGAGCCGCTTCGCGATGGGGCGCAGAATCACGACGGCCCCGGTCGTGAGGATGAACACGACGCCTACGACCATGGGGGCGACATTCTCCCAGTCCATACGTCTCCTCGTGATGCGGTCTCTCAGACCGGCCCTACGCCTCGGCACCCAGACACGTTTCAGCTTATCTTCTGCCGTAGCGCCAAGACCGACAAGGAAGGCACTTCCATGAGACACATCTTCAGCTTGCTGACGCTGACGCTCCTCGCTGCCTGTGGGAGCGCCGACGCGTCGCCGGACGCCGCGGCCGAGGGCTCCCCCGCCCTCACAGCGGCAGGGCAGCAGCTCCCGGCCCTGCTCGTGTACAAGACGGCCACGTGTGGCTGCTGCGGCGGTTGGGTCGAGCACATGCGCCGAGCCGGGTACGCCGTCGACGCGCGCGACCTCCCGGGCAACGTCGAGCTCATGCAGGTGAAGATGGACGCGGGAGTGCCGGTCGAGCTGTCGAGCTGCCACACGACGCTCGTCGACGGCTACGTGATCGAGGGACACGTCCCGGCGGACCAGGTGAGGCGGCTGCTCGCGGAACGCCCGAACGTCGTAGGGATCGCCGCGCCGGGGATGCCAGCGGGCTCGCCCGGAATGGACATTCCGAACTCGCCGCCCTACGAGATCATCGCCTGGAGTCACGACGGGACTCGCTCGGTCTTCGCGGAGATCACGCCGCGCTGACATCATGCCAGCCCCAGTCGTGCTCGTCATCGAGGACAACTCGGAGCTGCGTCATGTCCTCAAGGAAGCGCTCGGGGCCGAGGGCTACACCGTGCTCGCAGCTCGCGACGAGGCAGAGGCGCTCGAGCTCCTGCGCGCGAACCGCGTGGATCTTCTGATCTCGGATCTGACGGCCCCTTCCGGTAGCCTCGAAACGGTCCGACCGGAGTTTCCAGACCTTCCGGTCGTCGCGCTCGACGGCGCACCCGGAGACCATCCGTCTTTCTTCTTCGGCGCGTGGCAGCAACCCAAGGGGTTCCGCACGCTGTCCAGGCCGTTCAGGCTGGGCGAGCTGCTCGCGGTGTCGCGGGAGGTACTCGGGGCGGCGGGTTGATCAGAAGTACGTCGCGAACCCCAGCTGGAACCCCGCCATGCGGTTCGTGGGGTTCCCCACGAAGTCGCGAGTCCAGTGATAGCGGTAGTTCGCGCGGAGGACGGTGCCCGCGCTCAGGCGGAAGCTGATCGACGGGACGAGCGCGGTGACTTCGTCACGAATCGGCTCCCCGGTCGAGGCGAACGTTCCGACGTTGTAGTCCACGCGCTCGAGGCGTACCGACGCGGCGACCCGGGCGTCCGGGTAGCCCGACATGCGAGGGCGCCACACGGGCACGGTCACGTCGACGTGGACGCCCCACTGCGCGTCGCCGAAGATCTCCACCATACCGGGAGGCACGTCGATGCTCGCGTAGGCGACTTCGCCCCTGACCTCCGCCGGACCGACCGCGCCACCGAAGTCGAGTGCGGTGATCCCGAGCCAGCGCCGCTCGTCGACGTCCGTTCCCTCCACGCGAAAGGCGTTGTAGTAACCGCCGTAGTACGAGAATCCGACCTCGCCGAGCGACGGTTCGCGGAGGGCCACGCGTCCCGAAAGCGCCGGAGAGCCGTTGTTGTCCTCCGCGAAGAGCTCCTCACCCTTCCCCGACGCGATATCGGTGCGACCGAGCTCGTTCCCCACTACCGCGTCCGTGAGCCCGTTGGTGAGGTACGCATCGTACGACAGGATCAGCCCGGCGAGCCCCACCCTTCCGTACACACCGCCGCCCACTTCCGAGAGCGTCGAGGGAATGATGTCGGTCGACACGAGCGGTCGCTCGACGAAGTCCCAACGCGGGCTGTCGTGGTTCTGGTTGAAGAAGCCCAGCGGCGGGAGGATGATCCCTGCGCGAATCACCAGCTCCGGGCGAACCTGGAAGTCGACGAGCGCGGTCTCCAGCGCGATCTCCTCGGTGCCGTGCTCGAACTCGAGCTCCGAGAGGAACCGGACCCGCTGCGAGATCTGGGAGAACAGGAAGAGGTTGAAGCGCCGGAGCTCCATGGAGAAGCCGTCGCCGACCCCGTCCTCGACGAAGTAGTTGGTGTTGCCCTCGACGTATCCCCCGATCGAGGCGATCGAGACCGCGCCGATGAATGGGCGCGCGTAGATTCCGTCCTGGGCGAGCGTCGAGTCGGTCGCCTGAGCGGCCGCCGCAACGTGACCGAGCGCGGACAGGCCCAGCAGTGCCAAAGGCATCCGCATCACGCTTGCCTCCTCTCCAGCCACACGATCACGTCGTCGCCCTCTTCCGTGACTTCGTAACGCGTCAGCGGACGCTCCGCCGGACCCTGCAGGACGAGTCCCTCGAACGAGAACTCGCTTCCGTGACACGGGCACGCCAGCCGGTCCCCGACGGGCTCGGGTTGGCACCCCTGGTGCGTGCAGGACGCGAGCACCGCCACGATCTGGCCGGACTCGAGCCTCCTCACGTAGATCGGCCGCTGCATGTCGGGGGTCTGCAAGAAGACTTGTCCATTCTCTGCCAGGTCGGCGCGCGCGATCGTGAGCCGTCCCGCCCCGGCGCGCGGCGCGACGTAGCGGACGCCTGCACACCCGGCGAGCGAGAGCGCCGAAGCCCCGAGCAAGACGAAGTCGCGGCGATGCATGAGGAGGGGCGTCATAGCGACCGGAGGAACCGCAGCAAGCGCTTGCGATCCGCCGCCGGGAGCGCCAAGAACGCATCGCGGGACGCGCCCCCCTCACCCCCGTGCAGCTCGATCGCCTCCTCGAGGGTCTCCGCCCTGCCATCGTGGAGGAAGAACGTGCGTCCGCCCTGGAAATTCTGCTGGATGCCGATACCCCAGAGCGGCGGCGTCCGCCACTCCGAGGTGAGCGCGATGCCCTCCGTGTACCCGTCGTCCAGGCCCGGTCCCATGTCGTGGAGCAGCAGGTCGGAGTACGGGTGGAAGTCCACCTGATCGAGCACGGTGATCTCCGACCGACCGGTGCGGAGCGTCGGCACATGACATGCGGCGCACCCGATGTCCTCGAAGACCTGCTCCCCGGCGAGCACCTCGGGATGATCGGGCTCGCGCCGCGACGGCACCCTGAGCGTCTTCAGATAGAAGACGACGTTCGCGACCGTACCACTCGATACCTCCGGATCGGCGACGCCGTCCGATGCGCGGCTACCGGCCCGGGGGTTGAAGAGATCCTCTGGCAGCAGGTCGCTCGTGATCCCGATGTCCTGCTGATAGGCAGCCACGGTCTGGTGAAGCAGGTTGACCGCCAGAGCCTTCTTTCCGAACCGGCCGATGTGCATGCCGTTGACCAGGGTGCCGCGTGCAGCCGGGTCGGGCGAGCCCTGCGCCTCCAGCGCGAGCACCGTCTCGATGAGCTCATTGGGCTCGTGTAGCTGCAGTCGCCCGCTGATGCCGTCCCCATCCGCGTCGGTGGGATCGGCCAAGGCGATGAGCGTCGCGTCGTCGACCGCGTCCAGGAAGCCGAGCCCGCTCACCGCCGGAGGCGTGAATGTCGACACACCCGTCGCGGCGGCAGGAATCTCCTCGGGCGGATAGCCCGCGATCGCGCGATGCTGTAGCTGTGGGCCGCCGAGCTCCACCAAGGGATCGAAGCCCGACGTCCCCGCAGTTCCAAAGCGCCGCAAGTTGAACGCCGGATGTCCCTTCCCGTCCCCCACGTGGCACTGCTCGCACGAGGTCGCCACGAAGATCGGGCCCAGACCGTCCGCTGCGCCGAATCGCCGCGCAAACTCCTCATCGCCGGCGATGTGCTGACGTACCTGAGAGGGGGTCATCCCCTCGATCGTCCCATCGAGGAGCTGGTCCTGCCGTGGGCCGTCCGGTGTCAGGATGTCGCACGCCGAAAGCGCGCCGGTGAAGAGCAGGACGCGGGCGACGCGATGCATGCGGAAAGTTTAGCCCCGGCTAAATCTGTGATTTAGTCGAAGCTAAAGGTCACCCAACCCGCCGTCAACCGCGACTCAGACTTCCTTGAGCAGCCCCACCCGGAGCGCAAACCGGACGAGGTCGCTCCGATGGCTCAACCCGAGCTTGTCCATGATCCTCGACCGATAGGTGTCCACGGTTTTCGGGCTGATGAAGAGCTTCTTGCCGATCTCGCGCGAGCTGAAGCCCTCCGCCGTCAGCGCCAGCACCTCCTGCTCCCGGGTGCTGAGGTCCTTGAGGGTCGCTTCCCCCGCGGTGTCGGCGGCCTTGTATTGCTTGAGCAGCAAGGTGGTCGCCTTCGGGGGCAAGAACACTTGCCCCCGCGCCACCACCTTGATCGCCTCGAGCAGGTCGATATCGGCGCTCGTCTTCGTGAGGTAGCCGCTCGCGCCAGCCTCGACCACGGGGACGAGATACTCCTCCTCGGCATGAACCGTCAGCACCAGCACGCTCGTGTCGAGCTCGAGCGCCGCGATGCGCCGTGTCGCTTCCAGTCCGTTCGAACCCGGCATGGATAGGTCCATGACCACGACGTCGGGCTTCAGCTTGCGTACGAGGTCGACGGCCTCGTCGCCCGACGAAGCCTCGCCGATCACGTTCACACGGCCTTCCTGCTCGAGCAGGGCCTTGATGCCCGCGCGAAACATGGCGTGGTCATCCACCAGCAACACCGAGATCGGCTTAGCCATCCACGCTCCCAAGGTCTTCCACCGGAACCGCGACACGCACCGTCGTCCCCACCCCCGGCGCGCTGTCAATCGTCAACCTACCCCCGATCATGCTCGCACGCTCCCTCATGCCGACCAAGCCCAGCCCTCCACCCGCCTCGACGGCGCGCGACGACAAGAACCCGCGGCCGTTGTCCACGACCTCCGCGACCACGGTGGAGCCCTTCCGGAAAAGCCTCACTGCCACCTCCGCTGCGCCCGCGTGCCGGCGCGCGTTCGACAGCGCCTCTTGAATGATGCGGTAGAGCACGAGTTTCGCGGTGACGCTCAGGAATGGATCCACCGCACCCAGGTCCGTCGCCACCGCGAACGAAGCCCCCTCGCGCAGGCTCCGCACATGCGCGGTAATGGCGAGGACGAGTCCCAGCTCTTCGATCTCGGGGGGACGCAGGCCCCGCGACATCCGTTTCACCGCCTCGGCTGCGTCGACGATCTCGGCCCGGATTTGCTCCAGGAGTTCCCCACGCACCTCGGCGTTGGGCTCGTGGGCCAACCTACGGATCCGCAGAATCAGCGTGGCGAGGCGTTGAGCCGTGTCGTCGTGGAGCTCGCGCGCGATTCGCTGGCGCTCCTCCTCGGTGGCGCGCAGAGCCCCCTCCGAGAAGTTCTGCAATCGCCGATACTCGCTCACGTCGCGAAGCGTGCAGATCACATAGAGGTCACGGGAATCCGCGGTCCAGGGACTCAAGCTGATCTCGATGGGAAACGTGCTCCCATCCTTACGCTGACCCCGTAGATCGAGTCCCACTCCCATGGGACGGTTGTGAGGATCGGCTACGAAGCGCCCCCGGTGAGCCGCGTGGCCCGCTCGCAGGCCGGACGGGACGAGAACGTCCACGCTCCGCCCCACGAGCTCTTCGGGTGTCCAGCCGAAGAGCTCTTCCATGCGGGAGTTCGAAGCACGGATGGCCCCGCCCCGATCGACGACCAGACAACCGTCGGGGGATGCCTCGAAGATGGCGCGGTACTCCTCGCCGGTAAGTGCTGTCGCGCCTGGGTTGGTCACGGTTAGAAGAATCTCCCACAGTGGCCAGGGTGATTTTCCCACCCTGGCGGCACGCCAAGTGCCCGACATCCGCCTGGACGTGGATCGGCAAGAATCTAGGCAGCCCGAGGAGCCTGGGGAGTGGCAGAAGCGCTGACAAGGAGGATGCGTGTACAAGCAGATCGTGGTACCCCTCGACGGCTCGACCTTCGCGGAGGCCGCGTTGCCGCTCGCTTCGTCCCTTTCGCGGAAGACGAGAGCCGCCCTCCACTTCGTCTCCGTGGTCGAGCCGATTCCCGCGTTCGCCTACGAGGAATGGGAGGCCGCGGCACGCGAATGGAGCGAAGACTACCTCGAGAACGTGGCCGACAGGGTCCGGGGGGAAGCGGGCGGGGAAGTCTCGACCGCACTACGGTCCGGGCAAGTGGTCGAGACCCTTCTCACGGAGGCGAGCGCGAAGCACGCCGACCTGATCGTCATGGCGACTCACGGCCGCGGCGCCCTCTCCAGAGCGTGGCTGGGGTCGGTAGCCGACGCGATCATGCGGCAAGCGAAGATGCCGGTGTTGTTCGTGAGGCCTAGCGACGAGAAGGCCCAGGCGATCGCGCCGGCCGACGTCGAGACCATTCTGATCCCGCTCGACGGATCCGATCTCTCGGAGCAGGCGCTCGAGCACGCGACTGAGCTCGGTGAGATCTTCGGCTCGGCGTACCACCTGACTCGGGTCGTCGCGTATCCCCTCGATATCGCGTCGCCCTATCTGCCCTACACGGTGCAGATGAACCAAAACATCCTGGTCGACGCGAAAGCGAGCGCCGCCGAATACCTGGAAGAGCGCGCCGATCGGATGCGTCGCCGCGGGCTCCGGGTCACGACTTCGGTCGCGGTCGACGCCCAGGCGGGGCACGGCATCCTCTCCGAGGCCGAAGCCGTCGGCTGCGATCTGATCGCGATGGCGACACACGGGCGCTCGGGAGTGGGGCGCCTGGTGCTCGGAAGCGCGGCGGACAAGGTGCTGCGTGGCACACAGGTGCCGCTGCTCCTCTATCGGCCGGCTAAGGTTCCCGCTGTGAAGGTCTGACTAAGGAAGGTCGACGATGATTACGGTCCGAGACATCATGCAGACCGACGTGGTGACGGTGACGACGGACGCTACCGCGCGCCACCTCGCGAGGCTGCTCGCCGACGAGGAGATCAGCGGCGTCCCCGTGCTCGACGGCAGCGGCTGCCTGGCCGGCGTCGTATCCTCCACGGACTTGGTTCGTCTGGCAGCCGATGAGGCCGGCGTGCAGGTCCGGCCGGGCGGAATGGAGCTCGGCGTGGACCCGGTCCTCGATCCCGATATGGCGCCCGAGGACGCCGATGAGGGGGAGTCGGATCCGTACGGCTTCTTCCTCCCGGAAGACTCCCCGTTTTCCGGGCACCGCTTCCTGGAGCAGTGGCCCGAGAGCGACTTCGACACCGTGCTCGTTCGGGACATCATGACTCCGGTATCCTTCTCGGTAGGTCCGGCCACCACTCTCGCCGAGCTCTGCGAGTTTCTGGTGCGGGGCCGAATCCACCGAGCCGTGGTGGTCGAGGGCGCAGAGCTGCTGGGAATCGTCACCTCGGCGGACGTGCTGCGGGCCGTAGCCGAGAGGAAGGTCGCCTGAGTAGGGGTGGCTCACGGCCCTCGGCGAACGAGGGCCGTGCCCGTGGCGTCGAGCGTGATGAGCGCGATCTCGGCAGCTGCGAGCGTCAGTTCGCCCTCGTAGTGGAGCGCGAGCGACGGGCCCCCGATGGTGTCGCGGCGGGCGGTCACTTCGGGCGGTACCAGCGCCGTAAAGGTCACCGAGACCTCATGCGATCCCGGCGTGACCGGGAGATCGCGGAGCACATAGATGGGCCTGTCCGTCCGGAGACCGGTCGGGTGCACGGTATCCGTGACGACTCCGGCTCCGGCAAGCGTGACGCGAAGCTCGTAGTCGGCGTTGCGGCCCGTGCAGGACTCTGGCGTACGCATATGGGGAGCAAGCGCCTCGAGCTCCTCCTCGGTGAGTCGGCGACACTCCTCGAGCCTGACGCCCAGCGTCCTCCACGAAAGTCGGATGATCGCTGCGTCGGGAATGGTCCGCGCGGTGGGCACACGTGAGAGTCCAGCAATGCCGAGCACCGTGGCGAAGGCGAGTACGAGCCCGGCCACCCGCAACCGCGCGCTCACGCGTCAACCTCCTCCGAGACAGACACCGACGGAGCCTCGCACAACGAGACGATGTCGATACTGGGCTCGGCAGCCGTTGCGTCGAGAGCCGTGATATCCTTGCGGAACCGCGCGACCTCCCCCTCGAGCAGCGCCGTTTCGTACGCGGCGGCGTGGACGATCCGTACCCTGCGTCGGTCCACGCGCGCCTTGAGCTCCGCTTCACGCTCGTGGTAGATGCGCTCCTCGAGCCACACGCCTCCCTCGCGGTGCCAGCAGTCGCGAGTGGGGCAAGCCACGATCAAGACACCGCCGAACCCGGCCCGCACGAGGTACTCGATGACGGAAGTATGAACGGCGCCGGCGCAGGTTACCGGGAAAGCGGTCGTTCCGCCGACCGCCCCCCGGCCCGCCGCGGAGCGGTCACAGCTCACGAGAACCACCGAGTCGTGTCGCGGCTCGAATTCCGAGAGGAAGCGCTCCACCGCCGCGAGCTGGTCTCGCCCGGTGCGCTCGGGTGGACCGACGACCATCGGAGCGCACGAGCCGCTGCAGATGCCACAGCTCACACAGCGATGGGGGTCTACGAAGCCCACGAAGCCTTCACGTCCATCCTGACGGCGGACCATCCGGATCGCTTCATACGGGCAGTCGTGATAACACTGCTCGCACCCCGTGCACACGAGCGGATTCACCCAAGAAGGTGCCGACCGGGGCGACGGAGCCGGCCGCGTGAGGCGGGGGACCGCGAGCGCGGCAGCGAGGGTCCCGACGATGAGAAGCCAAGCGGCGCCGGCCGGGAGACGACGCGTGATCGGTACCCAGAAACCGTAGAAGACGTCGAACGGCACGTTGGTAGGCAGCTGGAGCAGGTCGGCCTCGGGTGGCAGGGGAGCGGGCCACGACACCGATACGGCCGTGAGAAGAGCCACCATGCCCCAGAGAAGTGGTCTGGACGGCAAGAAGCTCGGACGGGCGAGCCGCGAGAGGTGAACCCAGAGTACGATCCCGACGCCCACCGGGAGCGCGATGTGCGCGAAATAGTTGAGGAAGAAGAACGCGTTGGGGGGCGGGCGTTCCCCGCCGAACGTGCGGCCCAGCGGCTCCGAGAAGATCGGGAGCAGATCCATCAGCCGAGCGCCCTCCTGCGCGAGCACCTGACCGTGGACGTCCCACACCATCACGTATCCGGTCCATCCACAGATCAGGAAGATCATCGCGAGCCCGATTCCCGAGACCCAGGCCAAGACGCGCGGCCCCCAGGCTCGGTCCTGAACGAACATCCGGATCGCGTGCACGCCCACGGCGACCAGGGCAAGATCCGAGGCGTACCGATGGAGCGACCGTATCCACTGTCCGCTGAGGGTCTGATCGGCCAGCCTCGCAACCGAGTCGTAGGGCGCCCCGATGCGATAGAAGAGCAGCAGGTACAGGCCCGTGACGACGAGAACGAGGAACGCGGCCGCCGCGAGGGCCCCCGAGTGGTAGAGCGGGTTGTAGCTGGACGAATAGAGCGCGTTGCAGGCGGCATCGGCGCGGCCCAAGAGCGAGCGCCCGAGACGCTGGGCCGTGCCGAGAAACCGGGTCACGGGTGCGCTTCTGCTGCTTGCGACCCCCAACATAAGATCATATTCTCATGATAATTGGAGAATCAGTCGGCGCAACGGTCCCCGCCCCTGCCCGCGGAGCGGTGTGATTCTATCGCAAACCGCCGTATACGCACTGAGGGCGGCCCTCTGCCTGGCGGAGGCGCCGCCCGCGCGACGGCTGCGCGTGGACGACGTCGCGTCGCGCCTCGGGGTCCCGAGGAACTACCTCTCGAAGATCATGCACGCGCTGGCGCGCGACGGCGTTCTCACGTCCAGCCGCGGACCGGGAGGAGGCTTCGCGCTGGCTCGCCCCCCTGTCGACGTCAAGCTCAGCGACGTGGTGGGGCCGTTCGGCGCGGCTTCCTTCGAGTCCGGTTGTCTACTCGGCCGACCCGAATGCACTGACGCGAGCCCCTGCGCGGCTCATGAGCGCTGGAAGGGCGTCGTCGCGTCCGTGAGGAGCTTCATGGACGATACGTCCATCGCAGACCTCGCCATGAACTCGCGTTTCAACCCCCAAGAAAGAGGCCCGCATGAGTGACGAACACGAGCGTCCAGAAGAATCGCCGGAGGTGCCCTTCCTGCAACGACTGTATGATCGTCCGTTCGTGCTGCTCGCATTCGGCATGGCGGTCATGCTGCTGGTCTTCACCGGATGGGGCATTTGGGAAGTCATGACCCTGCCCACGGCCACCCTTCCCTGAGGAGCGAGAACATGTACACGACAGGTGTCAGCGCACCCCAGGGCGTCTGGTGGAAGCCCGCCCACAAATCCGAGCGCGTCTGGTTCACCATCTCGTTCGCCTGGTGCATGGTGCTCTTCGCCATGATGCCCCTGTGGCATCTCCGCGGCGGCCAGAATCCTGCCGGCATCCGCGCGCGCGTCGAGCCCATGGACTACGTCCGGCGGGTGCAGCAGTTCGTCTCCGACTACGGCACGGGCGAGACGGACCAGGGCATCCCCGTCGTCGCGCCACCACCCGGAGCTGAAGTGTATCTCCTCGGCGCGCAGTTCTCGTGGCAGCCGGTTCTCGAGCTCGAGCAGGGTGCCGAGTACACGCTGCACCTCTCGTCCCTCGACGTGAACCACGGATTCAACCTCTACCCCTTCAACATCAACTTCCAGGTAGTCCCCGGCTACGACTACGGACTCAGGGTCGTGCCGACTGAAGTCGGCGACTTCAGGATCGTCTGCAACGAGTTCTGCGGCGTCGGCCACCACCTGATGGTCGGACGGATCAGGGTGCGCCCGAGCGGCGTCGCAGCGGTCGACGAAGCCGGGCCCGGCACGACATCCGGAGGCGGACAATGAGCGCGCCAGCTGCGGTATCGGGCGTCTCGAGCGCGAGCGCATTCCGCGTCTGCCCGACCACGGGTCTCAAGGTACACAAGGACGCGGACGCCCTCATCAAGGCCAATGCCGTCGTGGCCACCGTCTCGCTGCTGATTGGTGGCGTCGCAGCGATTCTGGTGCTACTCACCCGCTGGCAGGCCGTGCATCTGCTCAGCGACGTGCAGTTCTACCGGTGGCTGACGATCCACGGCATGAACATGCTGATCTTCTTCATCCTGTTCTTCGAGATGGCGGTGCTGTACTTCGCATCGGCCGTGCTCCTGAACAGCCGCGTCGCCGGTCCCAGGTGGGGCTGGGCCGCGTTCGCTTTGATGGTGGCGGGTATGGCGATGGTGGAATGGACCATGTTCACGGGCCGCGCCGACGTGCTCTTCACGTCTTACGTGCCGCTCCGTGCGCACCCGGCGTTCTACCTCGGCGTCATCCTCTTCGCGGTGGGAGCGATCATCGTCACCACCATCTTCTTCGCCACGCTCGTCGTCGCCAAGCGCGAGCAGACCTACACGGGATCCGTACCGCTGGTGACGTTCGGTGGCATGACGGCCGCGATCATCGCGGCGATCACGCTGGTGCACGGCGCGGCCATCTACATCCCGACGTTCCTGTGGTCTGTCGGCGTCGGCAACGTCGACCCGCAGATCTACCGCTTGGTGTGGTGGGGCCTGGGGCACTCCTCTCAGCAGATCAACGTGGCCGCGATGGTATCGATCTGGTATCTGCTCGGCGCCCTCACGGTGGGCGCCGTCGTGGTGAACGAGAAGATCAGTCGAACGGCCTTCGTGCTCTACATCGGCTTCATCTCGATGGCCTCGGCGCACCATCTGCTGGTGGATCCGGGCTTCGGTCCGGAGTGGAAGATCGTGAACACCTCCTACTTCATGTACATGGCCGTGCTCGCGTCCATGCTGCACGGGTTCACGGTGCCGGCAGGCATCGAGCTGGGAATGCGGCTGCGCGGGTTCACCCAGGGGCTCTTCGGTTGGCTGCGCAGAGCTCCTTGGAGTGATCCCGGCTTCAGCTCGCTCTGGTTGTCGGTGGTGATCTTCGGCTTCGTCGGCGGCATCACTGGCGTGACCTTCGGGACCGAGCAGATCAACATCATCGCGCACAACACGCTGAGGATTCCCGGGCACTTCCACGCGACCGTCGTGTCCGGAACGGCGATGGCCTTCATGGGCGTCACGTACTACGTGATTCCCCTCATCTTCAGGAAGCGAGTTGCCTTCTACTCGATGGCGCGCTGGCAGCCCTACGTCTTCTCGGGCGGCATGCTCGTCTTCTCCCTGGCACTGACCTTCGCCGGCACATTCGGCGCACCTCGCCGTCACTACGACATCACGTTCGCCGGTGCGCCTTTCGGGGTGGAGTACTCACCGGCCGTGAACCTCATGCTCGCGATCGCGGCCCTTGGCGGACTCATCGCGGCACTCGGGGGCGGCATGTACATCCTGATCACGGTCTGGTCGGTCTTCTTCGGCAAGCCGCTCGGCGACGCATGCACCAGCGCCACGCTCGCCGGCTCGGTTCCGCCGGGAGTGTATACACGTCCCTTCCTCGAGCTGCCCACTGATGAGAAGGAGGTGGAGGAGCATGGAGCGCTGGGCATGATGCCGGGCACGATGATCCTCGTGTTCGTATTCCTTCTCGCATTCGTCGTCTATTACTTCGCGAACTGGAACCTGCTCTCGCAGATGTGGCAGATCGGATGATACGCAGGCAGGACGTGTGGCCGCTGGGCACCGTGGCGTTCGTATTGCTGGTGACGGCCGCCTGGTGGACGCTCGCGCTCTGGTCGGTTCCGGGAGCGCCGGACTGGCTCGAGCGCGCCCGATCGGTGTGTTTCAACCTCGGCGAAAGCGGCCTCCCGGACCGCGCAGGGTGGCTGGTGCTCTTCGGGCAGCCGCCCGCGATGTTCGCGGCCCTCATGGTCGGTTGGGGCCGAGAGATCCGCGAGAGCGTCAGGCACCTGGTCTCCAGCGGGTCCGGCCGAATCGTGGCGGCCGCGGTCGCAGGGGCCTCGATCGCAGGACTCAGCCTGGCGGGCGCGCGGGTCGTGTCGGCTCGCGCGCCAGAGGCCGAGTGGGGCGCGATCGCATCAACCTCGAGACCGGTCCGCATCGATCGACCGTGGCCGGAGCACTCCGAGCTCGTCGATCAGCGCGGCGAAGCATTCGGCCTCGAACGGCTGACCGGCCGTCCGGCGTTCGTGACCTTCGCGTTCGGGCACTGCGCGTCCATATGCCCTGCCGTCGTGCATCAGACGTTGGCGGCCCGGGAAGAGCTGGGCGTCGACTGGCCCGTCGTCGTCTTCACGCTCGACCCCTGGAGAGACACACCGGGCCGGCTCCTCGCGGTCGCGCGCCACTTCGGGCTCGACGAGGCGCGAGATCATCTCGTGGGAGGAGAGGTCGCGGAGGTCGAGGCCGCGCTCGACGCCTGGGGGATCGCTCGCACTCGCGATACACGGACCGGCGACATCGTGCACGCCGGGCTGGTGTATGGGATCGAAGCCGATGGCACGATCGCCTACGCGGCAACCGGTGGCCGGGGACAGTTAGTCCAGGTCGGCACCCTACTTCTCTCAGGCGGTGAGTCATGACCGAAGTCGTCATCATCGGGGCGGGCCCGGCCGGGCTGACTCTCGGGTGCTACCTCGCCCGCGCGGACATACCGTGCGTGATCCTCGAGCGGGCGCATCATCCGAGGCCGCACGTCGGCGAGTCCCTGATGCCTTCCACCGTGCGCATCTTCCGCGAGATCGGGTTCCTTCCGGTGGTCGAGGCTGCCGAGTTCCCCCGCTCGGGTGGCGTCGTCTACCACCCACGGAGCGGCGACGCGATCGAGATCGCGTACTCCGAGTTTCCTCAAGAGGGCGTCGAGCAGGGGTACACCTATCACGTCGACCGGTCGAAGTTCGACTTGCTCCTGATGAAGCACGCCGAGAACCTCGGGTGCCGCATCGTCCAGGGCGTGGGCGTGAAGGAGGTCGCGTTCGACGAGGGCCGCGCGATCGGCGTGCACGCCGGGCTCCCTGACCAGGAAGTGTTCATTCCGGCCCGCGTGGTCGTGGACGCCGGTGGCCGGTCCGCCAAGCTCGGGCGCCAACTCGGCCTTCGACGGGATCACCCCGACCTCGACCAGTTCGCGCTGCATGCGTGGTTCCTCGACGTAGACCGAGGACGTCGCGCAACGGAGTCCTACACTCACATCTACTTCTTGCCTCAGCTGCGGGGATGGGCATGGCGCGCACCCATCAACGACGAGATCACGTCGATCGGACTCGTAGCCGGCAAAGCGACGTACCAGACCTCGGGGCTCGCCGTCGAAGATTTCTTCACTCGCGGTCTCCAGATGAACAAAGCGCTCGCGAAGGCGACGCGCGCCGCGGTGCGTATCAACGACTTGAAGGGCGAGGCGAACTACAGCTACATGCTCGACAAGGTCTGCGGGGACGGGTGGCTCGCAGTGGGCGACGCCGCGCGCTTCATCGATCCGATCTTCTCGTCCGGGGTCGGCATCGCGTTGCACGGCGCTCGCGCCGCCGCCGAGCAGATCCAAGAGGCTTTGAGGAAGAACGACGTCAGTCGCGAGGCGATGCTCCCGTACGAGACGCAGGTGACCGCGAGCGGGCGCGTCTGGGACGAGTTCATCGGGCTCTTCTATCGGCTGCTACCGGCGTTCACGCACGTCATCCTCTCGCCCGCGTCCCGCCTCAGCGTGCTCCGGCTCATCCAGGGCGAGGTACTCCCGGATACGCACGTGGAGGTCCTCGACGAGATGCGCAGGATCGTCCACTCGGTCGAGGAGTCGGAGGATCACGAGCTCAGGGACGAGCTGATGACGTTTCCGGTGAAGTAGAACGCGTTCCCATGAAGAGCGAGAGCGCGACGGATGCACCGATGAGGCTACTCACAACTGCGAGCGACACTCCCACTGGGATGTGGTAGAAGTCGATCAGCATCATCTTCGCGCCCACGAAGACCAGCACCGCCGCGAGCCCGTACTTCAGGTACACGAAGCGATGCACCACGCCCGCGAGCAGGAAGTACATGGCTCGCAGCCCGAGGATCGCGAAGATGTTGGCCGTATAGACGAGGAACGGCTCCTGGGTCACCGCGAAGATCGCCGGAATCGAGTCGATCGCGAATACGAGGTCGGTGAACTCGACGAGCACGAGGGCCAGGAAGAGCGGCGTGCCCACCCAACGCCCGTTCTCGCGGGTCCAGAAGCGGTCGCCATCGTAGCGTGAAGTGAGCGGAAGGAACCGCTTCGCGAGTCCGAGCAGGGGGTTCTGCGACGGGTCGTACGCCTCGACGCGCCGGGCCATCTTCGCGCCAGTGATCAGCAGAATCGCACCGAACACGTAGATGACCCAGTGGAATTGCTGGAGCACATAGGCACCCGCCGCGATGAAGATGCCTCGCATGACGAGCGCGCCCAGAACTCCCCAAAACAGCACCCGATGCTGATAGGTAGCTGGGACGCTGAAGTACGCGAAGATCATCACGAACACGAAGACGTTGTCGACCGACAACGACTTTTCGATGAGGTATCCCGTCAGGAACTGTAGGGCGGCGTCGCGGCCCCAGAGCCAGTAGACGACCCCGTTGAAGGCCATAGCGAGGGCCACCCACGTCACGCTCCACGCCGCGGCCTCCCGCATGGACACCTCGTGCGCCTTCCGGTGGAACACGCCCAGATCCAACGCGAGCATCAGCAGTACGAACGCGATGAAGCCCACCCAGAATCCGATCGTGACGTCCACGGTCTCCCTTTGCTCCGAGTCGAATGCGCGCGAGCCGCACCGCGCCAGATTGCGCCACCGAGAGCGCCTGCCATTGACCCTAACTCCCGCTTCTCACATAAACAAATAGAATGTATTATCTGTGTATCATCTAAATTATGGATGTAAGGCTCGGCCATGCGAACTCTCAATTACAGGCACTTGTCCTACTTCTGGACCGTCGCCCGGCTGGGAAGCGTGGCGAGCGCCACGAAAGAGCTTCACCTTTCCCAGCCTGCCATCAGTGCGCAGATCCGGCGGCTCGAGCACTCCCTCGGTGAAAAGCTCTTCCAGCGGAGCGGCCGGGGACTGGTCCTGACGGACGTCGGGCGGGACGTACTGCGCTACGCCGACGAGATCTTCGCGCTCGGCCGCGAGCTCCAGCAGGCACTCGCCGGACACCCGGGGGGCCGACTCATGCGCCTTTCGGTCGGCATCACGGATGCCCTGCCCAAACTCGTGGCGTACCGACTCCTGCGGCCTGCGCTCGAACTCACCGAACCCGTGCGGCTGGTCCTGCGCGATGACCGCCCCGACCGACTCTTCGCCGACCTGGCGACCCACGCGCTCGACTTGGTGCTATCTGACTCCCCCGTGCCGCCGGCGACGAAGGTGCGTGCGTACAGCCATCTCCTCGGCGACTGCGGGGTCACTGTCTTCGGCGTCCCCGCCCTGGCCGCGACTCACCGCAGGCGCTTTCCCGCGCTGCTCGATGGTGCCCCCTTTCTACTCCCCACCGAGAACACCGCCGTTCGGTCCGCGCTCGAGCGTTGGTTCGAGGACAACGACCTTCGACCCACGGTCGTCGCCGAAATCGAAGACAGCGCCGTGCTCAAGGCCTTCGGCGGCAAAGGCGCCGGACTGTTCGTCGCTCCCACCGTCGTCGAGGACGAGGTGCGAAAGCAATACGGTGTCAGGGTGGTGGGGCGGATCGACGAAGTCCGTGAGCGCTTCTACGCGACGTCGGTCGAACGGCGCATCAGCCACCCCGGCGTGCGCGCGATCACCCAGTCCGCGCGTCACGATCTGTTCGCATAGGGCGAACGGTTTGGTGGTGGTCTTTGCCATCCTCGCCGTCGCCCCTAGACTCGGCGCATGGACGAAGCCTCGCCGATCGATCCGCGCATCACGCGGGCCCGCACACTCCCGTCGCGAGTCTATCACGATCCCGACATCTACGGCCAATTGCTGTCGCGCGTCTTCGCGCGAAGCTGGCAGCCAGTCGGAGAAGTCGGCCGCCTGAAGGCGTCGGGGCACGTGCTCCCGCTCACCCTCCTGGAGGGCTCGCTCGACGAGCCGCTCGTGCTCACGTGTGCCGAGGATGGCGAGGTTCGCTGCTTGAGCAACGTGTGCACACACCGCGGCATGCTCGTCGTGGAGGGCGAGGGGCATGCGCAGTCCCTCCGGTGTAGGTACCACGGGCGGCGCTTCGAGCTCGACGGGCGCTTCCGCTCGATGCCCGAATTCGACGATGTCGAGGGCTTCCCCTCGCCGGAGGACGATCTGCCCCGGCTGCCGTTGCGCTCATGGGGACCCCTGCACTTCGCGTCACTCGATCCGATGTGCGACTTCGACGAGTGGACGCGTCCCATGACGGAAAGGGTGGGATGGCTCCACCCTGAGCGATTCGTCCCACACGCCGAGCACTCAGAGGACTACCTGATCGAAGCGAACTGGGCTCTCTACTGCGACAACTATCTCGAGGGCTTCCACGTACCTTACGTGCACTCGGGGAGTCTCGGAGGGAAGCTCGACTACGACGGCTATCGCACGGAGACTTTCGATTGGTCGAACGTGCAGGTCGGGATAGCCGCCGCGGGCGAGCCGGCCTTCGATCTTCCCGCCGGCCACCCCGACGAGGGCCAACGAATCGCGGCTTGGTACTTCTGGCTCTTCCCGAACCTCATGCTGAATTTCTATCCGTGGGGCCTTTCGTTGAACGTCGTGCAACCCCTCGGACCTACGCGCACGCGCGTTCTCTTTCGGTCGTATGTGCGGGACAGCAGCGCCCTCTTCGCAGGGGCCGGCGCCAACCTCCATCGCGTGGAGATGGAGGACGAGGAAATCGTCGAAGCCACGCAGAAGGGGGTACGCTCGCGGGTGTACGAGCGCGGCCGCTACAGCCCGCGCCGCGAGCAGGGACCCCACCATTTCCACTCGCTTCTCGCACGTTTCCTCACCCAAGGATGATCCCCGTGCGCCCAGCATCGCTTCTCGCCGCGCTGTGTGTCTCGATGTTGCCGGCCGGCCTCCAAGCGCAGTTCGCACAGGGTGGGCCCCGCGGCGCCGACACCGGATGGGCTCCTGCCGGCGTCGGTATCCGTGTCGGATTCGACAATGCCCAGTCACGACCCATGGTCGGAGCGATGGCGCGCATCCCCGTCGTGCCGAGCGGGTCGATCGAGATCCTGTCCAACGGTGACGTCACGTTCCTCCCCAGACTGAAGCAGTACCAGCTCAACCTCGAGCTGGTCTATCTCCTGAGTGGCCGTCGAGGCGGACTCTACGGAGGTGGCGGTATCGGCGTGCGCAACTCGGTATTCGGGCCCGATCCGACGGCCGACCCCCGTAACGAGCGAACCTTCAGCGTGGTGGCCGGCATCAGGTTCGGCGGCCTCGGACGCATCCGTCCGGAGCTCGAAACGCGTTGGATCCTCCTGGACGAGCCGACGCGCGACCCCAGCGTCGTCAACTTCGGAGCCACCATCACGCTCTGGTGACGCTGTCGAGGAGCGCCTGCCGAGGCGGTCGACGCTCGGCATCGGTGCGGAGCTGCGGCCCAAAGGATACGTTGGCCGCCGTCGACTGGTCCCCTTCGGTGCGGAGGTGCCCGCGGTGATCTGGCTCTGGGGATTCCTCGTGTTCCTGCTCGGCGTCGTCGTGTACGACGTGACACAGAAGCGGCGTGCGGTGCTGCGCAACTTCCCGATCATCGGGCACTTCCGGTACCTCCTCGAGGCCGTGGGACCCGAGCTTCGTCAATACATCGTCACGTCGAACGACGAGGAGCGTCCGTTCTCTCGTGACCAGCGGCGCTGGGTGTACGCATCGGCCAAGCGCGCGAACAACTACACCGGCTTCGGCACCGACAACGACCTCGAGAAGTCGTCCAACTACCTCATCATCAAGCACCACACACTCGGGCGGATGGATACCCATCACGACGAGGAGAAGGACCCGATGTATCGGGTCCCGTGCGCCAAGGTGCTCGGAGCGCACCGCGGACGCCGGAAGGCGTTCCGGCCCGAGTCCATCGTGAACGTGAGCGCCATGAGCTTCGGCGCCCTCTCGTCCGCCGCGGTGGAGGCAATGAACCGTGGAGCGGCGATCTGCGGCTGCCTGCACAACACGGGGGAGGGCGGCATTTCGCCCTACCACCTGAAGGGCGGTCAACTCATCTGGCAGATCGGCACAGGCTATTTCGGATGCCGGAACAAAGACGGCGGGTTCGACCGCGCGGAGTTCTTGCGCAAGGTGGAAGCGCACCCGATCCGCGCGATCGAGATCAAGCTCAGCCAAGGCGCCAAACCCGGCCTCGGCGGCGTGCTCCCGGCGGCCAAGGTGACCGCGGAGATCGCGGCGATTCGCGGAGTTCCGCGCGGGCAGAGCGTCATCAGCCCGGCGAGCCATCGGGCGTTCCGAAACGTCGACGAGATGCTCGACTTCGTCGAGGACCTCGCCGACGCGAGCGGCCTACCCGTGGGCATCAAGTCCGCGGTGGGTCAGACCGGCGTCTGGCGCGAGCTGGCCGACCGGATGGCCGTCGAGCAGCGTGGGGTCGACTTCATCAACATCGACGGGGGCGAGGGCGGAACCGGGGCGGCCCCTTTCGCATTCAGTGACCACGTCTCGTTGCCGTTCAAGATCGGCTTCAGCCGTGTCTATCGGATCTTCGCCGAGCGAGACGTGCACCAGAAGGTCGTTTGGATCGGGGCCGGCAAGCTCGGCTTCCCGGACACTGCACTGCTCGCGTTCTGCCTCGGCGCCGACATGGTCAACGTCGCACGCGAGGCCATGATGGCTGTCGGCTGCATTCAGGCCCAGCGCTGCCACACCGGACATTGCCCGACCGGCGTCGCGACGCAGAACAGATGGCTGGTCCGCGGGCTCGATCCGACCGACAAGGCCGCGCGCCTCGCCAATTACGTCATCTCGCTGCGCAAAGAGCTCATCCGGTTGAGCCACGCATGCGCCGTCGACCACCCCGCGCTCTTGAGCGCCGACCACATGGAAATCCTGGACGGGGAGTTCGGGAGCCGTCCGCTGCGCGAGGTCTTCGGATACGAGAAGGGATGGGAAATGCCGACGCCCGAGAACGCGCTGGCTCTGCGCGTGCTGATGGGCGGCACCGGCGACCTGGGCGAGCCGGGCGTCTACGTAGAGCCGTAGCCGCTCCGGCCGACGGAGGCTACAGGGCCTCCAGCTCCTTCCGCGCGCGGTCGAGAATCTCCCGCACCTTATCCGTCTTCTCGAATCCGGCCCGCGCCGCCGCCTTGAAGGCCGCCTTGGAGAGCCGACCCCAGCTGCCCCAGATCTCCGCGGTCTCCGGACCCATGCTCACGCCCCAGTCCTTCCACCCGTGGGCACGCTGCCAAATGCTCTCGGTGTCGTCGCGGTGGAGTAGCAACTCCTGCTTCCCTGCGTCGGTGAGGTGATAGGTCTTCTTGCCGTCCACGTCCTCGCTTTGGACCAGTCCCTCGTCCTCCAGCTGCTGGAGCACCGGATACACCGTCCCTGCGCTCGCTCGGTACATCCCACCCGAGCGCTCCTCGAGCCGCTTCATCAGCTCGTAGCCGTGCGCAGGAGCGTCCTGGAGTAGGGAGAGCAGCGCCAGCCGCACTTCGCCCTGCCCGAAGAACCGCCGACCTGGACCATGCCGGCGATGCCGCCCACGCTTGCGGGGACCCATCCCGAGATCCCCGAGGATCGAGTCGACGAACTGACCCGGCATTTCGAACCAGTCGAAGTCTCCGCCGCGCTTCCCCCTGCAGTGCCTCATGCGACCCTCCTTCACCGGACGCCCTGTGCCGAACAATACGTATTACAGTATATCGTACGATATACATCGCCCGCGCTCCGCGCAAGCCTTTCGACCGACCGACCCCGGGGCCTTCACCCCTACTGCCTCCGCAGCTCTTCGAGCTCGTCGAGCGTTCGCGGCCAGTCCTCCCCGAGCAGCCGAGACATGCCGCGATCGGCGAGGACTTTGCCCCCGGTCTGGCACGTCGCGCAGTAGTTCGTTTCGTGATCGGCGTACTTGATCCTCTGAATGGGGGACCCGCAGAGGGGGCAGGGCTCGCCGTACTTTCCGTGCGCGGCCATCGATGGGTGGAAGGCCGTGATCTTGTCCGGAAAGCGCGTCCCGAACTCGGTACGCAGTCGCTCGATCCACTCGATGAGCGACGAGCGCGACACCTCGTACAGCCGCACGAGTTCGTGGTCCGTCAGCCGCCGGGTGAGCCGGAGAGGAGAGAGCCCCGCAAAGAGCAGGATCTCGTCCGAGTGCGCGTTCCCGATTCCGGAGAGCACGCGGGGATCCGTCAGCGCCCGCTTGAGCGTGCGGTTTTCGCGGGTAAGCGCGGCGGCAAACTCCGCAGGAGACGCCGACAGGACGTCCAGCCCCCCCGGATCCAGCTCTGCGAGCGCCTCGCGCCCACGCACGACGTGCAGAGAAGCGCGCTTCTGCGTCGACTGCTCGGTGAGCAGCACCGAGCCGTGCTCGAAATCGAAGGCGCCATGCGCGCGCTTCTTGGGTATCGCCGCTCCCGCCTTCACCCACTTGAACCGCCCGGAGATCATGAGGTGGAACACGAGGAAGAGCTCTCCCTCGAGTGCCCACACCACGCGCTTTCCGAGCCGCTCGAGGCCCTCGACGGTGAGACCCTCGGCAGCCGACACCGGCGGGTCCCACGTGCGAAGGAGCGAGGGCGAGCGTAAACGAATGCGCTCGATCGGGTGTCCCAGGATTATGCGCCCGAACCCTTCCAAATACGCGGTGACTTCGGGAAGTTCTGGCATCGTATGAAGTATCGCACTCCGATCCGAATCGTGACCCGCACGATACGTCTGTTCGTATCGCGGCTGAGCGTCGCGTGCATTGCCCTGGTCTTCGTGACGATGGGCGGCGCGCCCGGCATGGACCACTCGACCCACGTCGGCCACCACGCGTCGACCGAGCAGGAGAGTGGTGGCCACCACGGTGGCGGATCCCACGCCGGCCATCACGCCGCGCCAACCCAGGATAGCGGGGAGCAGAGTCCGGCCACGGAGTGCACCTGCGTCGGGCCATGCCAGGGCGGCACGGCCCCCAGTGAGTCGCGCACGACGACGCACCAAGTCAGCGTCGGCGACGTCCGACAGGTGTGGTCGGTCGTTCTGTCGGATCGCGTGCTCGACCGCGACCCGACCTCTCACCTCCTTCCCTTCCCGAACGCTCCTCCCTCGCGCGTCTAGCGTCTTCCGGCCTGGGCACGACCCGGCCGTCCGAATCCTAGACCCGCTCGGGCTCACGACGCCTTGCTTCGCCCTTCGGCGAACGCGGCGCGGCCGCAGCCCAGCGTCATACACATCGCGAAGGAGTAGCGCAGGATGCATACGAAATTCTCACGTGACGGCCGTACGCCGTCGCTCATGCCCGCTGGTCTCGGTCTCATCTTGATTGCCGGGCTCGGCATGGCGCAGGACACCGCCGCTCAGGGCGTCGGCAGCGTCACCGGACGCATCACGGACGAGAGCGGCGCGGCAGTCGCCGGGGCCGAAGTCGTCTTGGACGACGCCCGACAGGGCTCGCTGACCAACGACTTGGGCACGTTCCGGGTGGCCAGGGTGCCGGCGGGTCGGCACACGCTCCACGTGGAGCGCATCGGGTACGCGACGTACGACGCCCAGATCGAAGTGACCGCTGGGGCGACGACCGCCCTCGACATCGAGCTCGTGACCGCGGTCGTGCCGCTCGCCGGTCTCACCGTCATCGGCAGTCGCGAAGAGCTGGAGCTGACACGCCGACAGCTCCGCGAAATCCCGGGCGGTGTGGCGTTGCTCACGCCGGCGGCGATTCGTCAGACTCGCCAGGCCAACTTCAGCGACGTGCTGCGATTCACTCCAGGCGTGTTCGCTCAGCCACGGTTCGGCGCGGCGGACGAGACGCAGTTCTCCATAAGGGGGTCGGGACTACGAAACAACTTCCACCTCAGGGGCGTGAATATCCTCGTGAACGGCATGCCCTATCGCCTCGCGGACGGGTTCACCGACTTCGAGACGCTGGAGATACTGAACACGGAGAGCGTGCAGGTCTACAAAGGGGCGAACGCCCTGCGCTTCGGTGGCTCGACCCTCGGTGGAGCGATCAACTTCGAGAGCAAGACGGGTCACACTGCCCAGCCCATCGAAGCCTACGCGCAATATGGCTCGTTCGGATTCTTCAAGGGACAGCTGGCATCGGGTGACGTGTTCGGCGACTTCAACTACTATGCCAGCTACGCGAGAACGGACGTCGGGGGTTTCCGCGAGTACAGCGGGCAGGTCCGTGACCGCGTGAACGTCCATTTGGGTCAGCGGCTCTCCGACGACGTCGATCTGAGGGCGTTCTACTGGTTCGCGAACGTGCTCGAGGACCTGCCGGGCTCGCTCAGCCAGTCGGACGTCGACACCGACCGACGCGCCGCCAATGCGAACAACCTGAGCAACCGCTGGGGCCGCGACTACAAGTTGCACCACGCTGGGCTGCAGCTGAGGTCTCAGCTAGGACGCGGCACACAGCTCGACGTGGCCCCCTACTTCCAGCACCGCGACATCGTCCATCCGATCTTCCGGGTGCTCGATCAAACGAGCGACGACTGGGGCGTCGAGACTCGTCTGCAGGACGAGCGCGAGATCGGGGGGCACAACAGTCGATTCACCCTCGGCGCGCAGTGGGCGAAGGGCAGGAACGTGAATCGACACTACGACAACGTCGGCGGACTACCGGGTGCGCTCGCCAAGGACCAAGACGAGTTCGCCACCGCTGTGGCGATCTATGCCGAGGAAGTGCTGGGGCTCACCGACCGCCTGAAAGCGGTGGTCGGCGCGCGCTGGGCCCGGGACGGTCGTGAGCTCGACGACTTCTTCCTGTCCGACGGAGACCAGACCGACGAGCGCGTCTACGAGGCGTTCCAGCCCAAGGTGGGCGTGCTGTACGACCTCCCCGCGGTGTCGGGACAGCTCTTCGCGAACGCCTCCCGCATGTACGAGCCGCCCTTGATGCTCGAGGTGAACAGCCTGAGCGGACCGGGCTTCATCGATCTGGCGGCGCAGGACGCCTGGCAGTTCGAGATCGGCGCGCGCGGTGGCAGCGGCGGCTTCCAGTGGGACCTCTCGATCTATGACCTGGAGCTCGACAACGAGATCATCAACATCAACGTGCCGCCGTTTCCGGGCGCGCCGTTCACGGTGCCGACGTATCGTAACGCGCAAGAGACTCGCCACTACGGGGTGGAGGCAGCGCTCGCGTACGAGTTGGCGAGCGACGCGTTCACGGCTCGCGATCGCCTCCGGGGGCGTCTATCCTACACGTGGGGACACTTCGAGTACGTGACCGATGCCACTTACGCCGGCAATCTCCTGCCCGGTACACCGGAACACTATGTGCAGGCCGAGCTCGAATACCATCACCCCTCGGGGCTTTCTCTCCAGCCCAGCATCGAGTGGGTGCCGGGTACCTACTTCGTCGACAGCGCCAATGCAGTCGAGAAGGACGGATGGACCACGATCGGCGCACGGATCGACTGGGCACTCGCGCGCCTCGACGGGAGTGTCTTCCTGGAGGCACGCAATCTGACGAATCAGCATTACTCACCGGCGGTGGTCGTGGACGACGGCTCCGGAAGGTTCTTCTTCCCGGCGGACGGTCGGTCCTTCTACGCCGGATTCCGCTGGCAGCCGCAGACGTGAGTCGGACGTGACGGCGGCGCTCGTGTTGGCCGGGTGGGTGGCGTGGGCGGCGCCTGCCGCCCGCCCGGCGACCGACGTGGTGCACGCCGTGCTCGAGAGCTCCGTTCCGACGGCGGGCGACACGCTGGCAGCGTCGCCGCGCGACCTCATCCTGACCTTCAGCGGGCTGGTCGACGAGGCCGGGGCTCTGGTCAGGCTGCTCGGACCTGGTGGCAACAGGTGGACTCTCGAGGCGCGACACCCCTCGGACGACACTCGCACATTGACGAGCCCGCTACCGGCTCTCGCAGCGGGGGGCTACCGCGTGGAGTGGCGCGTCGTATCCGCGGACGGGCACGCCATCGCCGGAGACTTCGTCTTCTTCGTCGCCAACGTCACGGGCGGCGCACTGTCCGCGCCCCCTGCCCCGACGGGCACCGCAACCCCGGTCGAAGGCGCGCCGGTGGCGGGCGGCGAGGGAGCGTCCTGGGTTCTCGTACTGACGCGAACCGGTGCTAACCTCGCGCTGCTTCTCCTGGCGGGCACACTGTCGTTCTCGGCGTGGGGAGCTGGCGACGTGACGCGGACGACCGCGTCGACGGCCCGCGGACTCGCGGTCGTCGCGCCGATCCTGGTGAGCGCCTACGCCTGGCTCTGGTCGGGGGAGGCCCTCGGAGGTGAGGCGGGACCTCTGGACCGCGTCGCGGGACTCTGGGCGCTAACCACCGGGCGCGCCCTCTCTGGTGAGGTCTTCCTGGCTTGGATGGTCCCCTGGGCCCTCCTGCTCGCTCGCAGACCGGGCATCGCGACGGCATTCGCGCTTGCGAGCGTCGCGGCCGGCGGCGTGGGCGGACACCCCGCGTCCTACACGCCGTTGATCTCGTTACCCGCGAGCGTCGTACATATGCTCGCGGCGTCCGCATGGGTGGGGGGGCTGCTCTTCCTCGTTACGGAGGGAGGGGCGCCGAGCTTCGTGGCCTCGGCTCGTCGCGTGTCGGCCGTTGCCCTGACTGCCGTCGCTCTCGTCACGATCACCGGCCTCGTGCAATCCTGGATCTTGCTGGGATCGTTCGGCCGTGTGACTTCATCCACCTTCGGTCTGCTCGTGCTCGCGAAAGTCGCTGGCCTCGCAGCGCTCGTCGCCTTCGGGGCCCATCATCGGCTCCGGCTGCTTCCGGCCGCCACGTCCGTAGACGGCTCCACCCGACTCACCGACTCGGTACGCCGGGAGCTCGTCCTCGCAGCGTTCGTCGTTCTCGTGGCGACGATCCTCTCCCACACTCCCCCGAACCCCTGATCACCCCAATGCTCCCTTCTTCCACGATGCGCTCAAACCGCTGGCTCCCGAGCACGGCGATGGCTCTCGGTGCGCTCCTCCTGTCGACCCGCCCGGTGAGCGCTCACGCCGTGGTCTTCCCGGCCGAAGCGCCGACCGGCGCATATCAGAAGTACACGCTGCGCGTCCCGAACGAGCGCGACTTCCCGACGACGCGCGTGAGCATCCTGTTTCCGGGTGGCGTGCGAGTGATCTCTTTCGACGAGGTCCCGGGGTGGGCGCTCGAGACCATCGCCGGCGTGGAAGCCGGTTCGGTGGCGGAGGCCATTTGGACGGGAACGATCCCGGTAGGCCGCTTCGTCGAGCTCAGCTTCATCGCCGTGAACCCTGCCGAGGCGACCACGCTGAAGTGGGACGTCGTGCAGACGTACGCCGACGGAACCGAGGTGTCATGGTCGGGTCCTGAAGGCTCGTCGACACCGGCGTCCGTGACACGGGTGCTCGCGCCCGCGGCAGTACCGACCACCGCCCCGCCGAGCTCGCTCGGAACGATGCTGGGTGGCGCGGCGCTGTTAGTCGCGCTGATCAGCCTCGGAGTCTCGCTGCGGCCCTCACGACCGGCCTGACACGGATACCGCCCCTATCGCGGAGCCTGGGCCAGGTTCCGACTCACGGTCAGGTCGTCGTCGGTCCCCTGCTGACCATCGGGGCCCATCGATCCCACCGTATACTGGCGCCGGCCCACTTGGAGGTACCAAGGGTTATCCCACGGATCCCTCTCCGGACCGGTGTAGTCCCGACGCACCCAGGCACTGAAGTTGTCCACCGGCAGGCGCTCGGCACGGCTGAGGCGCACGTCGAGCTGGTTGGCCATCGCGTCGAGCCTACGAGGCACCAGCCGCCGCCCGATGTCGTCCATGATCGGAGTCAGTGCCCTCTCCTGGATCTGTGCGCGGGTGCTCGGAACGGCCATAGCCACGCCCAGCGCGAGGAGGCACAGCAACAGAAGCTTCTTGATCATGGGGTACAAGCTGGACGAATCGGCCGGAGACGTCCAGAAAATTCGTCAGGGGTCCCGGCTTCCGCGGCCTTCGGCGGTCAGGAAGCCGACGACGGCCTCGAGCCAAGCGCATGGCGCCTCCAAATGGACGGAGTGGCCGACCCCCGGCACCACCACCATGCCAACGTCGGGCATCTTGCGCGTCATCCGGTCGGCGACCTCGACGAACTTCCCGTCGAGTTCCCCGACGATGATCAGCGTCGGGACCTCGATGTGGGCGAGGTCATCCCAGAGCGAAGGTAGGGCCCCCGTGCCGAGCCCGGTGAGCGCGAGGGCCAGGGAGCGGGGATCGTTCCTGAGTCTGAGCTCCCTGTGGCGGGTGAGCGCAGCCGACTCCAGATGCGAACGGGTCTCGAAGAGCGGTTGTGACTCCCAGTCCTCGACGAACCACTCGATGCCCTTGGCCTCGATGCCCGCCGCGAGCGCTTCGTCGGCAGCGCGCCGGTCGCGGCGCTCGGCCTCCGTCGCCAGGCCAGGCGACGCCGACTCGAGGACGAGCCGTCGCACACGCTCCGGAAAGGCGACCGCGAAGTGGAGTGCGAGGCGCCCTCCCATCGAGTAGCCCACGAGGTCCTCCGGCCACCGCCCCGCTGCAGCGACTCGGTCGAGCGCGGCGGCGAGCGTGAAGCGAGAAGGGTCGCGCGTACCTGCGTCGGCCCCATGACCGGGGAGGTCGACCAACACCGGGGTGAGCCCCGCACCCGTGAGCCCGTCCATCAAATCTGGCCCCCAAGACGCGGACGATCCGGAGAAGCCATGCAGGAGAACAGGATACCCAGTCGCGCGACTCACCGGTTGCCCCCTCCCGCGCGCCGCCCGAGCTTGACCCGATGCGAATCCTGATCGTCGGTGCCACGGGCACCATCGGGCGGGCCGTGACGGAGGCGCTCGTCGCGCGCGGCCATCACGTCGTTCGTGCGGCGGCGACGAAGGGGGACGTCGTGGTAGACATGGCCGACCCCCGCTCGATCGAGGCCCTCTACGCTTCGGCTCGGCCTCTCGATGGAGTCGTGTGTGCCGCCGGTCGTGCGGAGTTCGGCAAGCTCACGGACCTCACGGATGCGGCCTTTCACTCGAGCATCGCGAGCAAGCTGATGGGTCAGGTGAACCTCGTGCGGTACGGAATCGGAGTCGTGCGCGACGGAGGGTCGTTCACCCTCACGAGTGGCGGCTTGGCTCAGGTCCCCGCCTCGGGCACCACCGCCGTCACCATGACGGGGGCGGCCGTCGAAGCCTTCGCGCGCGCGGCGGCGATCGATCTCGAGGGGCGCTACCGGGTCAACGTGGTGAGCCCGGGATGGGTGGCCGAGTCTCGCGTGCTCGCCGGCCTGCCGCCGATGCCCGGGATCTGGGCGAAGGACCTGGCCGGCCATTACGTGGCGCTCGTCGAGGGCTCCGCCACGGGGCAGATCGTGAGCGCCGAACACTCGCCGTGAGCGCCTCAGGAGCCCTCCGCCGCTAGATCCGCTGGTGGTCGACCCGCCACGCGCGGATCGCGCGCTTGATCTCCTTGGGATCGGACAGCCCCTGCTCGAGCACGCGCCGCGCCAGCTCGGGAAGCTCCTCGTCCGACGCGAACCGGAGTGCGACGAGCTGCTTCGTCGAGAACTCCGAAATCCGTGAGCGCAGGTCGGACGGGAGGACCTTCTCCATGCGCATCCGCTCCTCCAGTCGGATCACGCGGTCCTGGACGCCGAGGGGAAAGACCCTCGCGTAGAGCGCGGCGAGGATGACGCCCACGCAGAACAGGAAGAAGATCGCGCGATCGGCGTCGAAGTCGGCCACGGCGCGGTAGCCGAAGTAGACCGTGGGCAGAACGAGCAGCGCCGTCGTCCAGCGGTGGTAACCCGGAACGATCCTTGCATGTGTCTCGAAGGTCTGCGGGGAGTCGCTCATGGGCCCTTTGCGCGGCTGGGTTCTTGGGGACGCAGCAACGTAGCGGGCGGCCGGACCCTGTCCAGGCAGCCCCCCCCCGGACCGGCGGCGGAACGCGATCTCCTTGCTGCTACGCCCCTTTTTGGGGAGATTGGCACTTCGGTCAAGATCGCCTAGGAGGCAGATATCTTCATGTCCGACAGCAAGAACGACACTTCCGTCGCGCGCGCGGACACCGAGGCGAACGCCCCGGTCCGCCGGCTGGACGTCGACGAAACTGATTCGCCACCGCAGGCCGTGCCGGCCGCGATGGAATATGACTACACGAATTTCTACTTCGGGGCCGGTGAGGACCCGTTCGCCCTGCTGGCGCCGTTCGACGACTGGTACAGCCAGGTCAAGCCGGCGGGATACTACCTGTACGAACTTCCCCTCCACACTGCTCCGGGAACGCGCGTCGACGTCCAGGACACCAAGACGGGGGAGCTTCGCAGAGACCTCGTCAACTTCGCCTCCTACAATTACCTGGGTCTCTCGTATCGCGCCGAGGTGAAGAAGGCGATCCACGAGGCCGTCGATATCTACGGCGGCGGCTCTTCAGGCTCTCCGATCCTCAGCGGCACGACCGAGCTCCATCGCCTGTTCACCGAGGAGATCGCGGCGTTCAAGGGTCAGGAGGCCGCGCTGGTCTTCCCCACGGGCTACAGCGCCAACGTCGGTACGATCGCTGGCCTCATGCGCTCAGGCGACCTCATCGTCGCCGATCAGTTCGCGCATGCTAGCATCGTGGACGGCATGATCCTGTCGAAGGCCAAGTCGCGCTTCTTCCGGCACAACCGCGCCGACGACCTCGATCGCAAGCTCTCCGGCTTCAGCGGCAAGAAGCTCGTGTGCGTGGAAGGCGTCTACTCCATGGACGGCGACGTCCCGCCGCTCCCCGATCTGATCGAAGTGTGCAAGAAGCACGGCGCCCGTCTTCTGATCGACGAGGCGCACTCCGCGTTCGTGTTCGGCCCCACGGGCAAGGGCGTGGCGGAGGAACAGGGGGTGGACGAGGACATCGACATCCATATCGGCACGTTCTCCAAGAGTCTCGGCGGCCAAGGCGGGTACGTGGCGGGCTCGCTCAAGCTGATCAACTATCTCCGCGGCTTCTCGCGCTCGCGTTTCTTCTCGTGCGCGCTCTCGCCGGCGGTGGTCGCAGGCTTGAGAGCTTCGCTCAAGATCGTGCAGGGCGAGCCTCACCTCCGTGCCCAGCTGTGGCAGAACGTGACGCATATGCAGAAGCTGCTGCACGACGCGGGGGTCCCGATCGGCGAGTCCACCTCGCAGGTGATTCCGATCATGGTTCGCGACGACGCGCGAATCTTCCAGATCGGCGAAGAGTTGTTCCGCGAGGGCGTCTTCATCAACCCAGTGCGCTACCCCGCGGTGGGCAAGCACAAGTCCCGGTTCCGCATGTCCATCTCGGCCGCGCATACCCGACAAGACCTGGAGCAGGGTGCCGAGACGATCGCACGCGTGCTCGAGAGATACGGGATATGTCAGTCGTAGGTAGCTACCGTTTCCACACGGGGGTCAGCGCCTTCTTCGAGATGGCGACCTCGGATGCGCGCGCCGTGTTGCCGTCCCATCTCGAGCCCATCGAGGTGCGGCACGAGCGCAGCGTGCTCTCGGTGAATGCGTTCCTGTTCGACGACAGCGTGGTCGGCCCCTATACGGAGCTGATGTTCGCGGTCATCGTGCCGCCCTCGGTCGCCGAGTGGGGCAAGCATGCGAAGGCCGGGCTCTACCCCTTCCTATGCGCCACGAGCTCGGAAGAGGCGCGCCGCATCAAGGCGGAGCGCTTCCACTTTCCGTATCACGACCAGAGCATCGATGCGCAGTTCATCGAGACCGCGGACCGGCTTCGCATCCGGATCTTCGGATCGGGGGCGCCGATTCTGGATCTCAGCGTCACGCCGGAGTCGTGGGAGACGACCACGCACCTGTTGCAGGGCTTCATGATGAACGGCACGGAGCGGCTGCGTACGATTCTGCAGATCAGCGGCGACTACACCGTGCACGAGAACGAGCTCGGGGAGATGACGCTCTTCCCGCATCCGATCACGCAGGCGCTTCTGCGCCAGGACGTGTCTCCGTATCCGTTCCGCGAGCATTGGTTCAAGAACGGCACCGAGGTCTTCCACAAGCTCGAGGCGTTCTAAGACCCTCCCCGAGGGCTGCGGCTCGTGATCCGACCCGGCTTGCGGGCCCTGGTGGTTCTCACGGCGGTCGCGAGCGTCGGGACGGCCTGCGTCCCCGACGGCGAGCGAGCCGGCACCAACCGGGCGAGCGAGGCACCCGTCTTCCGGCGGGTGCTCGAGGCCGAAGACTCACGGCCGCGCGGGGGAGACGAGCTCGAGTCCTTGATCGAGGCCACCGATGCGGAGAGCCCACGGGTTCGCCGGACAGCGGTGCGCGCCCTGGGGCGGCTCGAGAACCCCGACCTCATCGCCCCGATCTCGCGGCATCTCGCCGACCCGGACCCAGGCGTGCGCATGGCCGCTGCCGAGGCGCTGGCGCAGGCCGTTCACGGGACGGACGGCAGCCCCGTTCTGGCGTACCTGCTCTCACGGACGGGCATGGAGGACCACGCGGGTGTCCGGGGGGCCCTCGCACGCTCCATCGGGCGCCTCGCCCTGGAGGCGCCGGAGCGGCGGCGAGCGGCCGAGGCGCTGACCGCTCTCGCCCACGTCGCCGAGCGCCTGGCCCCGGCGGAGACCCTCGTGGGCGTCGCGCTCGGCTTCGACGCGCTCCTGCGCCGCTCGGACGGTGATGGGCTCGACCGGACCGCCGCCGAGCGGCTCGAGGCGATGTCCGCCCACCGGTCCGATGACCCAGACGATCTCGTAGCAGGTCGCATCCGCGGTCTCGCCGTGTCGGCGCTCGGCCAGGCGCGACGGATGACACTGGAACGGGCTCGACTCGCCCAGGGTGACCCCGATCCGGAGGTTCGCCGGACCGTCCTGCGCTATCTGAACGCGATCGTGCCCGCGGAGAGGTCTGCGCTCCTTCGCCGAGCCCTGGACGACGCGTCCCCCCGCGTAGCAGTGGACGCGCTCCGCCTCGTGGCCTCGGGACCACGCACCTCGGAGTCATGCGCATGGCTCTTCGACTCCGCATCACCCGAGTCGCCGCCTGCCGTTCGCTTGGTCGCGCTCGAGGCCCTCGCACGGCCGTGTCCAGATGCGGATACCCAGCGGCAGGCGCTGCGAACGGCGGCGGTGGAGCTCCCGGACGATGGATCGGGGGCGTGGCAGATCGCTGCGCGCGCGCTCCTCTCGCTGACCCGCATCGACGAGCGCGAGGCCACCGCGCTCCTCCCCCGCTTCACCACGCACCCCAACCCATTCGTCCGGACGTACGCCGCGAGCGCCGCGGGCGTCCTCGACGACGAGTCGGCCCTGGAAGCGCTCGCTGTCGATCCGAGTCCCAACGTCAGGAACGCGGCACTCGAGGAGCTGTTCGCCGGTCGGGGTCACCGGATCGACGACCTTCTCCTCGACCAGCTGGCCAGTGACGATCCGCAGCTGCTCATGACCGTCACGCGCCTCCTGCAGGACTCCCCGGGGCGTTCGGTCGTGGCCTCGGCCCTGCTGGTGAAATTCGAGCGCGTTTCCGGAGCGACCCGGGAGACTTGGCGCGATCCGCGCCGCGCACTCCTCGAGCGGATCCGTGAGCTCGGCGACGCGACGTTCGCTCCTCGCCTGCGCCCGTTCCTGACCGACTACGACTCGCTGGTCGCCGCGGACGCCGCCGAGATGATCGCGGAGTGGACCGGACAGTCGCCGTCGATCGAGTCCACGCCCCTTCCGCGGGCGCCCCTACCACCGGCGGCCGAGCTGGCCGACCTCGAGCGCACCTCGGTCGCCCTGCACATGCGCGGAAGCGGCACGATCGTCATCGAGCTGTTGCCCGACGTCGCCCCCCGAAACGCCTGGCGGTTCGTGACCCTCGCGCGCTCCGGTTACTTCGACGGCCTCACGTTCCACCGCTGGGTGCCCAACTTCGTGATCCAGGGTGGAAGCCCGGGAGCGAACGAATACGCGGGAGACGGCCCGTACACACGCGACGAGGTCGGAGCGTCGCACTGGCGGGGCACGGTCGGCGTCTCGACCCGCGGCCGCGATACCGGCGACGGCCAGATCTTCATCAACCTGGTCGACAATGTGCGCCTCGATCACGACTACACCGTCTTCGGCGTCGTCTCCGAAGGCATGGATGTCGTCGACGCCGTCCTGGAGGGCGCGGTCATCCAGCGCGCCGAGGTCCGCGTGGCGCGCTGACCGTTACGAGACCGGCCTCGATCCCATCAGGGCCTCGATCTCGTCGATCTGACGCGGCACCCCGCGCGACAGCAGCACCGGGTCGCCGTCGGTGATGAGGATGTCGTCTTCGATGCGCACACCGATGTTCCACCACTTCGGATCGATATCATCCGCGGCAGCGATGTAGATCCCCGGCTCCACCGTGATCACGGTACCCGGAAGGAGATCGCCTCCGTTCCCCACGTCGTGCACGTCGAGCCCGAGGTAGTGGCTCGTGCCGTGCATGAAGAAGCGCCGCAGACCTGCCTGGTCGCTCGGACTCGAGATCAACCCGAGTCTAGCGAGTCCCTCGGCGAGTACGCGGGACGCCGCGTCGTGCGCCGCACGGAACGGCCGACCGCCGCGCGAGGCGCGAATGCCCGCCTCCTGCGCGGCGTACACGACCTCGTAGATCGCGCGCTGCTCCGGGGTGTACCGGCCGTTCAGCGGGATCGTGCGCGTGACGTCGGCGGTGTAGCCGTGGAACTCCGCACCGATGTCGATGACCACGACATCTCCGGGCTGCGTGGTCCGCCGGTTCGTCTCGTAGTGGAGGATCACCGAGTTCTCGCCGCTCCCCACGATGCTCGGGAACCCGGGATGCTCCGCGCCATTCCGCTTGAACGTGTACTCGACCAACGCCTCGATCTGGTACTCCGTCCATCCGGGCTCGACCTGCATCATGACGGCCCGATGCGCCTCGGCAGTGATGTCGATGGCGCGCTGCAGAACCGCCATCTCCTCCTCGGCCTTGACGGTGCGCAGGTCGCCCAGCAGGACGCGCAGAACGCTACCCTCGGAGCGTCCAGCCAGAAGCTCGGTGCGTCTGCGTGCCCACTCCTCGTAGGTCCGCGAAGCAGCAAACGCCTCGGCCAACCTTCGCAGATCTGGATCGGTGAAGGACGCGGGGGTGAGGGGCGCCTCCTTCATTCGCGAAAACGAGTTCGGTCCTGACGCGAGGGCGACTGCGAAGGCTGCCGCGCTCGGGCTCCCCCTGGGCATGGTCAGCGGCCGGACATGCGCGAGGAACGTCTCGAGCTGCCGCTCCAGCTCCGAGCCGGACTCCGGCGCGTCGGGAATCTCGACGTGGTGGATCTGGCGCGTGCGGTCGCGCAGGAGCGGGACGATGATCTGATCGAAGCGGGTCGCCTCGACCGCGAGCTCCAAGCCGAGCTGCGACATGGCGCGCTCGGTGCCGTAGCGACGCCCAGTCCAGACCTCTTCTGCCGGATCCCGCGGCGGCACGAACAGCAGCTCACGGACGGTCCGTCCGTCGACGGCGATTCCGCCCGGGGCGAGCAAGAGCACCGATCCAGGCTCTTCGCTGCCGGTCAGATAGAGGAAGTCGCTCGACTGGCGATACTCGTAGCTGACGTCGTTTTGGCGGTTCCTCGTGGGTGCGCTGAAGACGACCGCGATCGCGTTGTCCGGAAGAAATCGCAGCAGGGCATCACGCCGGCTCCGGTGGAAGTCCGCGCTCAGGAAGTCGTCCTCGTAGCGGACCGGCGCATCGTGCTGCTGGGCCGGAGCGGCCAGCGGGAAGAGGGCGGCGGCGAGGAAGCACCAAACGACGGTTTTCCGTCTCATGAACTCACATCCGGATCGCGGTTGACGGGTCCTCATCCTACAGCCTGTAGGGACTTTCGGTCCACCGGCCGCCCGGGCAGATTCCGGCTCCATCCCGCCGCGGCCCTCCTGCCCGGCGCTCGAGACCAGGAGCGAACGTGAACAAGAAGACCCTGGACACATTGTGGGACCAGATTCGCCAGAAGTACGGCGTCTACCTCCGCCTGCTCGAGGCCATCCCGGACGACCAGTACCAAGCGCACCCGATCCGCGGCATGCGAACGCCCGCAGAGCTCGTCGTCCATGCTTCCAGCGGCATCGTTCGTGGCATCGCGCAGGGGGTGGCGAAGGGCGAGATCAAGTCGAACGCCGGCCTTGAGGCGGCCGACGCTGAGAGGCTGAGAAGCAGCGCGGACGCGGTCGCCTACGCACGGCGGTGTTGGAAAGAGGCCGACAATGCGATTGCGGGGATGAGTGACACCCAACTCGCCGCCAAGGTGAGCGCGTGGGGCATGTCCCTCCCGGGCTCCGCGTGCATCAATATCTTGACCGACGAACTCGTACATCACCGCGGACAGCTATACGTTTTCGTGCGCGCGTGCGGCGGCAACCCACCCTTCCTCTGGAGCTTCGGCGAAAACGCACCCGAGTTCGCGCCGCGAGCCTGACAGGAGCAACATGCGATGACCGACCAAGTCGAACTTCTCGTGAAACAGTACGATGAGCGGCGGCTGGGTCGTCGCGAGCTCATCGCGGGCCTGCTGACACTCTTGGCATCAGGCGGGTCGAGCGGGGTGCGCGCCCAAACGGCACAGGTCCCGAAGGTCGCCCAGGGACGCTCCATCAATCACGTCTCGATCGGCGTCTCGAACGTGGAACGGTCGGCTCGCTTCTATCAGGACCTGCTCGGCCTCGAGGTGGTGAGCCGGCCCGGAAACGGCGGCATCAACCTCGGGCTCTCCGACGGCTTTCTGGGCTGCTACGCGCTCCCCGAGGTCGGGCGGGCAAACCATTTCTGCATCGGCGTGGACGACTACGATCCCGTTCGCATCGCCGATGCCCTCGGCCGGGCCGGTATCCAGGCACGCGTCGACACGAACCCTCGTAACCGCACCAGCGGCGGCGATCAGCTCTACTTCAACGACCCCGATGGAACGGTCGTGCAGCTGAGCGCGCACGGATACCAGGGCTGACGCTATCCCGTCTGCGTTGCTCGTTCGATGAGACGCCGCTCTCGGTCGGGCATCCCGGCCGAGAGCACGAGCGCGGCGGCGTGTCCTTTCGGCGACATCTTCGCCCACGTGCGGCGTAGGATGTCGACCAGCTTTTCGTCGTCGTGCTTGCTCGCTAGATCGGAATACTCGTTCTCGAAGAAGACCATGCAGATGGCGTCCTCGAAGAGCCGCACTTCGGGGTCCCGCGCGAGTCCGACCTTGCGGATCAGGGTCTCGACGCGCCCGATCGTCGCCTCGTCGTAACCCACCTCGGCGAGCACCTCGCGCGCCGTGCGCGCGTGCATCTCGGCGAGGTCGGAGCGCCACTGACGGTATCCGCGCCGCCCGGCGTCGTAATCCGCTCGCGACACCTGCCAACGGCGGATGTGTTGGCAAGCCGCGGCGAGTCGAATGGGAAGGGATGCCGCCGGCTCGAACGTACGCACCCAGTATGCGAGCCGCTCGTGGTAGTGTACCGACCACGGCTTCGCCACTCCGTTCACGACGACGGTGCGAGGATCCTGGCGATGCGTGGCCGCGAAGTGCTCGAGCGCCGCACCCTCGCGCGCATCGCCCTTCGCCCCCGCGCTCATTTCGTTCCTAGCGGACCGCCGCCGCCAGCTGATCCAGCAACGTGTCGACCGGGGGCGACGCCCCTGCTTCGATCGTGACCATGAACGGCTCTCTGGGCCCGGACGCCAGCGAGATCGACTCGGCGGACTTGCCGTAGAGCGACTTCACGACCGACTCGAGCGCGGGACGCACGCTCGCCAGCGTCTGCTCGTTACTCGGTGCCCGCAACCGGTCACTGATGCCGAACTCGACGCGGCTCGTTGCGAAGCGATAGCGGCCTCCGAGCGCGGGGTCTTTCTCGAGGAGCGAAGCCGCCCTCAACACGGAACGAAACGCCCGCGTGACCGCTTCCTCGCCCGCTCCGCGTGCGACCCGCCTGCCCCGGTAGCGCAGTCCGAAGCGGCCGGCGCGCTCGTCGAAGTAATAGTGTGCGTGGTCGCAGATCAGGACGGTGCCCGGCCCCTTCGGGACGTGGGCGTATCCGGCGACGTCGATCGCCAGCTCGTCCTCCAACAGGTCCTCCCGAATCCAACGGTGGAAGACCGGGACCAACTCCTCTACATCGATCTTGGATCCGTCCTCGACGAACAGCTTCACGCTGAGCTCCGGGGACGTCAGCGCGTCCACCTGCGATGCCTGGCCCGTCACGCCGGAACCCCCTTGGTGCTCATGCGCTCGTAGCAGGCGTACGCAGCCTCGATGAAGAGCTGGGCCTCCTGAACACGCTGCTTCGCCAGGTCCTGGCGCGCTCCATTGCCGCTCACCTCGTGCGCCGCGAACAGGAAGCTGGCGAACTTGGCACCCGCGAACTTGTCGTGGAACCGCTTCGTGTCGTGGAAGCGGGACCTGAACTCGCGCACGATCTGATCCGCGTCGTCGGTGATGTCGAGGAACTCGGTCTTCACGAGCGCCTTCGCCGCCGTGAGCATGGCGCGGTACGCCATCTCATTGGCCTTGTCGAAGTCGTCCGCGTCGAAGAAGAGCTGAGCCTCGAAGACCTCGCGCTCGCTCGCCTGCAGGCCGAACTCGACGAGTGGCACGATCTCCCCAGCGCACTCGCCCTCCCCGTAATCGTCCATCGTGTAGACGCGGGGATCGCCCCAGTCCGAGTAGAACGAGGGATCCTGCTCGTAGGACGGGACCTCGGTGAGATCCTGAAGGAAGCCCTTCACCTCGGCCTTTCCGAGCCGGTCGATGAAGTCGGTGAACGACTCGTCCGGCTCCCGTTCCTTCACGAAGCGCGAGGTGACACGCCGCACGACCTCCGGGATGTTCTTCGAAGGAATCGCGAGCGTGGCCAACCCGAAGGAGCCGCCGTTCTCGAGCCACTTGCCGCCGAGCACGACCTGGAAGTGCGGAACGAGACGGTTGCCCTTCTTGCGGCTGATTCCATAGAAGCCGAGATCGGCGATGTGATGCTGGCCGCAGGAGTTGAAGCAGCCGCTCGACTTGATGCGAAGCCCCTGGAGCGCAGGCTCCGACGCGAGGTCGAGCTCGGCCACGTGCTTCCGCAGCTCCCCTGTCAGGCCGCGTGACGACGCGATGCCGAGCTTGCACGTGTCCGTGCCCGGGCACGAGGTGAGGTCGCCGATGCCCTCCGCACCGGCCTCGGCCAGGTCGATCGCCTCGAGCGCCGCGTGCAGGCGTGGCAGATCGGCCTCGCGGACCCAGCGCAGCACCATGTTCTGCTCGACGGTGAGTCGCACCGTGTCACCCGTGTACTCGCCGGCGACATCCGCGAGCGAGCGCATCTGGTCGGAGGTGATGTCGCCGAGCGGAAGCTTGACCGTGACGACCGCATATCCCGCCTGCCGCTGCGGCCGCACGTTGGTTCGATGCCAGGCTCGGAACGCCGGGCTGTACTCGCCGTTCGTCGCAGCCGGAAGCGGTGCGCCCGACTTGGCGGGGGTCTCACGGTAGTCGGGCAGCGTGTCGAGGTACGCGGTCCAGCGCGGATCGTGCGGGAGCTTCGCGCGCTCCTCGAACACGAGCCGGCGGAACTCCTCGATGCCGAGCTTCGCCACCAAGAACTTGATGCGTGCTCGGCCCCGGTTCTCCTTCTCGCCGAGGCGTGCGAAGACCCGGGCCACCGCCTGCATGAGCGGGAGCATCTCCTCTTCGGTGACGAACTCGTCCACTAGTTGGGCGGGGTGCGGAATCGCGCCGAGTCCACCGCCGACGTAGAACGCGAAGCCCTTTCGGACCTTGCCATTTTCGACGCGGGTCTTCGCGATCCATCCCCCATCGTGCATGTTGACGAGCCCGCACGCCTCGTGGGCGCACCCTGAGAACGCAGGCTTGAACTTCCTGCCGAAGTCCTGCACGTCGGGATGCCCGAGCAAGAAGCGGAAAGCGGCTTCGGCGTAGGGCGAGACGTCGAACGCTTCTGTCTTGCAAACGCCCGCGAGCGGGCACGCGGTGATGTTGCGCACCGAGTTGCCGCACGCCTCGCGCGTCGTGATACCGACCGCCGCGAGGCGCCGCATGAGGTCAGGTGTGTCTTCGATGTGGACGAAGTGGAGCTGGATGTCCTGCCGCGTCGTGACGTGTGAGATGCCGTCCGAGTAGTCCTCGGCGAGCGCGGCAAGCACGTCCATCTGCTCCCGCGTGAGCGCGCCGTAGGGGATCTTGATACGGACCATGCCGGGCGCGTCCCACACCGTGTCCACACCCTTCGTCGGGTGCTCACGATAGGCGAGTTGCCGATTCCGCTCGCCGTCGTAGCGGTGGCCATTGTCGTAGCGCTGCCCGTAGACGCCGCGCCGCAGCCGCGTCTCGGCGAACAGCTTCTCGTCCACCTCGCCGCGACGCCGAAGCTCCATCTGCGTCTCGAAGATGTCGATCTCGCGTCCGAGCACCTCGGGGATGCGCTCGGCGAGCTCACCCGCCCACGAGGGTTCCTTCATCTCTCCTCTCCTCCCATCATGCGACGTCCACGGCGGCCGGCCGATCGCCGGCCGCATCGATGGTCTTCTGAAGTGCCCGCTCCCCCACCGCCCCTACGATCAAGGTCACCGGAGACTCCATATCGGACTGGCGCACTTTGTCCGCCAGCGTCTGGAGCGTCCCGGCGACGACGCGCTCACTCTCTCTCGAAGCGCCACCTACCGCGATCGCCGGCGTCTCAGCCGGGCGGCCTTCGTCCAACAGCCCGGCAAGAGTCTCGTCGATCGATGCCAAGCCCATGAGCACGATAACGGTCTCGTCGCGGGGGTGGAGCCGCCCGTGGGTCGGCCCGTCCGCGTCGCGGCCGGTTCGCACCGAGAAGCCCTTCGCGAGTCCGCGTTGCGTCAGCGGAACGCCCGCGGCGGCCGGGGCAGCGAGCACGGCGCTCACACCCGGTACCACCTCCCATCGGATTCCGGCCGCATCGAGGGCATCCACCTCCTCACCCCCACGCCCGAACACGAACGCGTCACCGGCATGCAGGCGGACAACGCGCCTGCCCGCCCGTGCCTTCTCGATCATGCGCTGGATGCGGCTCTCGTCGGCGTGCGGGTCTCGCGAGACAGGGCGCGCGCGCCGACCGACGTCGACGAGCTCGGTGCCCGGCAGTGCCAACGCCAGCACGTCCGCCTCGACCAGCGCGTCGTGCAGGATCACGTCGGCGCGCTGGATCCGATCGAGCGCGCGCAGCGTGAGCAGCTGCCGGCTCCCCGGCCCGGCACCCACGATCGCCACGGTGCCCGGCTCGAACGGTTCGTCCTCGGTGCGGAACAGCGTCTCCAGGTGCGCCGCGGCAGCCTCCGTGTCGCCACGGTCCACCAATCGGGTGATCGTCGGGTCGGCGAGCGCCTTCAGCATCCGCCCACGCATCGCGAGGCCCTTCAGGCCCCGGTCGCGCAGGCGCACCAGCAGCTCGGCCACGTCCGTGAGGCTTCGTGGGATCGCTGCCTCGAGGAGACGACGAAGCTGACCGGCCAGGAGCGGTGAGCCTCCATCGGTGCTGATCGTCATCACCACGGGGCCACGCCGGACGACGGCGGGAGAGTAGAAGTCGCAGTACGGCTTGTCGTCGGCAGCTTGCGCGAGGATGCCCTGGGCACGCGCGGCGTCGACCAGGCGGCGGTTCACCTCGTGGTCGTTCGTCGCAGCCACGACCACTTTGGCACCGGCCACATCGGCCTCGGTCACCGGCCGCCGATCGAGCCGCCAGACGCGATCGAGCCACGGTTCCAACTCGGCAGAAACGTCCATGGTGACGACGTGCACCTTCGCGCCGGCGTAGATCAGGGGCGCGAGCTTTTCCGCGGCGACCGGTCCTCCCCCCGCGAGGAGGACACGCTCGCCCTCGAGCGTCACCAGGTGGATCGGATATCCCATCGTTCTCTTGTTCTCAATGCTCCTCGGATCCCCCAAAACACGAAACCCCGGCTTCCTCAGGGAAGCCGGGGCTCGGGAGACTCGCCGCGTCCGTTAGGCGCAGTCGGTCCCGAGCCGGCCCTCCCTGGGCGCGGCCGGGCAACAACAGCGACAGACGATATAGGGGGTGTCGAGCATGCTTCGTTCCGGGCGGCGTGACAACAAGTCCCGAGCGATGGGTGGACAGTAAAGGAAGGGTCGGGGGGGGTCAACCAGGCCCAGACGAGGCCGTCGCCGGCCCCGGGCCCTCTTCCTCCCCTCCTCACCGAACTCGGGTCGCGCCCGGGCCGCGGGCCGGTCAGTTGCTCTCGTTGTCCGGCGGCTGCCTGAGGTTCTCCGGAATCGGCTCGCCCACCACGTAGCGCACCTCGTCGAGGTACTGGAACGACATGTACCCCTGCGACATCTCCTCGTAGGTGGGGAGACCCCAGCGCACCGCGACCGTCGGGTCGGGGTTGGCCGGGTTGTTCGCCGAGTTGTCCCACCAGAGCGTAAACCGTAGCACGGAGCCCGCAGGAGCGAACACCGGCTTGGCGAACCGGTACGTGTGCTGCCAGTTGAAGTCGTACCTGGGTACGTGCAGCAGCGTCTCGTGCCGCCCGTCTGGGTAGGTGATCTCGTACTGCGCCGCTTTCCCGCGCAGGTGCATGTGGGGGAGGAAGGACAGAATCTCGACGTCGTCCTCGAACGTGTACTCGCGGGACGCGGAGTGGCTCGACGCGCCCGCCGGAATCTCGATCGGGCGGATGTAGAGGTCCTCGCCGTCGGTCACGTGCGTGATGACCTCACCCTCCGGCTTGAAGCGGATGCCGGCCTGGATGTTCGTGCAGAGCGCGGTCCCCGGACCCGGCTCCTTGTTGAAGTGCATGTTGAACATCAGGCGGCGCGGGCCAGCCCGCAGCACGCGACCGTACCCCTCGGCATACGCGCGCGGCTCGGCGCCCGGAACGAGGCCGCCGACCCCACCGAGGATGTGATGGACCGCGGGTCCGTTGCGGTATTCGACCGAGCTGAGCCAACGGTCCTCCGGGAGCATCTCGGCGGTGATCTCCACGGGAAGATTCACGTAGATGTCCTGGTCGTCGTCACTCATGCAGTACGGCTCGGCGAACGACAGGATGAGGTCGGGCTCACCGAGGCTCCACCCGTCCGAGGCCGCGACCGCGAGGACGAAGTCGGGTGTCGGAGGCGCGTCGGCGGGGTTACCCGCGGGAGCCCCCCCCGTGGCCCAGCCGACGATCGTCTGCTTCTCCTCCTCCTCCAAGATCCGCTCGTTCTCGAAAGCACCCTTGTGCCACGCCGCCGCCGACCAGGGCGGCATACGGCCGGAGCTCACGGCCCTCGCCATGCTTCCCGCGTAGCGCCGGGCGTCCTCGTACGTGAGGAGCGGGAACGGCGCGACCATGCCGCCCATGTTCTTCCCCTCGGGCTGGTGGCACGCCTGGCAGTTCTGCTGGAGGATCGGCAGCACGTCCGCATAGAACGTCGGTGTCCCGCTAGTTGGCACCGCCGCCGAAGCGACCGTCGCGCCGCGGGCGCTCTGGGCGGTGGCGGGCGCAGCCGCCGTGAGCGTCAGGAACCCGAAGCCGACGAGGATTGTGGCTCTCATCTCGAGTTGCCTCCAGAGCGAGGGGACGCCATCCCATCATCTTACCGCAGTGCTACGTTAGGGCAAGGCAAACCTGCACTTAGGCCAACGGACTCGGCCGCTCCCACGTTCCATGGACCCCACGAACCACGTCCAGCTGCTCGATACCACGCTCAGAGACGGCGAACAGACCCGTAACGTCTCGTTCTCGACCTCGGAGAAGGTCAGCATCGCCGAGGCGCTGCTGGGGTCGCTCCGGGTGGACCGGATCGAGGTGGCCTCGGCAGCCGTGTCGGAAGGCGAGAGGGATACCGTCGCGAGAATCTCGGAGTGGTCCGCCTCGGAGGGGTACCTCGAGCGCGTCGAGGTGCTCGGGTTCGTCGACGAGAAGAAGAGCGCCGATTGGATCGCGGGTGCCGGCGCCCTGGTGCTCAACCTCCTGACCAAGGGTAGCGAGCGCCACTGCCGCACCCAGCTGGGAAAGTCGCTCACGCAGCACCTGGCAGACATCCGGCGTACCGTCGACTATGCGCGTAGCCGTGACCTCCGGGTGAACGTGTACCTCGAGGACTGGTCGAACGGCTATCGCGACAGCCCCGCCTACGTGTTCGAGCTGGTCGAAGGACTCCAGGGCAGCGGCGTCGCGCGCGTCATGCTCCCCGATACGCTCGGCGTGATGATGCCCGAGGAGGTACACACCGCGCTCTCGGACATGATCCGGCGCTTCCCCGAGCAGCCGTTCGACTTCCACCCTCACAACGACTACGGGCTCGCCACGGCCAACGCGATGGCTGCGGTCAGGGCCGGTGTGCGTACCATCCACTGCACGGTGAACTGCCTCGGCGAGCGGGCCGGCAATGTCTCGCTGGCGGAGGTCGCGGTCGTGCTGCGCGACAAGATGGGCATGGCGCTGTCGATCGACGAGACGAAGATCGTCGCACTCAGCCGCATGGTGGAGAACTTCTCCGGCAAGCGAGTTGCGGAGAACGCACCGGTGATTGGAGCGGACGTGTTCACGCAGACGAGCGGCATTCACGCGGACGGTGATCGCAAGGGCGCGCTCTACCAGACCGCGCTCAGCCCCGAGCGGTTCGATCGCAAACGGACGTACGCGCTCGGCAAGCTGAGCGGCAAGGCATCGCTCAAGAAGAACCTGGAGGAGCTCGGCATCCGCCTCTCCTCCGAAGACGAGGCGGAGGTGCTCAGGCGGATCGTGAAGCTCGGGGACACGAAGGCCACGATCACGTCGGACGACCTCCCGTTCATCATCGCCGACGTGATGGAGAGCAAGGACTACCGGCACATCACGCTGCTGAGCTGCTCGGTCACCAGCGGGTTGGACCTGGAGTCCACCGTGAGCATCCGGGTGAACGTGGAGGGGGTGATCCACAAGTCGTCGGGGTCTGGTAACGGCGGCTTCGATGCGTTCATCGATGCGGTCCGCAAGGTGCTACCGGGCGATTTCGAACTTCCCGATCTCGTGGACTACGAGCTCCGCATCCCCCATGGGGGCACCACGGCCGCGCTCACGGAGGTGTTGATCACCTGGAAGGACGGGTCGCGCACGTTTCGTACGCGCGGCGTGAACGCGAATCAGGTCTTCGCGGGCATCGACGCGACGCTCCGCATGCTGAACATGCGGCTGCACCCGCCGGCGGAGACGCGCGCGTAGGCTCTAGGTCAGCGTGTGCAGGCCGCACTCGAGGCGGCCCTGCCCTCTCCACCTGCCGGCGCGCTCGTCCTCGCCCTCGACCGTCGGCGTGGTGAGCGGCTCGTCGCCGATGCTCGTGTAGCCGCGGTCGTGCAGCGCGTTGTACGGCACGTTGTGCTCGTGGATGAACCGCCACACGTCCTTGCGCGTCCACGCGGCGAGCGGGTTCACCTTGATGCGGTCGCCGACTTCGACCGCCGGCATGTCGGCGCGAGTCGCGGCTTGGTCGCGCCGCCGGCCCGTGATCCAACCCGCGACTCCCTGCAAGGCGCGCTCCATGGGCTCGATCTTCGTGAGCCGATGGAACTCATCCAGGTTGCTCTCCCAAAGGCGCTCGCCGTAGAGGCGCTCGAACTCCTCGCGCGACTCGGCGGGACGGAAGATTCGCACATCGAGTCCGTAGCGCTCGGATACCTTGTCGGCCAGCTCGAGCGTCTCGGGGAAATGGTACAGCGTGTCGACGAAGACGACCGGCACTTCCGGGGCGATCTCGGCAATGAGGTGCAGATTCACCATCCCGGAGGGTCCGAACGCCGTCGACACGACGAGGTTCTGGGGCCCCACCGTATTGACCGCCCACTCGATGATGCTCGACGGATCGGCATCGTCGAAATCGAAATCGAAGTCGCGGTTCGCCGGCACCTGCTGCTTGATGGCGATCAAGTGGTCTCCGTTCGATCGTGCGGAAAAAGAAAACGGCCCCGGGTCTTCCCCGGGGCCGTTTGGGCGTCTTGTCTCAGGACTGACTCTCGTCAACCGCTGGGCAGGACGCTCCTGTCCCCGGGGGCTTGGCAACAACAACAACAGCCGCAGGGGTTTGCGAGGCGCATCGTGCTCGGCTTCGTCATGGTCGTTTGTGTAACCACGAGGGCAAAGCTGTGTTCCGCCGGCGGGCATTGTCAATGACGGCGGGTCCGGAGTTGGGCGACTTCTGGCTCGGGACCTGGCCCGCCCACATATTGAGGACGGACCAGGACGAGCCGGGCGGTAGGCCCTCAGGAGACCGAAATGAAGGGATCACGTTGGACGTGCGGAGCGGTGGCCATAGGGACGCTGGGGCTACTCTACTCGGGCCCGGCCGGCGCGCATCACGCGTTCGGGGCCGAGTTCGATGCGGACTCGCCGATGCAGATCGAAGGCGAAGTGGTCCGTCTGGAGTGGGTGAACCCCCACTCCTGGATCCACCTCGAGGTTCACCGGATGCTCCTCGACGGCCAGACCATCACCCCCCCCGATCCCTCCGCCGAAGTCTGGATGGTCGAGGGCGGTACACCGAACGTGCTCGTCCGGCGTGGCCTGCGCAGGGAGTGCCTGCCGATCGGGACGAGGCTGGTCGTGGACGGTTATCGCGCCAAGGATCACACGCTCAAGCGCGCGAACGGGCGTGACGTGACGTTCCCCGACGGCCGGAAGTTCTTCATGGGGTCGTCGGGAACGGGCGCGCCGCAAGATGGCCGCGACAATCCTGCCGCAAACGAAGGGATCCGGTGCTGAGAAGCTTCGGCCGACGCGTACTGGCGTGAAGCTGCGTGCCGGCACTGCGCTCCCGATTTGCGCAGTGTTTGCGCAGGCCTGCGCGCCCGCTCCGGCCCCCCCACTACCGGCCGCACCCGAACCGCCGTCGCTCGCGCGCCGCGTCGGCACCATGAGCGAGCTCATGGTGGACTTCATCTATCCGGCGTCGGACGCGGTCTTCTACATCGGCTCACGCACGCCGACGACGACCGAGGAGTGGATGGTGCTCCAAGGGCAGACGCTCATGCTGGCCGAGTCGGCGAATCTCTTGATGATGCCTGACCGCGCCCGCGACCAGGGCCGCTGGATGGCGGACGCCCTGCTCATGCTCGAAGCGGGCGAGGCGGCGTACCGCGCCGCGAAGGACCGAGACGTTCCCGCCCTCGAAGCGCTGAGCGACCAGCTCTACGAATCGTGTGTCACGTGCCATCGCGATTACCGACCCAACTACGGCCGATAGGAGACCCTATGGCGCAGCACAATCGTAAACTCTGGATCCTGATCTCCGTTCCATGCGTGCTCGTCCTGGCGCAGCTGGTGCTCGTCGCCGCGACACCCGCGCCGTCCGAAGTGGCTCAGGAGCCTACCTGCCCCGGTCAGACCATGGCGGTGCAGGCGACCGGCGTCTATCAGAATCGGCCTGTGCCCGCGTGGGTCATCAACGGCGAGCCCTGGGGCGGTGCGTACTGGGAGTCGGGCATGCGCTCGTACTGGCACTGCCACACCGCCGGGCAGCTCCTCCATGTGTGGGAAGGCGAGGGTCGTACGCAGAAGCGCGGCGAGCGCATGCGCACGCTCCGCGCCGGTGAAGGCGACTGGGCGCGACCCGGCGAGGAGCACTGGCACGGCGCTGCCGCGCACACCCACGCGCAGTTCCTCCAGGGTTCGCCCACCCCTTCCAGCACGCTCTGGATGGAGGAGGTCAGCGAGACCGATTACATGGGGAACGGAATCGGGATGGAGACGCGGGCGGAGTTCCTGAGGACGGGCGTCAGGGAGCAGCCGCGGTAGGCGGCGTGAAGATCCTCCCGATCTGGTTGGCGGTCGCGCTCACGGTCTCGTCGGCGCCGGGGCACGCCCAGCAGGGTGCCCCCAATGGCGAGTGGCCCTCCTACGGCGGCGACCTCGGCAGCACCAAATACTCGGCGCTCGACCAGA
>CAZBCN010000012.1:0-57411 GCA_964490285.1 uncultured Gemmatimonas sp. | reverse complement strand
TCGCCGTGATCGGCGGCGACCCAGGAGGCGGCCCGCGCCTTGCGGCGGCGCCCCCCGAGGGATAGGCTTGCGGTTGAGACTCGTTCTCAATACATCCGGGTGCGGAGCGATTTCGCTCCCTGCCCGGCCCTCACTCTCTCCCGAAGGACGACTGGCATGTCCGTTGGATCGCGTCGCGCCCTCACCGCCCTCACCCCCCTCCTCCTCGCGGCCCTCCCCCTCACCGCCCAGCAATCCGACTCCGCCCGCATCGCGGAATTGGAGCGCCGTCTCGACGCGGTCACCCGCGAGATCGAGCGCGTCAGCCTCGGGGCCGACATCGTCCTGGCCGACAGCTCGATCCACGGCTTCGGCCCGGCCGCCTCGAAGGTCTACCAGGTCAACCAGGGCGTCTCGATCGGCGGATATGGCGAGATCCTGCACGAAAACTTCGCCAGCGAGCGAGAGGACGGCGTGAGGTCGACGACACGCGACGTCACCGACGCGCTCCGGGCCATCGTGTACTTCGGCTACAAGTTCGACGAGCGGCTGCTCGTCAACTCGGAGATCGAGATCGAGCACGCCAACGAGGCGTATCTCGAGTTCGCCTACGTCGACTACATGCTCACGGAGCACGTCGGGCTGCGCGCGGGACTCCTGCTCGCGCCGCTCGGTCTGGTCAACGAGTTGCACGAGCCCCCGATCTTCCTCGAGACGAAGCGCTCGGTCACGGAGAGCCGCGTCATCCCGACGACGTGGCGAGAGAACGGGATCGGTCTCTTCGGCACCGCCGGTTCGATCGCATGGCGGGCCTACCTCATGAACTCGCTCAACGGAGCCGGCTTCAACGCGTCGGGACTCCGCGGAGGTCGGCAGCGGGGCACGCGTGCGCTTTCGGAGAGCCTCGCCCTCGTTGGCCGTGCGGACTACGTCGGCTTCCCGGGTCTCCTCGCGGGCGTCTCGGCGTTCTACGGCGGCACGGGTCAGGGGCGGCAGCTCGCGGGTGAGGAGGTCGTCGGCAACCTACTCCTCTGGGACGTCCACGCCGACTACGAGGCGTACGGATTCGACCTGCGCGCGGTGCTGGCGCGCGCATCGCTCGACGACGCCCGCGAACTCAATCAGCTGAACGCGCTCACCGGAGCCGCGGGCGTGGGCGACGAGATGCAGGGCTGGTACTTCGAGGGTGGCTACAACGTGCTCCGCGGCACCGACTCGACTCACCAGCTCCTCCCGTTCGTGCGCTACGAGGAAGTCGACACGCACCGCTCCACGGTGCCCGGCATCGCCGAGGATCCCGCGCAGGACGTCGACGTGCTGTCGCTCGGCGCGGCCTGGAAGCCGGCGCCTCAGGTCGTGCTCAAGCTCGCGCGTCAGATCCACGAGAACGGAGCGAGCACCGGACTGGACCAGTGGAACGTACAGCTCGGGTGGCTGTTCTGACGCGCACCGCCACGGCGCTATCGGTGTTGGGAGCGGCGGCTGTCACCCTGGCGGCCGCCCTCCCGAGCTCGGCCTTCGCGCAGGCCCTCACGCAGGAGGAGGCGCTCCGCGAGGCATTCCCGCAGGCCGACTCCGTCGAACGAAGGACCGCCTACCTCACCGAAGGGCAGCTCTCTCGCGCGCGTGCCTCCGCGGGCAGGGGCGTCGCCATCGAGTCCGAGATCGTCACTCACTACGTCGCCCTCGAGGGTGGCATCCCCATCGGCGTCGCCTACTTCGATTCCCATCGGGTACGCACGCTCCCCGAAGTACTGATGATCGTGGTGGGGAGAGATCACCGGATCCACCGGGTCCGGGTGCTCCGCTTCTCCGAGCCGCCGGAGTACCGGCCGCCCGACCGCTGGCTCGCGCGCTTCGTCGGCCGGGTCCTCGATGGCGACCTCTCGGAGCGGCGGGGCATCGACGGCATCACGGGCGCGACGCTCACGACCCGTGCGGTGACGAGCGCAACCCGGCGCGTGCTGGCGCTCCACTCGGTCATCGCGCCCTTCTCGAGCCCGCGCGGATGACCACGTTCGAGAAGTGGGCCGTGTGGTCGACCTCCGCCCTGACCGGTCTCACGGGGCTGATCTACTGGTGGATGAAGACCTGGCTGGCCCCGCTCGACGAGTTCGCCGCGATCAACCATCCGCTCCAGCCCTGGGTGCTCAAGGCTCACGTGCTCGCGGCGCCCCTGCTCGTCTTCGCGATCGGCCTGGTGGCCGTCGAGCACATCTGGCGTCAGTACAAGCTGCGCGTTCGTGCAGGTCGTCGGTCGGGGCTACTCGCGATGTGGACGCTCGTCCCCATGATCGCGACCGGGTACCTGATCCAAGTCGTGACCCAGGTGGGCTGGCTGGAGGCGCTGGCGTGGACGCACCTCGGAACCGGCGTTGCCTACTTGCTCGGGTTGGTCATGCACCACCCCGTGCCCCGGCGATTCGTGCATCCGCTCCTGCAGCGCCGTAGCCTGCGTCGCCCCACGCTCACGCGCGTCGCGGACACGGCCGCCACGACTCCTACGGCCGAACGGACTCGAGCGTCGGCACGATAGCGTCGACGCGGAAGGGAGGGATCCGGTAGCGCACGCTGTCGCCCACGACCATACCCCAACGATCGCCGCTTCCGCTCCCGACCGTGACCTCCGCGAGCTGCTCGCCGGACGCTCCGTAGACCACCGTCCTGCCGCCCCGCGGAAGCTGCCCGATCGAGTCCGTCGGCGCGAAGAAGCGCGACGCGACCAACCCGCCGCCGAGCTCGTTCAGGATGGCCTGCACCTGACGCGCGTCCGCCGCCCCCCCGCCCTCGAAGGTCCACACCGTGTCCGCGCGCACCAGCGTAAACGACTCGCCGTCGCGCTCCACCGCGATGCGACGCACCAGGGAGGTGTCGAGGGCGAGCATGCGACGATTGCGCCAGTCGTCGAGCTGTCGGTGCACATAGGACCGGAGCCCGCTCTCGAGCAGGTAGACCGCATCCTCGTCGGGCACGCGTGCGTATACGGTGGCCGCCCGCGGCCCGTCCTGGCCGATGAAGAGACGACGGACCGTTCCGGCGCCCTCGAGCTCCATCGTGGGGGCGCTGTCGGCGGCGACGCCCATGCGCGCGTGGTTCGACGGATTGCTGGCTGCGAGCCCCCCCACCCGGCTCTCGGCCAACGTCTGGAAGAAGCGCGCCACCGCGCCCGAGTCCGTCCTGAACCCGTTCACCTCCCAGGAGGCGCCGACTCGACTCAGCTCGATCGTCTCGCCCGTCCTCGTGAACCGGATCGCGGTCAGGGTCGAATCGCTCGCCCCCGCGAAGAACTCCGCGATCGGGCCCGTGACTTGGGTGCCGGCGCTGCCCTCGCGATTCGAGACCAGGAACACCACCACCCAGATGAGCGCAGCGGCCCCGAGGATCCCTACCAGCCGCTTCAGCGTCCGTTCGCTCATGCGATCACCTCCCGCCACCGAGCTTCCGCGCGACGCCGGCGTCCGGTCACGCGTACGATGCCGAATAGCACGAAGAGGAGCGGCACGCCGACCAGGTTGCCCCATTTGAGCACGTTGCGACTCAAGTCGGACTCGAAGACGAGGTTCGGCGGCGTGCGGTCCTTGGAGCGGATGCTGATGAGCGCCTCCTCGCGTGCCAGCCAGTCGATGGCGTTCGCGAGGAACGCCAGGTTCCCCGGATTGGTCTGAACGAATTGCGGCTCGGTGAACGTCGCGTCGGCGACGACCACCATGCGGCCCCGGGAGTCCCCCTCGGCCGGCGTCACTGCCACCGCGACCGTGCGAACCGCGAGTTGGTCCTCGGGGGTGTCCCACGGCTGGTTCGGAAGGATCGGCAGCGAGGCGTCTCGGATCGCGGCCGCCTCGCTGGTGCGCCACAGCGGCGTAACGTTCGCGCTGTCCGTGATCTCCAGCGCGCCGGCCCAGGCCATGCTGAGGGCACGAATTCCGCTCGTGATCGTGTGGTCGCCGGCCGGACCGGCAATCGGCCACAGCGGGTACGGCACCACGACCTGGAAGATGCCCTGGCTACCCATGTTCACGTTCTCACTGGAGGCCAGGTCGGCCACCATTCCGCTCGCCATGGTCAGGCCCCGTTCCGCGAGCAGACCCTCGAGCCCGGTCGTCACGGGGATCGCCATCGGCGATTCCGCGTCGAGGTAGATCGGCTCGAGAAGGATGAGCGCAGACCCGCCCGAGTCCACGAACTCGCGGACGCGCTGCAGCGCCAACGGGCTGAATTGCTCGGTCGGGCCCCGAATCGCGAGCACCTCGATGTCCGCCCGCGAGATCGGCGGTACGGAGTCGCCGGTGAGGTTCACCGCGCGGATGTCGAAGCGCTGGCCCAGGCTCTCCATCAGCCCGGGAACATCTCCGATCACCTGCGTGCCGAAGCCCTGCGTGTAGCCCAGGCCGACTCGCTCGGTGGTCGTCATGTCGTAGATCGTCGACGCGAGGCGAAACTCGAGGTCGTCGGTCCGGTTGATCACGGGCGTCACCTCGCTCCGCTCGGCATACCGAATCGCCAGCCCATAGTAGCCTTGGCGCACCGTGAACTCGTCGTCCCTGAGGACGTTGAACTCGACGGGATAGATGCCGAGCTGCTCAGCCTCGGTCCTGGCTTCCTCGTCCTCGTCGGGATCCACCTCGAGGACGGAGAGGTTTCCGTCCGCGGCGCTGCGCATGTCGGCGAGCACGTCGCGCACGTCGCGCAACTGGAGTTGGAGCTCCGGCGGCAGCTCGGACGAGGCGAAGAGCTTCACCTCGACGATGTCGTCGAGGTCGGCGAGCAGGTCGCGGGTCCCCTGCTCCAGGGTGTAGAGGTTGCCTGCGGTGAGGTCGATCCGTCCGCGGAGGTAGCTGCCGAGGAGGTTCACGACCAGCACCAAGAGGGCCACGACCGCGGCCCCGACTCGGAGCCGTCGCCACTCGGCCCGCGTGTGACTCAGGCGATCCTTCAGGACGGCGGCGAGGGCCAGCACCACGAAGAGCGCGGTCGTAGAGAGGAAGTACACGACGTCGCGAAGATCGACCACGCCACGGGCCACGTTCTGGAAGTGGCTCAGCACCGAGATGCGGGCGAGTCCTCCCGCGAGGATCGGCGGCAGGCCGATCTGGGCGACGGGGAGTCCGATCAGGAACAACACGAACGCCAAGCCGGCGGCGACGATGAACGCGGTGATCTGGTTACGCGTGAAGCTGGACGCCCACAGGCCGAGCGCCACGAACTGTCCCGCGAGGAGTCCGGCGCCCAGGTACTGCGCTGCCATGATGCCGGCATCCGCGTCGGATACCCAGAGGACGCCGATGGCAGTCGGCAGCGTGCCGGCGAGCGCGATCATCACGAAGATCCAGTCGCCGAGGAGCTTGCCGAGCACGACCTCGAGCTCCGTGACCGGCTGGGCCAGCAGCCATTCGAGCGTGCGGCTTCGGCGCTCCTCGGCGAGCGAGCGCATGGTCGCCGCGGGAACGAACACCGCGAACAGCATGGGCAGCAGGTCGAAGATGGGCCGCAGCGACGCCACGCCGAGGGCATACATCGAACGGTACGCCAGGAAGAGCGACAAGCCGAGGAACGCTACGATGAGCACATACGCGGTCGGCTGATCGAAGTAACCGCGCACCTCGCGGCGAGCGACCGCCCATATGTTCCGCATCATGGCGTCACCTCACCCGGCTCGGCCGCAGGCGTTTCAACCTGAGCGTCGGCGACTGGACTCTCCGCGGTGAGCGACCGGAAGAGCTGCTCGAGGCTCGCACGCTCGCGATGGAGCTCCCAGAGCGTCCAACCGCGGTCGCGCGCCATCGCGAAGATCGCGGGCCGGAGCTCGTGCTCGTCGCCCGCCTCGAGAGTGACGCGCATACGGCCGTTCACCGGCTCCGAGCTCTGCGAGATCACGCCGCTCAGACCGGCGAGCGACTCAGCGACGCCGTTCCCCTCCGCCTCCACGACGTAGCGAGCGCCCCCGGTCTTCTGGGCCAGGAGATCCCGCACGCTTCCCTCGGCGGCCAGGCGACCCTGGCTGAGGATCACCAGCCGAGAACAGGTCGCCTCCACCTCTTGCATCACGTGAGTGCTCAGAACCACGGTGCGCTCGCGACCCAGCGTGCTCACGAGCCGCCGTATCTCCACGCGCTGATTGGGGTCGAGGCCCTCGGTGGGCTCGTCGAGGATGAGGACCTCGGGCCGGTGCAGAATCGCGCTCGCAAGGCCGATGCGCTGCCGATACCCCTTCGAGCACTCCCCGATCGGACGGTAGAAGACGGCGCCGATGTCGGTCTCGTCGACCGCATGCTTGATGCCGGACCGCGCTTCCGTGCGCGACAGCCCCCGCAGGTCCGCCACGTAGTCGAGGTACTCGGAGACGATGAGCTCGTCGTACAGCGGGTTCGCCTCCGGCAGGTACCCGATGCGGCGCTTCGCCGCGAGGGCATCGTCCGTCACCGAGACACCGTCCAGCAGCACCACACCCTCGTCTGGCTGCAGGGTCCCGGTGATCATGCGCATCGTGGTCGTCTTTCCGGCGCCGTTCGGCCCGAGAAACCCGACCACCTCGCCGCGCTCGACGGCGAAGGTCACGTGGTCCACGGCGGTTACGCCGCCGTATCGCTTGGTCACACCCTCAACCGAAATCATCTTGCTCCTCGTCCAGCTCCCGAAAAGCGAAAAAGAGCCGCGCCGGCATCCGCTCGACGTGGCTCTGCGCGAGGGGTCTGGTTGGCCCGCAGCAGACCGGTCGAGCGAGGACCGAAGGTTTCGACTCCCTGACGGTCCTGAGAAACGCGGCCCGATTCTATTCGCGTCGTCGGGCCTTGTCCACCCGCTTCGACTCCGCTTTCGCCCTGGGGGTTGCCGGGGGGATGAGCGGCGCGCCGCCGGCAAGCTCCCGGAAGCGTCCGGCGAGCCTCGGCCCGGCTCCTTCGTCCTCGTGCTTGAAGAACACGAACGCCCGCTCCCAGCCCGCGCCCGTCACCTTCTCGGCCCAACGCGCGAGGTCGGCGTCGATGTAGTCGGGACGCCGGAGCCGCAGATATCCCAACGCTGCCGTCGCGACGATCGGCTCGTCCGTCTCCGACTCCTCGCTGTCGGCGCACACCAGCGCCATGCCGCGCGCCCGCAGCAGGTCATGGACGCCCTCATCCTTCCAGGTGTCGTGCCGGAATTCGAACGCGGCAGGCGCGCCTGCGGGCAACATGTCGAGGAACGCCCCGAGTCGGTCGAGGTCCTTCTGCAGGTTCGGCGGAAGCTGGAAGAGAACGGCGCCCAGCCGAGCGCCGAGCGACGCCACCGTGGACATCATGTACTCGGTGGGCTCCCTGGCCTCGGGGCTGAGGCGGGCGAAATGCGTGATGCGCCGCGACGCTTTGATGGAGAAGCGGAAGCCCTCCGGGACCTGGTCCGCCCAGCCCTCCAGCACGGAGTCCTTCGGCAAGCGATAGAACGTGTTGTTGATCTCGACGGCGTTGAGGCGCTCGCCGTAGTACGAGAGCATCTTCTTCGCGGACAGGTCCTCAGGGTAGAAGCTCCCCTTCCACTCGTCGTAGCTGTAGCCGCTCGTGCCGACGTAGAGCTCCATCCCTCCGCCCCCTCGCTCTTGGCGAGCCGCCCTGGCCCCCGGCCCGCTCTACGTGAAACTTTGGCCCCGGCGCACCCGTCCCGAAAGACGTCCCGGAAAGCGCGGCTCCCCAACGGCGAACGAGGATCCCATGGGCCCAGAGATATGGGTCGCCCTAATCGCGGTCTTCGTCAGCGGGGGGGCGGTGGGAACTGCGGGGACCTTCCTGGCGCAGTGGCTCCTCAAGCGACTGGACGGGCCGGTGTCCCCACGCGACCGGTTCGACCCCGCCGAAATCGACGCACTCCGCTCGGAAGTTGCCGATCTGGGTCGTCACCTGCGCAACCTGGACGCTCGCCTGGACTTCACGGAGCGCTTGCTCGACGGCGCGCTACCGTCGGCCCCCGCGCCTACGCGCATCACCGGGTCGGGGCTCGCCGGAGCTGATCAGCCCGACGAGCCCCGCTCCGGGAACGCCTAGCGCTTGCCCTTCTTCGCTTTCTTCTTCGGGCGACGACCCTGGTTGGGGTGCTCCAAGTGCTGCCAGGTCTCACCACGGCGCAGCATGTAGATCGTGCTGGCGGAGACGCCGAGCTTCCGAGCCCACTCGGCACCCGAGGACTTCCAGCGATCGGCCTTCTCGTCCCAATCGTCCAGGACCTTCTTGGCCTGCGCTGCCGTCAGCTCGGCATGAGGAGAGTTCTCCCCGCGGAGCCAAACGTTCGACCCGTACCACCGGTCGACGGTCTGAAGCGGACCGGCCACGTTGCGTCCCGTGTGGCCCAGACAATAGTGGCGGACTTGGTCGACCGAGAATTGAGGGTACATACGCGCGATCTCCGCGTATAGGAACCCATCCTCGGCCAGCTTGCGCCATTTGACGACGAGCTCGCCATCCGGCTTTGCCATCGTGGACTTCTCCTGGTTTGATGCGAGGGGGGTACTGGTGCGTTCGCGTAAACCCTGCGTGGGTACCGAAGTTCCCAATGGCTCTCACGCAGAGCCGATTGGCTACGCGCCCGGCATCAGTCGGTGCGCGAAGCGCTGACGGAACTTCGCAAGTTTCGGGCCGATGACAACGCGACAGTACGGTTGATTGGGGTTGAGTCGGAAGTACTCGTCGTGGTATCCCTCCGCCGGAAAGAACTCCGTGATCGGTGCGATCTCGGTCACGAGTGCGGCACCCCACTCGCCGGCCCGATTCAGATCCGCGATGACGGTGCGCGCGACTTCCGCCTGCTCCTGGGAGTGCGTGAAGATGACGGAGCGGTACTGCGTGCCCACGTCAGCTCCCTGTCGGTTGAGCGTCGTGGGGTCGTGAATCGCGAAGAAGATCTCGAGCAGGTCCCGGTAAGGGATCACCGCCGGGTCGAAGGTCACCTGAACCACCTCCGCATGACCGGTCAGTCCGCCACATACCTGCTCGTACGTGGGACTCTTTGTCGCCCCACCTGCGTATCCCGATTTCACGGCGCCCACACCCTCGACCTGTTGGAACACGGCCTCCAGGCACCAGAAGCACCCTCCGCCGAGCGTCGCCTGCTCCGTCATCCCCGCACATCCTCGGCGCGCATCCGGGCGCGGCCCTTCCGCGCCGCGGCCTCGGGCCGGGCGGGCGGGCCGCCGTCGGAGAGCACCGCGGCAATGATCTCGAGTGCGCGCGCCACCGCCCCGTCGTCGACGTCGCGGTGGATCACGGCCCGAATGCCTCGCGCCCCTCCGGGAATCATGTGCACGCCGCCGGCGTGGCACCGCTCCGCGAAGCTGGCAGCGGTACCGTGGGTCACGCTGAAGCGAACGATGTTCGAGTGGACGTCGCGCGGGTCGACCTCGATGCCACCCAGCGATGCGATGCCCGCGGCGAACGTGCGGGCTCGGCGGATGTCGTCGGTGAGGTGGGGGCGGTGGTGGTCGAGCGCGTGCAGCGCGGCCGCCGCCAGGACGCCCGCCTGCCTGAAGCCACCGCCGAGCTGTTGCTTGAAGCGTCGCGCGCGTGCGACGAGCGCCTTCGTCCCTGCGAGCGCCGAGCCCACCGGCGCGCCGAGTCCCTTGCTGAAGCAAACGTTCACGGTGTCGAACGGTGCGGCGAAGTCGCGCTCGGAGACGCCCGAGGCCGCCGTGGCGTGCCAGAGCCGGGCACCGTCGAGGTGGAGTGCCAATCCGTGCCTCCGACCAGCTTCACACACGGACCGGACGGCCTCGAGGGGCCAGACCGTTCCACCCCCCGCGTTGTGGGTATTCTCCACACACAGAAGCCGAGCGGGAGCGCTCAGGGTCGCCGGCTTGAACCTGTGCGCGACGCCCACCGCTGCGTCGACATCGTCGGCCGTGAACACGCCCCGCACTCCTCGAAGGGGCACGATCGAGACGCCGCTGATCGCGGCGGCACCGCCGCCCTCGTTGGCGACCACATGGCACGTCCCCTCGACGAGGGCTGCGTCGCCGGGCTCCGTCTGGATGCGAATGGCGATCTGATTGGACATCGTTCCAGTCGGAACGAAGACCGCGGCCTCCTTGCCGAGCAGCGCCGCGGTGCGTGCCTCGAGCTCGTTCACGGTGGGATCCTCGCCGTAGACGTCGTCGCCGACCGCGGCGGCCGCCATCGCCGCCCGCATGGCAGGCGTCGGCTTCGTCACGGTGTCGCTGCGAAGATCGATCATGGTTCCTCGACACGCGGTGGGAGCGGTTAGCCTAGGCTCGTCGAGGCGGGGCGACAAGCGCGCGGAACCGATCACTTCTTCCGCGGCTTCTTCGTCGGAACGCGCTTCGCGCCCCTGCCTCGCTCGTAGAGCTCGACGAACCGTTCGACGCTCGTGCCGGCGATCGCGTCACCGATCACGTCGAGAGGCAGGTCCTCGAGCGTCTTGAAGCGCACGCACGACTGCCCGACGTCGTAGCGCTTCCCCGTCGCCTTGTAGGCCGCCTCGAACCGGGCGCGCGACGCGTCGTCGGCATAGATGCCCGACAGGTACACGACCATGTAGCCCTTCTGCGAGGCCAGCGCCGCGTACATGAGAGGCTTCTCGTTGTACGTATCGGGATAGGTCGAGAGGGGCACCTGATAGCTGATCATGCCCCAATCCATGACCTCCTCGTAGCCGTCGGGGAGGTTGGCCAAGATCGTCTTCCGGACGGCCTTCAACGCAGCGCGCCGCTCGGCGGGCAGATCCGCCAGGTACTGCTTCACGGTCTTCGCCTCGGATCGCACGTCTCACCCCCCTTCCGCGTCTCGCGTTCGCTCGAGCTCGGCCCGGAGCTTCCGGATGGTCTCCGGCCCCACACGGCAGCACCCCCCCAGCGCGCGCGCGCCGCGCGCGTACCACCCCCTCGCGCCCCCGACCCATTCATCCCCTGCCGGCTTACCCGCCCACCGGCGCGACCGCGCGTCGTAGCTCTCGCCCGAGTTCGGATAGACGACCAGCGGCCGGTCCGTGAGGGAACGCATCTCCTCCATCAGGCTCGTCACGTATCGGGGCGCGGTGCAGTTCACCCCCACGCCCGCCAGATTCGCCGCCGAGCCCACCGCGCGCAACGCGTCGGCGAGCAGGCTCCGGTCCCACAGTCTCTCGTCGTCACCGCAAGAAAACGTGACCCACGCCCATGCGTGAGGCACTTCGCCGAGCAGCTCGGCGATGACCTTGGCCTCGTCGAGGGACGGGATCGTTTCGAACGCGATGAGGTCGGCAGGCGTATCCGCGAGCACGTGGAGCCGACGACGATGGAAATCGACGAGCACCTCGCGCTCGACGGGGTAGCGGCCCCGGTACTCCGAGCCGTCCGCCAGGAAGGCGCCGAACGGGCCGGCGCTCGCCGCGACGATCGGCTCGAGTCGCCCCACCTGGTCGAGGTCGCTCTCCCAAAAGGCGCGCTTGGCATCCAGCGCGAGATCGACCGACTTCCGCAGAAGCGATTCCGCAGCGCTCGCATCGAGGCCAGCAGCCGCGAAGCCCTCGAAGCTCGCCTGATAGCTCGCGGTGCTGATGCAGTCTGCGCCCGCCTCCAAGTACGCGAGGTGCGCCGCGCGCAGGGCGTCGGGCGCATCGAGTAGCAAGCGCGCAGACCACAGCGCCGAGTCGAGGCGATGGCCAGCGTCCTCGAGCGCGGTCGCGAGCCCGCCGTCGAGGACGACGAAGCCTTGCTCGTCGAGGAAGCGCTGGAACGGGTTCAGGCCCATCGACTCACTGAGAGGGCACGAACGCGAAGTTGTTCGCGTAGGGGCGGCGGCCCTCCCTCTGGTGCACGCGCGCGTCGAAGAGCGCGACGTCCATGGTCGCACCACGCCAGAAGAACGCGCCCCGATATCCGCGGCCGTTCAGATGGGCGAAGACGTCCTGCATGTTCAACCCGGCGAGATGGCGCGCCTCGCACTCGAACAGAATCGACGGTCTGTGCTCGCGGATCGTTCGCTCCGCCCCGAGGAACACGTCGAGCTCGTGCCCCTCCACGTCGCACTTGATGAGCCGGACGCGCAGACTCGGGGCGTGGGCCGCCAGGTATCGGTCGAGGGTATCGACCCTGACCGAGTAGGCTCGTGGCCCCGGAGGGAGCGATGCGCCCACGAGCGACGCGCCGGGCGACGGACCACGACCCGGCACCATCAGGGTGCGCTCGCCCGGCTCGGCGGACAGGGCACATTCCACGACGGTCACGTTGGTCCACCCGAATGCGGACACATATCGACGCAGCCGCGAGACCGCTTCGGGTTGGGGCTCGAATGCGAATACCCCGCCGTCGCCGCCGACCGCCGTTCGCATCCAATAGGCGTACCCGCCCTTGAATGCTCCGATGTCGATCGCGACGTCGCCCGCGCGCAGGGTGCCGAGCATCCATCGAATCCCGTCGGGATCGACGCGCCGCCGGTACCGCCACGCGCGCTGCTACAACTCCACCCTGCAAACCCACCGGGGCCGTCCCGTTGGCGGGGGCCGGCCCGCCGGTCGAGTCACGGAACCGGAACTCTAGGAGATCTGGACCACGTTCTCAGCTGCGGGGCCCTTGGTCCCCTGGACCAGGTCGAACTCCACCTTCGCGCCCTCGGCGAGGCTCCTGAAGCCATCGGCCTGGATGGCGCTGTGGTGAACGAAGCAATCCTTGCTACCGTCCTCCGGGGTAATGAAGCCGAAGCCCTTCTGGTCGTTGAACCACTTCACGGTTCCTCTGGTACGCATCATCGCGCTCCTAATTTGTTGCGACTGTCGGAGTGCGGATGACCCGTACGTTCCGACCACATCGTTCGCGCGGAACACCCCGCGCGGGGGGGGCAGTCGGCGCCTCTGAGAGGCCGGCGAGCTGCCACTGACGAAATCGACGAGGGATATCCTGTATAAGAGCGGCGTCAACCGCAAGTAACCCCCGGCGATCCCCTTGCCTTTCCCCCCCGAGCCACCCATCTCCCCCGCATGATCGATTCGTTCATAGGCAAGACACCCGTCGTCCGACTGGAGCGCATCGTCGAGCCCGGCTGGGCGGAAGTATGGGTCAAGCTCGAGGCGATGAACCCAGGCGGATCCATCAAGGATCGGCCCGCGCTCGCCATGATCGTCGACGCCGAGCGGCGCGGACTCATTCGCCCCGGCGACACGATCGTCGAGCCGACCTCGGGCAACACGGGCATCGGTCTCGCGCAGGTCGCGGCGGCTCGCGGCTACAAGCTCATTCTCACGCTCCCCGCGCAGATGAGCCTGGAGCGCAAGCGAACCCTCGTCGGCTACGGCGCGAAGCTGGTCCTCACCGACCCGGAGATGCGCATGCTCGCGGCCATCGCGGAGGCCGAGAAGATCCGCGACCAGACGGGCGCATACATGCCCGACCAGTTCACCAATCCCGCCAACCCGCAGACGCACTACGAGACGACCGCGCCGGAGCTCTGGGACGCGATGGACGGCCGCATCGACGCGTTCGTCTACGGGACCGGGACGGGCGGAACGATCTCGGGGGTCGGCCGCTTCCTGAAGGAGCGGCTGCCGAACGTGCTCGTCGTCGCGGTCGAGCCGGGCAGGAGCGCGGTGCTCCACGGCGAGGAGCGCGGGCAGCACCAGTTCCAGGGCATGGGCCCGGGCTTCATCCCGAAGAACCTCGATCGCACCGTGCTGGACCGCGTGATGAAGGCGTGGGAGGAGGACGCGTTCCCGATCGCACGCAGGCTCGCCCGCGAGGAAGGCCTGTTCCTCGGCATGAGCAGCGGCGCCATCGTTTGGGCAGCGATGCAGGTCGCCAAGGAGCTGGGTCCGGGTCACCGCGTCGCGTGCATCGCGCCCGACTCGGCGTCTCGCTACCTCAGCACGGATCTCTTCGACGGCGACGGCGACGACGAGGGCGCGTAGCGCGTAAGGTACTCGGTCATGGCAACCTTCCTGCGCGTCGCAGTCGAGCTCATCGACCGCACCTTTCCGTAGATCGGGCGCTCGGGCCACCCGCGGTCGAAGCGGCCGAGAATCCAGAAGATGCCCGAGTAGGAGTTCGGGTCGCGCCCGTCGAGCGCGTACCGGTTGTTGAGCTCGATCATCACGTCGAGCGCCTCGCGGGGATGCTCGGTCCACTCGAGGATCTTCTTGCCCCAGAGCATCCGCAGATAGTTGTGGATGATGCCGTCCTCGAGGAGCTGTCGCTGCGCGGCGTTCCAGATCTCGTCGTGCGTGTCCGCCCCGGCGAATTGGGCCATCGTATACGTGTGCTCCCGTCGATCGGCGGCGTGCTCCTCCAGCGTGTGCCGCGCCCACCCAGGGAGCGACTCGTAGCGATCGAAAGCGGGCTCGCGGACAGCATTCGCGAAGCCGAGCTCGCGCCATGTGACCAACTGGTCAAGGAAGGCCTCGGCGCCCGAGCTCATTCCCCACCACCCGCTCCGGCGTCCGTCGGCTTTCGCACCGACGCGGAGCGGCGTCCACCCCTCGGTCGTGGTCACCGCCTGAAAGATCTCGTGCACTGACAGGTGTCCGAAGTGCAACCAGGGTGAGAGCCCGCTCGCAACGTCTGCATCGGGATCGTTCCGCTCCTCGGCATAGCGCGGCAGGCCGCCAGCCACGAAACGATTCAGCGCGCGGCGCGCGGCGCCGTGCCCGCCTCGCCACGTGGTCGGTGCCACGGTGTGGTCGATCGGCAGGGCCCGCACCGTGTCGTCGGCCGCGAGCGCGGCGGCGGTTGCGGGTGGCCATCGTTCGACGACCTCGGGTGGCAGCGTCACAAGCGCGGGGATGCGCGCCGCTGAGAGCGGGTCGGCGGCAGGCGCGTCGCCCCAGTACTCGGGCAGCACACGTTGGAGGTGCCGCCGAAACTGATACGCGCTCACGAACGTCCTGTCGACCTCGGCGAGGGGGAGCAACCCACAGCTGTCGACGGCCTCGACCAAGCACTGTGTCAGCCGTGACGCGGCGGCGAGAAGCTTCGGCGTGAAGAAGACGGGCGAGTCGTCGGTGACGACCACGCACGCGCGCGCAGCGAGCGACTCGAGGAGCCCGCGCCCTCTTCCGGGTGCGGGCTCGAGATAGGGGAAGTACCCGACGCCGGTACGGGAGAGCGTCGCGGCGTGCTCCCGCATCCCGTCGACGATCGCCTGATGCACGCGGTCCGACGCCCAGGGGTATCCAACGTTCAAAGGCTCGAAGACCAGGAGGGGCTTCTCCAGCGTCCGCGCAAGCTCGAGAGCCCGGTCGAGCGCGTGACTCCACCGGAGCCGGCGGGTGGCCACCATCCAGTACAAGACGTAATCGCCCTCGGCGCGGACCGGCGCCCCGTTGAGGGTGCGCACCCGCGCCGGCGTCATCCGATTCCGAGCCACCGACCCAGCCCGTATCCGCCCGCGGCCACGCAGGCGGTCAGCACGGTACCCCAAGCCAAGTCCACGGCCACGACCACCCCGGGGAAGCCGCGAATGAGGGCGAGCGCGGTGAGGTCGAAAGTGGCGTAAGCGAAGAAGCCCAAGAACGCGCCCAGGGCCGCGGCCCGCACCCACGATTCGGCCTGGAGGCTGGGAAGCACCGCGAAGACCACGACCCCCGCGATGTAGATGGCGTAGAAAGCGAGCGCTGCTGGCCAGAGCGGCTGCGCGCGCAGCAGCTCACCGAGGTTGTCCCGATAGAAGTCGCGGGCCACCACGCCGAGCCACACGAGGTCGAGGGCGAAGAACACAACCGCGGTCGCTCCGTAGAGCTTCAAGAAGGACAGGATCACAAGATCAACCTAGGGCTACGCGCGAAGCGGCGTGCGAGGATCTCGGCCACCGCTTCTCGACGATGGTCGAAGATCGTCTGGAGCTGCCTGCGGATCAGCGCGGTGTGCACCAGCCCACCGAGCCACCCGAGCGGAAGCTCGTACTCCACCACGTCGACGACTTCCACGCCGCCGGGGACGGCGGTGAAGAAATGGCGATGATACCACCGCCGATACGGTCCTTCCGTCATCTCGTCGGCGAACATGCGTGGCCGCTCGCACTCGGGAATGCGTGTCCGCCACCGCATGGGGATGCCTTTCCACTTCAGGCGATACGTGATCTCCGTTCCCACGCGCATGGTCTCGTCTGTCGCGTCGGTGATCTCGAAGCCGAGCCAGGGGGGCGTGATGGCCTCGAGGTTCCACGGACTCTCGAAGAAGGCGAACACGTCCTCGAGCGTGCCCGGCACGACCTGGCGCCGAGACAGTACGTGCACCGCCCTGGATTCGGTCGCGTTCATGCGACCGCCGCGACCTCTACATCTCCACCCGTGACGCAAGCCCAACGGGATCGAGTCCTCATAGGTGGTTCGCTCCGAGCGAGGCGCGGCGTACAACAGTTGTCTAGCAAGCTTGGCGCCCCCAGGGATCTATGTCAAGTAATTGTATAGATTGTGGGCGGTAGATCTTTGACATTCGTTAAACCACAGGCTATCCTCGCACGATGGACGCCGATCTCGTCCCACGACACCCCATTCGCGTGGTGGCCCGTCGCACCGGTCTGACGCCCGCCACCATCCGCGCCTGGGAGCGTCGCCATGGCGCCGTAGCTCCCGTGAGGTCCGACGGAGGCCAACGCCTCTATACCGACCGCGACGTGGCTCGACTGGACCTGCTCCGCCGCCTGACCGACATGGGCAGGTCCATCAGCGCGGTGGCCGCACTATCGCCCGAGGACGCTGTGGCGCTGCTCGCCGAGGACCGCGCGGCGGCCGCCGCGTCCGAGCTGCCCTCGACCATGGGCGACGCCACCGACTTCTGGACGGACCAGGCGTACGCCCGTTTGCGCGCACTCGATGACGCAGGATTGGATAGCACCCTTCGCAGGGCGCTCGCTACGCTCGGCGGACACCGCTTCCTCGCCGGAGTGGGTGCACCTCTCCTTCGACGTGTTGGGACAGGATGGATGTCCGGCGAAGTGACGACGGCCCAGGAGCACTTGGGATCCGCGGTCATCGAGCGAATCCTCGCGGAGGTCGCGGACCAGTCGGTGGCGAGCGACGAAAGCGCGCGACTCGTGGTGGCCACGCTACCAGGCGAGCGCCATGCGCTCGGCGCACGCCTGGTCGCGGCCGTCGCGGCGTTGGAGGGATGGCGAGTGAGTTACTTGGGCACGGACCTACCGCCCGACGAGATCGGTGCCGCCGCGGCCGCGCTCGGCGCACGGGCCGTCGCGATCAGCATGGTCGCCGATGAAGCTCTACCGGCGAACGAGCGCTCCCTGGTAATGCTCCGTGAGAAGCTCGATTCCGAGGTGGCCTTGCTCGTGGGTGGAAGATCGTCCACCGCGCTCGACCCGCGCAGGCTTCCCGCAGGCGTCGTGCTGCTCCGCGATCTCGAGGAGCTGCGGCTGCACCTGACGGCCGACCGGTAAGCCCGCCTGCCTTTGGCGCGGGGCGCGGGCCCGCCGTATCATTGCGGCCGCTCAGTAGCGCTGGGAACTCGATCATCGGAGGCAGGAGCTTGTCCAACGAGCGTACGTCCTCGCTCGCGCGCACGCTGCAGCGCGCCGCGAAGATCGAGCCGGGCGAGGGCCCCGCCGTCGTCACGGCCTTCCTGCTCTACTTCTGCGTGCTCGGCGGGTACTTCGCCGTCCGCCCCGTGCGCGAAACCGTGGGCACGATCCTCGGCTCCGACCGGACCGCCGACCTCTTCGTGTGGACCTGGATCGCCTCGCTCGCGATCGTGCCGATCTATGGCGCTCTCTGCGCTCGCTTTCGGCGCAGCGTGTTCTTGCCGTGGATCTATGGGTTCGTCGCGCTCTCGTTGATCCTCATCGGCCTCGTCCTGGGTGCGTCCGAGTCGGTCGGGGCCGCGTCGTTCTTCTTCGTGTTCATCAGCGTCCTGAACCTCTTCGTCGTGTCCGTGCTCTGGAGCTTCTTGCTCGAGCTGTTCGACGCGGGCCAGACGAAGCGCCTCTTCGGCGTCATCGCCGCCGGCGGAACCGCGGGTGCGCTCGGTGGCCCGGTGTTGACCGATCTGACGGTCCGCTTCATCGGTAACGACGGCGTGCTCTTCATGGGAGCGGGACTCTTCGTCGTCGCGATCGTGTGCCAGCGCATACTGCTGCGGATCTGGAAGAAGTCCGGATGGGAGGGGGCGGCGGGCGCGGTGGGCGACCGACCCATGGGCGGCAACCCGTTCGCGGGCTTCACGCTCATCCTCAAATCACCCTACCTGATCGGCATCGCGACGTTCGTCGTGCTGCTGGCCTCCGTGAATACGTTCCTTTACTTCGCGCAGCTCCGCATCGTGTCGGAAACATTCACGGACACCGAAGTGCGCACGCAGGTGTTCAGCCGCATCGACTATACGGTCCAGTCGCTGACCATCGTCGCGCAGCTCTTCTTCACCGGACGGATCGCGTCGAGATGGGGGATCGGCACGCTCCTGACCGTCGTGCCGATTCTCATGATCGGTGGATTCCTCCTGCTCGCCGGTCTGCACACGTTTCCGATTCTCGTGGCCGTGATGATTACGCGCCGCGTGGGTGAGTATTCGTTCGTGAGACCGGGTCGAGAGATGCTGTTCAGCCGCGTCGACACGGAGACGAAGTACAAGGCGAAGAATGCGATCGACGTGCCCGTCTACCGTGGTGGCGACGCGCTCATCGCGCAGGTGGACTCGGCGCTCTCGAATGCGGGCACTTCGGCCGCCAACCTCGCGCTGCTCGGCGCCGGAGCGGCCACGCTCTGGGCGGTGAACGGCATCGTGGTGGGGCGGAGCAAGAACGAGGCGGAGACGCCCGCGGCCGCCACGTCCTGACCGCGCGTTTCGCGCGTCAGGGCTTGCTTCGTCTACGCCCAATTACCCAGGCGTAGATCGCCACGTTCAGTAAGACGAGCCCGACCGCGAGGCCGAGCTGAATCGCGCGCGTCAGACCCGCCGGGTACATCACCGCCATGATGTAATGCTCGATGAAGCTGCCGGCGTACTCGCTCCCGCCGGCCGCTCGCCGCAGTCGATTCTCCAGCGGCGTCAGGGGGCAGATCCCGCCGCTCACCTCGATCCAACTTCCCCACAGAAAGCACGGGATGTGGATCCAGATCACCCGTCGCCAGCGAAGCACCAAGAGGCCGCCGAACATCACGAAGAGCAGGAAGGCGAAGTGGAAGACCACTACCGCTGTGGCCAGGTTTCCGTAGATGCTCAGGTGGGGCTCCTCGCGAGTCGTTGTCGGCGCTAGGGCCACGGTGCAGATTCGGAAGCAGGACGTCCAGGGCGGCCCGCGCCCTCCGTCGAGAGCGACTGCCGGATCTCATGCGCCTCCCCTTCCACACCCTCGACGTCTTCACCCATGAGACGTTCGGAGGCAACCCGCTCGGTGTCTTTCCCGACGCCGCGCACCTGCCGACCCAGCTGATGCAGCGGATCGCCGGCGAGATGAACCTCTCCGAGACGGTCTTCCTGGGACCGCCCGAGACGCCCGCTGGGACCGCGCGCGTACGGATCTTCACGCCGAAGGTCGAGCTTCCCTTCGCCGGGCACCCGACCGTGGGCACCGCGATCTTCCTCGCAGGGAGGCACCCCGAGCGCCCGCCCGCCGATGGTCCGCTCACGCTTGTCTTGGAGGAGAACGTCGGCCCGGTCCCCGTCGTCGTTCGCTTCGAGGACGGCAACCCCGCTTTCGCGCAGTTCACCACGGCCATGCTCCCCGAGCACCGCCCCTCGCCGCACTCGGCGGCCGAGCTCGCCGCGATGGTGGGGCTCGCCCCCTCCGACGTGTGTCCGGACGACCTCCCCGCCCAGATGGTGTCGTGCGGGCTTCCGTACTACGTCATCCCGGTCGGCAGCATAGAGGCGATTCGGCGTGCCTCCTTGAACGCGAGCATCTGGAAGCTTCTCCTCTCCGGCGCCTGGGCCCACCACGTCTACCTCGTGTGTCTGGACGCGGAAGGTGACGACGCGGACGTGCGCGTGCGCATGTTCGCGCCCGGCTCGGGCGTGCCGGAGGATCCGGCAACCGGCTCTGCGGCCGCATCGCTCGGCGGATACCTCGCGGCCCTCGACGGCCCCGAGAGCGGGACCCTCTCGTGGGTCGCCGAGCAGGGGATCGAGATGGGTCGCCCCAGCCTGCTCTACGTGGAAGCCGATCGGGAAGGCGGAGCGACGACCGCGATCCGCGTCGGCGGCCGAGCGATCGAAGTGAGCGCGGGCACGATGACCGTCCGCAACTGAGCCACCGAGGTCGAGCCGTGTCCGGAAGAGTCGAGGCCATCTGGATCAAGCGCTCGATCCGCGGCGTGATGGACGCCGCGATCGAGGTGAGCCTCGTAGCCGGTAAGGGAATCGAGACGGACGCCAGCTTCGGGCGCCCCCATCGCCAGGTCACGGTGATCGAGAAGGAGGTTTTCGATCGTATCCGTGGCTCCCTCCCCTCCGCCGATGCATCCATGCGCCGCGCCAACGTCATGGTGAGCGGCGTGCGACTCGCCGACAGCCGGAATCGAGTGCTCAGGCTCGGCGGGGTGAGGATCCTCATCGGCGGCGAAACCCGACCTTGCGAGCGGATGGACGAACAGTGCCCGGGGCTCCGCGAGGCATTATCGACCGGCTGGGGAGGCGGCGCGCACGGTGTGGTCCTCGACGACGGGCTGATCCGCGTCGGCGACGCCGCGACGCTCGAAGCGCCTCCGGATCGACCCTAGTCGCGCTCGCGGCCGTCCAGGACGACGACCTCGCCGTTCCGCGACGTGGCCTGATCGGCGCAGAGCGCGACGATCACCTCCGCCACTTCGGCCGCTCGGATCAACCGTGGTTGTCCCGCCTTCTCCAGGATCGACCGCAGCGCATCGTGCCAGGACTTGCCCGTGAGGTGCATGATACGCGCGATCGTCTCATCCGTGAGCGGCGTGTCCACGTACCCCGGGCAGACGGCGTTGACCGTTACACCGGTCCCCTCCGCCTCCGCCGCGACGGCCTTCGTGAAGCCCACCACGGCGTGCTTGGCCGCGACGTAGGCGGCGATGAAGCGGTCGCCCTCGAGGCCGGCGAGCGAGGCCACGTTCACGATGCGACCCCACCTCCGCTCGACCATCGCAGGGTACACGGCCTGCGTGCACAGGAACGTGCCCGTCGCGTTCACGGCCATGATGTGCTCCCATTCGGCAAGCGAGATCTTTCCGAGTGGGTTGGAGGTGGCGGTGCCCGCGTTGTTGATGAGGATATCGATGCGCCCCATCGCCTCGCGCGCGGAGAGCGCCATCTCACGGACCTGCCGCGCATCCGTCACGTCGCACCCGAATGCGAACGCCTTCAGCCCATCGCGCCGTAGCTGGGCCGCGACTTCGACGACCTGGGCTTCGTTGCGCGATGCGAGGGCCACCGAGGCCCCGGCTTCCGACAGCGCGATCGCCGTGGCTGCTCCGATGCCCCTACCGCCACCCGTCACCAGCGCGTTTCGCCCGATGAGGCTGACCCGGCCGCCCGCGCGGGAGGCCGCCGTCAGGACGCTGTCCACTGTGCGGCCATGTCGAGATCGCGCGCGCTCATCTCTCGAGGTGTCAGGGTAAGCGTGGCGCCGAGGTCGCAGGTATTGTAGCAAGAGAGGACGATCGCGCACCACGACCACGCGGATCCACAGGAGCGCCCCTGCCCCCCTCGAACCTCGAAAGGCTCCAGGCTCGGGTCGTCGCGTGCCACCGTTGCCCCCGCCTCGTCGAGTGGCGGGAGCGCGTCGCACGCGAGAAGCGCGCTGCGTTCCGCAACCAGGACTACTGGGGCAAACCCGTACCTGCGTTCGGAGACATCCGGGCGTCCATCCTGGTGGTGGGCCTCGCCCCGGCCGCCCATGGGGCGAACAGGACGGGCCGCATGTTCACGGGGGACCGCTCCGGAGACTGGCTGTATGGCGCGCTCCATCGGGCCGGGCTCGCCAACCAGTCGACGTCGACGCGTCGCGACGACGGGCTCGAGCTCGTCGGCGTATGGATCACCGCGGCCGTACGCTGCGCTCCCCCCGCGAACAAGCCGACGCCCGTCGAGCGCGACGCATGCCGTCCTTGGCTCGAAGCCGAGCTCGATCTCCTCGATGGGGTCCGTGTCATCGTCGCGCTCGGCGCGTTCGCGTTCGATCAGGTTTGGCGGATCACAGCGGCGTCCGGGACAATCAAGCCGCGTTTCACGCACCTGGCCGAAGCGGCACTTCCCGACGGTCGCACTCTGCTGGGATCGTACCACCCGAGCCAGCAGAACACGTTCACGGGCAAACTCACCGGCCCGATGTTCGATGCCGTTTGGTCGCGCGCGAAGGAGTTGGCAGGCTCGATGCGCTCGTCCGCCCGCCCCGGGATGGCGCCCTTTCGAGCAACGCCGTAGCATCCCGATCCCGTTCCACAATCCGAATTGAGGCTTTATGCGAGACGGGTCTTCCCTGGTCCTCACCGCCGCGTCGAGGATGGCATTGGCACTAGCCGTCGTCGTGGGCACCGCGCTGCCGGCGCGTGCTCAAGACGGGGGCAACCCGTACGGCGAATGGCGTTACATCTGGGGCGACATGTCGGGTACGCGCTACTCGCCGCTCGACCAGATCGACGCCTCCAACTTCGAGACGCTCGAGACCGCCTGGGTCTGGCGCGGCGACAACTACGGTCGCACAGCCGACGGCGTCATGCGGTCCACCCCGATTTACGCCGACGGCATCCTGTACACCGTGGCGGGAACGCGGCGCCAGGTGGTGGCCATCGATCCCGCGACCGGTGAGACGCTGTGGACCTTCCGCGAACCCAACACCGTGCGCTGGGAGCGCTCGCCCCGCCAGAATTACGGTCGCGGCGTGGCCTATGCAGAAGTGGACGGGCGCGGCGTCATCTACGTCGTGACGCCCGCGTTCTTCCTGCACGCGCTCGACGCCAAGACGGGCGAGCCGATCGAGGGCTTCGGCGGGCAAATCCCGATCGAGGGCTTCCCGGAGACGGGCTCCGTCGACATGCTCGCCACGCTCGGCCACCCGTACGACGTGAACACGGGCATCGATTTGGCCCGTGGCGCCATTACGACGTCTTCGCCGCCGCTCGTGGTCAACGGCGTGATCATCGTGGGCAATTCGGCCCACCAGGGCGGCGGATACTCGCGCATCGAGAACGTCCCCGGTGACGTACAGGCCTTCGACGCGCGCACGGGGCGTCACCTTTGGACGTTCCACACGATTCCCCGCGCCGGCGAGTTCGGGAACGAGACCTGGGAGAACGACTCTTGGCGCTTCGTCGGCAACGTGAACGTCTGGGCGCCGCTCACGGCCGACCCCGATCTGAACCTGGTATATCTGCCGACGGATGCGCCGACGAACGACTACTTCGGCGGCTTCCGGCCGGGCAACAACCTGTTCGGTAGCAGCTTGGTCGCGGTGGACATCCGTACGGGCCAGCGTCGTTGGCATTTCCAGATGATCCATCACGATATCTGGGACTGGGACCTGCCGGTGTCGGGGATCCTCGTCGACGTGACCGTCGAAGGGCGCCGTATCCCGGCGATCGTGCAGACCTCGAAGCAGACGTTCGTCTACGCGTTCAACCGCGAGACGGGCGAGCCGATCTGGCCGATCGTGGAGCGGCCCGTGCCCGCGGGCAACGTGCCGGGCGAGTGGTACAGCCCGACGCAACCGTTCCCGACGCGGCCGGCGCCATACGAGCTACAGGGCCTCACCGTGGACGACCTCGTCGACTTCACGCCGGAACTCCGGCAGATGGCGATCGAGCGGACTCGAGACGTCAAGTTCGGCCCGATCTTCACGCCGTACGTGCACACCGACGACCCACAGTTCCGAGCGACGGCGCAGTGCCCGAGCGCCACGGGCGGCACGAACATCCCGGGCGGACCGGTGCTCGACCCGGAGACCGGCATCCTGTACGTGCAGTCTCGCAGGGCGTGCGGCGGCGGCCGGCTCGGCCCACCGAACGAGCCGCCGAGCGGCGCGAGCAACCTCCCGGCCGGTGCGCAGCCGGGCGGGCGCGGCGGGCGCGGCGGCGGAGCGCCGGCCCCAGGGGGCGGTCGTGGCGGCCGCGGCGGCGGTGGTGACGACGACGGTGGTAGTGTCCAGCCAGGTACCACGCCGGTGGACTTCGTGTCCGCGAGTGGCGGTGGCCTCGGTACGCTCGAGGGCGGCCTGCCCGTGTTCAAGCCGCCCTACGGCAAGATCACGGCCATCGACATGAACACCGGGGAGCACCTGTGGTGGATCCCCAACGGGGAGACGCCGGACCGTATCCGCAACAATCCGCTCCTCGCGGGGATCGACATCGGCAATACGGGCAGCCAGACCGATGCAACGGTGTTGGTGACGCGGAGCCTGTTGATGTGGGCCGAAGGCCGCGGCGGGCGCGCGGTCTGGTATGCGGCCGACAAACGGACCGGTGAGCGCGTGGGCCAGGTGGAGATCCCCGCCGCGTCGAGCACCGCGCCAATGACCTACATGCACGAAGGCGTGCAGTACATCGTGGTGCCGATCGCGGGGGGCGGGATTCCCGGCTCGCTGGTAGCGCTCAGGCTGCCGCAGTAGTAACCGCATCGGCAAAGCGACCGACGCTGGCGGCCTTCTGGCCGCCGGCGCTTCGCTTTACATGGGCATGAACATCGTCATGCCGCCGATCGACACCTCGCCGACGAAGATGTTGCCGAGCGCGTCGACTGCGACCCCCTCGCCCATGGTGCCCAGCTCGGCTTCGCCCTCTCGGGTGGAGGGGTGCGGCTCGATGAACGTCAGCACCGATCCGTCGCGCGCGCTGCCGATGTAGACGCCGCGGCGCATGCCCGGATTGCGCTCGTCACCGGACTCCGAGTCGAGCACGTACATCATGTCGTTCGCGTCGATGAAGACGTCGTTGGGCCGACCGAACTGCCGCATCTCGGCGACGAACTGATAGCTCGAGTCGAAGACCTGGATGCGGCTGTTGCCGCGGTCGGCGACGAAGAGGCGGCCCTGCGAGTCGAACGCCAGGGCGTGGGGCACACGGAACTGTCCCGGCCCCTCACCGAACTCGCCGAAGCCCCCGAGGTATGTGCCGTCGGGTGCGAAGCGCGAGATGCGCCCGGGCGCGGAGGCCGAGGAGTGTCCTTCCGCCACCAGGATCTCACCGTTCGGCGCCACGATGACGTCGTTCGGTTCGTCGAGTGCCGCAGGTGGCTCTCCGGTCGCGCCCGGCGTGCCGATGACGAGGAGCACCTGTCCGTCGCGGCCGAACTTCACGACCTGATTCCCCTTGCGGACGGCGTCGGCGTGGGCGGCGAGCTCGGTTTCGCGCGCCGGGCGCCCATCGGTCACCCAGACGTTCCCCTCGCGATCCACGTACATGCCGTGCGGGCGCACGAACATGTCGGCGCCGAAGCTCGCGAGCAGCGATCCTCCGCCGTCGAAATGAAGCACCGTCGGATCGTCGGAGGCCACGCAGTTGTCACCGCCGCAGCGCTCGAAGGCCCACACGTCCCTCCCGTTGGGGTCGATGGCCACGCCGCTCACCCGCCCCCATTCCCGACCCGCCGGCAGGACACCCCAGGGACGATGCGTCATGTACGAATCGGGGAGCCTGGTTGCGGCTGCCTCCCGCGCGGCCTCCTCCTCGGCCCCGCACCCGACGAGCGCGAGGCCGGTCAGTGACAGGAGGGCGAAGCTTCGTCTCGATAGCTTGCGAATCGACATCGCGGGACCTCGTGACGGGGTGGTGGGCCGAAGATCGTCGCGTGGTACCGGGCGGGCCAGTGTCCTTCGACCTTGCGGGCCTCGCCTCCGCCCGCTAGACCGGAGGCTGGGTCGGCCCCAAACGCAGGCTTCGTTCCCCGAAGGAGGGTGACCATGCTCCGTCCGCCGCGCCGGCTCCTGCTCGCGCTCGTGCTCGTCCTCGCCATTACCCCCTCGGGCGCGGCGGCGCAGCGCGGGAGCCAGCCGATCGACGAGGAGTACACCCGCCTCATCGCCGAGCACCTCCGGGACGCACGCATAACGACCGAGCTCGTCGACTATCTCCCCGCGTCGGCGACGGTGCCCACCCCGCTCGACTTCCACGGCAGGATCGTCGGCACCCCGGACGAGCTCACGTACGCCGCCGATATCCACCGATACCTACGCGCAATCGACGACGCGTCGGCGCGCGCGATGGTGTGGTCGATCGGGACCACGGAAGAGGGGCGCGAGATGGTTCTCATGGCGATCGCCGACGAGGCGACCATCGCGCGACTCGAGGAGTACAAGGGATATCTGCGCGAGCTGACCGACCCGCGCGCCACTACCGACGAGCGCGCTCAGGTTCTCATTGCAGGGGTCGCGAAGCCGATCTATTGGCTCGTCAGCGGGATGCACTCGACCGAGAACGGCGGACCCGAGATGCTCCAGGAGCTCGCCTACCGGCTGGTCGTCGACGAGTCGGACTTCGTGCGGCGCATCCGGGAGGGCATCATCACCTTCATCACGCCGGTGATCGAGGTCGACGGACGCGAGCGTCAGGTCGACACGTACTACTTCAACAAGTCCCGCCCCGAAGGCGAAGCACGGCTTCCGCTCATGTACTGGGGCAAGTACGTCGCGCACGACAACAACCGCGACGCGATGGGACAGATGCTCGCTCTGACGCGGAACGTGAACGCCGTGCAGCTCGAGTGGGCGCCGACGATCATGCACGACCTGCACGAGGCGCAGAACTATCTCTACACGTCCACCGGCACCGGTCCGTACAACGAGGCGTTCGATGCGATCACGGTCGCCGAGTGGTGGATGTTCGCCGAGAACGACGTCCTCGAGATGACCAAGCGCGGCGTCCCTGGCGTCTGGACGTACGGCTTCTACGACGGCTGGACGCCCAACTACATGTTCACCATCGCGCACGGACACAACGCGACCGGGCGCTTCTACGAGGTCGCGGGCTACGGGCCCGGCAATCGCACCCTCGAGGTCGGTCCGACCGGACGGAGCCGGGAGTGGTACCGCCCGAACCCGCCGCTCGCCTCCATCGAGTGGGGTCCGCGCAACAACGTGAACATCCAGCAGTCGGCCGTGCTCTTCTCGCTCGAGTACCTCGCCGACAACGCGGAGACGTTCCTCGACAACTACTGGCTCAAGAACAAGCGAGCCGTGCAACGCGGGCGTGACGGCCCCGTCCACGCGTGGCTCATCCCCGCCGTGCAACGACGCAGTGCGGACGCCGTCGACGCGGTCAACGAGTTGATGCGCCAGGGGCTCGAGATCCACCGGGCCGACCGCTCGTTCGACGCCGGCGATGTCCGCATCGAAGAGGGTGACTACGTCCTGAGGGGCGACCAGCCGTTCCGCACCTTGGCCGACATGTACTTCGCCCTCCAGAGCTACTCGCTGGACAACCCGCGGCCCTACGACGACACGGGGTGGACGTTTCAGCTGCTTCGCAACGTCGAAGTCGTCGAGATCGAGGAAGCGTCGGTGCTCGATCAGCGCATGACGCGGCTCACCGCACCCGCGCGCCCGCCCGGTAGCATCCGTGGCCGCGGCGAGGTGCTCGTGGTCGACCACACCACCGACAACAACCTGATGGCGTTCCGCTTCCGCCACACCGATGTGACCATGCTCGCAGCGGAGCAAGACTTCGAGATGGATGATCACGCGTTCCGCGCCGGCGCGTTCATCATCCCCACGGGCGAGCGAGCCGCGCTGGAGGCGAGCATACGCGAGCTCGGACTCTCTGCTTGGGCCACGGACGACCTTCCCGACGTGCGCACGCACGAGCTCGATGTCCCCCGCATCGGCTACATCCACTCGTGGCGCAACACGCAGAACGAGGGTTGGGTGCGTGGTACGTTGGACCGTTACGGCATCCCGTACGACTACTTCGACGAGAAGAGCGTTCTCGCGGGAGACCTCAGGGAGCGCTACGACGTGATCATCTACCCCCACGTCGGCGGCGATGCGCAGGCGCACCTCGCAGGTGTCGTCGTCGAGGGCGAGCTGCCGCTCCCATACCGCCGGACCGAAGCTACCCCCAACCTCGGTGGCATCGACGAGAGCGACGACATCCGTGGCGGCATGGGCCTCGAGGGGCTCGCGGCGCTCGCCGACTTCGTGAGGACGGGCGGCACGCTCCTCCTCGAGGGGTCGACGTCTGCGGTCTTCCCTGCGTTCGGTCTCACACCGGGGGTCACGCTGGAGAGTCCCCCGGGGCTCGTTGCGCCAGGCTCGATCCACCGCGGCGTCATCGTCGACCCCACGAGCCCGATCGCCTACGGATACGACGGCGTCCAACTGCCGGTGTTCTTCCGAAATGACGTGGTCCTCGGGGTCGGCGGCCGCGGCGGCGGCGCCGGCGCCGGTCCGTGGCAGAACACGACGCCGATGGCGAGCACGCCCGATTTGTCGCCTCTGCAGCTTCCGCCGGGAGGCGACCGCGGTGGCGACGCCGCTCCCGCCGAGCTGTTCGCGACGATGGCAGAACGTTTCCAGGACCGTGAGCCCGACGAGCCGCGAGTGGTGCTCGCCTTCCCCGACGACCCTGCTCTCATGCTCCTCTCCGGCACGCTCGACGGCGGGGAGGCGCTCGCCGGCCGCGCCCAGGTCGTCGATGCCCCTCTGGGCGACGGCCACGTCGTGATGTTCTCGATTCGTCCCTATTGGCGCTGGCAGACCCAAGGCACGTTCTTCCTCGGATTCAACACGATCCTCAACTGGAACGACCTCGGCGTCGGCCGCGTCGAGGAGCCTCCGGTGAGCTGAGGTGGATCGGGCGCCCCAGCGCGGTCATATTTGACCATGAGCATTCGACGACGACCGAAGGTCCTAGGCGTGCTACTCGCGGCGAGCACGGGGCTGGCCGCCTGCGAGAGCACCAACACGCTGGACCTGAATCTCGTCACGACGGTCCACCTGCAGGACTACTTCTCGTTCGACGTGAACGGGTTGGACAACGTCAGTGACGCCGCGCGGTATTTCTGGGTCACGACGGGCCAGCGGGTTGTCGTCGACGTCACACCGGCCATCACCGGGGGGACGGCGATCCTACAGCTGCGGGATACGAACGGGACCATCAAGTACCGCGAGGACATCGGCGACGGTGTCGACTCCACGACGACGACGGGGATCTCAGGCGTCTGGCAGGTCGACGTCGTGCTCACCAAGGTCACGGGCGCATTCAGCTTCACGCTCGAGCGAGACACACTCAGCGCTCCTTGAGTCCGCGCGCGACGTTCTCCTCCATGCCGACGCGCTCTCGCTGTCCCGTCGCGTTCGTGCTGGCGATAGTTCTCGCCGTGGGTGCGACGCACGCGTCCCCAGCGTCCGCTCAGCTGGCTCCCTCGGACTCGGCATCCGTGCTGCTCGACGCAGCGCGCGGATTCGAGAGCAACGACCGCTGGGACGTGGCCGCTGCGGTCTATCAGCTGATCGTCGATCGCTACCCTTCGACACCCGCCGCAGCGGAAGCGCGCGCTCGCCTCGCCTCGCCGCCTCGCGACGTCGCGGGAGGAAGCGGAAGCGTGGAGCTCCGTGTTTGGATGACGACGTACGGCGCGTGGCTCGGTGTCGCTGTACCCGGTGCCTTCGGCGCCGACTCCTCCGAGCCCTATGGAGTGGGCCTGCTGCTCGGTGGACCGACCGGATTCCTCGCCGGGCGAAGCCTCGCGAACGCCCTCGACCTGACCGAAGGCCAGGCCCGCGCGATCACGCTCGGCGGCACGTGGGGGACGTGGCAGGGCTTCGGGTGGCGTGAAGTCTTCGATCTCGGTGTGCCGCAGGTCTGCACGACCGACTCCTTCGGCGAGTACTGCTACGACTTCGAGGACTCGTCCGAGGAGACCTTCGCGGCGATGATCGTCGGAGGCCTGGGTGGAATCGCCATCGGTGCCCTCCTCTCCCAGCGGGAGATGACTCCGGGAACCGCGAGCGCGGTGAACTTCGCTTCGCTCTGGGGGACGTGGTTCGGCGTAGCCGGCGGAACGCTGCTCGACCTCGAGGATGACGACCTCCTGGCCGCGACGCTCGTCGGAGGCGATGCGGCGCTGGTCGCGGCGGCACTGCTCGCGCCGCGCTGGAACGTCACGCGCAGCCGCGCGCGTCTGGTGAGCATCGCGGGCGTGCTCGGCGGACTCGCCGGCGCGGGCATCGACCTGCTCGCGAAGCCCGACGACGACAAGGTTGCGATCGGCATTCCGCTCGCGGGCAGTGTTCTGGGGCTCGGCATCGGGATGGTCACGACGCGGAACCGAGGTGACGAAACTGCGGAGCGCCCAGGCGGAGGGCCCGACGGCGCGCTCCTCAGGCTGCGTGACGGGAAGCTCTCCTTGGGAACCCCGACCCCTGTGCCCACGCTCGTACCACGGCCCGGGCGAGCCGGCACCGCGTGGCAGCCGGCGCTTGCCGTCGAGCTCTTCCGCGCCGACTTCTGACGCATCGCCGACCGCGGGTACCCCTCTCCGAACCGGTGCGTGCAGTGTACATTGCTTCGCGATTCTTGGCCCCCCTCGAGCGAGGGACGGCGATCATCCACGTGACGGGAGAGACCATGAAGAAGCTTCTTTGGACTGTGGCACTGGTTGGGATGCTGGTGGCACCGGGCGCCGTCCAGGCGCAGACGATGGCAGGGCCGTTCCTCGCGTACACGGACGATGCGGAGGCCTTCGGCGTCGGCGGATTCATCGCGATCCCGCTCCCAGCGCTGAATCCGAACATCTCCTTCGTGCCGGACTTCACGTGGTTCTTCCCGGACGCGGGCAATCTCTTCGAGATCAACGGCGACCTGATGTACAGCTTCCCGGTGTCCGCGGACTCCCCGGTGATGCCGTTCGCGTTCGCGGGCTTGAACATCGCTCGCTACTCGATCGACACCGGCTTCGGCGATTTCTCCGACACGAACGTCGGCATCAACCTCGGCGGCGGCGTCAACTTCTCGGCGGGATCGGTCAACCCGTTCGCGGGTGCCAAGGTCGAGCTCGAGGGCGGCGAGAGCTTCGTGATCTTCGGCGGCCTCTCGTTCCCGATCGGTGGCGGCGCCTGAGGCGTAACCCCGGCAGCTAGCTGTTCCGGGCCGGACCGCCCACGCGGTCCGGCCCGTTTCCTCATCCAACTAGCGCCCGTCTGCCACGCGCGGCATGAGGCGGACCGGCAGTCGTCGCAGATGAGCTTCGAGCACACGGCGCGGCGTCAGTTCCTCGTCGATGATGCGCGCGAGATCCTCCTCGCGCTTCCATAGATACTCGATCGCACGCGCGCCGAGCGCGAGCATGCGCCGCTCCGTCGTCTCCCCCAGCGCGATCTCGAGGCTGATCGCGCCAATCGGGCCCATCTTCCAAAGCGACCGCCGGCCACTCGCAGCTCGGAGCGCGAACTCGTCGACCGACCCCGTGCGCTCGATCACTCCCACCGCATCCGCCAGGCACCGCTCCGATGCGCCGCTCACGTTCACGTAGGCGAGCAGCCGGCGGAGCACGTTCTCGGCCACGTCGCCGCGCAGCTCGTAGAGCTTCTCGGGCGTCCACGGATCGCAGCGCTGGCACGGAACGCCCACCCCGAGTCGTCCGTCCGGCCCACTCAGCGGATAGACCCACCACGCCCAGTCGTAGCGGAGCGCGCGTAGCGTGCTCAGACAATGCGCACACGTCTCCCGACCGTGCCAGGCCGCCCAGCCGAACCGCCGCCAACGCAAGACGTCCGCCACCGGCGCGCCTTTCCAGTCGATGGAGAGGTCCTCGTCGGCCACACCGAGGAGCTGGCCCATGCCATGGAGCGCACCCAGCGTGTAGGCGACCAGCTTGGAGCGACCGCTCTCGTACATGGCGGCGCGGTCTCGGAGCTCCCGCCCGTACCGCCATGCGGCCCGCTCGGCGAGGCCCGCGCCCCCCACCCTCACGAGCGTCAGAGGCGGCGCGTCCAGGAGCGCGACGTTCGCCGTGCGGGCGATCGTTCGCCCCCGGTCCCGCGCGAGCCGCTCGAGTTCGTATACCGCACCTTCGCGCTCGTCCATCGGGACGAGATTCCAGCGACGGCAAGTCTCGCAGATCGCCCAGAGGCGCCCTCTCGCTGGGTCGTAGGCGACGTGCCGGCCCCGCGGCATGTGCCCGAGCACGTCGTTCTCGGCAAAACCCGAGCGACAGAACAGGCACCGACGGAGCATCACCGAATCCTCATGGCTGCCTCGAAAGTCGCTCCTCGCGGCCGGTCGCGCGACGGCCTCATCTGTAGCAGGTTGTCCCCTCTCTTCGCCACCCGACCAGGAAGTGCAGCATGTCTCGACTCGATGGCGCGGTCGCGCTCGTCACGGGCGGCAGCCGAGGGATCGGCGCCGCCACGGCGCGGGCATTCGCGAGCGAGGGAGCCCGCGTGATCATCACACACCGCGACAGCGCCGCGGCGGCCGAGGAGGTGCGCCGCTCCCTCCCGGGGGACGGGCACCGGGTCCTTCGAGCGCCCGCGGCGGACACGAAAGCAATCGAGGCCGCAGCGGCCTCCGTGGCGGAAACCGAAGGCCGCCTCGACGTGCTCGTCAACAATGCGGCGCTCACCCGAGTGATCCCCCACTCGGACATGGAGGCGCTCGACGATGCGCTCTTCGATTCGATCATGGCCACGAACGTGCGCGGCGTGTTCGCCACGGTCCGGGCGTTCCGCAAGCTGCTCGCGGCCGGTGAAGGCGGTGTCGTGGTCAACATCTCGTCGCTCGCCGCGAAGATGGCAGGCGGAAGCAACGTCGCGTACTGCGCCTCCAAGGCTGCGGTGGACAACCTGACGGTGTCTCTGGCGCGCGCCCTCGCACCGAAGATCCGCGTGCTGTCGGTCGCGCCCGGCCTCGTGGACACTCAGTTCACGAGCGGCTGGGACCCGGCGGTCCGTCAGCGCTACCTGGACCGAACCCCGCTCGGCCGACTCCCCACGCCGGACGACGTGGCGCTCGCCGTCCTCGCCGCGGCCACGCACCTGCCATCCAGCACGGGAGCGATCATTCCGGTCGACGGAGGCCGCCCGCTCGGCTGAGCCGCGAGGCTAGGGTTCAGTCGGAAGCACCGCCGTGCACTCGATCTCCACGCGCGCACCGAGCGTGAGATCCCCTACCTCGACCGCCACACGTTGTGGCGGCGCGGGGAAGTACTCGAGGTACGCCTCGCGCATCGCGTCCAGGTCGGCGCCGTCCGCAAGGAAGACGGAGCACTGTGCCACGTCCCGGGGCGCCGCCCCGGCGGCGGCGAGCACCTCGACGATGTTCGCGAGCGCTTGGCGCGTCTCGGCCCCGACCCCGCCCTCGACGAGCCGGAGGGGCGACGAGCCGGGCACGGTCCCCGCCATCGACCAGATCCACACCAGGTCCCCGCTCTTCACGCCCGCGGGCGGGAACGACTCGCCCCACGGCCGCAGGAATTCGGACAGACTCTCTGGCGGCCGCTCCCCGGCGGTGCGGTCCGTGCGCGGCTCGATCGAACAGCCCGCCAGCGCGAGAGCCCCGACGACGGTGAGCGACGCGAGCCGCGTCATGCGGCGGCCACGTGGGGCTCGTTCACCCGCTGCAGCAGGATCAGCCCGACGATGAACATGACGGTCAAGGCGAGGAACCCGGGGCGCTGGCTCCCCCCCGCCAAGATCCCAGCGTAGACGAACACCTGCGGACCGACGATCGAGGACGTCTTCCCGCAGAACGCGTAGAATCCGAACATCTCCGACTCACGACCCTTCGGGATCAGCCTCGACATGAAAGCGCGGCTCGCCGCCTGTGCGGAGCCGAGCCCGAGCCCCGCGACGACGGCCATCCCGTAGAAGAGCCTCGGATCGACGATGAAGTACGTCGCGATGCCGACGCCGATCCAGAGCGTCAGGACTCCCGTGAGGACCTTCTTGGGGCCGAGGCGGTCGGTCGGACGCGCGAGCGCGAACGCGCCGATCAGCGCGGAGAACTGCACGATGAGGAACAGGACGATCGTCTGCTCCTGCGTGAACCCGAACGTAACCTCGGCGACCCGGCCCGCCATCACGATGATGGTCAGGATCGCGTCGATGAAGAAGAAGAACGCGATCAGAAAGTTGCGGAGCTCCTTCTGCTGCCAGACCTCGGCGACGATCGACTTGAAGTTGAAGAGCCCCCATCGCGCAGCCGCGCCGACAGACATCTCGCCGCGACCATCCGCCGGCAGAAAGAAGAACGCCGGCAGCGAGAACAGTAGAAAGAAGGCCGCCACGAGGACCCAGACCACCTCGATGCTCTCGCGCGCGTACGGAATCGCCATCATCAGCCCCACCGCCGAGCCCAGGTACCCGAGCCCGAAGCCGAGCCCCGAAACTCGTCCCTGCTTCTCGGGCGGGGCGATGTCCGGCAAGTAGGCGTTATAGAAGACGAGCGCGCTCTCGAAACCGACGTTCGCCAGCACGAAGAAGAGGAAGCCGCGCACGATCATGCCAGCCTCCAGCGTGACCATCAGGGACACCCCCACGATGCAGAGCAGCGTGTAGAGCGCCATGAACCGCTTCCGCGCTCCGCCCCGATCGGCGATCGCCCCGAGAAGGGGCACCGTGGCGGCGACGATGAAGGCCGAGACGCTGACCGCCCTCCCCCACCACAGGTCGCCGAGGCCGCCTTCGTTGCCGACGATCTGGCTGCCGTAGAAGAGGGGGAAGACCGCCGTGGTCATCACCGCCGGGTATACCGAGTTGGCGAAGTCGAACAACGCCCAGGCTCCGACCTGCTTTCGGTCCACTCGCGACTCCCCAATGAGGTGAGGACGGAGCACGGTAGCGCCCGCGGTGCGGGGGAGTCCAGCGATTCGTTGCGGGCGAGCCGATGCGGTTGCGTCCGCCGGGACCCGGCGCGAATCTCAGCCGCCCCCGTATCGTGATCCCCTTCGCCTTCACGACCATGAACAGACTCGCGGGTAAGCGTGTCCTCATCACTGGTGCATCGTCTGGATTCGGCGCGGCCATGGCACGGAGGTTCGCCGAGCAGGGTTGCGATCTACTCCTCTCGGCGCGCCGCGTCGAGCGCGTGGAAGACCTCGCAGCCGAGCTGAGGAAGGTGCACGGGGTGGCCGTGCGAGCCGACGGACTGGACGTGAAGGATCGGGATGCGGTGGCGGCATACGTGGCGGACCTGGCTGCAGAGAAGCAGATCCCGGACATCCTCGTGAACAATGCCGGGAAGGCGCGCGGCCTCGACAAGCTGCACGAGGGTATGCTGGAGCACTGGGAGGACATGATCGACACGAACGTGAAGGGGTTGCTCTACATGACGCGCGCCGTGGTCCCGCACATGGTGGCCCGCAACTCGGGGCATGTGATCAATCTCGGCAGCACGGCAGGCCATTGGACGTACCCCAGGGGCGCCGTCTACAACGCCACGAAATTCGGCGTACGAGCGATCACCGAAGGGCTCAACATGGATCTGCTCGGCACGAAGGTCCGGGTGTCCAGTGTGGACCCCGGCATGGCGGAGACCGAGTTCAGCGCCGTCCGCTTCGACGGTGATACCAGCAAAGCGAAGGACGTGTACAAGGGCGTGAAGCCGCTGTCCGCCGACGACGTCGCCGACATGGTTCTGTACGTGGCCAACGTACCCGATCACGTGAACATTCTCGACGTCGTGATGATGTGCACGGCCCAGCGCTCGGTGACGCTCGTGCACAGGGAAGAGGCTTGAGCGAACGGGCTTCCAGCCCGCCCACCGCCCCCTCCGCGCCCGAGTACGCCGCGGAGGCGACTCACGCGCCGGCATCGGTGACTGCATCTCCGGAGCCGGAGCGGCCGCTTCTCATCGTCTTCACGCTCTGGCTGCTCGTGTTCTCGTCGGCGAGCCAGACCATGATCATCTCGCCGATCCTACCGATGATCGGCCAGGAGCTCGACATCGCGGACGCCGCACTCGGCACGCTCGTGTCGGCTTACTCCCTCATGGTCGGCATCTTCGCCATTCTCGCGGGACCCGTGTCGGACAAGATCGGGAGACGCCGCATCCTGCTGCTCGGGTGCGGTGCGATGACGGTGGCCCTGATCCTCCATACGCTCGCGGTCGATTACTACTCGTTCTTGTTCGTGAGGGTGCTCGCCGGAAGCGCGGGAGGGGTGCTGAGCGGCGCTGCGGCCTCCTACATCGGGGACGCATTCCCGTACGGCAGGCGCGGATGGGCGACGGGTTGGGTGATGAGCGGCGCGGCGGTAGGGCAGATCGCCGGTATCCCGCTCGGAATCGTGCTGGCGTCGCGCTGGGGCGTCGCGTCCCCGTTCTATGCCTTCGCCGTCACGATGGCGTTGACCGTACTCTTGCTCTACTTCGGCGTGCCACAACCAGCGGTCCGCCGGACAGAGCACCCACTCACGGTTCGCAGGGCCGCGAGCGACTACCACGCCATGCTCAAGCGACCCGAGGTCGCCTGGGCGGCCGCGGCCTTCTTTCTGATGTTCCTCGGGGTCTCGGTCTTCGTCGTCTACCTGCCGACGTGGCTGGAGCGCGAACTAGGCGCCACCGGCGACCAAATCGCATTGATGTTCTTGTTCGGAGGGATCGCGAACGTCGTCACCGGCCCACAGGCCGGGAAGCTGTCCGACAGGATCGGCCGGAAGGGGATCATCCTCCTCGCTTGCATTGGCCTGTCGCTCGTGATGCTGCTCACCGTCCCGCTCGTGACGGACATCTTCACGGCGTATGTGGCGTTCTTCATCATCATGGTCCTCGTCGCGATGCGGGTCAGCCCCTTCTCGGCGCTGCTGACGGCGCTCGTGCGAGACGAGAAGCGCGGCTCCCTGATGAGCCTGACCGTCGCGCTCGGGCAGATGGGATTCGCTCTCGGCGGAGCGGTCGCGGGTCCCCTCTTCGCCGGCGCCGGGTACTTCTCCAACGCGGTCCTGGGTGCCCTCTTCGTCCTGGGAATGGGCTTGATCGTGTGGTACCGGATCCCGGAGCCGGCCACGCGCTGACGCCGTGAGGCCGGCCCGGCGCCCCTGTCGCCGCCCCGCCTCGTCTTTATCTTCTCGATTCCTGCGGTCGCCACCCCCGAGGCACCCCATCCCTTGAGCTCCGACCCGTCACGGACCGTGCGCGTCCTCTACGTCGAGGACGCCGTGGATCAGGCGCTGCTCGTAAAGGCGTTCTTCAGCGCCATGGGCGGCTTCTCCGTCACGCACGCACAGGACGGTGACAGCGCGCTCAAGCTGATCGCCGGCAAACCGTGGGACATCCTGGTCACCGACCTCAACCTCCCCGGTGCAGACGGCTTCTCGCTGGTCAAGGCCTTCCGGGCCAAGCACCGCCGCCTGCCGATCCTCGTCACGACGGGCTACACACAGGCCGAGTACGAAGAGCAGGCCCTGCGTGCCGGGGCGGACCAGGTGATGATCAAGCCGCTCAGCCAAGAGGACTTCGTCGCGCGCCTGCGCGCGATGGCAAGCGCCAGCCAGGCTCCCGAGGAGGATGAGCCGGCCGTGGTCCTCGCGATCGAGGGCCGGCTCGGGGACGCGGAGATGGGGTGCGGGGGAACGCTCATGGCGGAGCGAGCGAAGGGCCATACGGTGGTCGTGGTCCCGATCTTCCGCTCGGCCGAAGACGCCTCGCCCGAGGAGCTCAAGGCGGCTATGATCGCCGCCAACATCCTCGGCGTGGAGCTCCGCGTCGATCGGACGCTGTTCGGCAACGCGGAGGGGCAACGGGACTTGATCGAGCGCACGCTGAACGAGCTGCGTCCGACGACGGTCTTCATGCCCGCCCGTGACGACCGGGATCTCTCGCGTCGCGACGCGGCGCGGGTCGCCCAGCAGGCCACCTCCGAGATCGAAACCGTGCTCGCCTACGAGACCGCGACGACGGGACTCGAGTTCACCCCGTCGCGCTTCAACGACATTCGCGCTGAAATGGTGATGAAGATGGAAGCTCTGGCGGCGTTCCAAGCGGTTGGCGCCCCGCGCGTGGATTTGCGGCCCCGAATGGCGCAGGCCTATGCCCGCTATTGGGGACGCTTCAAGGACTTCACGGAAGTGGAGGCCTTCGAGCAGGTCCGCGGGGACGGTTCCTGATGGCCACCCCCGCGCACCTGGACTTCGAGCGCCACATCGTCGAGATCCAGGCTCAGATCGACAAGCTCCTCGACCTGGCGGAACGCCGAGGAATCGACGTGGCCGACGAGGTGGAGAGCCTACGCACACGACTCCGGGAGCTGAAGCAGCAGACGTTCGACCACCTGAGCCCGATGGAGCAGGTGTTGGTGGCGCGACACCCGCGTCGGCCTTACACGCTCGACTACGTCGAGCGCATCTGTGAGGACTGGATCGAGCTACACGGGGACCGAAGCTTCCGCGACGACGAAGCCATCGTGGGCGGATGGGCCCGGATGAGCGGACGCTCCGTCATGCTGATCGGCCACCAGAAGGGCCGTGACATGAAGGAGAACCTGCAGCGGAACTTCGGCAGCGCGCACCCCGAAGGGTACCGCAAGGCGCTCCGCCTCATGCGGCAGGCGGAAAAATTCGGCCGTCCGGTCGTCACGTTCATCGACACGCCCGGAGCTTATCCCGGGGTCGGGTCCGAAGAGCGCGGAATCGGCGAAGCGATCGCGTTCAATCTGCGCGAGATGGCCCGGCTGCGCGTTCCCCTGGTCTCGGTCGTGATCGGCGAGGGCATGTCGGGTGGCGCTCTCGGCATCGGCGTGACCGACCGCATCCTCATGCTCGAGCACTCGATCTACTCCGTCATTTCCCCCGAGGGCTGCGCCGCCATTCTCTGGCGCTCGGCCTCGTTCAGGGAAGACGCGGCGAGAGCCCTTCGCCTGACTGCCAAGGATCTCCACGATCAGGGCATCTGCGACGAGGTCGTGCCCGAGCCCCCGGGCGGCGCTCACGCCGACTGGGACGAGGCAGCGGGGTATCTCTCGCGCGCGCTCGAGCGCACCCTCACCGAGCTTTGCGACCTGCCGGTCACACGCCTGCTCGAGGCGCGCTGGGCCAAGTACGACGCCATCGGTGCCTGGCGCGAGGCGTAGCCGAGTCTATGGCAGGGTTCGCCGAGGTCCGCTTCAAAGGGACCAGGAAGGATTACTACTCCTACGCGGATATCGATCTGCGGCCAGGCAGCCATGTCATCGTCGAGGCGGAGCGCGGCGAGGACCTGGGCGAGGTCTCGGCAGTCGGAACGATCGCGGAGCGTAAGTGCTCGTCATCGGGCGGGTGCACGACCCCGACTCCCGAGCAGCGAGTCCTGCGCGTCGCGGGCGAGGACGAAGTCCTCCGGCGCACCGCCCTGCGGGAAGACGAGCACCGAGTTCGCGAGCGCAGCCGCAAGCTGGCCGTGAAGCACGGACTCAAGATGAAGGTGACGGAAGCCGAATGGCAGTTCGACCGCGCGAAGCTGATCATCTACTTCACCGCCGAGAAGAGGGTCGACTTCCGCGAGCTCGTGCGCGAGTTGGCGCGCACCTTCCGGACGCGGATCGAGCTCAAGCAGATCGGTGTGCGGGACGAAGCCGCGCTCCTCGGTGGAGTCGGACGCTGCGGCCGAGAGCTCTGCTGCTCGACGTGGCTGCCGGAGCTGAAGCCCGTCTCGCTCCAGCTCGCCAAGGATCAGCGCCTGTCGCTCAACCCCGCGCAGATCAGTGGCTGCTGCGGCCGCCTCATGTGCTGCCTCATGTACGAGCACCGCACCTACGTCGAGGCCCGCCGGCGCTTCCCGCGTGAAGGTCGCACCGTGCGAACCACGCGAGGCGAAGAGCGCGTGGTCGCCATCGACATCTGGCGTGACACGGTGTCGCTCAGAAGTGGGGATGGTGAACGGCGGATCCTCTCGCTGGAGGACTTGAAGACGGAGGTCGGACGGTCCCGCGGGCGTACGCCGGACACCGGCGCCAAGGGCGACGCATGACCCAGCGACGAAGGTATCTGACGACGCCCATCTATTACGCGTCGGGCGAGCCGCACATCGGGCACGCCTACACGACGATCCTCGCCGACGCCCTGGCGCGGTTCGAGCGCCAGGACGGCGCCGAGGTCTTCTTTCTCACCGGCACGGACGAGCACGGACAGAAGATCCAGGACGAGGCCGCCCGCCGCGGCGTGCAGCCCATCGAGCTCTGTGACCTGATGGCCGAGCGGTTCGCCGCAGCTTGGGAGACGCTCGAGATCTCGCACGATCGCTTCATCAGGACGACGGAGGCCGAGCACAAGTCCGTGGTTCAGGCGTTCCTTACTCGCCTCTGGGACCGCGGAGAGATCTACGAGGGTGCCTACACGGGCTGGTACTGCGTGCACGAGGAGCGCTACTGGACCGAGAAGGATCTCGGGCCGGAGAGGACCTGCCCGGATTGCCACCGTCCGGTCCAGCACGTCGAGGAGAAGAACTATTTCTTCCGCATGGGCCGGCACCAGGAGGCGCTGGTGCGGCACATCGAGGCGAACCCCGATTGGATCGTTCCGGAGGTGCGTCGCAACGAGGTGCTCGGCTTCCTCCGCAAGCCCCTCGAGGACCTGTCCATCTCACGGCCCAAGAGCCGGCTCTCCTGGGGTATCTCGCTCCCGTTCGACGATGAGCACGTCGCGTACGTGTGGGTGGACGCGCTGGTCAACTACGTGACCGCCTCGGGCGCGATCGACCCCGCGGCGCCCCCGGGGCGACAGGGCTTCGACGACCTGAGCGGGTCGTGGTGGCCCGCCGACCTGCACATCATGGGGAAGGACATCCTAACTAACCATGCGGTCTACTGGCCTACGCTGCTCATGGGCGCCGGCCTGCCACTCCCCCGCCAGATCCTCGCGCACGGATGGTGGGTCGTGGGGGAGACGAAGATGTCCAAATCGCTCGGGAACGTGATCGACCCGCTCGCGCTGCGGGAGCGTTTCGGCACGGACGCCGTGCGGTGGTTCCTGCTGCGCGAGATGCCCACCGGATCGGACGCCTCCTTTACGCCCGAGCGGTTTCTCGCGCGGTACGACGAGCTCGCCAACGTGCTCGGCAACCTGGCCAGCCGGGTGATCGCGATGATCGACAAGTACCGCCAGGGAATCGTGCCCGACGCGCCCGGCGCCGCGTTCGACGCGAAGATCACGACCACGTTCGCGTCGGTACGGGAGGCGATGAGGGCCTACCGCGTGCACGATGCACTCGCGGCCGCGATGGAGCTCGCCCGGGACGCGAACGGCTGGATCGAAGAGCGCCAGCCCTGGGCCCAGGCCAAGAGCCCGTCGACCGCCGCGGACCTGGACGAGACTCTGGCCTCGCTCGCCCGGTGCCTCGTGGCCCTGGCTGCGCTCTTTCAACCGGTGGCTCCGGCCAAAATGTCAGAGCTCGGCTCGAGGCTCGGGCTCGAGCGGGTTCCGACCCTCGCGGGGTCCAAAACCGTGACGGTGGGGGGGCGAAAAGTGAGGAAAGACGCGCCCCTTTTCCCCAAGGTCGAAACGACCGATTGGGTTGCTTGACACCCCGTTCCAGGCCCCGGTAGCTTTGTCACTTCGGTCGACTCGCTCGACTCGAACCCCCCTGGTGCGCGCGGTCCCTCAGGTACGAATCGTCCACGAAACACAACCCAGGCGGGCGCATGGCCGGAAACAGGTGGACCTTCCTCATCGTGAGGGGTGAGGACACTCCGGTCAGGCAGGTTTCGTTCTCCGCCCGTGCCCTCCGCCTCCTTCTCGTGGCCGGGTCTCTCGTCTCGCTCACCGTCCTTGGTTTCGGGCTCACGTCGGGTATCGAGGGAGTCGGACGCCTACAGGCCCGTCATCTCAAGGCGCGAAACCAGGCGCTCGAGGTCGAGCTCGCGCGCTTCGGAGATCGAATCCAGTCGCTCGAAGGGGTCCTCGACCAGGTGGCGGCGAACGACGCGAATTTCCGGAGCATCGCGGGACTCGAGGTCATCGACCCCGAGGTCCTGCAGGCCGGCGTCGGCGGTCCGGGCCTCGGCTCGCCGGAGGCCTCGCCCCTCTGGGCGCTGGACCAAGAAATGGCGCAGACCGCCTTCGCCACGTCCTACGACCTGAGCGCCCTGGAGCGCAGGGCCCGGCTCCTCTCCGAGAGCCTCGAGGAAGCCACGGACGCGGTGTCCTCGAATCGTGATCGGCTGGAGTCGCTCCCCTCGATTCTGCCTACGGAGGGATGGCTGACCAGCCGCTTCTCCGCGGCGCGCATGCATCCGATCCACAACCGCCCGCTCCCCCACGAGGGGATGGACATCTCCGCGCCCCGGGACACGCCGATCTTCGCGGCCGCCAAGGGTCGCGTCATCGAGGCCGGCTGGATGGCCGGCTACGGGCTCGCGGTCCGGATCGACCACGGCTTCGGCATCACGACCCTCTACGGTCACGCCTCGCGCCTGATCGTGCAGAAGGGCCAGGAGGTGCTCCGCGGCGACATGATCGCACGTGTCGGAAGCACGGGCATCTCCACGTCGTCGCACCTGCATTACGAAGTCCACGTGGACGGCAGACCGCAGGACCCGGCGACCTTCATCCTGCCAGAGACCATTCGCGACTAGCCGCGGTGGTCGAAGCGGGCCTGTTGTACTAGGCTACGCTGCATGAGAAGAGTCCTCGCGTGCGCCCTGCCTCTCCTCCTCGCCGTCGCGTCGGCGTGCAGCCCTGCCGAGGTCGTGGTCTCGATCGAGATCGAGGTCGATGACCCGGCCGGCAGCGGTAGGATCCCGCGGGCGCTCTCGGAGGTGGAGGTTCGCCTTCTGCCGTTCGATCGCGATGCGGTCTTCGACTCGCTGGTCGCGGTTCACCCGACACCGGAACCCGAAATCCCGGCGGAGCTGCTCGCCGCTCGCGAGCAGGTGCAGGCGACCCGGGCCGAGCTGGATCAGGCCCAGCGTCGCTGGAACATCCTGCGGGACACGCTGCAGAAGCTCGGCGTGGCCATGCGGCCGTACGACCGCGGAGAAACCGCGTATATCTTACTGTTTCGCGAGTTCACTCTGCTCGAGAGCGAGCTGCCCGGAGTCGAGCGACAGGTGAACGCAGCCTTCAGCCGATTCGACAGCCTCCAGCAGGGCACGATCCGGGCGAGCGACTCCGTGCGGATCCTCCGGGAGAACTGGGGCGACGAAGCATTCGCCGACGTCGCCGACATCTTCGCCGCGAAGATCGAAGCATCCGGCCTCGACGTCGCGGTCGACACGACGGACGCGACCGGCATAGCCCGCGGAAACCTCCTGGTGCGGCCCGGCCGGTACTGGGTCCACGCGCGGTACGAGCTGCCGTACACGGAGCTCTACTGGAATGTCTCCATCGAGGTCGAGAGGGGGGAGCCGGTGCTGGTCCGGCTCGACCAGAGCAACGCCGAGGAGCGGCTCCGGCTGTAGCAGGTCTCCTTTGAACTCACGACCCAACCCCGCGTTCGAAGCGGATGCGGACAAGATCGGCTGGATCACCTTCGACGATCCCGATCGATCCCTGAATGTCCTCAGCGAGCCGGTCATGCGCCGGTTCGGCGAGGCGCTGGACGAGGCGCGGGCCGCCGGACGCGAGGGACGCATCGGTGTCCTGGTCATCCGAAGTGGCAAGGCCGATTCGTTCATCGCGGGCGCCGACATCGACGCCATCGCAGCGATCGACGACCCCGCCGAGGCCGAAACGAAGATCCGGCTTGGCCAGGCGGTCTTCAACGACGTCGTCTCCCTTCCTGTCCCCACGGTCGCCGCCGTGCATGGTCTGTGCATCGGCGGAGGGCTCGAGCTGGCCCTGGCGTGCACGCATCGGGTTCTGTCGGACTCGAAGAGAACGAGCCTACAGTTCCCCGAGGTGATGCTCGGTATTCTGCCCGCGTGGGGTGGTACTACGCGCCTACCTCGCCTCGTCGGGCTCCAGGCTTCACTGGATATGCTGCTGACGGGGAGGAAGGTCGACGCGCAGAAGGCGAAGCGAATGGGGCTCGCCTCCGAGGTGGTACCGGAGGCCTTGCTCGCAGCGCAGGTGCGAGATTTCGCGCTCGACGTGCTCCGCGGCAAGACGCCGCCACCGCCGCGCGCGAAGCGGGCGCTTTCGGCGCGCTTGCTGGAGAGCACCCCGCCGGGTCGGAAGCTCCTGCTCGCGGTCGCCCGCAAGAAGGTCATTGCGAGCACCGGCGGGCACTACCCGGCGCCGCTCCGCATCCTGGATATCCTCGGTGAGCACGCCACGGGGAGTGAAGAGGCGAGCCTCGGCGCCGAGGCGCGCGCGGCAGCGCGGCTCGTCGTCTCCCCGGTGTGCAAGAACCTCGTCCACGTCTACTACCTGCGTGAGGCCGCCAGAAAGAGCACGGGCGTCGAGGAGGCCGCGACCGCCGCGCCCGTGAGGTCGCTTGGGGTGCTCGGAGCCGGAATCATGGGGGGTGGCATCGCGCACCTGGCCGCTGACAACGGTGTGCGCGTGTACATGAAGGACGTTCGTCACGAGGCAGTCACGGGGGGCCTACAGCACGCCCGCGGACGGTTCGACAAAGCCGTCGAGCGGCGCCGCCTCTCGCGGCGAGAAGCAGCGCAGCGCATGGACCTGATCGGCGGCGGACTCGAGTTCAGAGGCATCGCGGGCGCCGACCTCGTCGTGGAGGCGGTCGTCGAGCGCATGGACGTGAAGCGCGCCGTCCTACGCGAGACGGAATCTCACGTCGGCGCCGACTGCGTGCTGGCCACCAACACATCCTCGCTCTCGGTCGACGCCATGGCAGAAGCGCTCGAGCGACCCGAGCGGTTCTGCGGAATGCATTTCTTCAATCCCGTGGATCGCATGCCGCTCGTCGAGGTCGTGCGGGGTTCGAAAAGCACGAATCGGGCGGTCGCCACCGTCTACGCATTCGCGCTGCGGCTCGGGAAGGTGCCTGTCGTGGTGCGCGACGGCCCAGGCTTCGTCGTGAACCGGATCCTCGGGCCGTACCTCAACGAGGCCGGTTACCTGCTCGGCGACGGCGCGACGATCGAGCGCATCGACCGTGTCGCCAAGTCCTTCGGCATGCCCATGGGTCCGCTACGCCTGATCGACGAGATCGGTATCGACGTGTCGCGTCACGCGGGCGCGTCTCTGCACGAAGCGCTCGGCGACCGGCTGGCGCCCTCGCCCGTGCTCCTGGCCTTGGGCGCCACGAAGCGGCTCGGCAAGAAGGGCGGCGCGGGCTTCTACCTGTACGAAAAGGGAGAGGAAAAGGGGCCCGACGAGACCGTGTACGCGGAGCTCGGCTCGGTGATTCCGCCGAGGCGCGACCTCGGCGAGAACGAGATCGTGAACCGTCTCGTGCTCGCCATGGTCAACGAGGCCGCGCGCATTCTCGAGGAGGGGGTGATCGCCACCGCCAGCGCGGTCGACCTGGCAATGGTCATGGGAACCGGCTTCCCGCCCTTCCGCGGTGGTCTGCTGCGCTACGCCGACTCCCTCGGCCCGAAGGCACTGCTCGAGGACTCGGAGGCACTGCAGCGCGCGCACGGCGACCGCTTCGCCCCCGCACCCGTCCTCCAGCGCCTCGCGGCTTCGGACGGACGCTTCTACCGGGCGTTCGCATGAGCGGCTCCACGGGGTTCGCGGGGGTGGTTCCGAGCGCCGGAGCGTCGGCTCGCATGGGGAGCCCCAAGGCGATGCTCCGGGTGAACGGCGAGACGTTCCTGGCCCGCACGGTCCGCGCCCTGCGAGGGGGCGGCTGCGAGCCGGTTCTGGTCGTCGTGGCGGAGGGACAGCATGCGTTGGCCGCCGAGGCCGCGGCCGCGGGAGCACGAGTGCTGACCAACCCCGCGCCGGGAGAGGGTCCGATCACGTCGCTCCGACTCGCGATCGCCGCGCTCGGCAACTCCGTGGACGGCTTCGCGTACCTCCCTGTCGATCATCCGATGGTTCGCGCAGACACGGTCGCGACCCTCTTGGAGGCCGCGCGCACGGAGAGTGCGCCGCTCACGCTGCCCACGCACGACGGCAAGCGCGGGCACCCCGCGATCTTCGGTTCAGCGCTCTTCGACGAGCTGGCAGATCCCGCGCTCGAGGGCGGCGCGCGGACGGTCGTCCATCGCCATCTACCGCGAGCGGTCCTCGTGGAGGTCGCCGACGCCGGCGTGCTCACCGATATCGATACGCCAGAAGCGTACGCGGCGGTAGTGCGATGAGCATCCTGTCCGCAGCCGACGTGGCGGAGCTCCTGCTCGTGACGACGGAGTCCGGCGGCGCCGCGGCTGCGGCCGTGATCGTGCGTGCACCCACGCCGGGTCTGACCGGACGACGCATCGCGGTGACCCGGACCGCACCCGGGCACGAAGGCCTGTATGGAAGCCTCGGTTCCGAGGCGCTGGACGCGGCAGCGGTCGGTGTCATCCGGGAAGCGCTCGATCTCGAGCGAAGCAAGGACGGTCTGCGCGAGGTGCAGGCGGATGGTGAGACGCTCGAGCTCTACTTGGAGGTGCGACGCCCGGTCCAGGAGCTCATCGTGGTCGGTGCGGGCCACATCGCGCAGCCCATGGCACACGTCGGCGCGCTGCTCGGCTTCAAGGTGACGGTGCTCGACGACAGACCGGACTTCGCCACGCGTGAGCGCTTTCCGGATGCCGACCGTCTCATCCGCGGCGACTTCTCCGATCCGTTCGCCGACATTCCGCTCAACGAGCGCTCGCACATCCTGCTCGTCACGCGCGGTCACAAGTACGATTACGACTGCCTGGTGCGTGCGCTCCGTGCGGAGCCGCCGCCGGCATACATCGGCATGATCGGAAGCCGCAGGCGCGTTCGAGCCACTTTCGTCCAGCTCGTCGACGAAGGCTTCTCGATGGATCTCATCGAAAGGATCCACGCGCCGGTTGGACTCGACGTGGGCGCCGAGACGCCCGAGGAGATCGCGGTGGCAGTCGCGGCCGAGCTGGTGATGGTGCGCCGCGGCGGAACAGGGCTCCCGCTGAAGGGTGTGGAGCGAGTGGCGGAGAGGTTCTTCAGCCAGACCTCGGAGGAGGCGAAGTGACGCGCGAGGACGAGAGGACACTCACGGAGGCGCTCGCGGCCGCCCGAGACGCCGGGCGCCGCTGCGCGCTGGCGACGATCGTCGAGACCAAGGGCTCGACGCCCCGTAAGGTCGGCGCGCGCATGCTGGTCGATCCGAGCCGTGGGCTCGTCGGCACCGTGGGTGGCGGGTGCGGAGAAGCGGAGGTCATCGAGTCGGCCCATCGTGTGCTCTCGACGGGCATTCCGGAACGCGTCCGCGTCGACCTCACCGACGACTTGCTCTCGTGGAGCCCCGCGGTGTGCGGGGGCATCATGGACGTGTTCGTGGAGCCGGTCGCGGCGAAATCGGCCGACGCGTAGCGGTGAGCGCGACGGGGCGCGCCCGGATCCACTACAAGCGCCTTCCCGACGACGAGCAGCTGTTCGACCAGCTCGTCGTGCTGGAGCGAGAGGACGTGATCGTCACGCTCACCGACCCGATCGCGATCGATGCCCCGATGCTCGTCGGTGGGTCTCCGATCCTCGAGCCTGGCTCCCGCGTCGTGTGGTTCACGTTTCCCGGGCGCTGGCACGACGTCGGCCGTTTCCACCGCGCCGACGGCAACTTCACAGGCTACTACGCGAACATCCTCACGCCGCCCGAGATCGACGGGAGTGTCTGGCACACCACCGATCTCTTCCTGGACGTGTGGCTGCCGGCCGAAGGCGGCGTCGTGCTCCTGGACGAGGACGAGCTGGCCGACGCGTTGAGTCGCGGCTACGTCGACACGGAGCTGGCTCGGCGAGCCGAGAACGAGGCCGAGCAGGTATTGGCGATGGTGGCGTCGGGCAGCTGGCCACCTCCGATCGTGCGTGAGTGGACGCTCGAGAGGAGCCTGTCCGTCGAGGCCGACCTGGTGAGTTAGGCGCCGTCCAGGACGAACGCGGCACACAGCCGAGCCGCGTCCACATGCACCCGCGCCAGCACCGCCGGGTCCTCGCGCAGGCAGTCGAGCAACCGCTCGTGCGCGCGCAGGGACGCGACAGGGATCTCCACCTCTTCGCGGTGGAATGCCCCGCCGTCGGAAAACACGAGCCGTATCTTCACCGTTCCCGTACTCATGCGGGACGCGCCTTGAGGCGCCCGAACTCAGGTAGCGTCGCGAAGAAGATCAGCGTGATGATGATCGCCGAGGCCACGCAGTACTGACACCAGGCTTGGATCACGGCCGCCTCCAAGTACGTGAGGTAGGCAGAGAACACGACGCCGAACGTGGCCCCCCCGAGCAGGAGCGCGGCGATGGCACGCGAGTCCCTCCGTCCCGGCTGCAGGCCCATCAGTGCGAGCACGAAGAGCGCGACGTACCCGGCCACCCCGATGGCCGACACCGGTACCCCGGCGATGCGCGCGTAGGCGCTCGACTGCACCGTGGCGCAGTCACCCACACCGCAGACGATCGGCCCCGTGAGACCCGCGTTGTGCGCCCATAGGTACAGAGCGACGAAGAAGCCGATCAGCGAGAGCACGCTGACCAGCATGCGATTGAGCGGCGGCCCAACCACGCCCTCCACGGGGTCGCTCATCGAGCCTCGTAGGGGATGCTACGCGCCCCCGTTCGGAGCCAGCAGTCCATCGATATGGGCGGCGAGCGACTGGAAATCCCAGTTCAGGATGTTCCGGGGCACGCCCCCATGCTCGACGATGATCGTGGGAGTCCCACGCACCCCCAGCTGCATGCCGAGCTCCATGTTCGCACTGACGAGCTCGGCATACCGGTCGCTTCTCAAGCAGGACGCGAACGCATCCTCGTCCATCGCGAGGCTTCCGGCGTAGTCGATGAACGTGCCGACCGCATCGCCGAGTACGGACCAACGCGCCTGGTTGCGAAACAGGTTGTCGTGGTACTCCCAGTACTTGTCTTGCTCGGCGGCGCACCGTGACGCCCGGGCCGCGAGGAATGCATTCGGGTGCGCCTCGATGATCGGCCAGTCGTAATAGACGAACTTCGCCTTGCCGGACTCGACGAAGGCGAGCTCCATCTGGGGCTTCACCTGGGTAGCGAACTGCTGGCACGCAGGGCACTGGAAGTCCCCGAACTCGATGATGGTCACGGGCGCGTTCGGGTCGCCCTTGGTCACTCCCTGGGCGAGCTCGACCAGGCGCTCGAGGTCGTCGAGCCCCTCCACCACGATCGGTTCGGAGGCCGCTCCTCGAGCCCCCGAGCCTACCTGGTAGCCGACGGCACCGATTCCGATCACGGCCACCACCGCCAAGGTGATGTACAGCTTCTTCATGTCCGAGCCGCCCTGGCGGGCCGGCTTACGCTCGTCGCTCTTGGACACGTGGGGCTCCTTCGGATCGATCCGACTCGGGGTTTGGAGCGCCGTGGCCTGAACCCGGCGCCTACGGGCCGCCTATGAGGACGCCCGAGGGGCCCAAGATGTTCCGCGGGCGGCCCCCGATCAAGGCGGCGTCAGCCGGGCGGCTCGGCTCAGGTCGTCAGCAGCGCCACGACCTCGTCGGTGGTGGCCAAGTCCGCGACCACGTGGTCCGCACCCGCGGACACGAGCTCCGTCACCGTGAAGTTGCCCGTCGCCACCGCGAGCGTGCGGATCCCGCCGGCACGACCGCACGCGACGTCCCGCGGCGTGTCGCCCACGATGATCGCGTGCTCCGGGCCGAGCCGCGACCCCCACTGAGCGCGGGCGCGATCGAGCGCGATCGCCGGAAGCTCGTCGCGCTCCTCGTGGTCCGATCCGTAGCTGCCGACCACGAACCGACCCCATAGTCCCGCGGAATCGAGCTTGAGCTTCGCGCCGCCGACGATATTGCCCGTGAGCAATCCGAGCGCGACATCCTCGAGCGTCGCCAGATCTTCGAGCAGCTCGTACACACCCGGCAGGACGGTCATGGGGTGCGTCTCGAGTGCGGGCTCGAGGTATCCCACGTATCGCTCCCAGAGCTCCGGGAGCCGTCGATCGATCTCGGCGTGGGCGACGCCCGCCGCGGAGAGGATCTCGCGCGCGATCTGTGGATCCGTCTTCCCCGCGAAGCTCACCTTGGCCGGATCACCGACGGTCCCGAAGGTCTCGCCCATCGCCTTCAGGAACGCGCTCTTGGCCGGACCGCCGCGAACGAGCGTGCCGTCGATGTCGAAGAGGATCAGGCGCCGCACGACGACTTCAGACGAGCTGCAGGAGGAGCGACGGGTCCAAGTTGCCCCCGCTCACGACCACCGCCACCCGGCCCCCGTGCACATCGATCCGGTTCGTGAGGAGCGCCGCGGTCGCCGCCGCCCCGCTGAACTCGACGATGACCTTGTGTCGCTCGACGAGCAGGCTGGTCGCGCGACGAATCGCGTCGTCCGTCACGGTTACGACGTCGTCCACCAGCTCGTGCGCGTGCTCGAACGTCAGCTGGCTGACGATCGACGGTGCGAGCCCATCGGCGATCGTGTCGACGGAGCCCAGCAGGGCCGGCGAGCCGTTGTCGAGCGCGAGCCTCATCGACGCAGCTCCCTCGGGCTCGACCCCGATGACCTTCGCCTTGGGGAGCAAACGCTTCACCGATGCGGCCACACCGCTCAACAGACCGCCCCCTCCGACCGGCGCCAGCACGTAGTCGACGTCCGGCCACTCGCGCGCGATCTCCAGTCCGACGGTGCCTGCCCCGGCGATGATGTGCCGGTGGTCGAACGGAGGCACGACGATCAGGCGCTCCCTCTTGGCGATCTCCTCCGCCTTCGCCCGCCGCTCGATCGAAGTCGTACCCTCGAAGACCAGCTCGGCGCCGAATCGCTCCGCGCCGTCGCGCTTCACCTTCGGCGCCGTCGTCGGCATCACCACCACCACCCGAATGCCCCGGAGCTTTCCCGCCAGCGCCACCGCTTGGCCGTGATTCCCCGACGAGTAGGTGATGACCCCGCGCGCGACCTGATCGTCCGACAGCTGCGACACGAAGTTGTGCGCGCCGCGGATCTTGAAGGACCCCGCGCGCTGGAGGCTCTCGAACTTGAGTCGCACCTGCGCGTCGATGGACTCTGAGATCGGGTCGGAGGGGATGAGCGGAGTCGGTACCGCAATGCCGACGAGACGGCGGGCTGCGGCCTCGATCTCCGTGAGGCCGACCAGCCCCTCGCCGTGCACCACCTGGCTCACTCGGTTTGCGCTTCGGCGCCGGCTTCGCCGGCCTCGGCGATCGCCTCGTTGTCGCCCTCTTCCCCGCCTTCTCCGTCGTCCTCCTCGTCCGTCACCACGCGCGCCACGTCGACCACCGTGTCACCCTCGTCGAGGTTGACCAGCTTGACCCCCTGCGTCGCGCGGCCGATGAGCGAGATCTCAGCCACCCGCTGCCGGTTCACGACGCCGTGGCGTGTCACGACCATGAGCTGCTCGTCTTCGCGCACCGACATCACCGCCACGACCTGACCGGTCTTGTCGGTGGTCTTGAGGTTGATGACGCCGTAGCCCCCACGCCCCTGTAGGCGATAGGCATCGACTTCGGTCCGCTTGCCCAGCCCCTTCTCCGACACCACCAGCAGGGTGGAGTCGGACCGAACCACGACCATCCCGATCACCACGTCGTCCTTACGCAGCCGCAGCCCGCGAACGCCTTCGGAGACGCGGCCCATCGGGCGGACGTCCGACTCCTTGAAGCGGATCGCCATGCCGCCGCGACTCGCGAGAATCACCTCGTCTTCTCCCGATGTGATCTGGACGCCGATGAGCTCGTCGTCCTCGCGCACGTTGATCGCATTCAGCCCCACGGTGCGGATGTTGCCGTACGCGGAGAGCACCGTCTTCTTCACGACGCCGAGCCGCGTGCCGAACAGCAGGTACTGGTCGTCCCGGAAGTCCCTCACCGGCACCACCGCGGCGATCTTCTCGTCCTCGGACACGTTCAGCAGGTTGACGATCGGCTTGCCGCGCGACGTCCGCCCGCCGACCGGGATCTCCCACACCTTCTTCCAATAGCACATGCCGCGGCGCGTGAAGATCATCAGGTAGTCGTGTGTCGACGCGACGAACATGTGCTCGACCCAGTCCTCTTCCTTCGTCTCCATGCCGCGGAGCCCACGCCCGCCGCGGCGCTGCGCTCGATAAGTGCCGACCGGGAGACGCTTGACGTAGCCCTCGTGGGACACGGTCACCACCATGTCCTCGTCGACGATGAGGTCCTCGACGTCGAACGAGCCGACGGCCGCCGTGATTTCCGTGCGGCGCTCGTCTCCGTACTTGTCGGCGATCTCCCTCAATTCGTCCTTGAGGATGCCCATCCTCACTGCCTCGGAACCGAGGATCCGTCGCAGTTCGTCGATCTCCGCGCGGACCTGAGCGAGCTCCTCCTCGAGCTTCTCGATCTCGAGGCCGGTGAGGCGCGCGAGGCGCATGTCGAGGATCGCCTTCGCCTGGCGCTCCGAGAGGCTGAAGGACGCCTGGAGATCCTGGGAAGCGATCTCCACGTCCTCGGAGCCGCGGATGATCTTGATCACCTCGTCGATGTTGTCGACGGCGATCTTGAGGCCCTCCAGGATGTGCTCGCGATCCAGCGCCTTGGCGAGGTCGAACTTGCTTCGGCGCACGATCACGTCGTGCCGGTGCTCCACGAAGTGCCTGAGCATCTCGCGCAGTGACATGATCTTCGGCTGACCGTCGACGAGCGCCAGCAGGATCGTGCCGAACGTCGACTGCATCTGCGTGTGCTTGTAGAGCTGATTCAGCACGATGTGCGGAACCGCCTCGCGCTTGAGCTCGATGACGACGCGCATGCCGTCGCGGTCCGACTCGTCGCGCAGGTCACGGATGTCGGGCAGCTTCTTGTCCCGGGCGAGCTGCGCGATCTGCTCGACCAATCGGGACTTGTTCACCATGAACGGGATCTCCGAAACGACGATCCGCTCGTGGTGCGCGTCGACCCTCTCGATCTCCGCGCGGGCGCGCATCACGATCCGGCCGCGCCCGGTCCTGTACGCATCTCGGATGCCGTCCGTGCCGCACACGAAGCCACCGGTCGGGAAGTCCGGGCCGCGGACGATCGCCTCGAGCTCCTCTTGCGGCAGGTCCGGGTCGTCGATCAGCGCGACGGCCGCACCCACGATCTCCCGCAAGTTGTGGGGCGGGATGTTCGTGGCCATGCCGACCGCGATGCCCGACGAGCCGTTGATGAGGAGGTTCGGCGCCCTCGAGGGCAGCACCGCGGGCTCGTTGCGGCTGCCGTCGTAGTTCGGCGTGAAGTCGACCGTCTCCTTGTCGATGTCGGCGAGGAGCTCCATCGCGAGACTCGTCAGGCGAGCCTCGGTGTAGCGATACGCCGCCGCCGGGTCCCCGTCCACGGAGCCGAAGTTCCCCTGCCCGTCCACCAGCGGGTAGCGGAGCGAGAAGTCCTGCACCATGCGCACCATCGAGTCGTAGACCGCGATGTCGCCGTGCGGGTGGTATTTGCCGAGCACGTCGCCGACGACCGTCGCGCTCTTCTTGTACGCGCGGCCGGGGCTCATGCCGGCCTCCATCATCGCGTACAGGATCCGGCGGTGAACGGGCTTCAGGCCGTCCCGGACGTCGGGGAGCGCGCGCTGCACGATCACGCTCATCGAGTAATCGATGAACGACTCCCGCATCTCGTCTTCGAGCAGACGGGCCAGGATCTTCGGACCGGCTCCGCTCGTTGCGAGCTCGCCCTCGTCACTCATTCACGCAATCCTCGATGTCATGAAATGGGGCCCGGATGGGACTCGGCCGGGAGCCGTCCTTCGCCTGCGAGCCGTGGTGGATCGCCGGCGAGACAGGGGCGCGCGGTGGCTTCGCGAGGGGCTTTCGGGCACCGGAAAAAATAACCCCGCCATGCGCACGGAAGAACCCCCGGAAAGCCGCGCGGCACAAGGGCTTTCAGGCGATGGCGACGAAGTCCCGCAGCTCCTCCAAACCAGCCCCCGAAAGTAGGGCCCGCAAGCGCTCCCTCGCGCCCGGTCGCGCCACCGCGGCGAGGTGGCAAGCGTCCCGGATTCCGAGGCCCTCCGCCGTGTCGACGACGGGGGCCCCGTGGATCGTCTGACCGATCTTGCCGGGGTCGACCTCGACCAGCGCGAGCACGCTCGCCCCGACTTCGACCAGCGCGCGCGCCGCGGCCTTGCCGACAGGGCCGGCACCCCAAACCACCGCTCCCGCCCGCCCGACCATCACGGTTCTCAGCAGGTGCGCCACCTTGCAGGCGAGGAACGCGGCCCCGTCGTACCGAGAGTGGGTGCGCGACAGACGTCGGGGACCCTCCCTCCACCGGAGCAGCCGCTCCGGCACCTTGGCGAAGCGCTCGCCAGCCGCCCAGAGGCGGAGAACGAGGTCGTAGTCCTCCGGCCACATCAGGTCGCGGTACCCTCCGAGGGACGCCACGGCGCCCGCCTTCATGAAGAAGGTCGGATGCGCGAGGGGGCACTCGACGAAGACGTCCCGTTCGATGTCCGCGGAGGTCACGAGACCGTTCAGCCACTCCTCGTACCGGCGCGCGCCCTCCCGGACCGCATCGCCGGGGAAGTACGTGACCCCGCAACCGCACAGTGCGATCTCCGGGTTCGACTCCATCAGGGCGAACTGAGCGGCGAGTCGCGTCGGCTCGGAGACGTCGTCCGCGTCCATGCGCGCGAGATAGCGGCCTCGGGCTGCGGCCCGCCCGCGCTCCAGCGCGGCGACGATGCCCGAGGCGCCCTGGCGGAGCAGACGCACGCGACCGTCGCGTGAGGCCCAGGCCGCGAGGACCTCCGGAGTCCCATCCGTCGAGCCGTCGTCGATCGCGACCACCTCGAAGTCACCGAACGTCTGCGTCTCGAGCGAGCCGATCGCCTCCCCCAGGTGCGCCGCTCCGTCGCGAACGGGAAGGAGCACGGAGACGGGCGGCGTGGCAGCCACGTCAGACTCTGGCCGCGCGCGACCCCATCGCCGGGGCGAGGAAGCGGCCCGTCGCGCTCTCCGGCACGCCCGCGACCGCCTCCGGACGGCCCATCGCCACGACCTCGCCGCCTCTGTGCCCGGCGCCCGGGCCGAGGTCGATCAACCAGTCCGCCGCGCGGATCACGTCGAGGTTGTGCTCGATCACCAGCACGGTGTTGCCGGCTTCCACGAGATGGTCGAGCACGTCCATCAGCTTGGCGACGTCCTCGCCCGACAGACCCGTCGTCGGCTCGTCGAGGATGTAGAGCTTCCTCCCCTTCTTCCCCGCGGCCCCGGCGAGCTCGCGGGCGATCTTGAGGCGCTGCGACTCACCGCCCGAAAGCGTGGTCGCCGGTTGACCGAGGCGGAGGTAGCCGAGGCCCACTTGCTGGAGGTGCCAGAGGGCTCGGCCGAGCCTCCTCTCGCGGATGAAGAAGCGGATCGCCTCGTCGACCGTGAGGTCGAGGACTTCTGAGACATTGCGTCCCCGCGTCTTCACGTCGAGAAGCTCGCGCTTGTAACGCTTGCCACCGCACGCGTCGCACGCAACGAAGACGTCGGCCATGAATACCATCTCGATCTCGACCTGGCCTGCGCCCGCGCACTCCTCGCAGCGGCCGCCCGCGACGTTGAAGCTGAAGTGACCCGGTCCATAGCCGCGCTCCCTGGCGAGAGGTTGTTCGGCGAAGATCTTCCGAACCTCGTCCCACGCCTTCACGTAGGTGACGGGGTTCGAGCGCGGGGTTCGCCCGATCGGTGATTGGTCGACGAGGATCACCTCCTCGACGTGCGCGAGCCCCTCCAGCGCATCGTACTCGCCGACCTCTTCGCCGAGGTGCTCCTTGGCGCTCGTGCGCCCGGCCAGCTCACGCTCCGCGGCCCGATAGAGCACGTCGTGGATCAGCGTCGACTTGCCCGACCCCGAAACGCCGCTCACCACCGTCAGCGTGCCGAGCGGAATGTCGATGTCGACGCCCCGCAGGTTGTGCTGGCGCGCGCCACGGAGCGTGAGGCAGGCCCCGTCCACGCGGCGGCGGCGTGCGGTCACGCCCTCCGAGCGCCCGGACATGTAGCGGCCGGTGGCGGTGTCGGCGCGCTCCAGGGCGGCCGGCGGACCCTCGAACACGACGCGCCCCCCCTGCTCCCCCGAGCCCGGGCCGAGCTCGACGACGTGATCCGCCCACCGGATCGCCTGCGGGTCGTGCTCGACGACGACAACCGTGTTCCCGGCGGCGCTCAGGCGTCCGAGCAGCGTGAGCAGCGCGGCGGTGTCCTTCGGGTGCAACCCGACCGTGGGCTCGTCGAGGACGTAGAGCGTGTCCACGAGCGCGGCCCCGAGGGAGTTCGCGAGGCTGATCCGTTGCGCTTCGCCTCCCGAGAGCGTGCGCGTCTGGCGCGACAGCGTCAGGTACCCCAGGCCGACGTCGACGAGGAAGCCGACGCGCGCCAGCAGCTCGCGGAGCAGCGTCTCGGCGATGTCGCTCTCCATCGGCGTGAGCGCGACGCCCTCGATCCAGGGGCGCAGATCCTCGAGCGGCATGTCGGCGACGTCCGCGATCGTGCGCCCGCCCACCCTGACCCGGAGAGCCTCCGGTCGCAGCCGCGTGCCTCCGCACTCACGACACGTGTTCGGGCTCTGGTACTGTCTCAGGAAGACGCGGATGTACTGCTTGTAGCGCTTTCGCTCGCGCGACACGAGGAACGGGACCACGCCCGTGAATCCCTTCGTGCCGTAGAGCACCGCCTCGCGGAACGTCTCGGGGAGCGTCTCCCACGGCGAATGGAGCGACACTTTGCGAGCGAGCGCGAACACCCTGAGCCTCTCGCGCTCGCGCTTGTAGCGAGGCTTCGTCCACGGGTCGACCGCGCCGTCCGCGATGGAAAGCGCCGGCTTCGGGACGATCAGCTCGGGGTCGTAGTCGAGCGTCGCGCCGAAGCCCGTACAGAGCGGGCAGGAACCGAACGGGTTGTTGAACGAGAAGAGTTGCGGGCGCGGGTCCGCGAACACGATGTCCGGGTGGGCGGGGCAGCGGAAGCGCTCGGTGAAGAGGAGCCGGGGCGCATCCGCGACCGCCACGACGGCCTCGCCGTCGCCTTCGACGAAGCAGGTGCCGAGCGAATCGGCGAGCCTACCCGCCTCGCTCCGGTCCACCTTGATGCGGTCGACGACCACCAGAAGCTCAGTGGCGGACGTCAGGTCCGTGCCGGCCGTCGCGACGTCTTCGGCCTCCGGCCCCGAGATGTCGAGGGCTGCGCCGTCGGCGAGCACGCGCACGAAGCCCATCGCGCGCAGGTTCGCCACAATCAGCGCGTGGGTAACGCGCTCGCTCATCGGGAGCGGGAAAGCGACCTGGATGCGCGTGCCCTTGGGCAGCGCGAGCACCGCGTCGACAGCCGAGGTCACCGTGTCCGGGTGGACACGACGGTCGCACTCCGGGCAGTGCGTGTGGCCGACGCGCGACCAGAGCAGCCTCAGGTAGTCGTAGACCTCGGTGGCGGTGCCGACCGTGGAGCGACTCGTCTTGGTCGGGTTCTTCTGCTCGATCGCGACGGCGGGCGAGATCCCCTCGATCGAGTCGACGAGCGGCTTCTCCATCCGCTCCAGGAACTGCTTCGCGTAGGTGGAGAGCGACTCGATGTAGCGCCGCTGCCCTTCCGCGTAGAGCGTGTCGAGGGCGAGCGAGCTCTTGCCCGATCCTGAGGGGCCGGTGAGCACCGTCAGGCGACGCCTCGGAATGTCGAGGTCGAAGCCCTTCAGGTTGTGCTGCCGGGCGCCTCGGATGCGGATGGCGTCATCCATGGG
>CAZBCN010000011.1:55100-58147 GCA_964490285.1 uncultured Gemmatimonas sp. | reverse complement strand
GGTTCTGGCAACCTGCTCGCGGCGGCGTCGCAAACCCGGCCGGCGGATTTCCGACACCGGGTCGCCACACGGGTCGACGTCGGCTGAGCGCCGGTGTCGGAAATCCGCCTCGTGGGGCGACACGCTTCGCGCGTCGCCCACGGGCTGGGGCGCGCGGGGCACTCGCCTCGGTGGCGGGGAGCTTCGCGCTTCGCGCATCAGCTTGGGGGCGGGTAAGGTGGGGGGGAGGGCTGGAGGTTGAGATGCGGCTTGACGACGGTCGCTTCTACGCCTTGAGGTCATTGCCATGAGCACACGGACCAGAGTGTTGGGTTTCTCTTGCGCCCTCCTCGTGTTCGCAGCGTGCACCACCGAGATTCTGCAGGCGCCCGAAGGCCTGGCGGTTGAATCAGCGGTTGTGGCGCCGACAGGTCCGGTGAAGGATTCCGTCGTCTTCACCCTGACCACGATCAACATCTCCGGTCGAGCCGTCGCGTTCCACTACGATCCACAGTGGTCGTTCGACCTGTTCGCTTGGGACTCCGGTGCGCACGTGGTATGGCGCCTGCATCCATATCCAGTCGTGGGGATACCACCTTTGGAGCCTCCGCTCTCGATCGGCCCGGGCCAGCGCTATCAGTGGACCGCGGTGTGGCACCTGCGGGGCAACTACGAGAACCTTCCCGTGGGTCCAGGGACGTACTGGCTGGTAGGGTACCTGTCTGGGGCGGCCGGCCTCATTCGCAGCGACAGCGTTCGTGTCGACGTGGTGGACTAGGGGGGTGACCGATGCTGTACATGGTGATAGAGCGATTCAAGGACTTCGACCCGGTGCCTGTGTACCGCCGCTTTCGGGAGAAGGGGAGGCTCATGCCCGAGGGTGTGGAGTATCGCGGCAGCTGGGTGACCGAGGATCTCGGCGGTTGCTACCAGGTCATGGAATGCGCCGACCGGTCGGTCCTCGATCAGTGGATCGCAAACTGGGAAGACCTGGTCGACTTCGAGGTGATTCCCGTAGTGACGTCGGCGGACGCGCTCACGGCAGTGACGCCGCGGCTATAGCGGCCGCTGCAGGGACCCCTGGAAGCAGCGCCTAGCGGAGCGCCCGTCGCCCGGCCGCGACGATCCTACCACCCCCCAGCAGGCGCTCTCCGTCGAACATCACGGCCGATTGCCCGGGTGTGACCGCCGCCCGCGGCTCATCGAGCGTGAGCGTCACCCGGTCGCCCTCGAAGTCGACGGTCGCCCGTGCGGGCGGGGCGCGGTGGCGGAGCTGCACGTCCACCGAGTCTCCCGGCGCGGGCGCGGCCCCGTGCCAGTTGACCTCGCCCACGACGACCTCATCCTCGTAGAGCTCGTCGCGGGTGCCGACGACGACCTCGCGAGCGGCCGGACGGACCTCGAGCACGAAGAGCGGCTCGCCGAACCCCCCACCGAGCCCCTTCCGCTGTCCGACTGTGAAGCCGGCGTAGCCGCGATGCTCGCCGACGACCTCGCCGGTCCGGCGCACGATCCTGCCCGGCTCGAGCGCCGGGTGGGTGCCGAGTCGCTTCTCGAGGAGGTCCCGGTAGTCGCCGGTGGGCACGAAACAGATCTCCTGCGACTCGGGCTTGTCGGCCGTGACGAGGCCGAGCACGCGGGCGCGCTCGCGGACCTCCGGCTTGGTCAGCTCGCCCACGGGAAAGAGCAGTCGGGGCAGGAGGTCGGCCGGGAGCCCCCAGAGGAAGTAGGCCTGGTCCTTCTGGGGATCGAGGCCGCGCAGCAGCGTCGAGCCGTGGGCGCCGTGCTCGATGCGCACGTAGTGGCCCGACGCGATCCGCTCGCAACCGAGCGCGCGACCGCGCGCCATGAGGTCTCGGAACTTGGTGTTGCCGTTGCAACGCACGCACGGGTTTGGCGTCCTCCCCTGGGCGTACTCGCGCACGAAGTCGTCGATGACGTCCCGGGTGAAGTCCTCTTCCACGTCGAATACGAAGTGTGGGATGCCGAGCGTGTCCGCCACGCGCTTGGCGTCGAGGATGCCGTCGAGCCCGCAGCACGTCTTGCCATGTCCGGGCGTCTCGGAGTAGCAGAACGTCTTCATGGTGACCCCGACGACCTCGTGGCCTGCCTCCACGAGCAACGCGGCGGCCACGGACGAGTCCACACCGCCCGACATCGCCACGAGGACCCGGCTCATGAGGCCCTCATCCGCGCGACCACACGCACGGTGGCCTCTGCGGCCCGATCGACATCGGGCGGGACGGTGGCGCGACCGAACGAGAAGCGCACGGTGGCGTGGGGGTCGTCGGCGCCGTAGAGGGCGGCGATGACGTGGCTCCGCTTCGAGCTGCCGGAGAGGCAAGCCGAGCCCCCCGAGACGGCGATGCCCTCGAGATCGAGCGCCATGAGCAGCGCCGCGCCGTCCTTCACCTCGGGAATCCCCACGCTCAGCACATGCGGCGCCCGGGGTGCGTCGACCGCGTTGATGCGGAGTCCGGGGAGGCTGTCGAGGAGCATCCGTGCCAGCCGGTCTCTCAGCGCCGCGAGGCGAGGCGCCTCCGCGCCCATCTCGTCCACGGCCAGCCCGAGGGCGCGCGCGAGGCCCACGGCGCCGGCGACGTCCTCGGTGCCGGGGCGGAGGCCGCGCTCCTGGCCTCCCCCATGGAGGAGGGGCGCGAGGCCTGTGCCTTCACGCACGAACAGGATGCCCATCCCTTTGGGCCCGTATAGCTTATGTCCTGTCGCCGAAAGTAGGTCGATAGGGACGTCCCGCACGTCGACGGGCACCTTTCCGAGCGCCTGCGCGGCGTCGGTGTGCATCGCGCCCCCGCACTCGGCGACGGTTGCGGCGACGTCCCCGACAGGCAGGATCATGCCGGTCTCGTTGTTCACCCACATGATCGAGACGAGGGCGGGGCCCTCGGCGAGCACGCGACGGAGCGCGTCGAGGTCCACCGCGCCCGCGGGGGACACCGGCACGTGCACGACGCGGGCGCGAGCGCCCCGGGCTGCGCTCTCGGCCGCCTCGAGCACGGCGCGGTGCTCGAGCGCGCTGACCACGAGCGTCGGAACCTCCTCGGAGTGCG
>CAZBCN010000011.1:0-55090 GCA_964490285.1 uncultured Gemmatimonas sp. | reverse complement strand
TTGTCCGACTCGGTGCCGCCGCGCACGAAGAAGATCTCCGACGGCTTCGCGCCCACCGCGCCGGCGGCTTCCGCGCGGGCTGCCTCGAGGGCCATATGGGCGGCCCGCCCCCAGCGGTGGACGCTCGACGGATTGCCGAACGTCCCCATCGCGAAGGGCGCCATCGCGGCCACGACCTCCTCGCGGAGGGGCGTGGTCGCGGCGTAGTCGAGGTAGATCGGATCCATGGTCGCGTTGCCCGGGTCGGGGCAGGGGGTAACTTAACCCGACGCCGGTTGCACGCCCCACGGCGGTCATCGGCCCCGACCCATGAACCCAACCCCGCCCCCGTTCCCCGAAGGCCGGCCGGCCCACTTTCGTGCCACCGTCCACGGGACGGTGTTCGCCGACCGCGGGCGCCACCTGGAGACGCTCGCCGAGGGCGACGACGTTCGCCTGGTGCCCGATCCGCCCCTGCAGACGGATCCCGAGGTCTGGGTGCATCTGGCGTCGGGGGAGCCGATCGGCCACCTGCCGGCGGAGATCGCGACCTGGCTCTGGCCGTGGATGTCCAGCGGCGGCGTCGCCGAGGCTCGGGCGGTGAAGGTGCGCGGCGCCGATGCCCCGTCGTGGCGAAGGCTGCTGCTCGAGGTGTCCTGCAGGGTCGCCTGAGCGCGACCCTCCGGTCAGAACGTCGCGACGGTCAGCTGCGAGAGGTCCGCCACGTCGAAGGGCTCGCCGACGCGGAACGGCTCGCCGTACTCCACCCGAATCAGCGACCCGTAGTGCCCCATCTTCATGCGCACCTGCTCGAGGATGTCGCGCTCGCCGCCGGGATAGACTTCGCCGTACCCGCGGACGCCCTCGAACTGCGACGAGTAGGCCGACAGGGCTTCCAGCTTCTTGCGCAGCTGCTGCGAGATGTCGACCACGAAGCTCGGGAGCTCGACGTCTTCGCGGAACGCGGTGGCGTACACGAGCTTGAGCGGCCGGAACGGGTCCCCGGCCACGTCCAGCTTCTTGAGTCCCGACAGGAAGCACGCGTCCCGCACGAGCTCTGCGGCCACCCGGTGGTCGCGGTGACGGCCGACGACCCAGTGCGTGACGACGACTCGGGGCCGCAGCGCCCGGAGATGCGCCGCGACCACGTGCCGCGATGCGTTGTCGTTCTCGATCGCCGCGTCGGGCAGCCCCGCACAGCGGCGTTCCACGACGCCCATGATCTCCGCCGATCGCGCGGCCTCACGCGCCCGGATTTCACCCGAGCCCGAGCTTCCCATCTCCCCCGCGGTGAGGTCGAGGATCCCCACCCGCTTGCCTCGCGACGCCGCCTTGATGAGCGAGCCGCCACAGAGCAGCTCGGCGTCGTCGGGGTGAGCCATGACGGCCAGGAGATCGAGGGGCTTCGAGAGCGTGTTCATTCGTGCCTCAGCGCTGCGACCGGCTGGAGCCGGCTCGCGCGATATGCGGGAAGGAGCCCGAAGAGCATGCCGGTGATCGCGGCCATCCCGAGTGCCGTGGCGACCGCCCACACGGGGATCTCGGCTGGGATGGGTGTCCACGTCGCGACGCCGATGGCAAGGGAGAAGCCGACCGCCATTCCGGCCGCGGCCCCGACGACGGTGAGGAGGGAGGCCTCGACGAGGAACTGCCAGAGGATCTCTCGCTGGGTCGCGCCGATCGCCTTGCGGACGCCGATCTCGCGCGTCCGTTCGGTGACCGAGATCAACATGATCCCGATCACGCCCACGCCGCCGACCATCAGCCCTGCCGAAGCAAGCAAGAGGATCACCAGGAAGAAGACCGCCGTCAGTCGGTTGAACATGTCGAGAATCTGCGCCGACGCCATGACGGCGAAGTTGTTCTCCTCGCTCGGTCCGAGTCCGCGCATGCCTCGCAGGGTCGCGATCACGTCGTCTTGTGCGCGCGCGAGGTCCACCGAGTCGCGCGGCACGACGATGATCTGAGCTTGCCATGCGTTCTGGCGCAACCGTCGAATGGCCGACGTCCAGGGGAAGATGGCGAAGTTCTGGAACGCGGTCGAGAAGATGTTCTCCTCCGGCTCCATCACCCCGATCACGGTGAACGACTCCTGTGTGCCGCGGAAGTCGTTGGGCACGCGAACCACCTTGCCGACGGGATCACGCTGACCGAAGAGCGCCTCGGCGAGCCCCGCCGACAGGACCACCACCGCCCGATTCTGATCCACCTCGGCGGGCGTGAAGTCACGGCCCGCGATGAATGTGCCGGGCTGGTACGCCGGCCACCCCGAGGAGATGCCCCGCGCCATGATCTCGTCCACGCGCTCGCTCTCGAACGCGAGATCGACCTGGAAGTCGAACACGAAGAGAGCGTCCTGGATGGTGGGGAGCGACGCGATGCGGCGGGCTTCTTCCGGCTCGATCTCCGGTCGGTTCCACCAAGGCGGGCGGTTGCTCCCGTCCGAGAACTGCACCGCGGTGAAGTCGATGCGGGACACGATGAAGTTGTTCGGCCCCGCCGACTCGAATGCGGACATGACGCTCGAGCGGATCCCGGTCACGAGCGCGGCGATCATCATCACGACCGAGACGCCAACGGCGACCCCCAACACGGTCAGGAGCGATCGGATCTTGTTCGCGCTCAGCGCGTCCCAGGCGATGGAGAATCCCTCGAGGATCGCCGACGCTCCCGGCGCGCCGTCCCTGCCGCGGTCCCGGCTCAGGTCGTCACTCATATCGGAGCGCATCGACCGGGTCGAGCTTCGACGCCTGTGACGCGGGATACACGCCCGCCACGATGCCCACCGTCATGCCGAGACCCACGCCCAGCAGGATCCACCGGGGCGCCACGGCCGCCGGCATGGGGGTGAGGGCCGCGAGCAGTTGGGCGATGCCGATCCCGAGGGCCACGCCGATTATCGCACCCACCGTGGCGACGGTAGCGGATTCGATGAGCACCTGAGTGAGAATGTCCCGGCGCCGAGCGCCGAGCGCTTTGCGCACCCCGATCTCGCGGGTCCGCTCCATGACCGACACGAGCATGATGTTCATGATCACGATGCCGCCGACCACGAGCGCGACCGAGACGAAGATCGGGAGTACGGTGAAAAGGATGCGCGAGATGTTGTTCCAGAAGCTGATGGCTTCGTCCGCGGTCTCCAGCGAGAAGTCGGCGTCTTCGGTGGGGCGGAGGCCCCGGCGCGCGCGCATGATGCCCTCGACCTCCATCTGGATGTCGCGCAGCTGGTCGGGGTCGATCGCCTGGATGATGATGTTCTCCGCGACCCCGAGCGGCGCGGTGATCGTCTGGATCGGTGAGCGTGCCGGGGCGATTGCGAGGTTGTCGAGCGACTGGCCGAACATCGAGCCGCGCTCCTCGAGGATGCCGATGACGCGGTATGGGAAGCCACCGATGCGGATGCCGCGCCCGAGGGCCACGCCGTCCTCGAAGATGACGTCGGCGGTCTCGGACCCGATCACCACCACCGGTGCGCCGGCGTCGGCCTCCTGCGGGGTGAAGACGCGCCCCTCGGTCACCTGTAGATCGCGGATGGCGAAGATCTCCGGCGTCGCGCCGGTGACCTGGACGCCGTTCACCGCGCGGCCGTTGTCCCCCACCGCGCTCGCGCTGCCACCGTTCTCGACGGCGATGCGCGCAGGGAGCGACAGCCGCTCCTCGATCGCCTCGGCGTCGGCGAAGTAGAGGAATGGTCGGCGGGCGCGAGCCCGGCGCTCCTCACGACTCGTATTGATGTTGACCTGCTGCCAGCGCCGCAGCGTGACGGTGTTCACACCGAACACCTGTGAGCTGAAGTCCTCGCGCACGAGTCGGTCGAGGCCCTCGACGACGGTGACGACCACGATGAGGAACATCACGCCGAGGATGACGCCCAGCACGGAAAAGAAGCTCTTCAGCTTCTCCGTCCAGATCTGCTGGAACGCGAGGGCGACCCCTTCCCAGAGCTGCAAACGCCGTCCCCTGCCTAGTTCTCGTCTTCGGGCAGGTCTTCCGTCGACACGATCGCGTCACCCTCGACGAGCTGCCGGATGCGCTGGTAGGGGCCTGCGACCACCGTGTCGCCCTCCGAGAGGCCCGAGAGAACCTCGAAGTACTCCTGGCCGGCGATGCCGATGGTCACCGCGGTGAACGTCGCGCGCCCGCCGCGTGCGAGGAACACGCCCTCGATCTCGCGAGGCTCGTTGGTCTCTCCGGCCCTGTCCTCCCCGGCCCACGTCGAATCCTCGCGCACGGTCATGGCGATGATCGGGACGCCGAGTGCGTCGTGCCGCCTCTCGACCACGATGTCCGCGGTCGCCGAGAGGTCCGGCCGTAGGGGTGCGTCGGTCGGGTCGAGGGTCAGCACGACCTCGAAGTCGATCGCGGCTTGTTGGCCGGCCGCCTGACCCGCCGGCGGGTTGATCGCCGAGTTGCCGATCTTCGTCACGCGGCCCACGAACTGGCGGTTGGCGAACGCGTCGATCCTGATGACCGCGCTGTCGCCGAGCTCGATCATGGAGACGTCCGTTTCGTCGACCTGGACCACGGCCTCGATCACGGACAGATCCGCGATGGTCAGCACGAGGCTGCCGGGGTTGTTCATCGTGCCGATGATCACGGTCTCGCCCTCTTCGACGTTCAGGCGCGTCACCTTTCCGTCCATGGGCGCCGTGAAGATCGTCTTGGAGAGCTGCTCCCGGGCTTCGTCGAGCGAAGCGCGCGCCTGCGAGACGCCGTGGTCGGCGGAGGTGAGCGTGGCCTGCGCGACCTCGAGACTGGTGGCGGCGTCGTCGACCTGCTGGCGGCTCACGAGCAGAGAATCCCTCTGCCGGAGCGCGAGCAGCCGATCGAGATCGCGCTGTGCCCGGATGAGGTTCGCTTGCTGCTGAGCGCGTTGCGCCTCGGCCTGGGCGAGGGACGCCTCGGAGCGCGACACGGACGACTGGTATTGGTCGGGTTCGAGCCGGAGCAGGGTCTGGCCGCGCACCACGTCGTCACCCTCGTCGACGAGCAGCTGGGCCACACGTGCCGAGACGTCCGAGCTGATATCGACCGTCCGGCGAGCGCGGATGTTGCCGCTCGCCGTGACGATCTCCACGACGTCCCGGCGCTGGATGACCTCGGTACGCACCTCGATCCCCTGGGCCCGTGAGCGCGCGATGGACAGCGCCGCAGCGGATGCGAGGACGGCGACGACCACCACTCCGACGACGATTTTGGATCGGGTGTTCATGATGCCTTCGGCTGATGATTCACGTGCATGTTACTGGCGGAGGGGGGTGCCCACGAGCGCTTCCAGGGCGGTGACCATGTCGTGATAGGCGAACACCGCGGCAATGCGGTCGGCCTCCGCCTGCGCCAGCGTTGTCTGAGCGACGACGAGGTCGACGAAGGTGATCTCGCCGAGCTGGTAGCGCTCGCGCGCGAGCCGCAGCTGTTGCTCCGCCAGGTCCCGGTTGGTCCCCTCGAGCAGGGCGCTCTCGTAGGCGGTGCGCGCGTTCGCGAGCCCGATCGCGATGTCGGCCTCGAGCGCGATCTCCTGCTCCCTGACCTGTTCGGCAACGTCCGCGCGCTGCAGGCGGGCCGCCTCGAGGTTTCTCTCTCGCCCCAGCCCCTGGAAGATCGGGATGCTGAGTTGGAGGGACACCGTCATCGGCGACTGCTGGAACGCGAACGGAAACTGGTTGTTCTGTGAGATGATCCGCTGGCGCTGTGCGTCGGTGAACGTGAACCGCGAGCAGTCGATCGGAGGAAGTGGGTTGGCCAGTCGCGAGTAGAGGTCGTTGGTCGTGATGCACTGCGCGATGGACTGCTGGATCTGCGCCTGAGCTTGGGCGATCTGGAAGTCCGTGCTGCTCGCCTCCCTCGTGAAGCCGGTCCAGGCGGTGGAGAGCGAGAGCGTGGGCAGGTACTGCGACTTGGCGATGCTCACCCCGATGTCGGCCGATTCCTGGGAGGCCCTACGCGTCGCGAGCGTCGGATTGCTCGCGAGGGCGATCGATTGGAGCTCCTCGACCGTCCACGTGGGCTGGCTCAACTCGAACGTCGTGGTCAGCTCGAACTCGTGCTCCATCGACTGTCCGAGCTGTTGGAGGAGGCGCATGCGCGCCGTCTCGAGCCGATTCTCGGACTGGAGCACCAACACGCGCGAGCGGCCGACCTGGACCTCGGCTTGTCCGACATCGATGCCCGTCACGGCGCCGACCTGCAGCTGTGCCTGCGCCAGCCGGAGGTTGAACTCGCTGTTCTCGAGCTGTAGCTGGGCGACGCGGACTGCGTCCTGCTGACGCAGCACCTCCAGATACCCGTTCGTGACCTGGGTCTCCAGGTTGACCCCGGCGGCGTCGATCTGGGCGTCTGTGGCGCGACGGTCGGACTTGGCCTGAGATGGACCCTTGAGGGTCGCCCAGTCCATCGAGTAGGTGAGCCCGATGCGATAGTTGGAGTTGTAGTACGACGGCTGGTTGGTGAAGCCGAGGTCCCCCAGCGTCAAGCTACCGAACTGCTGTTCGCCCGTACCCTGCCACTGGACGCCGAAGCCGGCGGTCGCCTGCGGGAAGAACCGCGAGTAGGCTTCACGCACGCTCCAGTCTGCGAGCCCCGCGTCGTTGAGCGTCTGGCGGAACGATGGGTTGCTGCCGCGCGCGATGTCGAGCGCCTGTTCGAGCGAGAGGCGTGACGGCACGGGCTCCTGCGCCCAACTCGTGCGGGGCAGGAGGAGGAGGAGCGCCAATACGAATGCGCGAGCGCCGTTCATCATGCTCGTTCCTGATCCCTCTGCGTTGCGAGAATGAAGCGAAGGATGCCCGGACGCCCGAGCTCGTTCGCGTCGTCTACGGGCGACGAGCGTCGATCCTTCAGTTCTGTCCGTGCGTCGGAGACGCGCGGTTCGGATCAAGTCTAGTTGGCCGAGCGGGTTCCGGTCCCGCTCATTCCGAACATCCCCTGATTGATGTCGAAGTACACCGACAGCTCCTCGCCCGACGGCTCGAGGGTCACGACGGCGTCGAAGGTCTGGCCCTGTGCGTTGCCGGAGAAGGCCAGCACGAGGGTCTCGCCGTCCTTCGTGATGTCGGTCACGTCCTGCATGGGGCCCATCTCGGGCGCGCCGATGCTGGCGGCGACCTTCCCGGCCACGTCGGTTACCTCGAGGTCCATGTTGAACGAGCCCATGTCGGACGTCATCGCCAGGACCCAGGTGCCCAGGAACGTCCGGGCCTGGCCCACATCGAGGGTGGACTGGGCGACCGCCGCCTGGGGCGCGAGGGATACGGCGAGGAGCGCACCACCGAGCAAGAGTGCGCGCGCCTGGAGTAGAATCCTGTTCATCGGTACTGTGTCCTCGGAGCTGAGTGTTCGGGAAAAGCTCGCGAATTCTCGTTACTTCCACATGTTGCCGACGTTACAGATTGTAACCGAGCGCTGGGCCCCGGAACGCACACGGCGCGTAACATTCAGCAACGACATCGACACACTCGCGTAAGGGTCCTACGCCATCGTATCGCCGAAAGTGTCACGAGCCGCCTGGAAGAGAGTCCGGGGCTTCGGTTCGCCCCCGGTCAGGAGCCTAGTATGAGGGGACGGGTCCTCGTGATCGACGACGACCGCAAGCTATGCGGGCTGCTTGCGGCGTACCTGAAGAGCAGCGGATTCGAGGTCTCCACCGCACCGAGCGGCGACGACGGCCTCAGGCTCCTGAGGACCGATCAACCCGACATCGTCGTGCTGGACGTGATGCTTCCCGGAATGGATGGCTTCGAGGTGTGCCGCGCGATCCGGAGGTCTTCATCGGTGCCGATCATCATGCTCACCGCGCGAGGGGAGGTTACCGATCGTGTCGTCGGGCTCGAGCTCGGCGCCGACGACTACATGCCCAAGCCGTTCGAGCCACGCGAGCTCATCGCGAGGATCCAGGCGATCCTGCGCCGGGGCCGCACGAGCGACGACGTCTGGAAGTTCGGTTCCCTGAGAGTCGATCCGCAGCGTCGTTCCGCGTACCTGAACGACGAGCCGATCCCGCTCACGACGGCCGAGTTCGACCTGTTGGAGCTGCTCATCCGCAGCCGGGGCCGGGTGTTGTCGCGCGGCAACATCCTGGATCAGGTGAAGGGCGAGGCGTGGGACGCATTCGACCGCTCCATCGACGTGCTCGTGAGTCGCCTGCGCCAGAAGCTCGACGACGACCCGAAGCAGCCTCGCTTCGTCCGCACGGTGCGAGGATCTGGGTACGCATTCGTGGGAGTTCCCGACGATGATGCTTGAGATGCTCGGGAAGGTCCGCAGCGCGCTCTTCCTCAAGATCTTGCTCGTCTTCGTGGGGGCGTTCACGGTGGTGGGTCTCTACTTCACCGTCTCGTTCTGGTTCTTCGATTGGCAGCGTGAGCGTCCCTCGTTCCAGGCGACGGCGGTCAACTATGCCAGCTACGTGCTCGCGGATATCGGCGATCCTCCGGACACCGCCACGGCACGGGAAGTCACCCAGCGCCTCGGCGTTGGGATGCGGATCGAGGGCCCTGGAGTGCGGTGGTCGACGAGCGAGGATTTCCCGGACTTCGCGGAGGTGGACCTACGGCCGAATCCGTCCGTCCCCGGCACGCGCGCGGGGATCACGGATCGCATCGGTGCCAGCGCGGATATCCAACGAGGGGAGTACCGGTACCTGCTGTCTCTGCAGGCCGGCCGAGCGGCACTGGGCTCCGAGAGCAGCACCGAGAACGTCGTCGATGCTCTGTTCATGCTCGCCGTTCTGGGGGGCGTGTACTACTTCACGCGCAGGCTCCTGCGCCCGGTGCGCGTCCTGAGCGACGGGGTCGAGCGGCTGCGCGCCGGAGATCTCGACGTGGAGATGCCGACCGGCCGAACGGACGAGCTGGGCCGCCTGATCGTGTCGTTCAATGCGATGGCTCGGGCGATTCGGGAACGCATCAAGGCCAGGGACCAGCTGCTGCTCGACGTGAGCCACGAGATCCGCTCGCCTTTGACGCGCATGCGCGTTGCGCTCGAGATGATGCCGGACTCGGAGGCGCGGCGCAGCGTGATCGAGGACATCGAGGAGACCGAGGGGATGATACGGGAGCTCCTGGAAACCGAGCGCCTCGACAGCCCTCACGGTGGCATAGAAAAGTCCCGCGTGGATGTGGCCGCCCTGGTGCGGGAGTGCATCGAGGCCGTCGCGGAGTCCGCGCCCGGTGTCGAGATCAAGGGTGCCGACCGCTCCGTATACGCGGAGGTCGACCCCGAGCGCATGCGGATCTTGGTGAACAACGTGCTCTCGAACGCGCTGAAGTACTCAGGACCCGGGGGTCAGCCCGTTCGGGTGGTGCTCGATGCCGCTGACGGATCGGTCATGATCTCGTTCCACGACCACGGGATCGGGATCGCCGGCGACGACCTCGCATACATCTTCGAGCCCTTCTATCGCGCGGACCGCTCGCGCTCGCGGGAGACGGGCGGCTACGGGATCGGGCTCAGCCTGGCGAAGCGCATCGTCGAAGCGCACGGCGGCTCGATCGAGGTCAGCAGCCGGCTCGGCGAGGGCACTTCGGTGCTCGTATCCGTCCCCACCGGTAATGGTGCCGCCTCGTTGCGCCGCCGCTGGTGATCAGCGCAGGACATCCGCGCGTTCGGCCGAGTAGCCGGCCGCGGGGATCTCCACCCTCAGCACCCGCCCGAGCCGATCGAACCAGACGACCCTGGAATCCGATGGCGTGGTGAACTCCACACGCCGCGCGGCGACCACAGCGGCGCCGACGTGCAGATCCTCCTCCCGCGAAGCGCCGGTCACGACCTCGATGCGTTCCCTGCTGCGTGGAACCAGCGCGGGCGTCACGGAGCCCTCGCGAGTGTCGCGCAAGAAGTAGTAGTGATGAGCGACATCGGTTTCGAGAACGCGGGTCTCGGGTCCGGCCGCGAACTCCCGCTGCTCTTCGCCGAGCTCCGAGCGGATCGTTGCGACGAAGCGTCGGCCCGCGCGCCGCAATCCGAGCTCCATCGCCCCGATGCCGGTGACTTCGACCTGGTACTCGATCGCGACTCCGTCGGGTGGAGTAGCCCGAAGCAGGGGGCGGATCTCTTGCCTGGCACCGGCGCGCGCGAGGGTGATCGTCGCGTTGGCGAAGATCGCGTCCTCGCGCCCGAGTCCTGCGCGGCGAATCGTGAAGTCTTCGACGCCGATGCTGTCCCCACGGACACTCACCACGAATCGACCCTGATCGACGACCAAGCCCTGGCCGCTCGCCGCCGGGGGGGGCAGGAGGGCGAGGACAACCACGGTCGCGGCGCGTAGCGACGGTCTCATTGGTCAGGTCCTACACCGGGTTGCGAGCGCAGTTCGATGGGTGTTGTCACCGAGAGCGGTGTATCGGTACGAGAGCGCGGGTATATTCGACCGTATCGAGAGAACCCCTGCGCGAGTCGAGGTCGTGCCGGCCCATCCTGAAGGCATGACGGGTCCCTCGGGGCTCGGGGCACGAGCCGTGACCGTCGCGGGGTGGCTCGGGCCATGGGTCTCGGTGGCTGCGCTCGCGCTGTGGACGTCCGCCCCCGCCACCGTCTTGCTCGTCGTCGCGGCGCTGGGCGTGGCCGTGGTGCTGCTGCGGCCTCGCGGAAAGAGTCCGTGGTCGCTGGGAGGGGCGTTGCTCCTGGCGGGGATCGTCGTTCTGGGCTTCTACGGTCACCGCCGAGCGCAGCGCGTCGTCGCCGACTTCGACTCCTATTGGACCCAACGCGAGACGGTGGTCGGTCGCTTGCTCTCCCAGCGGCTCGAGCGCCGGCTCACGTCGGGGCGCGCCTCGACGGGCCAGTTCCTCGACGAGTGGGCGGCGACGAACGGCTCGCTCCGCCCGGACGCGATGCGCGACTACATCGGCCGATGCGAGTGCTCCGCCTTCGCATTCTACGACCCGAGCGGCGATCTCGTGATCTGGGAGGGTGTTCACCGCGGGATGGTGCCCGAGGCTGTCCAATCGGGGGAGCTCCAGCATTTCTACCTGGACTTGCCGCTCTTCGGTTACCTCTACGCTACGTCGGTCGCCCCGGACGGCAGCGTGGCGATGGCGGCTTACTTGCTACGCTCGGCGCTTCCCGAAAGCCTCGGCGCGGACCTCGGGGCCTTCGCGACGAGCTTCTACCGCGAGTCCGGGGAGCGGATTCGGGTGAGCGCCGAGGATCCAGGCCCCACCGACGGTATCGTGTACGATCTCGAGGGCGAGAGTCGGCTGCTCAGCGTCGTCGTGGACCGACCCGACCCCGAGGTCAGGGCCGAGCAGCTCATGGACCAGGCGGCGGCGCGAATCAGCCTTCTGCTGATCGTTGCATGGCTCGCGCTCGCGTTCGGCGCGCGCAACCGCGTTGAGGGTCGGATCGCGGCCGCGGGTACGCTCCTCATTCTCGCAGCGTGCATGCCCCTCGAGAGAACCGCGAGCCTGGGCGCTCTCTTCGATACCTCGGCGTACGTTCTACCGGGTCCTCTGCCGCTGTCGCTCGGACGGTTCATCATGCTCGGGGTCGCCGCCTTCACGCTGGCGAGCGTGCTGCCGAGGGCTCGGGTGTCGCTGCCGACCTGGGCGCCGGCGCTGGGCGTTGCCGTCGCGTTCCCTTCGCTGCTGGCGTGGGCCTCGGCGGGGGTCTCTCCCGAGTTCCTCGCCAGCGGTCGCCTGAACTGGGCCGCGTACCAGATGGGAATCGCGGCGCTGCTGTCGCTCGCAGCCGGTGCGCTGACGGCTCTGGCGCTCCCGGCCCGAGGCTCCGCTTGGGCGGCGCTGGGAGCGGTGATCGTGGCACTCGCGCTCGGCGCGGGTGGGGCGTTGTGGGTGTGGACCACGTCCACGCACCCCCTCCTGTGGGCGGCGCTCTGGGGTGTGCCGGCCGCGCTGGCCGCGTGGGGTGTCGTGGTCTGGGACGGCCGGCGCCGTTCTTTGGTCCGGTGGGCGCTCGCGGTCGTGCTCGGAAGCACCGCCGCGCTGCCCGTGGCGTGGGGCCATCGCGTGCAGGCCCGCATGGTATTGGGCGAGGAACGCCTCGCCGGGTTGGCTGCTCCCGAGGACCCCGCGCTCGAGGAGGCGCTCCTGCGGTTCGCTGCGCTCGCCGACTCCCTTCATGGCGCCGGGAGCGACGACCTGAGCCTGCTCTACCACGGCTGGCGGATGAGCGGGCTGGCGGACCTCGGAAGCCCGGTGTGGCTGCAGATCTGGCAGCGGGACGGTGCTCCAGCCGAGGGTCTGCGCATGGGCGTCCGGGGGGGTGAACCGGCGCCGCTCGGGGAGGCGCTGATCGAGTCGTGGCTCGGCGGTGGCGTTCGTCTGATTCGGCCCGACCGCGACGACGCCCGCTACATCCTGACCACCAGGCTCGCCAACGAAGAGGTCGCCTCGGTGGTCGCGCCCCCGTTCGCGGAAGGCTCGCAGGGCACCGGATTCGGCCCCTTGCTCCAGGGGATCACGGCACAGGCTCCTGAGCCCCTGACGGTCATTCCACTCCTTCCGGGTGAGACGCACGCCCAGAACGACCTCGAGTGGCTGAGGACGCCCGACGGCTGGCAGGCCGAGGTCTCGGTGGAGTTCGCCAACCAGACGGCCTACCACGCCCACTACCTGGTCGCGCTCCCGGGCGTCGCGCTCGCGGCGGCACGCGCGACGCTCCTGCTGGTCATGAACCTCACGGTGTTCCTGGGATTCTGGCTGGTGGGGCAGGCTCTCGTGCGCGACGCATCCGGGCACGCCATCCGGCTCGGGGGCCTGATGATCTCGTTCCGGGCCAGGGTGACTCTGGCGCTGTTCGGCTTCTTCACCATCGCCAACGCGTTGTTCGGCACGATCGCGTACACGACGCTGTCCCAGGCGTCGCGGAGGTCCGCGCAGGTCATCGCCGAGCGCGTCGGCGAGGACGCATCGGGGTGGTACCGGACGCTCGGCGGCCAGATGCAACGACTCGCCAGCCAGGTCGGAGCGGAGCTGCTGCACTACCGCAACGGGGAGCTCAGCGAGGGCTCGGTCGAGGAGCTGGTCGAGCTCGGCCTCCACGAAGGATGGACGCCCTACGCGACGTATCAGCGCCTGGAGGCCCGCGAGGAGGTGTTCGAGTTCACGGAGACGTCGCTCGGGAGCTGGGAGTACGTCACCGCCTACCGACGGCTCGGCGAGGGAGACATCCTCGCAGCGCAGGTCCCCCTCGAGGCCGGCACCAGTGCGCTCCAGACGAACGACCTCCTCGAGCTCCTCGGCTTCGTGGTCGTCGTGGGGGCGCTGCTCTCGGCCGCTCTGGCCATGCTCGCGGGTCGCGCGCTGACGCGCCCGATCTTGGCGCTGCAGGTCGCGTCGGAGCGTGTAGGCTCCGGAGACCTGGCTCCTCGCCTCCCCGCCGACCGACAAGACGAGTTCGCGCCGGTCTTCCGAGCGTTCAACCGCATGGTGGGTCGAGTGCGTCGCGCACGCCGACAGCTGGTGCGCACGTCGCGGCGCACGCAACTGATCATGGACGAGGCCGCCGTGGGAATGGTCGCGCTCGACTCCGCCGGTCGCGTCACCCTCGTGAACCCGCGCGCGCGTGAGCTGCTCGGCGGCGGCGTGAGCGTGGGCGCGGCCTTGCCGGAAGTGGGCCCGCTCGGAGAGGCACTGGCTCCATGGATCGCAGCCTTCCTGCAAGGGGCCCGCGACGAGGCGGACGGAGAGCTCCAGGCCGGGCCGCGCCGAGTCCGGTTGCGCGCGCGCCGACTGGGCAGTCTCGGAAAGAGCAGAGGCGTGGTCGTCGCGATGGACGACGTGACGGACGAGCTACGGGCCGAGCGAGTGATCGCGTGGGGCGAGATGGCGCGCCAGGTGGCGCACGAGGTGAAGAACCCTCTGACGCCCATCAAGCTGAGCATCCAGCACGTGCGGCGAGCGTGGGAGGACCGTCACCCACAGTTCGACGAGATCCTGATCCGGAATGCCGACGCGATGCTCCTCGAGATCGACCGACTCGCGGGGATCGCGCAGAGCTTCTCGAGGTTCGGCACGCCGGGCGGTCCCGCGGTGGCGCTCGCGGCCGTGTCCGTGGGCGACGTGGTCTCGGAGGTGATGGCGCTCTACGGAAGCGCGACGTCCGACGTGCGCTTCGAGCAGGACGTGGAGGCGTCGCTCCCGCCGGTGGTATCGCGCTCGCCCGAGCTGAAGGAAGTCCTCGTGAACCTGCTCGAGAACGCTCGCATGGCCGGCGGGTCGCGCGTGCAGATCGTCGCGCGGGGAAGCGCGGACGACACCGTGCTCGTCTCGGTCGTGGACGACGGCTCGGGGATCGCCGAGGACGTGCTGCCGCGCATCTTCGAGCCCCAGTTCAGCACCCGCTCGACGGGGACGGGTCTCGGGCTCGCGATCGTGCAGCGCCTCGTGCGCTCCTGGGGCGGCAGCGTGAGCGTGCAGAGCGCGGTCGGGAAGGGAACGACGGTGACGGTCGCGCTGCGTGCGTGGTCGGATGGGGAGGGGGTGGGCTAGCTGTCGAGCCCGATGTGCTCGCGCTTCGGGCCCGAAAGCGCCATCACGCCTATCGCGGCGCCGCCGAGGACCAGAGGGGCCATGGGCGCGGCGGCCGCGATGCCCAGGCTCACCAACAGGAAGCCCCCCGCGTCGACCAGGGCCAGGCCCAAGACCGATGCGCGCGCGTACTCACGGAGACGCTCCGCAGGGGGGGCCTGTGGGTCGATCGCACGGATCATCTTGCGTCGCACGATCAATCCGCTCCACAGGATCGCCCCGGCCACCGTCCCCGCGACGCGCAGCACGAATGTCGACACCGGGGAAGCACCGATGATGCCGAACGCGAGCACGCCGTACGCGATCACGGTGTAGGCAGCGAGTCCGCACATCAGGGCGACCCAGACGATCTGGAGGCTCTGGAAGTCCATCGTGCCCCCGGCCCGGCCGCGGCGCTCCATCATCGCCTATAGCGCCTGTTTCACCTTCTCGTTCTTCACTTCGCCGCCGTGCGTGAGCGTCGCGGGCCCCACCACGTCGTTCGCGAAGTCGAGCGCGAGCTGACCTTCCTTGCCGACGAACTCGCCGACCAGCGTAACGACGTTCTTCGAGTACATCTGGCTCGCGTGCGTCGGAATCGTGGCCGCGATGTTCACCGGTCCGACGATCTGGATGTCGTGCGCGACCACCCTTTCACCCGCGCGCGTGAGCTCGCAGTTGCCGCCCGTCTCGGCGGCGAGATCGATGATCACGGAGCCCGGCTTCATCACCTTCACCATGTCGCCGGTGATCAGGATGGGGGCTTTGCGGCCGGGGATCTGCGCCGTGGAGATCACGATATCCGCGCTGACGATGGCGCTCGCGATCAGCTCCAGCTCGCGCTTGTGCTGCTCGTCGGAGAGCTCCTTCGCGTACCCCCCCTCTCCCTCGGCGGTGACCGCCTGCCCGGCCTCGAGGAACTTCGCGCCCAGGCTCTCGACCTGCTCCTTCACGGCCGGACGCACGTCGAAAGCTTCGACCACGGCTCCTAGCCTGCGGGCGGTGGCGATCGCCTGGAGTCCGGCCACGCCGGCGCCCAGGATGAGCGCCTTCGCGGGGCGGATGGTACCCGCCGCCGTGGTGAACATGGGCAGGAACCGCGGCAGGTGCGTGGCCGCGAGCAGCACGGCCTTGTAGCCGGCGGCCGTCGCCTGCGACGAGAGCGCGTCCATCGACTGCGCGCGCGTGATGCGCGGGACGAGCTCCATGGCGAGGGACGTGACGCCCGCGGACGCGAGCCGGCGGACGAGCTCGGGGCTCCCGAACGGGTTGAGGAACGAGACGAGGATCGCGCCCCGCTCGATGCCTGCGACCTCGTCCGGGTTGGACACGGAGGGCGGGCTGACGCGGAGGACGATGCCGGCCCCTCTCAGGGCCTCCGCCGCGGTGGGAACGACCCTGGCACCGGCGGCCACGTACTCCTCGTCCGGAATCGAGGAGGCGCGGCCCGCGCCGGCTTCCACGACGACCTCGAGACCCGACTTGACGAGGGTTTTGACTCCCTGGGGAACGAGGGCGACCCGGTGCTCACCGGGTCGGGATTCCTTCGGAACCGCGACCTTCATGCGCGTGCTCGGCTCTCGTGACGTGGTTGGGGGTGCCCTCGGCGCCGGATGGTATGCGAGGCTCCGGGACAGCACAAGCATCGGCGCCGAGCCTGGCCCATCCGTCCATCGCGGCGCCCCGCGCATCGTTCGAGCGTGATGCATGCTCGCACACGTGCACACGGCCGCCGTCCTCGGCATCGAGCCCTTTCCCGTACGCGTCGACGTACACCTGTCGTCCGGTCTCCCGAGCTTCACGGTCGTCGGGCTGGCGCAGGGGGCGGTGCGCGAGGGTCGCGAGCGCGTCACGGCCGCCCTCCGCAACACCGGCTACGATCTGCCGCAGCGACGCATCACGGTGAACCTCGCCCCGGCGGATGTGCCGAAGGAGGGGGCCGCGTTCGACCTGCCGATCGCCATCGGCCTGCTCGCCGCAGGGGGGCAGGCGTGCGCCGCCTCGCTGGCGAGCACGGCGTTCCTCGGTGAGCTCGGACTCGATGGCTCGCTCCGTCCGGTCGCGGGCGTCTTGCCGATCGCGACGCGCTGCCGGGAGGTCGGAATCGAAGCGCTCGTGGTGCCTGAGGAGAACGCGCGCGAAGCCGCGGTGGTCGACGGACTCCGTGTCTTCGCGGCGGGCGATCTCAAGGCCGTGGTCGACCACCTGGGCGGAGCACGACCCATCGTCTCGAGCCGGGTGGACGTCGGTGCATTACTCGGGCGGGCGCCCGAGCAGGGGCCGGACCTCCGCGACGTGAGGGGCCAGGGCGCCGCCAAACGTGCGCTCGAGATCGCGGCCGCCGGCTCGCACAACCTCCTGCTCGTCGGTCCACCGGGTGCGGGAAAGACCATGATCGCTCGTCGCCTTCCCGGCATCCTTCCGCCCCTCACGCTGGAGGAGGCGCTCGAGGCCACGCGGGTCCACTCGGTGGCAGGGTACCTGCGTGGAGGAGGGGCCCTGGTGACCGAGCGTCCGTTCCGCTCGCCGCACCACACCGTGAGCGATGCGGGGCTCATCGGTGGAGGCGCACCTCTCCGGCCCGGCGAGATCAGTCTCGCGCACCACGGCGTGCTCTTCCTGGACGAACTCGCCGAGTATCGACGCAACGTGCTCGAGGTCCTGCGCCAGCCGCTGGAAGAGGGCGTGGTCCGGCTTTCCCGCGCACGGGCGTCGGTGCGCTATCCCGCGCGCTTCCTGCTCGTGACCGCGATGAACCCGTGTCCGTGCGGCTACTGGGGCGACGGCTCCGACCGATGCCTGTGCGATCCGGCAACGGTGCTGCGCTACCAGGGCAGGGTGTCGGGCCCGCTCATGGACCGGATCGACATCCACATGCACGTGCCGGCCGTCCCGTTCGAGCATCTCGACGGCGAACCGGACGGGGCGTCGAGCGCCGAAGTGCGGCGGCGGGTCTCCGAGGCGCGGACGACCCAGCGGGAGCGATTCGTGAACACTCCGGGAGTGTTCGCCAACGGCCACATGCGGCCCGTGGACCTGAGGCGGTGGTGCCGTCCGGCGCCGCGCGTAGCGGGGATGCTCCAGAGAGCCGTCGAGCGCACGGGGCTGTCCGCCCGCGCGTATCATCGCATTCTCAAAGTTGCGCGCACGATCGCGGACCTCGATGGCCAGGAGGCCATCGGGCTCGATCACGCCGCCGAGGCGGTCCACTACCGGAGCCTCGATCGGCTGCGCCGGTGAAGCGCGCGCATTGAAAGGCGGGGCGCTCGGCGTGAGCTTTCGCGCCATGCCGTCCACTCGAGCGCGCGCCGCGCTGGCAGGCTCCGGGCCGACCGAGCCGAGCCTCGCGCTGGTGATCGCCGCGTTCGGGGCGGTCTACGTGATCTGGGGCTCGACCTACCTCGCCATTCTCTGGGTCATCGCCTCGATTCCGCCGCTGCTCATGGCGTCGGGGCGGTTCCTCTTCGCGGGCGGCCTGCTCTACGCCTGGATGCGCGTGCGGGGGGAGCCTCGCCCCACGCGTCCGCAGTGGCGCGCGGCCGCGATCGCGGGCGCCCTCATGCTGGCGGGGGGGAACGGTGCGGTGGTCGTCGCGGAGCAGTGGGTTCCCTCGGGGCTCGCGGCGTTGCTGGTCGCGGGGGTGCCGCTGTGGCTGGTGGTCCTCGACCTTCTCTTCGGCTCCAAGAAGCTGCCGAGCCGCAGGGCCCAGGTCGGTCTGCTCGTGGGGTTCGCGGGCGTGGCGCTTCTGGTGGGGGGGCCCGGGATCGGGGACGCGGGAGGGCAAGCGCTCTTCGGGGCGCTTCTGGTCGTGGCGGGCTCCGCCTCGTGGGCGGGTGGCTCGCTCTACCTGCGGGGCGCGCCGGCCCCCGCCAATCCGCTCGTGCTCGTCTCCATGCAGATGTTGGCCGGGGGCCTCGTGCTCGGCGCGATGTCCCTCTTGGCGGGCGAGCCGGCCGAGTTTCGCCTCGCGGACGTCACGCTCCAGTCGGCGCTCGCGCTCGCGTATCTGGTGATCTTCGGTTCGCTGATCGCCTACACCGCGTACGTGTGGCTCCTCACGGTCACGACGCCGGCCCGGGTCGGGACGTACGCGTACGTGAACCCCGTGATCGCGCTCCTGCTGGGTTGGGCTCTCGCCGGTGAGGAGGTCGGCTTTCGCTCGGCGGTGGCAGCGGCGATCATCGTCGGGTCCGTCTTCGTCATCGTGTCCGAGGCGAGAAGCGTGAGCGAGCGCGGCAAGCCCAGGGCGGTGGCGACTCAGGAGAGCCGATGAGATCTGGGCTATTCTCGGTCGCGTGGTCGCCGCCGGTGGCGGTGCTGGCCTGGCTGCCACAGGCCCAAGACGTCCTCGCGATCCCGCCGGTGAGCGACACGACTCAACGGAACCTGCTCATATCGGTGGTCGTCGTCCTCCTGCTGCTGTTCGCGCGCAGGGGGGTCCTGGCCTTCATCTCGAAGCACGTCGACGCGCAGGAGATCCGGTACCGCTGGTCCAAGTCGACAGCGTACGGCGCCTTCCTCGTCGGCGTCCTGATCCTCATCCAGGTCTGGTTCACGGCGATCCAGTCTCTGGGGACGTTCCTGGGGCTCCTGTCGGCGGGGTTGGCGATCGCGCTCAAGGACCTGGTTGCGGACCTCGCGGGCTGGTTCTTCATCCTCTGGCGACGTCCGTTCGAGCTGGGAGACCGCATTGAAGTCGCGGGACTGAAGGGTGACGTCGTCGACAGGACCATCTTCCAGATCACGATCATGGAAGTCGGCAACTGGATCGATGCCGAGCAGAGCACCGGACGTCTGATCCACGTCCCCAACTCGCTCATCTTCACGCAGCCGCTCGCCAATTACATCGCGGGCTTTCCTTACCTCTGGAACGAGCTCAAGGTCGGCGTGACGTTCGAGAGCGACTGGAAGAAGGCGAAGAGGATCCTCGAGGAGCTGGCCGCGGATCTCGCGGTGGACATCAAGAAGGACGCGAGCGGTGCTCGTCGGCGAGACGACGACCGCTTCCTCATCCGGTACCGCAAGCTCACTCCGATCGTCTACACGTCGGTGAGTGACAGCGGGATCCTGCTCACGTTGCGCTACATATGCGGTCCGCGGGAGAGGCGGGGGACGGCGGCCGCGCTCTGGGAGCGGATCCTGGATGCGTTCGGGGCCGAGCCGGACATCGACTTCGCGCCGACTCAGCGCACGATCGTCGTGGACGGGAGGGCAGGAACCGAGGACGTCTCGCTCGCACCGAGCGACACCGGCTGACGGTGGTCGGAAGAGCATGCGTCTTTTCGTCGCCCTGAATTTGCCCAAGAAGGACCGAGAGCGCATCCATCGGACAGCGCGTAAGCTCAGAGAAACGGACATTCCGGTTCGCTGGATCGAGGTGGACGGCCTCCACATCACGCTCAAGTTCCTCGGCGAGGTGCGACGGGAGCGCCTCGGCGACGTGGAGCAGGCGATGAACCGCGTCGCGTCCACGACGAAGGCCTTTTCCACGAAATTCGGAGGCTTCGGAGCCTTCCCATCGATCAGACAACCGCGGGTCCTATGGCTGGGCGTGGGAGCCAACCCCGAGCTGCGGTGTCTCAAGCAGGACCTGGAATGGTCCTTCGGGGATCTGGGATTCGAGGCCGAGACGCGGGCGTTCCATCCGCACGTGACCCTCGGACGTGCGGACGATCGTGACGGCGCCGGCGCGTTTCGCGGTCTCGACGACGTCATGGCCGACCTGGACTGCGAGGGGGAAGTGAAGGTGAGCGCGCTCGACTTGATGCGGAGTCAACTCTCACCCCAGGGCTCCACCTACACCGTTCTCTCCAGCGCGAGGCTCGTTCCCTGATGGCACGCTTGCTCGTCGTCGACGACGAAAAGGGGATTCGCGATGCCCTCGTCCAGCTCTTCGAGTACGAGGGTCACAAGGTCGCGACCGCCGAGGATGGCCGTGCCGGCATCGAGGCGGCTCAGAAGACGCACGCCGACGTGATCTTCCTCGATGTGAAGATGCCGGGCATGGATGGACTCGACGTGCTCGCCCGCATGCGCGAGGACGATCCGACGGCGCTGGTGGTCATGATCTCGGGCCACGGCACCATCGAGACCGCGGTGGAGGCCACGCGCAAGGGTGCGTACGACTTCCTCGAGAAGCCGCTCGACACGGATCGCCTGCTCGTGACGCTGCGCCGCGCCCTGGAGCTGAAGGGTCTCACCCGGACCATGGCCGACCTGAAGAACCAGGTCGAGAGCCGTTACGAGATCGTCGGGACGTCCTTTGCGGTTCGGCAGGTGCTCGAGCGCGTCGAGAGGGTTGCGCCCACCGAAGCGCGCGTCCTGGTCACCGGGGAGAACGGCACCGGCAAGGAGCTCGTTGCGCGCGCCATCCACCGGCTCTCCACCCGGGCTCAAGGCCCGTTCATCGAGGTCAACTGCGCCGCCATTCCGTCCGAGTTGATCGAGTCGGCGCTCTTCGGCCACATCAAGGGCTCGTTCACCGGCGCTATCGCCGATCGCGCCGGCAAGTTCGAGCAGGCGGACGGGGGCACGCTCTTTCTCGACGAGGTCGGCGACATGTCGCTGGACGCCCAGGCGAAGGTGCTCAGGGCGCTCGAGGAGGGTGTCGTCACTCGCGTCGGCGGGTCGAAGGGGATCCACGTGGACGTGCGCGTGGTCGCTGCTACCAACAAGGATCTCGCACGGGCCATCGCCGATGGCGTCTTCCGCGAGGACCTCTTCTATCGACTGAACGTCGTGCCGATCCACGTGCCGCCGCTGCGCGAGCGGCGCGAGGACATTCCCATGCTCGTGCAGCACTTCGCCGAGCTCATGGCGAAGCGGGACGGTGTGACCCCGAGGAGCTTCGACGCCGCGGCGGTCGAACGCCTGATGGACCTGCCTTGGCCCGGCAACGTTCGCGAGCTCCGCAACACCGTGGAGCGACTGATGATTCTCTCGGCGGGCGATCGCGTGCGCGCCGAGGACGTCGACTTGCTGGCGGCGGGCAAGGGACAGGCTCACGGTGCGACCCACGAGATCTTGTCGGCGGAAACCTTCTCCGACTTCAAGGATCGCGCCGAGCGCGCGTACATTGCGCAGCGCCTGCGTGAGAACGACTGGAACGTGGCCGAGACGGCGCGTCGCATCGACATGCCGAGGTCGAACCTCTACAAGAAGATCGAGAAGTACGGACTCACCCGCGACTCGTGATCGCCTCCACTTGCCGGCGGCGCCGCGGGCGCTACGTTGAGAGCGACAACTGATACGGCGGGTGGGTCAACACGGAAGCCGGTGTGAATCCGGCGCGGCCCCGCCACTGTAATGGGTCCGAGCGCAGTGCTCGGAACGTCCGCTCAGATGCCACTGGGGAGGAACCCCGGGAAGGCGAGCGGTCGGCCCAGAGCCAGGAGACGTGACCCACCCACTACCACGCCAATACCTCCGTGGGGAGGCGGCCTGGGTCCGGGCTCCTTTTCCTACCCGGTCTCTTCCGTCGCGGAGGGGGACCGGGTTTTTCATGATCATCCGCGCGCTCTCGCCCTACGCCGCCGTCGCGCTGGCCGCCGTCGTTCCCGCCTCCCTCGGGGCGCAAAGCGCCGACGACCCGCTCGTGCTCGACGGGATCGTCGTCACCGCGAGCCCCACGCCGCGCTCCCTCGCTTCGGTGGCGCAGCACGTGACCATCCTCGAGGGTCGGGAACTCGAGGCGCGGGGACTCGCGACCGTGGGCGACGCGCTCCGCGTCGTCTCCGGGGTGGCCGTCGTGCGCAACGGCTCGTTCGGCGCGGTGACGTCCGTCTTCCTCAGGGGAGGGGAGAGCGACTACACGCTCGTCCTGGTCGACGGCGTGCAGGTGAACCAGGCGGGGGGTGGGTTCGACTTCGCCTCGCTCGCGACGCAGAACGTGGAGCGCATCGAGATCGTGCGGGGGCCGAGCAGCGCCCTGTACGGGTCGGACGCCGTGGCGGGGGTCATCCATGTGATCACGCGTGCGGGGCGGGGCGCGGCCCAGGGCACCCTGCGCGCCGAGGCGTCGTCGTATCAGAAGGCCGGCGGCGGCGTCGTGGACGGAATGCGTTGGTCCGGAGACCTGTCCGGCGGTGGGGATCGGGCGCGCTACTCGCTTTCGCTCGGTCGCGATGCCGCCGACGGTATCTTGGCGTTCAACAACGGCCACGAGCGCCTGCTCCTCTCGGGCAGCGCGCGCTTCCTTCCCGACGACCAGACGCGGGTCGCGCTGACCCTACGACTCCAGGACCGCGAGTACCACTACCCGACGGACGGGGCCGGGGCCGTCTCCGATCGCAATGCGTTCTTCTTCGAGGACGAGTCCATCGCGCACCTCTCGGTGGCGCGCTCCGTCGGCCGTCGGGTCGAGGTCGAGGCGCTCGTCGGGCTCGCGGAGACCGACGGCGGCACGGACGATGCACTGGACGATTCGTCGGACTCGGAGTCGTTCAAGAGTCTCGATCACTTCCGCCGTGCGACCGCGCAGCTCCGCTCGCATCTCACGGCCGGCACCGCCGTGCTCACCGTGGGAGCCGAGGTCGAGGAGGAACGGCAGCGTTCCTTCAGCGAATCGATCAGCTCGTTCGGGACGTTCTACGGCCGGAGCGAGAGTCAGCGGCTGAACCTCGCGGCTTTCACGCACCTCACGAGCGAAAGCGGGCCTGTGGCCCTGAGCCTCGGCGCGCGCGTGGAGGACAACGAGCGCTTCGGCACCGCGCTCACGTGGCAGGCCGGGGTGGCCGCTCACGTGCCGGGTCGGCCGGGCACGCGCCTACGCGCCTCGGCGGGGCGCTCGATCAAGGAGCCGACGTTCGCCGAGAACTTCGCGACAGGCTTCGCCGTGGGTAACCCCGACTTGGATCCCGAGCGATCCCTCTCCTGGGAGGTGGGCCTCGAGCACGAGCTGGTCGCGGGGGTCGCGACCGCGCGCGGCACGTACTTCGATCAGCGCTTCGACGACATGATCCAGTACACGTTCTCGCCACCGTCGCCGAACGACCCCAACTACTTCAACGTGGCGGCGGCGCGGGCTCGGGGGCTCGAGCTCGAAGCCGACGTCGCGATCCGGGGGGCGCACGCGACGGCCGCGTGGACCTGGCTGAACACCGAGGCCCTCGACTCGGGATTCGACAGCGGGCCCGGCGCGACGTTCGTCGAGGGTGAGCCCCTCCTTCGTCGCCCACGGCACACGCTCGCGCTGGGCGTCTCGTCGCCGCTCGGTGGGCGGGGCAGGGTGCATTCGCAGTGGTCGTGGGTCGGCGCGCGCGCGGACCGCGACTTCTCGACGTTCCCCGCGACACCTGTCGAGCTCCCGAGTCACGCGCTCTGGTCGATCGGGGGCGAGTGGGCGCTCCGTCGGCCGGCCACGGGAAGTGCCGGGGCGTCGCTCACGCTCCGGTTCGAGAATCTCCTCGGCGAACGGTACCAGGAGGCGGTCGGGTTCGGTGCGCCGCGGCGTCAGGTCTACGCCGGGGTGTCCGTGACGTTCGGTGGAGGGAGCTGACCGAGAGCGCTACCGCACGATCTCCGTTCCGTCGGCCAGCCGGTAGAGCGACTCCATGGTTCGGTAATCCTGAGCGCTCAGCGACGTCGCGGTGTTGGTGGGATACATGACGTCGCTCTCCGAGCCGCTGTGCGGGAGTCCGAGCGCGTGGCCCATCTCGTGCGCCGCGGTGAGCCGAACCTGGGCCGGGTCGACGACGCGACTCGGGTCGTACGGGTTACGCGTCGAGAGCTCGATGGAGACCACCACCAGGCCGGTGGCGACTGACCACTGGGTGCGCGCGACCCCGATCTGGGTGCCGCCGAGCCCGCGCGTCCAGCTCACCGCGAAGTTGGCGGTCCGGTCGCCCTGCAGGTCCGTCAGGATCTGGAATGGCTGACCGTTCCAGGCGCGCAGGCCGGCGGCGGCTGCCTGCTGGAGTCGCGCCCCGTCGCCGGCCGTCTCGAAGTCCGGGCGGGGCACGTGCACCACGAGGGTTCCCGAGAAGTCCTTCCAGCGCTGGATGCGGATGCGGCCGGTGCGCTCGAGATCGGCGCACAGGTAGCCGACATTGCGGCACGCCTCCGAGGCGGACACGACGGGGGCCGAGGCCGCGGCCGCCGTGATCGGCGCCGCGTCCGTGCCAGGCGACGCGGGCGGGTCCTCGCGCTCGCGTCCACGCACGAGTCCGATCAGCCCACCGACCACCAGGACGGCGGCCATCGCGGTCCATGGACTCGGGCCTCGACCGCTTCTCGCGCGTCGTTCGATCGCCATGACCCCTCGCTGTGGGAGCGGCGCGAAGCTACGCTGGACGCACCGCGGAGGGGAAGCCTGCCTCCGGAACGCGGTCCCGAAGAGCCGTGTACTCGACGTTGCGCGCTGCGACGAGTCGAATCGAGTCCGTCTCGGAGGCGCGAGAGACGATCGCTGGAAGCGAGGGAGCTTGACCGAAGGGGACCAGGAGAACTCGGGCGTCGAGAATTCCGCCCCCGCGGCGGAGCCACCGGAGGAGCGCCGTGCGCGCGGCGTCCTCCGGTTCGCGATGTCCGTGGTGCTCGCGTCGGCGATTTTCGTTGCCGTGCGCACGTTCGTGGTCGAGGCCTACCGGATTCCGACCGGGTCGATGGAGAACACGCTCCTCGTCGGCGACTTCTTGCTCGTCAACAAGGCGATCTACGGGACGCGGGTTCCAGGAACCGAGCTCCGCATCGGGCCCTTCCGCGAGCCCGCGCTCGGCGACGTCGTGGTCTTCCATCCGCCGCACGAGCCGGGCCGGAACTACGTGAAGCGGGTCGTGGGCGTGCCGAACGACACGCTCGAGATGAGGGGGAAGCGCCTCTACCGGAACGGATTCCTCGCGGACGAGCCCTGGGCGCGGCACGACGACGGTCGGGGCGACAGCGTGCACCCCGACATGCGTTGGCAGTCGGGCTATCTGATTGCGTCCCACCGGCCGAAGTATCAGCCCACGCGCGACAACTGGGGCCCCATCGTCGTGCCTCCCCATCGGTACTTCGTGCTGGGCGACAACCGGGACAACAGCGAGGACTCCCGCTACTGGGGGTTCGTCGAGCGCGAGGAGATCCGCGGGCAGCCGTGGCGGGTATACTACTCGTTCGTGCAGTCCAGCTCGAGCGCGTTGCCGTGGCTGAGTCGGGTTCGCTGGGACCGCATCGGGGCGGCGATCCGCTGAGGCGGGTGGGGCCGCGTCGGGGCCTGTTGCGCGAGCCCGACCCTGTAGAGATTCTAAGCCATGCATCGAACCGCCCGGTGTGTAGGCGAGCACGCCACCCACCGGCAGACTGATCCCGGACACGGCTGCCTTCGGCGCAGATGACCTTCACACCGCGACGTGGTGCTACGAGGGAAGGATCGCTGGATCAGTATCTCAAGGAGATCAGTCAGTATCCCCTGATCGACCGAGAGGAGGAGGGGCGCCTCGCCAAGCTCATTCGCAAAGGCGAGGAAGAGGCCCTCAACAAGCTGGTTCGCTCGAACCTGCGCTTCGTGGTCTCCGTCGCGAAGAAGTACCAGAACCAGGGCGTGCCCCTTTCCGACCTCATCAACGAGGGGAACCTGGGCCTGATTCGGGCGGCCCATAAGTTCGACGAGACCAAGGGCATCAAGTTCATCAGCTACGCCGTGTGGTGGATTCGCCAGGCGATCCTCCAGGCGCTCGCCGAGCAGAGCCGCATCGTCCGGGTGCCGCTGAACCGTGCCGGCGCTCTGTACCGGATCGGCCGGCGTAGCTCGAACCTCCTCCAGGAGCTCGGTCGCGAGCCCACCGTCGAGGAGATTGCCGAAGAGCTCGACGTCTCGCGCGAGGAGATCGAGCGCACGCTCGCGATCTCCCACTCGCACCTCTCTCTCGACGCGCCGGTGACTCCCGGAGAGGACAGCCGCCTCCTCGACTACCTCCCCGACCAGTACTCGCCGGGACCCGAGGACGAGGCGTACGAGCACGCGCTCAAGGCGACCATCGAAGAGGCCCTCGGGACGCTCAAGGAGCGCGAGGCCAAGATCCTCAGGCTCTACTTCGGCCTGGACGATCAGGACCCCATGACGCTCGAGGAGATCGGCACCATTCTCGGGATCACCCGGGAGCGCGTGCGTCAGATCAAGGAGAAGGCGCTGGTGCGCCTCCGGCACGCGTCACGGGCCAGGTTCCTGGAGACCTACCGGTAGCTGGCGTGGGCGACCGGCGCCCGCGATTGACACCCCCCGCGCCTCTCGGATATCATTCGCGGCTCTATTCCTGAACGTTCTCGCCCCTTCCGGGCGTCGCCGCGGGCATGAAGACTTACACACCGAAAGCCGAAGACATCACGCACCACTGGTGGATCGTGGACGCGGAAGACAAGCCGCTCGGGCGGCTGGCCACCGAGATCGCTCGCGTTCTCCGGGGCAAGCACAAGCCCATGTTCACCCCGCACCTCGACACGGGTGACCACGTGGTCGTCGTCAACGCCGAGAAGGTTCGCCTGACGGGCAAGAAGAGCGAGTTCAAGACGTACTTCCGGCACTCGGGCTACATGGGACACGAGCAGCACATCCCGTTCAAGCGCCTGTCCGCCGCTCACCCGGAGCGCGTCGTGGAGCTCGCGGTCAAGGGCATGCTCCCCAAGAGCGCGCTCGGCAAGCGGCTCGAGACCAAGCTCAAGGTGTACGCCGGCCCGACCCACCCCCATCAGAGCCAGCAGCCGCAACCGCTGGAAATTCGGACGAGGTAAGCAGAGCGCATGGCCCAAGAAGCTCGTACTCAGACCGTAGGGCGCCGTAAGCGTGCCGTGGCGCGAATCCTCCTCCGTCCGGGGAGCGGGAAGTGGACCGTGAATGGCCGGGAGCTCACCGACTACTTCCCGCGTCCCACGCATCAGATCCGGATCTCCGAGCCGCTGAAGGTCACCGGTTCCGAGGGCATCTACGACATCACGGTCCGCGTGGCCGGCGGCGGCCTGACGGGCCAGGCGGACTCGGTCCGGCTGGGTGTGGCCCGCGCGCTCCTGAAGCTCGACGGCGAACTTCGCGGCAAGCTCCGCGAGTTCGGGCTGCTCACGCGCGACGCGCGCCAGGTCGAGCGCAAGAAGCCGGGTCGTCCGAAGGCTCGTAAGCGCTTCCAGTTCTCGAAGCGCTAGTTCGCGGTTCGCAGTTAGTGCCGAGCGCGGTGACACCGCGTGCGGAAATCCTGACCGGGGCGTAATCGGCCCCACAGCAGTGACGAGCGACATGTCCGACGTAAAGCTCGACCAACTCCTGGAAGCCGGAGTACACTTCGGCCACCAGACCCGCCGTTGGAATCCGAAGATGAAGCCCTTCATCTTCACGGAGCGCAACGGCATCCACATCATCGACCTGCGCAAGACGCTCGATCGCCTCAGGCTGGCGCAGCAAGCGGTTCGCGAGGTCGTCCTCCGCGGTGACCGCATCCTCTACGTCTGCACGAAGAAGCAGCTGCGCAGCGTCATCGAGACCGAGGCCCAGCGGAGCGGCTCGTTCTTCGTCACCGAGCGCTGGCTCGGCGGCATGCTCACGAACTTCCAGACGATGCGGAAGCAGATTCGGCGTCTCAAGGAGCTCGAGCGCGGCCAGGAAGAGAACGCGTTCGAGTTCTATACCAAGAAGGAGCGGCTGCTCCTCGAGCGCGAGCGGCTGAAGCTCGACAAGTACCTCGCGGGCGTGAAGGACATGGGCCGCCTCCCGGGCGCCGTGTTCGTGGTGGACGCGCGCCGGGAAGTCATCGCCGTCAAAGAGGCCTCGAAACTCGGTATCCCGATCATCGCGATCGCCGACACGAACGCCGATCCGGAGCTCATCGACTATCCGGTGCCGGGCAACGACGACGCGATCCGTTCGGTTGCGCTGATCACGAAGGCGATCGCCGACACCATCGAGATCGCTCGCCGCGAGGTTCCGGAGGACGAGCGTCGCCGGGTGGACGAGCTGGAGGCGACGACGTACTCGACCGAAACCGGCGAGACCACGGAGCGTGAGAAGCCTCAGCGGAGGCGCCCGCGCCGCCGCCGGCGGCCGAAGCCCGAGGTGATCGCGCAGCACCTCCAGGTCGGCGAGGAAGGTGACGACCTGGGTGATGCGGACGACGCCGACGACAGTGGGGACGAGGAGTCCGTAGAGGTATAGCCGTCCGCGAGAGCACGATCGAACGGAGGCGGCCGGCGGCCCTCGGTAATCGGGTCCGTGCCGCCTCTTTTCACAGGCGCGCTATGAGACAACCAAGGAAACAGAAGAAGGGATGACGATGTCCGATGCGACGGCGATCAACGCCAAAGACGTGAAGGACCTCCGCGACCGGACGGGCGCGGGGATGATGGAGTGCAAGAAGGCCCTGCAGGAGACCGGCGGGGACGTGGAGAAGGCCATCGACTGGCTGCGCGCCAAGGGCGCGGCGAAGGCCGCGAAGCGTGCCGACAAGAGCGCCAACGAGGGCTTCATCGGCAGCTATGTGCACTTCGACGGCAAGACCGCGGTCATCGTCGAGCTCAACTGCGAGACCGACTTCGTCGCCAACACCGACGGGTTTCGAGCGCTGGCCAAAGACCTCGCGCTGCACATCGCGTCGGCGGCTCCGCTCGCCGTATCGTCGGACCAGATCGATCCGGCCGTCGTGGAGCGTGAGCGGGAGATCTACCGTGAGCAGGTGCGCGCCGAGGGTAAGCCCGACCACATCGCCGGCAAGATCGTGGAGGGTAAGCTCCAGAAGTTCTTCAAGGAGTTCGCGCTCCTCTCCCAGCCCTTCGTGAAGGACCCGGACAAGACGATCGAGCAGCTCATCACCGAGGTGTCCGCGAAGACCGGCGAGAAGGTGGAAGTGGCCCGGTTCGCGCGCTTCAAGGTCGGCGAGCGGAGCTGACGGATGAAGCGCCCATCCGAGCTTCGGTATCGGCGCGTCCTCCTCAAGATCTCCGGCGAGGCGCTCGCTGGGGAGCGCGGCTTCGGCATCGAGCCGAAGGTTGTCGACCAGATCACCGACGAGATCCGCGCGCTCGCGGAGATGGGGGTCTCGCTCGGTTTGGTCATCGGTGGCGGCAACATCGTCCGCGGCGCGATGGCCTCGCGTCAGGGGATGGATCGGGTCCAGGCCGACTACATGGGCATGCTGGCCACGGTCATCAACGCACTCGCCATACAGGACCTGCTGGAGCACAAGAGCGTGGAGACGCGCGTCATGACGGCGATCCGGATGGAGCAGCTCGCCGAGCCGTACATCCGGCGGCGCGCGCTGCGCCACATGGAGAAGGGCCGCGTCGTCATCTTCGCGGGCGGCACCGGCAACCCCTACTTCTCGACCGACACCGCCGCGGTGCTGAGGGCGATCGAGATGGAGGCCGACGTGGTCATCAAGGCCACCAAGGTCCAGGGCGTCTACACGGCCGACCCCGCGCAGGACCCGACCGCGGAGTTCATTCCGGCGATCTCGTTCCAGGAAGTCATGACCCGGGAGTTGGCGGTGATGGACGCCGCCGCGGTGTCGCTCTGCAAGGAAAACGCGCTGCCGATCATCGTCCTCAACCTCGGGGTGCCGGGTGCGATGGCCAGCGCGATCCGTGGTGAGCGCGTCGGAACTCTAGTATCGTAGCGACCCGTCAACGAATTCGGAGGAACCGATGCCGACCGTCGAGGACGCCCGGAGGCGCATGGATGAAGCGCTCGAAGCGATCCGTCGGGAATTTGCGACCGTACGCACGAGCAAGGCGACGCCCGCTCTGCTCGACACGATCCGTGTCGACGCGTACGGGTCGAAGATGCCAATCAACCAGCTCGCGACGATCAACACGCCCGAGCCGACGCTCCTCGTCGTGCAGCCGTACGACAGGAGTCTCGTGTCCGAGGTCGAGCGCGCGATCCGCGCATCCGATCTGGGGCTGAACCCTGCGACGGACGGGAACTTGATCCGTATCCCGATCCCTCCCCTCAACGAGCAGCGCCGCAAGGAGTACGTGAAGGTGCTGCACAAGATGGCCGAGGAGGGGCGGATCTCCATTCGCCATGCTCGTCGCGAGGTGCGCGACGAGCTGCACGCGCTCGTGAAGAAGCACGAGGTGGGCGAGGACGACGCCAAGCGGCGTGAGGAGCAGTTGGACAAGCTCACGCACGAGTACACGGCGAAGATCGACGAGCTACTGAAGAAGAAAGAAACAGAGGTCATGGCCATCTAAGGTCTTGCCGTCGATGTCTTCCGAGCGTCTCGATCGTATCCGGGTCCACGGCGATCTGCCGGGGCACGTCGCGATCATCATGGACGGCAACGGTCGCTGGGCGGGCGAGCGCGGCCTGCCGAGGCATCTCGGCCACCGCGAGGGGATGAAGGCGGTCCGCGAAACGATCGCGGGCGCGGTGGAGGTGGGAATCGGTATCCTCACCCTGTTCGCGTTCTCGACCGAGAACTGGAACCGGCCCCGTCAGGAGGTGTCGGCTCTGATGCGCCTGCTCGAGTTCTATGCGCGAAAGGAGCGCGACGAGCTGGTGAAGGAGGGTGTCGAGGTCCACGTGCTCGGGGAGCTCGATCGAGTGGACGATGCGACGCGTCGAGCGATCGACGCGATCGTGGAGGAGACCAAGGGGGGAAGCGCGCTACGCCTCAACCTCATGATCTCGTACGGGGGACGCGAGGAGATCGTCCGTTCGGCGCGGATCCTGTCGGAGCGAGTTCGGAGTGGCGAGATCCGCCCCGAAGACATCGACGAGGACATGCTCGAGGACACGCTGTTCACGCGCACGCTTCCGCCCCCCGACCTCCTGATCCGCACGTCAGGGGAGTATCGCATCAGCAACTTCATGCTCTGGCAGCTGGCGTACACGGAGCTGCACATCACGCCCGTGTACTGGCCCGACTTCGACCGCGAGCGCCTCTTCGAGGCGATCCTCGACTACCAGCGGCGCGATCGACGCTTCGGGCGCGTCGAATCGCAGTGATGTCGACGCGCGCGGCCGGGTCGCGACCATGAGCGAGCTGGCCAAGCGCTGGGCCGTGGCCGCCGTCGGCGTCCCCGCCGTCGTCGTGCTCCTCTACTTCGGCGGATGGCCCATCGCGCTCGTGGTGGCCGTCTTCGCGGGGCTGGGGGCGTGGGAGTGCTACCGACTGGCGGACCGCGCGGAGGTGGCCGCGCTGGACGGGCTCGGAGTAGCGACCGCAGGAGGACTCGTTCTGCTGGCCGCGTGGCGACCGACGTTCGCAGCCTTCGCGCCGCCTGCGCTCGCGCTCCTGGGAGCGTTGGCGATGTTCTCGTTGGTGGTCGCCATGCGTACGCGGGGTCCGGCGGGTAAGCCACTCGAGGTCGTGGCCATCACCGTGTTCGGCGCTCTCTACGCCGGTCTATCGCTGGCGTTCGTGCCGCTCCTGCACGCGTTGCCGACCACGCACGGCTGGACGGCGAGCGGGTGGGCCGCGTGGGGCGGCCTCGTGGTGGTGGCGCTGCCGCTCGCGGCCACCTGGATCGGGGATGCGGTGGCGCTCTTCGCGGGCCGCGCCTGGGGCAAAGGCGGGCTCGCGCCCTCGATCAGCCCGAAGAAGAGCTGGGTGGGTGCGTGGGCGGGGCTCGCGGGCGCCGGCGCCGCGGGAGCCCTCTGGTGGGCGGTCGCCGGGGCCCTGTTGCCCGGACAGCCCGTCGGGGGGCCGCTCCCCGCCGCCGGGATCGGCGTGCTCCTCGGTATCGGCGCGATCCTCGGCGACCTCGCGGAGTCGCTGCTCAAGCGCGAGGCCGGGGTGAAGGACTCGGGCGCGGTGTTCCCGGGACACGGCGGCGTACTCGATCGCCTCGATGCGCTCACGTTCACGCTTCCCATGGCCTACACGGCGCTCGCGCTGCTCGAGGCCGCTTCGTGATCCGCGTCGCGATCCTCGGCTCGACCGGCTCGATCGGGCGGAGCACGCTCGAGGTGATCGCGCGTCACCCGGACCGATTCGAGGTCGTGGGGCTCGCGGCGAACCGGAGCGTCGAGGAGCTCAGGGCGCAGGTGCTGCGCTTCCGGCCGGGGCGCGCCGTCCTCTGCGACGACGGCGCCGAGGTCCGGCGCGAAGGTGGCGGCACCACTTGGGCCTCGGGCCGGTCGGCCATGCTCGAGCTCGCAGGGGCGCCCGACGTGGACGTCGTGGTCAACGCACTGGTCGGCGCGGCGGGCCTGGAGCCGACGCTGAGCGCGCTCCGCGCGGGTCACCGCCTGGCGCTCGCCAACAAGGAGTCGCTCGTGGCCGGCGGTCAGCTGGTCATGGACGCGGCCACGAAGGGGGGCGGCGAGATCCTCCCCATCGACTCCGAGCACAGCGCCATCCTCCAGTGCCGCGAGGGGTACCCAGCCTCGAGCGTGCAACGGGTGGTGCTGACCGCCTCGGGTGGGCCCTTCCGCGGCCGGAGCCGCGACGATCTCTGGCGGGTCCGCCCGGAGGAAGCCCTCCGGCATCCGACGTGGGACATGGGGGCCAAGATCACCATCGACTCGGCCACGCTCGCCAACAAGGCGCTCGAGGTGATCGAGGCGCACTACCTCTACGGACTCGGGTACGACGCCATCGAGGCGGTCATCCATCCGCAGTCGGTGATCCATTCGTTCGTCGAATTCGTGGACGGCTCGGTGCTGGCGCAGCTCGGCTTCCCGACCATGGAACTGCCGATCCTCTATGCCCTGAGTTATCCTGAGAGGGTGGCCGACCCGGTCCTGCGCACGTACGACCCGGTCCGGGCGTCGCCGCTCACGTTCGAGCCGATCGATCAATCCGCCTTCCCTCTCTTCGGTCTGGGGGCCGAGGCCGGGCGGCGGGGCGGAACGGCCCCTGCAGTGTACAACGCCGGCAACGAGGTGGCCGTGCAGGCATTCCTCGAGGGTCGGATCCGTTTTCCGGAGATGGCGGACGTGGTGAGCCAAGCAATGACGCGGGTGGGGTCGGGTGAGGTACGCGACGTGGAGGACGTCATGGTCGCGGACCGTGAGGCGCGAGCCGTCGCCGCCGAGGCGACCAAGAGGCTGGGAGCCGCCATGGGGGCCAAGTCATGACGATCCTCGCCACCGTCATCGTCCTGGGCGTGCTGATCTTCGTGCACGAGCTCGGCCACTTCGCCGCGGCCAAGAGCGTCGGCATCGAGGTGCAGCGCTTCTCCATCGGGCTCGGGCCCAAGCTCTTCGGATTCCGCCGCGGCGAGACCGAGTACGTCCTTAGCGCGATCCCCCTCGGCGGCTACGTGAAGATGGGCGGGATGGACGACGAGGTGATGGAGCGCGTCGAGGGCGGCGCGGTGCCCGAGCGCGTGCCCTCCGACCGCGACTTCGATCGGAAGCCCATCTGGGCCCGTACGCTGGTGATCTCGGCGGGCGTGATCATGAACATGATCTTCGCGTTCGCCGTCTACGCGTTCGTCGCCGCGCGCTGGGGGATTCCGGAGTACGCGTCCACGCGGATCGGCACGGTCGTCGCCGCGTCGCTTCCGTCGGGAACCGAGGCCCTGGCCACGGTCGAGCCGGGGAGCCGCGTCGTGCGGATCGGCGGGGAGGCGACACGGAACTGGGGCGACGTGGTGTCGGGGCTCTACGCCGCCGAGCCGGGCCCTTTGAGCATCGAGCTCGTCGATCCCAGCCGGCCCCTGACCATCACCGTGCCTGCCGAGGAGCCCGCACGCAGGGCGCTCGCCGGCGCGCTGCAGCCGTGGATCGAGGCCGGTGCCGGATCCGTGGTGCCCGGCTCACCCGCCGAGCAGGCCGGCCTCGAGGCCGGTGACCGCATCGTGTCCGTGGGGGGCGCGCCGACCGAGAGCTGGTGGGACCTGGTGCGCGCGATCGAGAGCCGGCCGGGGCAGCGCGTCGAGCTCACGCTCTCGCGGGACGGCCGGGAGCTCATACGCGCGGTCAACGTGGCGGCCGAAGAGGAGGTGCGCGACGGGGTGACCGTGGCGGTGGGCAAGATCGGCGTGGGGCCACCCAACTCCGAGATGACGTACACGCGGGCGTCGATCGGCGACGCGTTGGTGCACGGCTACCGGGAGACGGTCGCCGTCACCGGGCTGATCCTCGGGTTCCTCAAGGATCTGGTGACCGGCGGTATCTCGCCGCGCTCCGTGGGGAGCATCGTCACGATCGGGGAAGCGTCGGGTCAGGCCGCCGAGGCGGGCTTCGAGGTCTTCCTCCGATTCATGGCGCTCTTCAGCGTGAACCTCGCGGTGCTGAACCTGCTGCCGATTCCGGTGCTCGACGGCGGCCACCTGCTCTTCCTCGGCATCGAGGCGGTGCGCGGGGGCAGGGGGCTGACGGTTCAGCAGCGCCTGGCGTGGAGCAACGTCGGCTTCATCATCATCATCGGCATCATGCTCTGGGCGCTGTCGAACGACTTCCTGCGGCTCGTGGGGCTCTAGCCGCGGGAGGCGGGGCCGACCTCAACTCCTCAGCAGCGGCCGCCACCACGGGATGCTGACGAGGATCGAGATCGTCGCAAGCGTCTGCCAGATCGCCGCCTGACGAAGCTTCGCAGCGTCCGTCGTGGCGCGGCGCATCCGCGCGGATCCGACGTGGAGGAACGCGAGCGCGATGAGCATGCCGGTGATGTGCTCGACCGAGAAGAAGCGCAGCTCGCGCACCGCCATCGCGGCGCCCATGTCGGCGAGGCCCGCTCGCACGATGGGGCTCAGCGCGTATAGCACGAGTCCGAGGAGGACCTGGAGGTCGAGGAGGCCGCGGAACGCGCGGCTCGTGAGGGCCTCGGCGCGCCCGTACGCACGACCCCCGAGCCAGCCGCGGTACGACGCAAAGAGCGCGAGCGCGGCGGCGACGAGCACGAGCCAGCGATTATAGCCGTGCACGGACAGGAGGAGCGCGTACATGGGTCTCTCCCCTCAGACCTGCGTGCCCCCCAGCTCTTTCCTCACGACGGGCGCGACCTGCGAACCCAGCAGCTCGATGGCGCGCATCACGTCCGCATGGGGTGTGGGCCCCACGGTGAGCTGGAGCAGGAAGCGGTGGTGTCCGAAGAGCCCGTGCTGGAAGAGGATCTTGTCGATGACCTGCTGAGGGCTGCCCAGGAAGAGCGCGCCGCGGAGCTCGGCCTCGGCATCGAACTGTCTCCGCGTCGGGGGCGGCCACCCGCGCTCGCGGCCGATCCGGCCCATCGTCTCGAGATACGGCGGAAACGCGACGGCCGCGGCGTGCGCGGCATCGTCGGCGATGAACCCGTGCGAGTTGATGCTGACGCGCAGCGCCGCCGGGTCGTGTCCCGCGCCGAGCCACGTCTCGCGGTAGAGGTCGACCATCGGCTTGAAGCGCTCCGGTGCCCCGCCGATGATGGCGAGCGCCATCGGCAGGCCGAGCTTCGCAGCCCGCACCACGGAGGGCGGGTTGCCTCCCACCGCGATCCAGACGGGAAGGGGATCCTGCATGGGCCGCGGATAGACCGGCAGGCCGTCGATCGCAGCCCGATGCCGACCGGACCAGCGCACGCGCTCGTGCGCACGCAGCTGGAGCAGGAGGTCGAGCTTCTCCCTGAAGAGGTCGTCGTAGAGCGAGAGATCGTAGCCGAAGAGCGGGAACGACTCGATGAACGAGCCCCTGCCCACCATCACTTCCGCGCGGCCGCCCGAGATCTGGTCGAGCGTGGCGAAGTGCTGGAAGACGCGCACGGGGTCGTCGGAGCTGAGCACGGTGACCGCGCTCGTGAGGCGGATGCGCTGCGTGCGCGCGGCCGCGGCGGCGAGCATGACGTGGGGGACGGACACCGCGTAATCGGCCCGGTGGTGTTCTCCGATGCCGAACACGTCGAGCCCCACCTGGTCGGCGAGCTCGACCTCCTCGAGGAGGTGACGGAGTCGCTCGCCGACCTCGAGCTGGCGTCCGGTCGAGGGGTCGAAGCGGGTCTCCGCGAACGTGTAGATGCCGATTTCCATGACCTTGGCTGGCGCTTGGGCTAGAGCAGGGTGAGCTGGGCGGGACCGGTACGGAGACGGAGCTCCTCCAGATCGAGCAGGCGGGTGGGGCGATCCTGCATCGCGACTTCGATGTGACCCGTCCATCCGGCCTTGCGCAGCGCGTCCCCGACCACGCGCTCCGCGAGCAACGGACGGTTGCACTCTTCCGACAGGTGGGCGAGCACGACCGCTGCGAGTCGCGGATGGAGAAGCTCGGTCGCTAACCGTGCGGCCGCCTGGTTGGAGAGGTGGCCGTGGCTCGACGAGATGCGCCGCTTCACGGAGCTGGGATACGGTCCCGTATGGAGCATCACCTCGTCGTGGTTCGCCTCGAGCACGAGCATGTCGCACCCGGAGAGCGCGTGGCGCGTCTGAGCGGTCGGCCGGCCGAGGTCGGTGGCGATGCCCACGCGGAGCCCCGTGCGCACGTCGACCGCGGCGATGCCGGCCGGGTCCGCGGCATCGTGAACCGTGAGGAAGGGCTCGACGCGCACGTCACCGATCCGGAACGGACGACCAGGTCCGTACAGCACGATCTCTTCGTCGCCCGTGAGCAGGTCGGCGCACGCGCGTCTCGTACCCTCCGTCATGTGCACGGGGGTGCGGTTGCGCCGGGCGAACACGCCGATGCCCTTGGTGTGGTCCCGGTGGTCGTGCGTGACCACGATTGCGTCGATCGACCGTGGCTCGATGCCGAGCAGCTCGAGGCGCTCTCCCAGCGCCCGGGCGCTGAAGCCGGCGTCGATGAGCAGGCGTGTAGCACCCGCGCACACGAGGACGGAGTTTCCGCCGCTCCCGCTGCCGAGCACCGCGACCCTCACGCCGGGCCGTGCCTTTCCATCGGTGAGCGGGCCGTCAGCGCACGGGTCCGCGCTGTGCGACCGTCCCGTGCCAGGCGTTCTCGAGCATCTTCCGCATCCCCGCGGAGAGCTGCTGGCCGCGCCGTGCCATGGCGCGCTCGGCCGTCTCGAGGAACTTGTCCAGTCGATGCTCGCCGAGCTCGCTTCCCGCGCCCCAGCTGAACGGTGGGATCGCGCTCGGCGGCATGACCCCGCCAAACACGTTGGTTCCGGCGCCGATGACGGTGCCGGTGTTCAGCGTGGTGCCGATGCCGGTCTTCACGTGGTCGCCGAGGAAGCAGCCGACCTTGAGCAGACCGGTGTCCAAGTCGCCATCAGGCGTCCACACGCGCACGGTGCCGTAGTTGTTCTTGAGGTCCGAGTTGGTCGTGAATGCGCCGAGGTTGACCCAACGGCCCAGCATCGAGTGGCCGATGTAGCCGTCGTGCGCCTTGTTGACGAAGCCGAGCAGCACCGAGTCCGCGACCTCGCCGCGGACGATCGAGACCGGCCCGATGGACGAGGTCCCCACCGAGCCGCCGAGGATCTTCGTGCGCGCCCCCACGTAGAGCGGGCCGACGAGCCTCGCCGGACCCTCCACCTTGGCGCCCTCGGCCAAGCGCACGGGGCCCTGGCGCGTGTCGACGTAGACGCCGGGCTCGATGGCCGCGTCCCCGCCGAGCGAGAGGACTCCGTCGCCGATCCGGATCACGCCGTGCGGATGGTCACCGCGGGGCCAGAGCGCCGCGACATCGGCGCGGATGCGCGCGGGGTTCTGCGCCACCAAGTCCCACGGGCTCTCGAGCACCGTTCCGCCGAGCTCGAGCACCCGGCCGACCTTCGCCGCGGAGAGCGGGTCCCGCACCCAGAGCTCGGAGGGGAGGGGGGCGCCGTCGGGGAGGATCCACCCCGCGGGCACCCCTGCCACCGTGAGCCGCGTCAGGTCGTCGGGCACCGCGACGCCCTCGAAGTGGGGGGCGGCGCGGCTCGAGAGCAGGATACGCTTGCCGCGGGTACCGACGTCCGGGAGCGTGAGCGCCGGGGCGGCACCGGGCTCCTCGAAGCCGCCGAGCGCGCGGCGCGTCACGTGCCCTTCGCACTTGGCGCCGAACACGCGCTCGGCGCGCTCCTTGAGCGTCATGCACCCGAAGAGCAGCTCCCCGGCGGGCCGCGTGAGGGTGAAGGGGGCCCAGCGGCGCGCGCGACCGTCGTCGAACAGGAAGAGGCGCGCGTCGCTCATGACTGCGTCTCCAGCTCGGCGAGCAGGGTCTTGAGATCCGCGGCGCGCCCCCGGGGGAGCACGAGTGTCTTGTCGCGCGTGCGCACCACCACGAGGTCCTCCACGCCGAAGAGCACGACTTCGCCTTCCTCGGAGAAGACGACGTTGCCGCGCGCGTCCACGGCCCGGGCGGTTCCGACGGCCACGTTGCCACGCTCGTCGGGCGGACGCGTACGCGAGAGAGCCTCCCAGCTTCCCACGTCGTCCCAGGAGAACGTGGCCCGCACGGTCGCGACCCGCTCACTCCGCTCCATGACCGCGCGGTCGATCACGCTCACAGGCACCGCGTCGAAGTACGCTGCGTCGCTCCGAGCGATCAGCGGCAGGAACTCGCTCACCTCGGGTGCGTGTCGCTCGATATCTTCGAGGAGCGCCGAGGCCTTCCACACGAAGATGCCCGTATTCCACAGGTATCCCTGATCGACGTAGCGCTTCGCGGTCATCGGGTCGGGCTTCTCGTGGAACGCCCGCACGCGGTACGCCTTCACCGCCCCGCCCGTATCGACGGGCGCGCCGGGCTCGACGTGCCCGTAGCCGGTCTCGACCCGATCCGGCGGCACGCCGATGCACACGAGCAAGTCGTGGCGACGCGCGATGTGCACCGCGGCCGACACCGACTCCGCGAAGGCCCCGAGCGGGCGGATGAGGTGGTCCGCGTGGAGCGAGACCATCACGGCCTCGGGGTCGATGCGCGCGAGCTTCTCCGCGGCCCAGGCGAGCACGGGGGCCGTTCCCCGCGCGCGCGGCTCGATCCAGTAGCCTTCCTGCGGGAAGCCGGTCAGGACACTCGCGAACGGACGAGCGAGGTGCTCGCCCGCGAGGATCCGGATGCGTGCGTCCGGCACGAGCGCGCGCGCCCGCTCGAGGGTATCGGCGATCAGGGGCCGGTCGCTCGCGAGGGGCAGGAGCTGCTTGGGACGCTCCGGTGTGCTGACGGGCCAGAAGCGGGAGCCGATCCCACCGGCCAGCACCACGACCCAAACTCGTCCGTCAGCGAGCACTCAAGATCTCGCGGATGCGCGCGACGAGCTTCTTCGGACTGAACGGCTTCGTCACGAAGTCGTCTGCACCTCCCGCGAAAGCGGCCTCGCGGTCGGTATCCTGGCCCTTGGCGGTGAGGATGATCACGGGCGTCGTCCCCTTCTCGGGGTCGGTCCGGATCTTGGCGAGGACCTCGAGGCCGTGCGCGCCGGGCATGAGCAGGTCGAGGATGACCAGGTCGATCTGCCCGGCCGCGATCTCGCGCAGCCCCTCGGCTCCGTCTTCGGCCAGCACCACGTCGAAGCCTTCTTTGCCGAGCATCGCGTCGAGCACGCGCCGGATGTGGGGCTCGTCGTCCACGACGAGGATGCGTCCGCCTGGCGTCCGTGCTGCGTCGTCGGGCACCGTCGCACCTCGCTGGAAGGGCCTTCGGCGGACCGGCTGCGGCAGGCGCGCCCGCCCGCCCCGAAAAAGAGGGCGGAACCTACCCGGCGAGTGGGGTAAAGTCAAGGAATTACGCGACTTTCCGGGGTTGACCCTAGGGTACGGTCCCGACAAGTTTTCGCTCCTTTCGCTCTCTCGCCCACGGCCGGATCGTGATCAAGCACCTCGTCCTCGCACGATCCCAGGCCCCCGGTGCGGCGGCGCTGGCCGCTGCGCTCATGATGGCGCTGACCGCGTGCGAGGACCCGTTCGTCGGCCGGTGGAACGACGCCCCGGACTCGGCCTTCGTCCATTCGCTCGCACGGCCCGAGATCAACATCGAGTCCGGCTTCGCCTTCAACGAGCGGCGGAGGGTCCGCATCCAGGCTCCGAATGCGACGGGGACGTGGGACGTCGCGCTCGACACCCAGGGCGGGGCGCTCGTGCTGCTCCCGCCCGGGGCCCTCGGCATCACGGCCAGGGCGGGGATCGCGAGCCTGGGGGCCACTCCCTTCGACGACGTCCGACAGGCGCCCGGCGACACGCTGCTCTACGAGCTGGACGACCCCGTTCCGATGACCGTCGGCCACGTCTATGCGATTCGCACCAACCGGTCCCTCACGGGGTTCGGATCTACTTGCGTCTATTACGCGAAGATAGAGCCGTTCACGCTCGACGTACCCGAAGGGCTCATGCGGTTCAAGTTCGTCGTCAGCCCGGTCTGCAACAGCCGCGATCTGTTCTCCCCGAGCTGAGGGCTCTCCGATGCTCGACGTCCGGCGGCTGCGCTCCGAGCCCGATCTGGTCAAGGCGTCACTGGCGAAGCGACAGAGCGACCTCGCGACGGTCGTCGACTCCATTCTGGCGCGCGACGTCGAGCGGCGTGACGCTCTCGGCAAGGTCAACGACCTGAAGGCGCGCCGCAACGAGGCGTCCAAGAAGGTCGGCGAGCTCAAGCGCACCGGAGGGGACGCGACGGAGCTGATCGCGAGCACGAAGGCGCTCGGTGACGAGATCGCGTCGCTCGACGAGCTGGTGCGCGCCGCCGACGCGGAGATCGAGGCCACGCTCCTCGAAGTGCCGAATACGCCCCTCGACGAGGTGGTGAGCGGAGGGGAAGAGGCGAACCGGGTCGTCTCCACATGGGGCGAGCCGCGCGCGTTCGCGTTCGCGCCCCGCCCACACTGGGAGATCGGCGAGCGTCTCGGCATCCTGGACCTGGCTGCGGGGGCGCGGCTGTCCGGCTCGGGCTTTCCCGTGCTCCGCGGGCTCGGCGCCCGCCTCCAGCGAGGGCTCATCGACTGGTTCCTCGACGTGCACACGCGCGAGCACGGATACGAGGAGGTGCGCGTGCCGTACCTCGTCACCTCGGAGACGATGACGGGCACCGGCCAGCTCCCGAAGTTCGCCGACGACCTGTATCAGACCGAGCGCGACGGGCTCTGGCTCATCCCGACGGCGGAGGTGCCGGTCACCAATCTGCACCGGGACGAGCTTCTGCGTCTCGAGGACCTCCCGATCCGCTACACAGCTTACACGCCCTGCTTTCGCCGCGAGGCGGGCGCGGCGGGGAAGGACACGCGAGGACTCCTGCGCGTCCACCAGTTCGACAAGGTCGAGCTCGTGCGCTACGAGACGCCCGAGACGAGTCGCGCAGCGCTGGAGGAGCTCACCCGGCAAGCGGAGACCCTGCTCGAGCGCCTCGGCCTGCACCATCGCCGGCTCCAGTTGGCGGCCGGGGACCTCGGATTCGGCAACGCGATGACGTTCGACCTCGAGGTCTGGGCGCCCGGCGTGGAGAAGTGGCTCGAGGTGTCGAGTTGCTCTTCGTACACGGACTATCAGGCCCGCCGGGCCAACCTGCGCTTCCGTCGCGCCCAGGCAGAGAAGCCGGAGTTCGTGCACACGCTGAACGGGTCGGCGCTCGCGCTCCCGCGGGTGCTGGCGGCCCTGCTCGAGACCTACCAGGAGGAGGACGGGAGCGTCTCGCTTCCCGAGCCGCTCGTTCCGTTCGTGGGAACGTCGCGGTTGATCGCGCCGGCGTAGCGCCATGCTCCGCATCAAGTGGCCTGTCGCGCTCGCGACAGTCTTCGTGCTCCTGCTCGGGTGGTGGCTCATCTACACCCAGCAGATCGTGCAGCGCGTGGAGGAGAACTCGCTGCTGCTGTCGCGCATCTTCGCCGAGGTGCAGGAGGGGCTGCTCACGCAGAGTCCCACGCGTGAGACCCAAGCGCTGCTCAACCTCCAACGCATGGTCTTGGAGACCGAGGTCCCGCTCGTCGTGATGGGGCCCGCCGATACCGTGCTCCAACACGCCAACCTTCCATTCGCGGCCGACGAGGATACGCCCGCCGGGCAGGCGCGCATTCGCGACTACGTTCGCATCCTCGACTCGATCAACCCGCCGGTCGGCGATCCCAACACGCTGCACATCCACTTCGGGCAGACGCCCGCCGTGAGCCGACTCCGCTGGATCCCGTGGCTCCAGGCCAGCGGGCTGCTGCTCACGGTGTTCGTGGGCCTGCTCGTGGTGCAGACGCAGCGCCGGGCCGAGGGTGAGCGCGCATGGACGTCGATGGCGCGCGAGCTCGCGCATCAGCTCGGCACGCCGCTCTCCTCGCTGCAGGGGTGGCTGGAGGTGCTCAGACTCCCGCGTGGCGAGCGGCCCGGCGACATCGAGGACACCGAGATCGCGAGCTCGATCGAGGAGGACCTCGATCGGCTCGAGCGCATCAGCCACCGCTTCGAGCTGATCGGCACGGACCCGGAGCTCGAGAGCCTGTCGCTTCGCCAGGTGATCACCGACCTCGAGCACTATCTCGTGGCGCGTATTCCCCGGCTGGCCAAGACGGGCATCGATCTAGTCGTCGACGTGCCCCAGGGGCTGCCGCGCATCAAGGGCAACGAGGTTCTGCTCATCTGGGCGTTCGAGAACGTCGTGAAGAACGCGCTCGACGCGCTGGCGGGGCGGGGCGGCAAGATCACCATCTACGCGCGAGACATCGGCGGGAAGTGGGTGAGCGTGCGTATCCGTGACACCGGGCCGGGCGTGGACCCGGCCATTCGGGACAAGATCTTCGAGCCCGGGGTGAGCACGAAGGCCGGAGGGTGGGGAGTGGGGCTCGCGCTCTCGCGGCGCATCGTCGAGGGTGTGCACCGGGGGCGCATCGAGCTGCTCGAGACGGGGGAGGGCACGACGTTCCAGATTCGGCTCCCGGCGGCCGATGACTGAGCCCATGACCGAAGCGAACACCGCCTCGCCGCTCGCCGGCCTGAACCCGGAGCAGCTCGAAGCCGCGCGTCACTTCGAGGGCCCCATCCTCGTGCTCGCCGGCGCCGGCTCAGGGAAGACGCGCGTGCTCACCGCACGCGTGTGCCACCTGGTGCGCGAGCACGGCGTCGCGCCGGACCGCATCCTCGCGGTGACGTTCACCAACAAAGCGGCGGGCGAAATGCGTGAGCGCATCTCGCGGCTGCTCGGGAGCGAGCCGTCGGGCATGTGGGTCGGCACCTTTCACGCGGTCGGCGCGCGGCTGCTCCGGAGGCACGCCGATCGGCTCGGGTTCGACCGCACGTTCAGTATCTTCGACGCCGATCAGGCGCTGCGTCTGGTCAAGAGCGTGCAGGAGGCCGTCGGCATCGATCCGAAGCGATGGAGCCCCAAGGCGATCCGCGCAGAGATCAGCAACGCCAAGAACCAGCTCGTCACGCCCGCGGAGTTCGGGGCGCGTGCCGAGGGAGGGTTCGACATCTTCCTCAAGAACGTCGCGCGCGTCTTCCCGGAGTACCAGAAGTCGCTCGAGGCCCAGAACGCGTTCGACTTCGACGACCTGCTCATCAAGCCCGTCGACCTGTTCGAGACGCTTCCGGACTTGCTGGCGCGCTACCGCGAGCGCTTCGCCTTCGTGCTGGTCGACGAGTATCAGGACACGAACCGTGCCCAATTCCGCTTCGTCGAGCAGCTCGCCGGCGGGCACCGGAACCTCATGGTCGTCGGCGACGACGATCAGTCGATCTACCGGTGGCGTGGCGCCGACATCCGGAACATCCTCGACTTCGAGGAGGCGTTTCCTGGAGCACGCGTCGTACGCCTGGAGCGGAACTACCGCTCCACGCAGCGCATCCTCGATGCGGCCAACCACGTCATCTCGCAGAACGTCGAGCGCAAAGGGAAGACGCTCTTCACGGAGCGCGCGGGTGGCGAGCCGGTCACCCTACTGGAGGCCTTCGACGAGACCGACGAGGCGCGCTGGATCGTGCAGGAGATCGAGACGCGCGTGCGCGACACGCCCACGCTCTCGCCCCGCGACGTGGCGGTGCTCTACCGGACCAACGCGCAGTCGCGCGCGCTCGAGGACGCGCTCCGCCGCGCCGGCGTGCCGTATCAGGTCGTCGGGAGCGTGCGCTTCTACGAGCGACGCGAGATCCAGGACGTGCTGTCGTACCTGCGGCTCATCTCGAATCCCCGCGACGAGGGTGCCTTCGAGCGCGTGGTCAACTATCCGCGCCGGGGGATCGGGCTCACGTCGCTCGAGCACCTGCGCCGGTGGGCGACGGAGCAGGGGGTCTCGTTGCTGGAGGCCGCGGCCCGCTCGGACGAGATCCTGGACATGCGCGCCGCCGGGTCGCAGGGCCTCCGCAGCTTCGCGGACCTGATCCAGCGCTACAGCGTGCGCGCGGTGCAGGCGAGCATCGGCGAGCTGCTCGAGGAGCTGGTCGAGGAGCTCGACCTCGTGCGGAACCTGCAGGAGGAAGGGCCGGAGGGCGAGGACCGGGCGCGCAACGTGGCCGAGCTCATCGCGGGCGCGATCGACTTCGACGCCGCGCTCGTCGAGGACGCCGAGCAGGACGAAGGCGTCGATCGCTTCACCGAGCTCGACCTCTTCCTGCAGCAGGTCGCGCTCGTCGCCGACATCGACAAGCTGGACCCGAACGCCGAAACCGTCACGCTCATGACCCTGCACAACGCCAAGGGTCTCGAGTTTCCGCTCGTGTTCATCGCCGGTCTGGAGGAGGGGCTCTTTCCCCTGGCGCGAGCCTACGACGAGCCGGCCGCGCTAGAGGAGGAGCGGCGACTGTTCTACGTCGGGATCACGCGCGCCGAGGACAAGCTCGTGCTATCGTGGGCGCGGCAGCGGAGACGCGCGGGCGACCTGACGTTCAACATCCAGTCGTCGTTCCTCGAATCGTTGCCGCCCGAGGTCCTGGAGGTGCGCCGGACCGAGCGCCTGACCGTGACGGCCTCGAGCCTGCCGCACCGGTCGGCGCGGGCGTACGAGAGGAGCGACGATCGCAGTGAGCCGCACGATGAGCCCGAGCCCGAGTACGCGATGAATCAGGATACCCCGCGCTTCGTCAAAGGAGAGCGCGTCGTGCACAACACCTTCGGATCCGGAGCCGTGGTCGAGATCTCCGGGTTCGGCCGTGACCTCAAGGTCACTGTCGACTTCGACGCGGTCGGCAGGAAGAAGCTGCTCCTCCGCTACGCCGCGCTCGAGAGGGACTGGCCATGAGCGTCGCCCGCGAATCGGCCCGCAGGATCGCCACGCTGGCGAGGCTCCACTTCGAGGAGGACGAGCTCACGCGCGTCACCGCGGAGCTGAACCACATCCTCGATCATATGGAGGCGTTGCGCTCGCTCGAGAAGCGCGGGGCGCATCCGATGGACGACCTCCGCGCCCCCACACGCGGACCGGGCGCCGAGACGCCCGACGAGCTGCGGAAACCCATCGGCTCGTTCGCGCCCGACTGGCGCGAGAGCTTCTTCGTCGTGCCACCGTTGCCGGGCGTGCACGCGGAGGACGGAGCGTGAGCCTGCTCGACGCGGCACGGAGCGCGATCGCCACGATCCGCGAGCGCGAGGCGGGACCCGAGGGCCTGAACGCGTTCCTTTCGATCGCCGATCCGGCGTCGCTCACGGTCGAGAACCCGAGCGGTCCGCTCGCCGGGGTGCCGATCGCCGTGAAGGACATCCTGACCACGACCGACCTGCCGACGACGTGCGGGTCGAAGGTGCTCGAGGGGTACGTCTCGCCGTTCGAGGCGACCGCGGTTCGGCGCGCGCGCGCGGCCGGCGCCGTCATCGTGGGCAAGACGAACATGGACGAGTTCGCGATGGGCTCCTCCACGGAGAACTCCGCCTACGGGCCGACGCTCAACCCGCACGACCGGACGCGCGTGCCCGGCGGCAGCTCGGGTGGATCCGCCGCGGCGGTCGCCGCGGGGTACGTGCCCATGGCGCTCGGCTCCGACACGGGCGGCTCCGTGCGTCAACCCGCGGCGTTCTGCGGGGTGGTGGGGATCAAACCGACGTACGGTCGCGTGAGCCGGTACGGGCTCGTCGCGTACGCGTCCTCCCTCGATCAGGTCGGCACGTTCGGGCGCAACGTGACCGACGCCGCGCGCATGCTCCAGGCCGTCGCGGGATACGACGAGCGCGACGCGACGTCCGTCGACAAGCCCGTTCCCGACTACGTGAAGGCCGTGCGCAGGGGCTCGGCGGGTCTCGTGGTCGGCGTGCCCGACGAGTACGACCCGGACGAGCTCGATCCGGAGATGCGGCGGATCGTGCAACGCGCCCTCGACACGCTCCGGTCGCGGGGCTCCGAGGTGCGGCGGGTCTCACTGCCGCATACGCGCTTCGCGATCCCGACCTACTACGTCATCGCCACCGCCGAGGCGTCGAGCAACCTGTCGCGATACGACGGTGTGCGGTACGGCGCGCGGAAGAGCGAAGGGGATCTCGTGTCGATGTACGAGGGCACGCGCTCGCGCGGGCTGGGAGCCGAGGTCAAGCGGCGGATCATGCTCGGCACCTACGCGCTCTCGGCCGGCTACTACGACGAGTACTACGGTACCGCGCAGCGCGCGCGGGCGCTCATCACCGACGACTTCCGTCGCGTCTTCTTCGGTGGGGCCGACGTGCTGTTCACGCCCACCAGCCCGACTCCGGCATTCGAGCTGGGCGAGCGCACTGCGGATCCCGTGGAGATGTATCTGTCCGACGTGTTCACCGTGACCGCCAACCTCGCCGGCATCCCGGGAATGTCGCTCCCCATCGGGCGGGTGGGGGGGCTACCCGTGGGCGGGCAGATCCTGGCTCCGTGGTGGGAGGAGGAGAAGATGCTCGGCGTCGCGGGAACCATCGAGGAGCTCCTCGGAGACCTCGCCCGATGAGCGCGACCGATCAGAAGTGGGAGGCCGTGATCGGGCTGGAGGTGCACGTGCAGCTCCGCACGGCGCGCAAGCTCTTCTGCGGTGACCGGGCCGTGTTCGGGGACGAGCCCAACTCGCACGTCTGTCCGGTGTGCCTGGGACTGCCGGGAGCGCTGCCGACCGCGAACCCCGAAGCGGTACGGCTCGCGATGCGTACCGCGCTCGCGCTCGGATGCACCGTGCACGAGCGCGCGGTCTGGGCGCGCAAGAACTACTTCTATCCCGACCTTCCCAAGGGATACCAGATCACGCAGCTCGATTACCCCATCGCGACCGACGGGCTGGTGGCGTTCGACGGCGCGGGCGGCGAGGCGGACGTGCGCATCCGGCGGGCGCACATGGAGGAGGACGCCGGCAAGTCCATCCACGACCGCATCGCGGATGGTACCGCTGTCGATCTCAACCGCGCGGGCACGCCGCTCGTCGAGATCGTCACCGAGCCCGACCTGCGTACCCCGGCCGACACGCGTGCCTTCCTCACGTCGCTCAAGCAGCTGCTCGAGTACGTGGACGTGAGCGACTGCAACATGGAGGAGGGGAGCCTCCGCGTGGACGCCAACGTGTCCGTGCGCCCGCGCGGTGCGGAGGAGCTCGGAGCCAAGACCGAGATCAAGAACGTGAACTCGTTCTCGGGGGTGGAGAAGGCGCTCGAGGTCGAGATCGCGCGCCAGATCGGGGTCGTCGAGAAGGGCGAGCGCGTCCATCAGGCGACGCTCCTCTGGGACGACCACCGCTCCGTGCTCCGCACCATGCGGTCCAAGGAGGACAGCCACGACTACCGGTACTTCCCCGATCCCGACCTGCCTCCGCTCCGGATCGCGCGCGAGACGGTGGAGGCCGCGCGCGCCGAACTCCCCGAGCTGCCGCGTGCACGGCGCGCGCGCTTCGAGCGCGAGCACGGACTGTCGGCGTACGACGCCGGGGTGCTCACGCTGTCGCGCGCGAGCGCGGACTACTTCGAGCGGGTCGCGAAGGCGTGCGGGAAGGCCAAGGCCGCGGCGAACTGGGTGATGGGTGCCGCGACCGCGCTCATGCACCAGCGGGGCGAAGACGCCTCGACGTTCGCGGTGAGCGCGGACGCGCTCGCCGAGATCATCGAGCTCGTGACGGCCGGCACCATCTCCGAGGCGTCCGGCAAGGTCGTGCTCGGTGTGGTGGCCGAGGAGGGCGGCAAGCCCGCGGAGATCGTCGCTGCGCGGGGGCTCACGCAGGTGCGCGACGACTCTGCGCTCGAGGCGTGGGTGCGCGAGGTGGTCGACGCGCATCCCGACGAGGTCGCGCGCTACAAGGGCGGGGAGGGGAAGCTCGTCGGGTTCTTCGTCGGGCAGGTCATGAAGCGCTCGGGCGGAAAGGCGGACCCGAAGCGCGTGAGCGAGCTGCTGAGGAGCGCGCTGGCCTAGCTGCGCGCACCTCTCCAGTCGACTGCCGGTCGCGGGTCGGCGCGCCCCGCGCCCAACCCTGCTTCGCCTACTCCCGCTTCGCCAGACTCTTTCCCGCGCGTGGGGCGGGCAGTGTACGCGCCGGCGAGAGCGACGACGTGATGCCGGCCGCGAAGTCCGGGTCCTGGAGCTGCGGCCAGTAGAGCAGGGGGCTCGCCGGGAACGGGAAGAAATCCTCTGCCATCTCGTTGAGAACCTCGGGATGATCGGCCGTGTGGTCCGAGAGCGCGCGGCGGCGCACCATCTTCGCGAGCTTCAGGTTCAACTCCCCGACGGGATCCATGTCGGCGGCGGGCGAGGAGTCCCGATCGCGCAGGTACCCCACCGTGAAGTCGAACGCGACCTCGAAGTAGCGATCGACGACCGGATTCGGCAGATCGAAGCGGGACTTCTGGAGCACCTGCCCGAACACGCGCTGCCAGCGCTCGTGACCGCCGAAGCGGATCATGCCCCGGAAGATCCGGCGATTCGTGTGGAAGCTGAACAGCGTGCGGGAGAGCACGTCGTCGAAGAGCAGGTCGGCCTCGCTGTGGTCGTGCTCCACGACGATGTGTCTCGCGAGCGCGAGGAAATCCTCGCCCACGTGCATGTCCATCCGGTGCTCCCAGTACGTGTGACCGACCGCCTGGGTCGTATTGGTGAGCAGCAGTCGCCGTGGGACGAAGATGTTGTGCGCGATCGTGTCGGCGGCGAGGTGCGCCAGGTAACCGTAGCCGACCGCGGCGAGGGGCTCCGAGTCTGCCGAGTCGAGGATCTCCTCGCCGACCGACCAACTGTGGCAGTGTCGTCCTTCGGGAACGTACTTCTTCGCGAAGGAGATGTCGGCCGCGACGGATCCGTAGAGGAAGTGCAGCGGATACTTCTCCAGGATCGCGCGCACCGCGGGGGGAAGTAGATACAGCGCCCCGAGGAGCGCCTCGCCGAGCGCCACGTGCGTCGCGGGCCCCCATGCGAGCACTGGCTCGGGAATGAGCAGCCACGCCGCGGCCACGAGCAGCGGTGTCAGGGTCCCCAGGCGTGTGCTCACCTGCGGGTCAGCCGTTCTCCACGGCGAGTGCGCGCGCGCGCGTGGACTCGAGATCGGTGGGGCGCTCCTCCTCCACTACCGGGGCCTCGGCCAGTGGGGGCTCGTCATGCGGCTCGCGGGCCTCCGCATCGTCGGCGCGCTCGGGGCCTCCACCGCGCGCGATCGACCGGGCGCCCGCGCGCACGCCGCGGACCGTGGCGGCCGTGTCGATGAAGACGTCCTCGGCCTCCTCCTGCACGACCTCCATGAGGGCGTTGAAGTCCTCGATGCGCTCTTCCATGCGCTCCGAGGCGAGCTTCAAACGGTCGGTGAGTGCGGTGACCGACTCGGTCAGCTTGTCGACGTCCCCACGGATCGTGCGCGTGATGACCTCGACGTTCTCGGCGATTCCGCGGCCGCGCTCGGCGACCGGCCCGAGGTTCGTGCGCACACCGTTGCGGATCTCGACGAGCACCCGGCTCAGGTGCACGAGAACCACCGTGAGTTCGATGGCGAGCACCACGACCGCGATCGCCACGATGACGATCGAGATGTCGGCGGCGACCGAAAGGCCGTCCCGTGGGATTGCTTGCAGGAGGGCAGGGCCGAAGGGCGTCTGCATGAGTCAAGTGTAACGGAGGGGAGGTCGGCCCATCCAGGTAGGACGAGGGGTCGGCTTGCTGCGTCGAGGGCAGACCCCGAGACTTCGGAGCATGGGCGCACGCGGGAATCCGACGAAGCACTTCCTCATCCGGCTCTTCGTGAACGCGCTGGCGCTCACCGCCGCGGCGGGGCTCATCGACGGCATCGAGATGAGCGGGGGCTTCTGGGACGTCCTCCTGGTCGCGCTCGTCTTCGGGGTCGTCAACGCCTTCCTGAAGCCGATCCTGCTCGTCTTCTCCTTCCCGCTCCTCGTGCTCACGCTCGGGCTCTTCGCTTTGGTCGTGAACGCGCTGCTTCTCATGCTCACGGCGAGGATCCTGGATGATTTTTCGGTGTCCGGCTTCGGGGCGGCGGTGCTCGGGAGCATCGTGATCTCCCTCGTGACGATGCTCCTCGGGGGTGTGCTCGAGGACGCGAACCGGCGCTGACGACGTGTGCCGGCCTGCCCCTGTGCGGCTCGGTGCGTCGGGTCGTAGGTTGGTGCCGCGGTCCAACCCCGAGTCCGGAGTCTGCGTGCGGTTCATCTCCAGCGTTCTCGCCCTGGTCGTCTTCGCCGCCGCGTCGGCCGAGGCCCAGCAGCGTCCCTCCATCCTCTTCATCGGAAACAGCTTCACGTTCGGCTCGGGCTCCGCGGTGCGGTACTGGCGAGCCCACACCGTCACGGACCTCAACAACGAGGGGATCGGCGGTGTGCCCGCCCTCTTCAAGGCGTTCGCGGACCAGACGGGCAGGAGCTACGACGTCTATCTCGAAACGCGCGGCGGCAGCGGCTACGAGTTCCACCTCGAGAACAAGCGCGCCGAGCTGTCGAGCCGCCCCTGGGACATCGTCGTGATGCATGGCCAGAGCACCCTCGACCTGGAAAAGCCGAGGGACCCGACGAAGTTCCTGGCCACCAGCCAGCAGATGATCGACTTCCTGCGCGGCGTGAACCGGTCGGTGCAGATCTACATGACCGCGACCTGGTCGCGTGCGGACGAGACGTACCCGGAGGATGGGGCGTGGCACGGCGAGCCGATCGGGGCCATGGCGCGGGATGTACGCGCAGCCTACGACGAGGTGGCGCGCCGCGTTCCCGGCCTGAGGCCCATCAGCCCGGTCGGTGACGCGTGGAACCGAGCCATCGAGGCCGGCGTGGCGGATCCGAATCCGTACGACGGCCTGGACGCGGACAAGCTCGACCTGTGGACGTTCGACCACTATCACGCGAGCAGCGCGGGCTACTACCTGGAGGCGCTCGTCGTCTTCGGCAACGTGACGGGCATCGACCCTCGGGCGCTCGGGCGCGGTGAGTGCTCCGGTCACGAGCTCGGGCTGTCGGCCGCCCAGGTCGAGGCGCTCCAGCAAGTCGCGTTCGATCAGCTCGCCGCCGACGGAATCGCGACATCGACGCCGGCCGGGCACACACCGGCCGCTCGGGCCGCGCGCTGCAGCGCGGGAACGTAGCCGCAGCGACGTGACCGCCGAGATCCCGATCTAGGAACCGGGCACGGGCCGTTGAGCGTCCGCTACGTCGGAGAGTTCTCCTCCGAGCTCTGGCGCGTCCCGGGGAAGGGGGGGTGGGTCTTCACGACCGTCCCGGAGGAGCACGCGCCCGCGGTCACGCTCGGATGGGGCCGAACGCCCGTTCACGCGACCGTCGACGGGAAGTCGTGGGAGACGAGCGTGTGGCGGGAGAAGTCGGGGCGCAGCGTGCTCCCCGTGCCGCAGCGGATCCGGGGGGACAAGGATCACGGAGACGCGGTGTCCGTGCGGCTCGAGTACGACCTCGACTACCGCTGAGCCTCGCGCCGCACTTCTTACGTCCACCTTACAGAACCTCTCAACAGTCGCCTTCGGCCGATTGTGATTGTGGGGTACCTTGTCGCCCGGTGTGCCACCATCACGACCCCAGGAACATGCCCAGACGACCCCGCCCATCCCCGAAGCGCACCACCTGGCTCGTCCTCGGGATCGCGTTCCTGAGCTCGGCGCCGCTCGCCGCGCAGCTCGCGCCGCAAGCGACCTCGTCGTCTACCGAGGCCGACCATCCCATCTTCGGCGAGGGTCGGCGCACGATGACCGCCGTGCGGCTGGGCGATGGCGAAGAGATCGCCCTGGATGGTCGACTCGACGAGGGCGTATGGCAGAGGGCCGAGCCCGCGACCGACTTCATCATGCAGGACCCGATTCTCGGGGGGACTCCGACCGAGCGCACCGAGGTTCGCATCGTCTTCGATCGCGACAACCTCTACATGGGCGTGACGGCCCACGACTCGGAGCCCGACCGTCTGCTCGGCAACACGATGCGGCGCGACGAGTTTCTCCAGTCCGATGACCGCTTCATGTGGACGATGGACACGTTCCTCGATCAGCAGAGCGGCTACTTCTTCGAGATGAACCCCTACGGCCTCATGGCCGACGCGGTGATGGGCCCGGGCGGAACGAACAACCGGCAGTGGGACGGCATCTGGGACGCACGCGTGCTGCGCAGCGAGATCGGCTGGACGCTCGAGATCGTGATCCCGTTCCGCACGCTCAACTTCGACCCGAACGCGCCCGCCTGGGGGATCAACTTCCAGCGCACCGTGCGGCGGAAGAGCGAGGAGACGCTCTGGACCGGGCACCAGCGGAACCAGGGTCTCCGTAGGATGTCGAGCGCGGGTCTCCTCGTGGGCATCCAGGACGTCACCCAGGGGGTCGGGCTCGACGTGCGCCCCTACGCCGCGGGGCACATCGCCGAAGCGCCCGGGCGCACGCCGGCGCTTCCGCGCGAGGAGAGCGCCGACATCGGGCTCGACCTCTTCTACAACGTCACGCCCAATCTGCGCGCGAACCTCACCGTGAACACCGACTTCGCGGAGACCGAGGTCGATCAGCGGCAGGTCAACCTCACGCGCTTCCCCATCCAGTTTCCGGAGAAGCGCGCGTTCTTCCTCGAGGGCGGCACGTTCTTCGACTTCGCGCAGGGCGCGCCCGTGCAGCCGTTCTTCAGCCGGCGGATCGGCCTCGACCAGTTCGGTCAACCCCAGACCATCGATGGCGGTGCCAAGCTCACCGGCCAGGCCGGCGCGAACGACGTCGGTGTCCTGCTCGTGCGCACCGGCGGGGACGACGGGCAGGGGATCGTGGGCGAGGACTTCGGCGTGCTGCGTGTGCGGCGCCGCATGCTCACGCAGTCGTACTTCGGGGGCATCTATACCTGGAGGCACGAGCGGGGCTCCGCCCTCGACGACCGCCACACCGCCGGCGTGGACTTCCGGCTCGCGACCTCGCGCTTCCTCGGTTCGGAGAACCTCGAGTTCTCCGGGTTCGCGCTCGGAAACACCAACCCGTCCGGGAGCGTCGACGATGCGCTCGCGTACGGGGCGCGACTGTTCTATCCCAACGACCTCTGGAGCGGCGGCGTCGATTTCAGCGGGGTCCAGCCCAACCACGCCCCCGCGCTCGGGTTCGTCCGCAGGCGCGGGTTTCGGAGCTACGGGCCGTTCATCAACTTCGCGCCGCGACCCGAGGCGCACCCCATCATCCGTCAGTTCCGGTTCGGCGCCAGCCTGTCCGTGTTCACCGACATGGACAACACCACCCAGACGCGCGAGTGGGATCTCTACAGCGAGGTCTCGACGCACGCAGGGGACGGCGGTGGGTTCGGCCTCACGCCGTCTTACGAGCTGCTCGAGCGCGACTTCGACATCAGCCCCGGCGTCACGCTCCCCGCCGGCACCGACTACGACTTCACCCGGTTTCGCGTCTACGCCAACTCCGCGAATCGGCGCGTGATCGCCCTCAACGGGAGCTACAGCTGGGGCGGGTTCTTCTCAGGGGACCGCACCGAGACGTCGCTTGGCCTCGCGCTCCGCCCTCGGCCCGGCATCCGCGTGAACGCCGCGCTCGAGCGCAACCGCGTCGAGCTCGCGCAGGGGAGCTTCACCACGCGGCTCTGGCGGGTGATCCTCGACAACCAGTTCAACCCGCGCATCTACATCATCAACAACATCCAGTACGACTCCGTGAGCCGAGTGCTCGGATGGCAGGCGCGCTTCCGCTGGATCGTCAGCCCGGGCAACGACCTCTACCTCGTCTACCAGCACAACTGGCTCGACGCTGCGGCGGCGGGGTGGGGCACCCTCGACCGACGCGCGGCGACCAAGCTGAGCTACACGCACCGGTTCTAGGGTGTAGGGGTTGAGTCGAGGGTCGACCCAACGGCGCATGGTTGGGCCCCGAACGGCGGCATACCGTTGGCGGCATGGCCCGATATGCGTCGTCATCCGCGCCGGTCGCGGCAACGCGAACCGGCGGCGAGATCCACCTTCGCGTGCCCTATGACCCGGCGTTGGTCCGGGCGGTGAAGCGCCTGCCGGGACGGCGCTGGGATCCTGTCCGTCGTGTTTGGCGCTTACCCGACACGCCCGAGACGCGAGACGCGCTGGATCGAGAGCTGGGCATCACCACGATCCAGGAAGCGTCGGTGCGCGGTGGGTCGCCCGCCGTCGTACCCCTGACGGACGCGACGGCAGTTCTCGAGCGGTTCCAGGACGAGATGCGCCTACGCGGCCTCAGCCCTCGAACCAGAAAGGTGTATGCCGGGCAGGTGCGAAGATTCCTCGAATGGGGCGGCCAGGGAATCGGAGACCGCCCCTCCGAGGATGCCCGGCGCTATCTCGTGCACCTCGTCGAGGAGCGGGAGGTCTCTGCCAGCTATCACACACAGGCCGTAAGCGCGATCAAGCTTCTCTTGGAGGGCGTGCTCAAGCAGCCCGGCCTCGCGGCAGATCTCCCGCGGCCCCGCCGTGAGCGACGTCTGCCCGACGTTCTCAGCAAGGAAGAAGTCGCACGGTTTCTGGAGCAGCTGAAGAATCCCAAGCATCGGGCACTCGTGCTGCTCCTGTATTCGTCGGGACTACGCGTCGGCGAGGTCGTCCGCTTGCGAGCGGAGGACCTGG
>CAZBCN010000010.1:9757-66421 GCA_964490285.1 uncultured Gemmatimonas sp. | reverse complement strand
CGCGCCCGCCCATCACCACGAGATCCGCACGCCCCCGTTGAGCGCCCGCCCCTCGAGCGGCGCCCACACGTCCGTGATCCACCGTCCCTCCGGGGTCTGCGCGGGCAGCACCAGCCGGTCGTGCCCGGTCTGGCGGGTGTCGAGCAGGTTCTCGGCGTTCAGGAAGACGCGCGCGCCCCCGATGCGCCACTCGACGAGAAAGCCCACCACGACATAGGGCTCGGAGTTCGTCCGATACGGGTTCTGGTCCAGGGACTGACGCCCCGTGTAGTAGAACTCCGCCCCGGCCCGCCCCCACCCCTCGTCCTCCCATGCGCCGACCAGGCCCACCGTGTGGCGCGGCGTGAGCGGAACCTCACGCCGTCCGGCGCCGAACGGATCCGCCTCGGTGGAGCGGGTCCAGACGTGCGTGGCGGTGAGGTGCAGTGGACCCCGCTCGAGTCGTGCCAGCAGCTCGGTGCCCCACGTGCGGACCGGAGCGGCCGCGTTCGCGAGCTCGAGGCGGCCGGTCCCATCCTCGTTCACCACGATCGCGTCGTCGATCCGCGATGCGAACAGCGTCGCGTTGAGCTCGAGCGCACCCACGGCGTGTCCCACGTCGAGCATCCCGTTCACGGCCCGTTCGGCTTCGAGGTCCCCGTACGGATCGAGCCGTCCGAGGCCCACGGCTTCGGTCTCGTCGGTGAACGGCGACGGCGCGAAGTATCCCGTCCCGACCGAGGCGCGGATCGTCCACTCACCCGGGCGCGCGAGCACGGACAGTCTCGGGTTCATGAACGCACCGTACTCGCTGTGCCAGTCGAGGCGACCGCTGGCCGACGCCGTCAGCCAGTCCACGGGTGTGAACTCGTCCTGTGCGAACACGGCGGGCACCGTGTACGCGAAGTCGAACGCCGAAACGTCCTGTCCCGAGTACCGCTCGTGCTGCACCGCCACCCCGAAGACCCAGAGGTGCGCTCCCCTCTCGCCGGCGACGGCGGCTTCGGCGAACGCAGTCGTGTGGGCGTCCCGCTCGACCGCGGCCCCGAACGCGTGGCGGTGCCCCTGGCGCATCGCAGAGCCGCGGAGCGTAAGGAGCCGGGCGCCGGAGATCGGCGCGCGGCCAACGATCCCCAGGTCCAGCCGCCGCGTCTCGAGCTCCTCCGCGAACGGGATGCCGGCCGGCGTCGTGCGGCCGGGAAGCGTGCCTCCCTCGCGGTTCTCGGCCATGCCTCCCACGGTCACGAAGAGCGAGCGCCCTCGCCCGTCGCTCCGAAAGAGTCGGGGCCGCAGCACCGCCCTGCGAAACGCGGGCAGATCCGCCCAGCCGTCGTCGTCCACGTCGGCCCGCTCCTGGCGGTGCACGCTCGAGAGCAACGTGTACCCCCATCGCTCGCTCGGCTCGTCCGCCAGCCAGAGCACCGCGTCCGTGCCACCGAGCGTCGTCTGGTTGACGAGCGCTTCTCGGGCGCGCTCGGGCCGCCGCGAGATGAGGTTCACCACACCGCCGAGCGCGGTCGACCCGTAGAGCGCCGACGCCGCCCCCTTGATGACCTCCACCTGCCCGAGGTCCATCGGCGGGATCTGCAGGGGGCCGAGCGCGCCCGCCTGGCCCCCGTACAAAGGAAGGCCGTCCGAGAGGATCTGCGTATACCGTCCGCGGAGACCCTGGATGCGCACGGTCGCGCCTCCGAGGGACGGTGCGGTGGGTTGCACGCGGAGCCCCGCGGTCTCGTTCAGGAGCATGGCGATGTCGCCGGGCGTCATCAGGAGCTTCTCCTCGACCTCCTCGCGCGAGACGACCTCGACACGCAGAGGTGTGTCCTCGATGCGCCGCTCCGTGCGCGTCGAGAGCACGAGGATCGCTTCCGTCTCGATCGCCTCGACCTCGAGGCGAACCACCACCGTCGTGTCGGCCCCGGGCGCCAGCACGACGGTCAGCTCCGCGTCCGCGTACCCCAGCATGCGGACACGAACCTCGTGCTGGCCCGCTCCGAGGAGCAGCGTCGTCTCACCGGCCGCGTTCGTGAGCATCCGAACGGCTTCGGTGCCGACCTCGGCGCCGACGACGGCGACCGAGTCACTCACGGTGCGGACCGTGAGACGCGCGTCCTGAGCGCTCGCCGGTCGGTGTCCCAGAACCGCAAGCGCAGCCGCCGCGAGAAGCCAACCCCCAGGCGAACTCCGGGTGAGAGCTACCATGGGTTCGCGCCGCACACGGGACAACAGGGTCGCGCGCGGGTCGCGCCGGAGACGATCTCGTCGCCGAGCGCCAGGAGCGCCTCGATTCGGTCGCTCGCGAGTCGGTACCTGGCGAAGCGGCCGATCTGTTGGCGGGCGACCAGGCCGCACCCCAGCAAGCACGCGAGGTGGTTCGACGCGTTCGACTGCCTTCGGGAGCGGCGAGGTCGCCGCGATCGATGAGGGCATGGGGTCAGCGCGGGACCAGCCGCCTCCCCATTGCCCGCAGCCACGCGCGGTACCGGTCGGCGAGGCGCGGGTGTGTGCGCTCAGCCACCGGTGCCCACGCGGCGCGCACCTCGGCGTCCAGCGCTCGCCACCACTCGGGGTCGTGTCGCAGGTGCGCGTGCCGCAGGTGGTCGAGCCGCTCGGCGAGCGCGGCCAGCCGCGCGCCCTCGTCGAGCGTGACCAGGCGCTCGGCCAGATCCTCGTCGGCCGGCAGCGGAAGGACCTCGACGAGGTCGGCCACATCGGGGCCGAGCTCGGCGCGCACGTCGGCGAGCGGCACACGAAAGCGCGCCTCCTCCGACTCGTGGGCCGCGGCGGCCGCGAGCACGTTCTCGGGCAGGGGTCCCACGTCCTGGAGCAGCACGAGCACCGAGCGACCCGGGTGCAGGTACGCTGGGTCGTGCTCGTCGAGGACGCCTTCCCGGGTTCGCATGCCCAGCTCGTACGCTCGCCCGACGAGATCGACGGCCGCTGGCCCCAGTCCATGCACTCGCGCCGAACGCTCCACCGATGCGGCCATCGCGCGCGCCCGATCGGTGTCGTTCAAAAGAGCTTGCTCAGCAGGATACCGATCGACGCCGAGAGGAGATCTTGGCCGAGGTCTCCTCCCATCGCCCTGCCGCGCACGGGCCCGGGCTCCCAGAGTCGCTCGGGGCGCGTCTTCAGGGACTCCATCGCAGCGAGCGCCCGGGCCCGCGCTTCCTTGGCAACGGGGTCACCGGCATGCTTGGCGTCCGCCCTCTCGAGCTGCGTGAGGGTCTTCTGGACGGCGTCGGCGTCGAGGACGGCGATCGGCGCGCCGCAGTGCCCGCACTGGAACGACTTCATCAAGTCGACCGGAGCTCCGCAACTGGAGCACTGCACGTGCTTGAGCTCTGCACGCACGCGGTTCTGCTCCGCTTGGCTCAGCTCGCGGACGAACTGCTTCTCCTTGAGAAACTCCGAGAACGGTGTCAGGCGCCCGTGCTTCTCTGGGCACTCGTAGTATGAGAAGCGTCCGCTCTTGCCCATGTCGCGGCTCAGGACGAGCCGACGCTTGCACCGCCGGCACGTGAGCCTCGCACCGAGCGCGTGGCGGGGGTCGTCGCGGTGCTCGTGCAGCATATGGAAGAGATCCATCGTGCCTCTGGGCGAGAGCTGGATGCTCTCGCGGTGGTCGAGCCAGAGCACGTGGCACGCGAAGCACAGATCGAGCTCGACGTCCGCGCCATAGATCCCGCTCATCGCGAGTCGGTCCATCGGGGCCGAGCAGTTGGGGCAGTTCACGGGGGTGCCATGGGGTGGCGTTTCTGCGGGTGAGCGCTCGGAAAGTTAGACGCGTGTCGCGAGGCGGTGCCAGGCGCCTCCGTGTCAGGACCTGACCGCACCCCGGGCTGTCGTGCGGGGTACGTGAAGGGCCGTCCCCCCCAAAGGAGCTTCCCGTGGACTCTCCCATTGGTTTGCCTCTCGTGCTCGCGGGTCTCGTAGTCACTGCTGTGACCGCGTCTGGCCACCGCGAGGCTCCAGCCCCGACGCCGCACTTCCGGCTCGTCGAACCCATCTCGTGGATCATCGAGGACCAGCGCGGTGATCCCCAGAAGGCGGGACCGTGCGGTGGGTCCAACACCAACTGGGGCACGCCCAGCTACGTGGTCAACCAGGCGCGCGGCGGATCGATGCTCCACCTGAAGGTGGAGGAGACCATCTATCACCCCGGCCACTACCGCGTCGCGCTGGCGGTCAACTCGATGCTCGAGCTCCCGCCCGACCCCGTCACGACGACCATCGACACCGAGCGGGGTCCACGGTCCGTCTCCGCGGTCATCCAGGATCCGCCGCAGATCCCCGTCCTGGTGGACGGCCTCTGGCAACACGACGCGCGTCCGACCGCTCCGCAGACGTTCGAAGCCGACGTGCGTCTGCCGAACATCGATTGCGACGAGTGCACGCTCCAGGTCATCCAGTGGATGAACGATCACGCCTTCAACAACCCGGGCGGATACACGTACCACCACTGCGCCAAGATCCAGATCACATCCGATCCCAGCCAGCCGCTCGATGTCGGCTGGCCGGCCCAGCGGTAAATCCGCGGCCTCGACTCCCCGGCCAAGGCCACGGTCGACGGGGCGATCCGCGAGTGGCCTACGGTTCGGTAGGTCGGTGCGTCCTACCGCGCGCCCCGCTCAACAGGGTAGTTTGCATCTCGATCGATACCGACACTCGGCTTCGCGTCGGATCGAATAGCCAACCTCCGCCGGGCTCGCCTTTCAGTGTCCATACTCGACGCACCCTATGACGCCGGCCCGTTCTTCGACGAGATGTTCGCGCCCGGAAACGGGGACTCCGTCCGCCGCCACTACCGGCAGCTCGCAGAACGGCTCGGCACGCTCTCGCTCGAGGAGTTCAACGAGCGTCGCGCCACGGTGGACCTCGCGCTCCTCCGCCGCGGTGTCACGTTCACCGTGTACAGCGACTCCGAGGGGACCGAGCGAATCTTCCCGTTCGATCTCATTCCCCGCGTCATTCCCGCCGCGGAGTGGGCGACGATCGAAGCCGGGCTGATCCAGCGCATCACGGCACTCAATCTCTTCCTCGACGACGTCTACCACGGGCAGAAGGCGCTCAAGGACAAGATCGTCCCGCCCGCGCTGGTCCTCGGCGCCAAGCACTTCCGGCGCGCGTTCATGAACTTCTCGGTGCCGCGAGGCATCTACGTGCACGTGTGCGGCACGGACTTGATCCGCGACGCCGCGGGTAACTACCTCGTGCTCGAGGACAACCTTCGCTGCCCCTCGGGTGCGAGCTACATGATCGAGAACCGCGCTGCCATGCGGCGAGCGTTTCCCCACCTGTTCCAGAGCTACGGGGTTCGCGCTGTCTTGAGCTACCCCGACGAGCTGTTGATGGCGCTCCTGCATCTAGCCCCCGAGGGCGATGAGAAGCCCAACGTCGTGCTCCTCACGCCGGGTCCGTACAACAGCGCGTATTTCGAGCATTGCTTTCTCGCGCGCCAGATGGGGATTCCGATCGTGGAGGGTCGTGATCTCGTCGTGCGTGACACTCGCGTCTTCATGCGCACGACCGCCGGCCTCATGCCCGTCCACGTGATCTATCGCCGCATCGACGATGACTTCCTCGATCCGACGGTCTTCCGCCCCGACTCGATCCTGGGCGTTCCCGGTCTAGTGAACGCGTATCGAGCAGGACACGTCGCGCTTGCCAACTCCATCGGCACGGGTGTTGCCGATGACAAGGTCATCTACGCGTACGTGCCCAAGCTCATCAAGTACTACCTCGACCAAGACCCGATCCTGCCCAACGTCACCACCTATCTGGCGTCCGAGCCGCTCGACCGGAAGTTCATCCTCGAGAACATCGAGAACCTCGTCGTGAAAGCCGCCAACGAGGCGGGTGGATACGGGATGCTGATCGGACCCGCGGCGACCAAAGCGGAGTGCGAGGACTTTCGTAGGCTCGTCGCGGCCGACCCCCGCAACTTCATCGCGCAGGATCCGATCATGCTGTCGCGTGCGCCGACCTGGTGCGACGGACGGCTCGAGGGCCGACACATCGACCTTCGCCCCTATATCCTCTACGGTGAGAAGATCACGGTCACACCCGGAGGCCTCACGCGCGTAGCGCTGCGGAAGGGATCTCTCGTCGTAAACTCGTCGCAGGGGGGCGGCTCCAAGGACACCTGGGTGCTGATGGGGGACGAATGAACTCCACCACACGCCGCGGCGCGCCACCGCCGCTCCGGCCCCAAGCCACGGTCATGCTGTCCCGCGTGGCTCATTCGCTCTATTGGATGAGCCGCTACATCGAGCGCGCCGAGAACGTGGCTCGGCTGCTCGACGTGAACCTCCAGTTCCTGACGGACTTCCATGAAGGAACTGCGCGGCTGAACACCTGGGAGTCCCTGATTCTCAGCACGGGAGACCAGGAGCTGTTCGCCGAGCTCTACGACGAGGCCGACAGCAGGAGCGTGACGGAGTTCCTCGCGTTCGATCTCCGCAACCCTGGATCCATCCTCACCAGCGTCTACGCCGCGCGCGAGAACGCTCGGATGATCCGTGACCAGATCTCCTTGGAAATGTGGGAAACCGTCAACGAGCTCCACCTCCTCCTCAAGTCCAAGAGCACCGCCAAAGTGTGGGCCGCCGGACCCCAGGAGTTCTTCGCGAAGATCAACCGGGCCTCCCACCTGTTCCAGGGGCTCACCGCTTCTACATACTCGAGAAGCGAGGGCTGGGAGTTCATCCAATTCGGCAAGTACATGGAGCGGGCTGACAAGACGACTCGCATCCTCGACGTGAAGTATCACGTCCTGCTGCCGAGTGCATCCGACGTGGGCGGCGCGCTCGATACGGCGCAGTGGCAAGCCGTCCTGCGCTCGGCCTCCGCTCTCGAGGCCTACCGGCGCTACTACGTACGGGAGATTCTCGCGTGGAAGGCTGCGGAGTTCTTGATCTTCTCCGAGTCCTTCCCGCGGTCCCTGCACTTCTGTGTCGCGCAGATCGACGAATACCTCCGGAAGATCCTGGGCGAGACGGGTAGCCGCCCGCGCTCTTCCGCGGCTCGAGGGTCGAGGCGCCTCCTCGCGGACCTGCAGTCGCTCACCATCACGGACGTTCTCAACAAGGGATTGCACGAGTTCTTGACCGAGTTCCAGGCGACGCTCGCCACCATCGGGGACGAGGTCGTGCAGGCGTCGATGTTCTATCCGGCGGAGTCCGCGCTGGACGAGCAGCAGCAACAGCAACAGCAGCAGCAGCAATCGAACTAGGCTGTTGCGAGGCCCACCCTGATGCTCCTCAACATCCTCCACCGGACGACCTTCCGGTACGCGGGGAAGGCGCATGACAGCTTCAATGAGGCGCGCCTGCGACCGCTGGACGACGAAACGCAGCGCTGCCACGAGTTCAACCTCCACGTCTCGCCCGCGGCGAACGCTCGCGAGTTCGACGACTTCTACGGCAACACCGTCCACTACTTCGAGGTCATCGCCAGTCACACGAGGTTGATCGTCGAGGCGACCTCCACGGTCGAAACGACGCCCATGCACGCGCGCCCGGAGATACCCGCCGTGTCCCAGGCGGAGCTCGAGCGTGCCACGGAGCGGGAGATGCTGGCCGAATTCTACACGGACTCCTCCTTCGTCCCCTTGGGAGCCGAGATCCAGCGCGAGGCGCAGGTAGCCCTCGCAGGCGAGCGCAGCGACGTCTGGAGCGACGTGCGGCGGTTGGGTGCCCACATCCACAAGACCATCGAGTACCGTCCCAAAGCCACCGGTGTGGATACCACCGCCACCGATGTCCTCGATCTCCGGAAGGGGGTGTGTCAGGATTTCGCGCACGTTCACCTCGGGCTCTGCCGCAGCGTGGGCATTCCGGCGCGCTACGTCAGCGGGTACTTCTTCAACAATGCGCTCCGCCCGCGGGAGGCCGAGGCCTCCCACGCGTGGATCGACGCATGGATCCCGGGATTCGGCTGGGCGTCTTTCGACGCGACGCACGATCGCCTCGCGGACGACCGCTACGTGCGCCTGGCCGTCGGACGGGACTACGCCGACATCCGTCCCGTGAACGGTACCTATCGGGGCGCGCCCCCGCGCTCCATGCGGGTCGACGTCACCGTGCGGGAGGCGCCCTCTCACGCTACGGCAGCTTCGTGACGCTGCCGTAGCCCTGGCGGTATCCGTCCAGCATGTTCATCCGCATCGTCCATCGGACGCGCTACGACTATTCACACCCGGTGTCCTTCGCACCGCATGCGCTTTACCTGCGTCCACGTGAGACGTCGCGGCATCGGCTGCACCAGTTTTCGATCGAGATCGAGCCACACGCGCGACGTGTCGCCACCACGGATGCGCTCGACAACGCTCTCGATTGGGCCTACTTCGGCGTCGGAAGTCTCGATACCCGGCTCGAGGTTCGAACGGACCTGATGGTCGAGACGCTCGACGAGAACCCCTTCGATTTCTTCCTCAGGCCGAGCGCGTACACGTTCCCGTTCGCGTACGAGGCCGCGGAGCGAACCGCGCTCATCCCCACGCTCACGCCGCGCTCGGACAGCCCGCCCGAGGCGGACCTGCGTGCTTGGCTGAACCGGCACCTGCCGGACCCGCCCCAGGAGACTGTCGCGTTCTTGTCGGCGCTCAACAACGCAGTCCACGGGGCGCTCCGGTACACACGACGGGAGGAACAGGGGATCCAGTCGGCGAGCGAGACGATGGCTTTGGGCACTGGATCGTGTCGCGACTACGCGGTCTTTCTGATCGAGCTGTGCCGGGCGGTCGGACTCGCCGCCCGCTTCGTGAGCGGGTACGTATTCGATGCCGCATGCGCGGGACCGACGCCGGCCTTCGCGCCCGCCATGCACGCATGGGCCGAGGTCTACCTGCCTGGCGGGGGTTGGCGCGGTCTCGATGCCTCGCGGGGAATCCTATGTGACGACGCGTTCGTCCCCGTCGCCCACGCGGCGTTCGCCGAGAACGTGAACCCCATTCAGGGCACGTTCGTCGGGCCCGCCGGCACGACCTCGCGCCTGACCACCTCGCTGTCCGTCGAAAGACTCTAGCCGATGTCGAACGGACCCTACACGCCGGCCCAGTGGAAGCGCATCCGGGCTCGTGGGCGCTCCGTCGAGGCGTCGCTCGAGCGGACTGGAGTCCTGCTCACCATGGGCGGGGAGCCGACGTTCGTGCCGGTGTCACCGGACGGAGCCGAGTGGAAGACCGACGCACTCGGACCGACGAAGCTCGGGTACGCGCGCCGCCTGGCTCACGAGCTCGTGCGCACCGCTTTCCCTGGCGCGGCTCTGTTGGAGACGGCGGGAAAGCACTACCCGGGCGAACCGCTTCCCCGCTGGGCGCTTCTCATCCAGCGCCTCGCGGACGGTCGCCCGATCTGGCGTGACGCCCGGCGGCTGCGTACCGACACCGACCCTGGGCCGCACGCCGCCGGCGTCGCCCGCACGTTCATCGAGGCGCTCGCCCGGGCGCTCGAGCTGGACCCAAGCCGCGTGCTGCCTCTCGCCGAGACCGCGGCGCCCAAGGTGGCGGCAGGGTACGTGCTCCCGCTCGATCGCCAGGAGTCGACCTGGATCACCGACGACTGGGCGCGCGATCGGGAGGCCGGGCCCATGCTTCTCCTCGCAGGAGAGAGCCTCGCGGGTCTTCGTCTTCCCCTCGGTGCGCTCGGCGAGGGGAGGCTCCGCCGGGCGCTCACGGCCGAGGTCCGCGACGGAGCGCTCACGATCTTCGTGCCACCGCTCCTGCTGGCCGACTACGTCGACCTGTTGGAAGTGATCGAGGACACGCTCGAGGGGCTCGGCCTCGGCGACGTGGTGCTGGCAGGCTACGCACCGCCGCCCGATCCGTCTCTTCCGACGGTCGGGCTCGCGAGCGATCCCGGTGTGCTGGAGGTCAACGTGTCGCCGTGTGCCACCTGGGCAGAGTACGACGCGCAGCTCGAGCAGCTCTACTCGGCGGCCCACGCGGTCGGCATGAGCGCCCGGAAGCTCCTGTTCAACGGTCGCGAGGTCGGCACGGGAGGCGGCGCGCACCTCGTGTTCGGCGGACCCGACGGCCCGCTCTCGCCGTTCTTCGCATTCCCCGCCTTGCTCCCGTCGCTCGTGCGCTACTGGCAGCGCCACCCCGCGCTGAGCTACGCGTTCTCGGGATCGTTCCTCGGCCCGAGCTCTCAGGCACCGCGCATCGACGAGTCGACGTTCGAGGCCCTCTACGAGCTCGAGATCGCGTGCGCGGGCGCCGAGACGATGGGGACGCCCCAGAACCTGCCACTCTTCGACATGCTGTTCCGAGACCTGCTGATGGACCGCTCCGGCAACACGCACCGTGCCGAGATCAGCGTAGACAAGCTCTGGAATCCCTTCGCACCCAATGGGCGGCTCGGCCTCGTGGAGCTTCGCGCTTTCGAGACGCACCCGTCGCGCGCCGTGCAGTCCGTCACCGCCCTCTTCGTGCGCGCGATCGTCGCCCGCCTCGCCGCCGACCCCTTCCGAAAGCCCTTCGTGCGGTGGGCGGGCGAGCTGCACGATCGCTTCTTTCTGCCCGCATTCGTGCGTGAGGACCTCGTAGACATCTGCGACGACCTGCGCGAGCACAGCATCGACTTCGACCCCGAGTGGTTGAGCGCGCCGTGGGAGTTCCGTTTCCCGAGACTCGGCGAGATGGCACTCGTCGACGAACAAGTCGGTCCCTTCGCGATCGAGTTTCGGCAGGCCCTCGAGGCGTGGCCCCTGCTCGGTGAATCCCCCAACGCCGGCACGGTCTCGCGCACGGTGGACTCGAGCGTCGATCGCATCGAGGCGCGAGTGAGCGACGCCACGATCCTCGAGCGCGGGATGCTGCTCGTGAACGGGCTGCCCTGCGAATTCCGGTCGACGGCCGACGGCGGAGCCGCGTGCGGGATCCGCTATCGCGCGTTCGCGCTGTCGCCCTCGCTTCAGCCCCACGTTCCCGTGCATGCGCCACTTCTTCTCGAATGGGTCGATCGGGCGACGCTGGTGGTCGTGGCCGCCGCGCGTTGGCATTCCTGGAACCGGCGCGGAGCCGCGTACGACGCACCACCCTTCGACGACGCCGACGCCGCAGCTCGCCGGGCCGAGCGGTGGGAGCCGTGGACCCTGACCCTCGGCCAAGAGCGGTTCGTGCCGCGGGTCGACTTCCCTCCCGAGGGCAGGTACACCCTCGACCTCCGCCGCTATCCCGCGCAGTTCCGCTAGGGCGAGCCGGGTCCCCGCGCGTCCGGCGATTTGACGTCCTCGGTGCCAGCCGACAGTCTGACGGGCGGGCAATCGGCACCGCGTCTACCCGGAGGTCCCATGCGCACGCGCAGCTCGTTTACCCTCGTCGTCACCTCGCTTGCCGTCGCCTTCATCGGATGCGCCGCACCCGAGGCTCCGGCTTCTTCGCTCGAGGAGCTCGCGACCCGAGCGCTCGCCACCATCGACGGCGACCTCGACGTGCCAGGTCTGCGGGAGCCCGTCGAAGTCATCCGGGACCAATGGGGCATCCCGCACATCTACGCGGAGAACGACGAAGACCTCTTCTTCGCGCAAGGCTACGTCGTGGCGCAGGATCGCCTCTGGCAGCTCGAGATGTGGCGACGGTGGCACGAGGGCCGGCTGGCCGAGGTGTTCGGGCCGGAGGCGTTCGCCTACGACGCGCGCACGCGCCTGATGATGTACCGCGGCCCGTGGGACGACTCCGAGTGGACCAGCTACCACCCGGACGCGCGGCGCATCTTCACCGCGTTCGCCAACGGCATCAACGCGTTCGTGGAGCAGAACCGCGACAACCTCCCCGTCGAGTTTCAGCTGACCGGCCTCGTGCCCGACCCGTGGACCGCCGAGACCGTGGTGCTGCGCTGGGCGCAGCTCGCGCTCTCCAGCGTTCGGGGGCACGCGATCAACGAGCTGCAGCTCGCCATGAACGTCGCGCGCTTCGGTGCCGAAGAGGCGAACCGACGCGCCGCGCCCGATCCGTGGGACGATCTGGTCGTGCCGGAAGGACTCGACGTGGACCTGATCACACAGGAGGTGCTCGACGCCGCCCGCCTGGGTGACGGGGATCCCTTCGAGCCCGGGAATCTGCCCAAGATCGACGTGATCGAGCCGTACCGCGTCATGGCATCGGGCGTCCGCAGCGCGTCGGTCGCCTCACAGCCGGTCACCACCGAGGGAAGCAACAACTGGGTGATGAGCGGTTCGAGGACGCCGAGCGGCATCCCGATCCTGGCCAACGATCCGCACCGCCGCATCGAGATGCCGGCGTTGCGCTGGTTCTCGCACCTCGTCGCCCCGGGGTGGAACGTCATGGGTGGGAGCGAGCCCCCGTTCATCGGCGTGAACGCGGGCCACAACGAGAGGATGGCTTGGGGATTCACGTTCGCCGGCACCGACATGGTGGACGTGTTCGTCGAAGAGATGCACCCGACCGACGACGGGCTGGTGCGGTACGGGGACGCGTGGGAGCCGCTCCGCGTGATCACCGAGGAGGTCCAGGTGAAGGGCGAGCAGCCGCGCACCGTGCAGCTCAAGTTCAGTCGGCACGGGCCGGTCTTCTACGAGGACCTCGAGAACCGGCGCGCGTACGCCGTGCAGTCGGTCGTGCAATACCCCGGCACGGGCGCCTACCTCGGCAGCTTCAAGCTCGCACAAGCGACGAGCTGCTCTGACTTCTTCGACCGCGCCATGTTCTGGAAGGTACCCACGCACAACCTCATCTGCGGCGACGCCGACGGAAACATCGCGCTCCAGGTCACGGGGCTGACCCCCGATCGGGACGGGTGGAACGGGCGGCTCCCCGTGCCCGGCACCGGCAAGTACGAGTGGAAAGGCTTCCGGAGCGACTTGCCGCGCGAGTTCAACCCTGAACGCGGCTACATCGCGACCGCGAACAACAACACCACGGTGCTACCCGGCTACAGCGGCCGGCCGGTGTTCTATCACTCGACCCGCGGTGTCGAGACGTCACGCATCGCGCGCATCCATCAACTCCTCGGAACGGGCGAGAAGCTGTCGGTTCAGGATCATCAGCGCATCCAGCATGACGCCTACTCGCTGCAAGCCGAGCGCGACCTACCCGCCTTCCAGGGATGGACCTCGCGGGATCCGGATATCGAGTGGGCGCGCTCCCAGGTCGCCGGGTGGGACAAGTTTCTCACGAAGGAGTCGACACCCGGCGCCATCTACGTGCGATGGGCGGACGAGGTGGACGCGCGGGCCCGCGACGCAGGCACGCCGCTCGCCGAGCGACGGAGGCTCGCCGAGGACGGACTGCGCGCGACCCTGCCGCGCCTGACTTCGGAGTACGGCCCGGACCGTTCGCTCTGGCGCTACGGGCGTGTCCACAACAGCCCGCTCGCGCACATGTTCGTGGCCGGCTACGACTTGCCGACCGTGGAGCGGCCCGGCGGGTTCGAGACCGTGAACGCCACCGGTGCGAACTTCCGCCGCATCGTCGACCTCGCCAATCTCGACAACTCCGTGTGGAGCAACTCCCCCGGCCAGTCGGCCCAGCCGGGGAGCCCGTTCTACGACAACCTTCGGGAGAATCTGGCGAGCGGGCAGTACTTCCCGATGCTCTTCACACGCGGCGCCGTGGAGGGAGGCGCCGCACACCGGCTCATGCTGCGACCGTAGGACGGAGTGCAGCGGGAACCCCGCATGGAGACACGCCCACGCATCCGAAGGAGCCCTATTGAACCCTCGCATCCGTAAGAAACTCCTGCTGACCGCGTGTTCGCTCGCGGCTGCGCTCCTTTTCGCACCTTCGATCATCCACGCACAGACGGGCCGGGTGGCCGGGCACGTCTTCGACCTCGCGTCCGGGCGGGCCGTCGCCGCCGTCGAGGTTCTCTTGGCGGATTCGGAGACCGCCGCGATGACGCAGCAGGACGGCGCCTACCACCTCGAGGAGGTGCCTGCCGGTCCGCGCTCGATCACGGTCCGGCGCATCGGCTATCAGGAAGTCACCGAGATGGTCACCGTGCGGGAGGGGGAGACCGCCGCACTCGACTTTCGCTTGCGCGCGGAAGTGCTCCGACTCGACGAGATCGTCGTTGCCGGCATGCCGCGCGGCACGGAGCGCCGTGCGATCGGCAATGCCGTCACCACAGTCCGCGCGGGCGACGTCGTCCAGGACGTCGCGGTCACGACTTTCCAGGACCTGCTGACCGGCCGGGTTCCCGGGCTTCGCTTCACGCGCCTCAGCGGCAACCTGGGAACCGGCTCCCCGCTCTCGCTCCGTGGGGTCGGCAGCTTCGACCTCGGGCGCACACAGCCTCTGATCTACGTCGACGGCGCCCGCGTCAACACCGACATCGCGGCAGGCCCTCCGGTCGGGTACGGACGTAGCGTGAACGTGCTCGATGACTTCGGCGTCGAGGAGATCGAGCGCGTCGAGATCATTCAGGGAGCGGCCGCGGGCAGTCTATACGGCAGTGACGCGGCCTCGGGCGTCATCCACATCGTCACCCGAAGAGGGCAGCTGGGCCCGCCCGAGCTCACCGCCTCGATCCGGCAGGGGGTCAACTTCGTCTCAGACCCCGCGGGCCGCTTGGGCACGCAATGGACGTGCCCGACCGATCCGCTCCCCGGCCCGACGGAGTGTCGGGTCGAATCGGACCTCGTGAGCTACAACATGTACGAGGAGTCGAACGCCTACATCCGTGATGGGCTCTTCGCCTGGCCCACCTCCCGGCTCTTCCAACACGGCCCGAGTCGGGCGTACGCCCTCGATGTGAGGGGTGGCACCCCGACTGCCCGGTACTTCCTTTCGGCGAGTTACGACGACGAGGAGGGCATGGTTTGGTACAACTCCGACGAGACATTCCGCATGCGGGGAAACGTCGGCGTTACGCTCAGCGACCGTTTCGCGCTCGATCTCTCGACGGGCTACCTCCAGGGGTCGACCCGGTTCATGAGCCCGGCCCCCGGAGACGGGGGCCTCTGGCAGGACATGGTCTGGTCGAATGGGTACCAACTGAACCGGATCACGCCGTTCGGCGGCACCGGCAATTGCGTGGGCAACGGGTGCTCTCCGAGTCCGCGCCTGGCCGGCTACCAGGAGCACCTTCCCTCCGACGTCGCGGAGATCGAGACCACACGCGAGTACTCGCGCTTCACCGGCTCGGCCACGCTCGACTTCGCTTCACGCGTGTTCGACTTCGGCGGGGCCTCCGGAACCTTTCGCTCGAGGTTCGTCGCCGGGGTCGACAAGTCGTGGGACATCAACCGGAACCTCTTCCCGCAGGAGGACGGACTCATTCCGCGGAGCCTCATCGACTACTGCGCTCCGGTCGCATGCGCGCCCCCGTCGTGGAGCGCCGTGTACGTCGAGACGACGACGGGACTCCTGAACTACGAGCGACCGACTGCGACGAGCACCACGCTCGACTGGGTCGTCACGGCAGACTTGGTGGTGGGCGAATCCCTCGGTCTCGCGACCTCCGTGGGCGCCCAGTACTACGCTCAGGAACGGGAGCTCTTCGCCAACTGGGGTGAGGGGTTCGCGTCGACCGCGTCGCGTACCATCAATCAGATCTCCCAGAGCGCCATCAACACGGTCTTCTCGTTCGTCGAGAGCAAGTCCGTCGGCTTCTATGTGCAGGAGGAGGCGAGCTGGGCAGGCAGGTTCTTCCTCACCGGCGCGATACGACTGGACGAGAACTCCACGTTCGGTGACGACGTTCCCATGCGGAGCTATCCGAAGATCGCAGGCGCGTGGGTGATCTCGGAGGAGGACTTCTGGGGAGTCGATGCAATCGAGTCGCTGCGCTTGCGCGGAGCGTGGGGCAAGGCGGGCCGCCCACCGACGGCGCTGGCAGGAGTCAGCACGTTCATCGCGTTGGACGGCTTCGCGGAATCTTTGGCGCTGAGACCGTCTACGGTCGGCAACCCTGCGATCGAGCCGGAGGTGAGCACGGAGCTCGAGCTGGGGTTCGACGTGTCGGCACTCGATGACCGCCTGGCGGGCTCGTTCACCCACCACTGGAGAAAGAACGAGGGGGTGATTCTCGAGCGAATGGTCCCCTCGGCGCTGGGCATCTTGGCGCCCCAGGCGCAAAACCTCGCGCGCATCGACACGTGGGGTTGGGAGGCCCAGGTCAGCGCCCGCCTCTACGAAGGGGAACGAGTCTCGGTCGGCCTCGATCTCGCGGCGGATCACGTCGACAACGAGATCGAGGCGTTGGGCGGCTTTCCACGCACCGCATCGATCGCGGTCGGTCTGCCTTATCCCAATCAGGTCAACGACGACTACGTCCTGAGCGCTACGGTCGATCCGTTCGGCCCGGTCGGCAACGCTTTCGGCCAGCGGTTCAGCGCACTCTGCGACGAGGGCGTCAGCCTCGCGCCGGACCCGAGCGCGCCCGACGCCGCTACGTATGGACGCGTCGCGGGCGGCCGGGCGGTGCCGTGCGAGACGATCCCAAACCGAAACGTCCTCATGGGCTCCGCGTTCGCGACCTACACGCTGAGCGTGGCACCGCGCCTCAGCCTCTTCGACGACCGACTCCAGCTCTTCGCGCTCGCCGAGGGTCAGTACGGACGCTGGAAGGATGCGAACGACAAGGAATTCAGCCATGTCTATGGGAATTCGAAGATATCCAGGCTCCAGAACGACCCCGCCTGGGTGTACGGCTACGCTGTCGGCGACGACACCAAACGGAGCCTGTTCGACGCAGACTTCTGGAAGCTCCGGGAGGTCGGTCTGCGCTACACGGTCCCGACACTCTTGGTGCGCCGGATCGGTGCGGAGCGTGCCTCTCTCGCCTTTTCAGCCCGCAACCTGTGGACGATCTGGCGAGCGCAGTCCGACCTCTACGGCGTGCAGGTCACGGACCCCGAGTTCGGAGCGCCGTCATTCGACGGGGACGCCAACTTCTACGAAACGCCTCCGCTCACGAACATCAGCGTGACCCTTCGAGTGACATTCTGAGCGTCACGCCCGTGCTTCCGCCTCGTCGAGCAGCGGATAGCCCTCGGATCGGGCCACGTAGGCCGCGGCGGCGATGTCGCCGGTTACGTTGAGCGTCGTACGGCACATGTCGAGAATCCGGTCCACGCCGATGATGATGGCGATCAGGGATGGGTCCACGCCGATCGAGATCAGGATCAGGATCACGAAGGGAATCGAACCCGATGGCACACCCGCCGTGCCGATTCCGCCGAGGATCGCGAGGTAGGCGACTCCGAGCTGGGCGCCGAGCGTGAGATCGACGCCTGCCACCTGCGCGAGAAAGATCACCGTCACGCCCTCGTAGAGCGCGGTGCCGTTCTGGTTCGCCGTCGCTCCCACCGTCAACACGAAGGAGTTGATCTCTCGTGGCACCTTGAGGTTCTCCTCCGAGACCTTCAGCGCCGTCGGGAGGGTGGCCGCGGACGACGAAGTCGAGAACGCTGTCAGCATCGCGGTCTTGATGCGCCGGAAGAACTCGAGCGGCGAGATCCGGGCGAGGAGCGCAATCGCCAGCGAGTACACGCCGAACATGTGCAGCGCGAGCCCGAGCAGCACCGTGGCTACGTACCACACGAGCGCCCCGAGCAAGTCGAGGCCGAAGCTCGCCGTACTCGTAAAGAGGAGGCACGCGACCGCGTACGGCGCGAGCTGCATGATCCCGTCGATGATCTTCGCCGAAATGGCATAGACTCCATCGAGGAACGAGAGGAACGGACCGGACGTGGAGGGCGGCACGAGGGTCGCCGCGGCACCGAGGGCGAGCCCGAAGAACATGATGTGCAGAAGATTCGGAGTCGCGGCGGCGACGGCCGCGAACGGATTCGAAGGAACGAGCGTCTCCACGATGCGCGTACCAACACTGACGTCGGCGAGCGGCGCGGTCGCCTGCACGCGCGCGGCTGCGTCGCTCCCGTAGCGGGCTTCGATCGCCGCGGCGGTGTCGGGCGAGAGGCGCTCACCTGGGCGGATCAGATTCACCACTCCGAGCCCGATCGCCACTGAGATGGCCGAGAGTGCGACGGTGTAGACGAGGGATTTCACGCCCACTCGACCGAGCTTGCGGATGTTGCCTATGCCGGCAACACCGACGACGAGCGACGAGAACACCAGTGGCACGACGATCATGAGGAGCAGCCGAAGGAAGAGCTGGCCGATGGGCTCCGTGAGGTTACGTACGACCCAGGTGGCTCCGGGGTGTCCGGGTCCGACGCTGGCATTCACGAGCACGCCCAGGCCGGCACCCACGAGCAGCCCGAGCCCGATGCGGGTATGCAGCGGCATGCCCTTCCGCTCGTCTGTCATCTGCGACTCCGCGGCCAGCGGCCCATTGGCGTACGCCCCCCGTCCCGCACGGACGGGCCTGGGAATCCCCCGTTCACGGCCCAGATCATTGACGGGACCGGGCCCCCGCGCCAGGTTCGAATCAGAAGGGGAGTAGCCTACCGAACGAAGTTCGGTGTCCGGATCGTCAACACTGCGGGTCCGCGCGCAGGCGCGGAGCGCACGGTCCGGACGGGATCAGAGGGGCATCTTCCGCGAGCCCCGCTCGTCATGGCGAGACCTTCGTCTGGGGTGAAGCCCCGGGCGGGGGTCTCGCTTTTTTTCGTCACGAATCCGGGAAGAAGAAGAGCGCGATGGCCCAAGTGTGGCTCTGGGTTGGATTCTCCTGCCTCATCCTCGGGATGCTGGCGGTCGATCTCGGCGTTCTGAATCGCCACTCCCGAGTCATCACGGTCAAGGAAGCCGCCCGGTGGTCCCTGGTGGTCGTGGCGACGGCCATCGCCTTCAACGTGTGGATCTTCTACGCGCGGGGCCCGCAGGCGGGGCTCGAGTTCACGGCCGGCTATCTGATCGAGCTGGCGTTGTCGGTCGACAACATCTTCGTCTTCATCCTGATCTTCAAGTACTTCAAGGTGCCCGCGGCATTTCAGCACCGCGTGCTCTTCTGGGGGATCTTCGGCGCGCTCATCATGCGCGGCATCATGATCGCCGCCGGCTGGCTGTTGCTCGAGCGCTTCCACTGGATCATCTACGTATTCGGTGCGCTCTTGATCTTCACCGGCATCAAGATGGCGCGCTCGGACGATGTCGAGGTCCATCCGGAGAACAATCCGGTCCTCAAGCTCATCCGCAGATTCGTGCCCCTGGCGCCGAACTACGACGGTCAGAGGTTTTTCACCACCGCGTTCTGGGGCACCCGACATCGGCTCCTCGCCACGCCACTCTTCGTGGTGCTCGTCATGGTCGAGACTACTGACCTGGTGTTCGCCCTCGACTCGATTCCAGCCATCTTCGCGGTCACGAGGGATCCGTTCCTGGTCTTCTCCTCGAACGTGTTCGCCATCCTGGGCCTCCGCTCGATGTATTTCCTCCTGGCTGGCGTGATCGACAAGTTCCACTATCTCAAGCTCGGGCTCGCGATCGTGCTGACGTTCGTGGGCGTGAAGATGCTCATCACGTACTTCCACGTCGAAGTTCCGATCGCGGCATCGCTCGGGATCGTCGCGGCGGTGCTCCTCACCTCGGTCGCCGCATCGCTGCTCTTCCCGCCGCACGCCAAGGAGCCCGCTGCCGCAGACGGAGCCTCGGGGGACTGACGCCGTGCCGGCGCGCATCCTGGGGCTCGGCGTGTTGGGCTGGATGTTGCTCGCCGATCCGATCGCCGCACACGGCGTGGCTCAAGACGACGCGGCGTTCTTCCTGACGAACGCGGGTGCTGCCATCGGGCCGTTCATGTATCTCGGCGCGAAGCACATGTTCACGGGCTACGACCACCTGCTCTTCCTGGTCGGCGTGCTCTTCTTCGTGTATCGACTGCGGGACGTGGTGGTCTACGTCAGCCTCTTCACGCTAGGTCACAGCATCACGTTGCTGGCGGGCGTGCTCTGGGGACTGCGCGCGAACCCGTTCATCATCGACGCGATCATCGGCCTGTCGGTCGTCTACAAGGCGTTCGACAACATGGACGGCTTCCGACGCTTCCTCGGCTTCCAGCCGAACACGCGCCTGGCCGTGCTCGGATTCGGGCTCTTCCACGGCTTCGGCCTCGCGACGACGCTCCAGGAGTACACGCTCTCGCCCGAAGGGCTGGTCACGAACATGGTCAGCTTCAACGTAGGCGTGGAGCTCGGCCAGCTGTTCGCGCTAACCGGTGTCATCATCGCGCTCGCCTATTGGCGCACACGCACCGGATTCCTGCGGCACGCACACGTCGCGAACTTGCTCCTGATGGCCGGTGGTTTCACGCTCGTGGGCTATCAGCTCGTCGGGTTCTTCGTCGGCGGCCCGTGAGCTCCCCCGGCCCTCTGCCCCCCGCCCCGTCGAAGACGAAGCTCGCGCTCTCGACCCTGGCAGCGCTCGCGGTCGCGGGCATCGTCCTCGTCACCGTCGTGCTGCCGGCCGAGTACGACATCGATCCTCTCGGCACGGGAGAGGCGCTCGGTCTCGTGGTCCTCTCGGGCGCACCGGGCGGCGAAATTCCCGTCCGCGCCGACGGTCTGATCGCGCATGGAAGCAGCTACCGAACCGACACCCGCTCCTTCGAGCTCGAGCCGGGTGGATTCGTCGAGTACAAGTACCGACTCGAGGCCGGTCGCGGCATGGTCTACTCGTGGACGGCCTCCAACTGGGTGCGCTCCGAGATGCACAGCGAGGCGGACGGAGCGCCGGCCGGCACGGCCGAGTTCTTCGAGGTGGCCGAGCGCACCCTCTTTCGCCACGGGAGCTACATCGCCCCCTTCCCGGGCATCCACGGCTGGTACTGGCTCAACGAGGGCACGGACACGGTCACCGTGACGCTCCACGCCGCCGGCTTCTTCAGCGCGTCCACGGAGTTCTTCGAGGACGCGCCGCCCATCGAGCGCGAGATCCGCGAGACGCCGGAACCGGGGGCGTTCAGGCCGGAGTTCTGAGGGGCGGGCGCCGGCCGGGTCTCACTCCCGTCTGAGCGCCTCCACCGGCTGCACGTTGGAGGCGCGCATCGCGGGCACCCACGCCGCGGTCACACCCACGACGACCATCAGCGCCGTGACGCCCACGAGGGTCGTCGGGTCGTTCCTCGACACGCCGAAGAGCATTCCCTCGACCACACCCGAGGCGAACACGGAGGCGATGGCTCCGATTACGAGGCCGGTCAACAGCAAGGTCGTACCCTCGAGCACGATCATGCGTCGGACCTGACTCGGGTGTGCGCCCAGGCTCATGCGCACGCCGATCTCGTTGATGCGCTGGCTGACGGAGAAGCCCAGCACCCCGGCCAGTCCGACCGCGGCGATGAGGAGTGCGACCGCCCCGAACCCGGACACCAGCACCGCGTTGATGCGCTGCGACGCGACGCTCTCGTCCCGAAGCTCAGCGAGTGTGCCAACCTTTCCGATCGGTACGCTGGGATCGACCTCCCTCACGACGCGCGTGGTCGGCACGAGCAGAGAGTTGGGATCCGTGTTCGCGCGCACGACCAAGGATCCCCCGAACACCTCTTCCTGCTCGAACGGCTGGTACATCGCGGGACGCACTTCGGCATCGAGCGCCGCCGAACGCGTGTTCCCTACCACGCCGACGATCGTGCGCCAGTCCCCTGATACCGGGATGAAGTTCAGCACGTCGCCCGTCCATGCGATACGCTGGCCGACCGGATCGCGACCCGGGAAGAACCGCTCCGCGAGGGCCTGGTTGACGATCGCGACGAGCGGAGCGCCGCTCGCGTCGGTGGACTCGAACTCGCGGCCGGACATCAACGGGATCCCGGTTGCACGGAAGTACTCGGGCGTCGCCGTCCGGTACTCGGCCCGGGGCGTCGGCTCGTCCGGATTCGGCGCGACGCCCTCCGCCTTGATCTCCAGCTCGAAGTCGTTGTCGCGCAGCGGCACCGTAGATCCGACCCCGGTCTCCATGACTCCGGGCAGGCTGGCGATCTGCGAGCGCATGCGCTCATAGATCTGACGCGACTCCACGCTGGCCCGTCCCACCCCCGCGACGGGCACTTCGACCGTGAGCACGCCTTCGAGGTCCGCGCCCACATCCACGCTGTAGAGGTTCGTCAGCGTGCGCACGAGAAGGCCGGCGCCCGTCAGCAGCGTCACGGAGAGCGCGACCTGAGCGACGACCAGCCCACTCTGCATGCGACGATAACGCTTGCTCGCGGTGGTCCTGGTCCCGGCGGCGGCGAGCGACGCGCCGGCGCCGTAGGTGGCTCCGGGGAGCGAAGGCGCCCAGGCCAGCGCGATTGCCACCAAGACGGCCACGCCCACCGTGAACGCCAGGACGGTTCCGTCGAGGGCGATCTCGGTCGCGCGCGGCGTGAACCGGGCGGCGAACGTCGTGAGCACGCCGGTGCCGACCAACGCCACGAACAGGCCGAGCGCGGATCCGGCGACGGTGAGCAGCACGCCCTCGACCAGGAGTAGCCGCCGCAGCCGCGACGTCCCGGCCCCGAGCGCGGCGCGCACCACCATCTCGCGCTCGCGACGAACCGAGCGGGTGAGCACCAGGTTGGCCACGCTCGCCAGCGCGATGAGCAACACGAACGCGGCCGTGGTCCAGAGCAGGTAGATCGTGCTCGTCGCGCGTTCCGTCAGGATGTCGGCGAGCGGGCTGACGCGCACCCGGTACCCGGCCGCGGCCTCGTACGCCTCGGGGTTGGCCTGCATCATTCGCGACGCGATGCCGTCGACCTCCGTCTGCGCCTGCTCCACGCTGCTTCCTGGAGCCAGACGACCGAACACCTCGGTCATGCGGTGCGTGCGGCCGTGCACCATCGTCGCGCTCAGATGGTGCGGGCTCGTCACCATGTTCACGAGGATATCCGTGCGCTCCGGGTAGTGCGGCGCCTGCTGGACGACACCCACGATGGTGGCGGCGCTACCGGTGAGGTCGACGACTTCGTCCACCACGCCCGGATCACCACCGAACGCGCGCATCCAGTAGTCGTACGTCAGCACGATGACCGGAGCGGCCGCTTCGCCGTCATCGCCAGCGTCGAAGACGCGTCCGACCTCGGGCCGGAGTCCCATCACGTCGAAGAAGTTGCCCGAGACGATGCCGGCGAGAACCTGCTGCGGCTCGCCACGCGCGGTGAGGTTGTAGCTGCCTGCAGAGAACTCGCCCACCCCCGTGAACGAGCCCGCGCCCCGGTAGTCGAGGATCTCGGGCACGGAGAAGAGCGCGTTGTCGACGCCTGCGAGCTCGGCGGACTGCCTCAGATAGACGAGTCGCTCCCCGTCCGCATGGGGAAGCGGCCGCAGTAGCACGCCCCGCACCACGCTGAACACCGCCGTGTTCGCCCCGATCCCGAGCGCCAAGGTGAGCACCGCGGCCACCGCGAAGACTGGCGAGCGGAGCAGGCTGCGAAGCGCGTAGCGGAAATCCCCGAAAATCGACTCCATCCCCCTCCCCTCCCCTTGAAGCGGACCTGCCTGGCGGTAGTGCCGTGGCCTCCCGCGTAGGCCGCTCGCACGATACGATCCGGAGGCGATCCGCGCACGCTCCCACCCCGGACCCTACGACATGGCTGCCAAACAGTCCTTCGACATCACGACCGGAGTCGATATCCAGGAGGTCGACAACGCGGTCAACCAGGCCATCAAGGAGTCGCAGACCCGTTACGACTTCAAGGGCACCAAATGCACCCTGGAGCTCGACCGCGCGGCGTTCGCGATCAAGCTCGACGCCGACGACGAGTTCCGGCTGAAGCAGCTCCTGGGCATTCTGCGCGAGAAGCTCAGCCGCAGGCAGGTGCCGCTCAAGAACGTGGACGAGGGCAAAGTCGAGATCGGCAGCCTGGGTCGTGCGCGGCAGCTGGTGAAACTCAAGAACGGCATCGACCAGGAGACCGCGAAGAAGATCGTGAAAGAGGTGAAGGAGGGCGGCTTCAAGAAGGTCCAGGTCGCCATCCAGGGAGAAGAGCTGCGCGTCACCTCGCCCTCGCGCGACGAGCTGCAGGAGGTGATCGCCTTCCTCAGAGCTCGCGACTACGGCGTCGAGCTGAAGTTCGGGAACTACCGATGAGCGATCTGCTCGCGCTGTCGTTGGCCGCCCTCTCGACCGAGCTGCGCGAGCGTCGGATCTCCGCTGTCGAGCTGATGCAGGGCGCGCTCGCGCGCCATGAGCGCTTCGGGGACCGCCTGCGTGCCTACAAGCTCTGGGACGGCGAGCGCGCCCTCGCGTCCGCGCACGCGGTCGACCGGGCGCTGGCGAAGGGTGGTTCGGTCGGTCCGCTCGCCGGTGTTCCGGTGTCGGTGAAGGACCTCTACGGCGTCGACGGATGGCCGACGTTCGCGGGCACGCCGCGACAACTCCCGGCGCGGTGGTCGAACGACGCCTGGCTCGTCGCGCGGGTGCGGGCAGCCGGCGCCTGCTTCGTGGGCAAGACGCACACGGTCGAGCTGGCGTTCGGCGGAGTCGGCATCAATCCCCATTGGGAGACGCCCTGGAACCCGTGGGACGCCGATACACACAGGATTCCCGGAGGCTCGTCGGCGGGCGCGGGTGTGAGTCTGTGCGAAGGCTCCGCGCTGCTCGCGCTCGGGTCGGACACCGGCGGTTCCATTCGCATTCCGGCTGCGCTGACCGGCAACGTCGGCCAGCGGACGAGCCTGGGCCGGTGGCCGACCACTGGCGTAGTCCCACTGAGCAGCACGCTCGACACGGTCGGCGCGCTCACGCGCACCGTCGAAGACGCAGCGTGGTTCTTCGGGTCGGTGGATCCGAAGTGGGGTGACCCGCGGCAACTCCTCGAGCAGCTGGAGCGCACGAAGCTTCGCGGCCTGCGGATCGGCGTCCCCCGCTGCGACATCTGGGAGGAGTGCCAGCCCGACATCAAGGACGACCTCGATGTCGCGCTCGCCGAGCTGGAGGCCCACGGAGCCGAGCTGGTCGACGTCGCCGGCGCGTTGCTGGACGACGGCTTCGAGGTGGCGGTCGCCCAGCGCCCGCTCGCCGCCACGGAGCTCCGCTCGTTCCTCGAGCGGGAGCTGCCCGGCTGGATCGACATCCTCCATCCGATCATCCGTGAGCGTCTCAGCAACGCCCCACGCCAGGACGAGCCTCTCTATCTCGACGCGGTCGCACGCCATCGCCGGCTCGTTGCCGAGGCCCCCGTGCTCTTCGAGCAAGTCGACGTGTTGGCCCTGCCGACCAACATCATGACGCCACCGCCCGTGTCCGAGCTGGCCGACCTCGGGCGCTACGCGCAGGCGAACCGCGCCATCCTACGGCCGAACTACCCGGTAAGCGTGTTGGGACTCACGGCCCTCAGCCTCCCAGCAGGACTCGACGACACCTCGATGCCGGTGGGCCTCCAGCTCGTCGCTCGCGGAGGCCAAGACGAGGCGCTGCTCGGAGCGGCGCTCATGGCGGAGCGGGTTCTGGGATCCGCCAGCGCGCAGTTCGGCATTCCGCCGACACTCGTGACGTAGGTCCACCGCGGGGGCGGACCGACGGTCATCGCCGCGCGGCCTCTACCCTCGCGCCGTCCCCGATCGCCTCCGACGGATAGAGAACCACCACCTCGCCCACTTCGAGCCCCGCCCGCACCTCGGCGTGGGCCCTGCCGCGCTCGCCCAGATCGATCGCGCGCAATCGCGCACGTTCCCCCTCGACCACGTACACGCCCCAGCGAGAATCCGATCGGATGAGCGCGCTCACCGGCACGAGCAGGACGTCGCCTGACTCCCACGCGACGAGCGAGACATCCACGCGGTAGCGGTCCCCGAGCAGAACGTCGCCGCCGTCGAAGGCGACCACGACGTTCACACGCTGCTCCTCCACGCCGAGCGGCGACACCTTGGTGAACGCCGAAGGCTCGATGAGCCGGATGCTGCCACGCAGCGTGTCGGCCTCGGGGCCCGCGATGACGCCGGCGGGCGCGCCGGCCGCGAGTCGGGCCGCGTCTTCGGTGAGGACATCGACGACGACCTCCAGCCGCCCCGCATCGCCGACCTCCATGATCGGCGACCCCGCCGCGATGATGCGCTCGCACTCCTCGTACACGCGTAGCACGCGGCCGCTCGCCGGCGCGCGCACCAGCGTGGGCTCGGCGCTCGCATCCGACCCGACGAGGGCGCGCGTCGACTCGACCTCGTGCGCCGCGGCATCTGCGGCGCTCTCGGCCTCCTCGAGGGCCAACGCGGCCGTGCGGTCGGCGGTCCGGGCTTCATCGAGTCGTTGCCCCGCCACCGATCCCGGCACGTCCGCCGCCACCCGCTCGAGCCGCTCAAGCGCCCGTCGCGTCTCCAGCGCCATGGCGCGCGCCTGCTCCACCCGCGCGACCGCGGCACGGGCGGCAGCCTCGGTGGCCCGCAGTCGCTCGACCGCTTCCGCGCGGGTGCGCGTGTCGAGCGGGAGCGGATAGACGCGCGCCAGCACTTCGCCGGCCTCGACCTCGTCGCCCACCTCGCACTCCAAGCGGACGAGGCGCCCGGTGACGGGCGCGGACACGAGATACCGATCCTCCACGCGCGTCTCCCCGTCCTCGTCGACCGTGACCCGCAGCGGACCGCGCGCCACCGTCGCGGTCTCGACGGCTATGCTCTCAGGCTGAAGCGCCCAGAGCACGAGTGCCGCGGTCGCGACGACCACGCCCAGGCCGATGCCGTGTTTGCGTTCGAGTTTCATGATGTCTGCCTCACTTGTTCATCCCTCACTCGCGGGTCTTCAACACGGCGATCAGATCGATTCGGTCGAGCCGGCGCCTCACCAACAGCGCGGAGAGCGCGGCCGACGCGATGACGCTGGCGGCTGCCAAGAGATACGTCTCGGGCAGCACGACAATCGGCATGCGGAACAGATCGCTCTCGAATCGCGCCACGAGAAGCACCGTCAGAAGCCAGCCGAGCGCGAGCCCGAACGGTATCGCGATCAGGACGAGCACCGATTGCTCGCCTAGCAACATGCCCGCCACTTCCCTACGCGAGAACCCGAGGACCCGGAGGCTCGCGAGCTCGCGACCGCGCTCCGAAAGTGCCACCCGCGCTTGATTGTAGACGATCGCCATGACCAGGCCGGCGCCGAGGATCAGCGTGGCGATCAGGGAGATCTCGAAGCTCTGCTCGATCGTGTCGTTGAATCCCCGGACGATGACCTCTTTCACCTGCACGGACGAGACGCCCGGTAGGTGCTTGAGGCTCGCGTAGAGCTCGTCGTGCCGAGCGGGATCGACGGTGAGCAGGGCGCCCGAGACCGTGCGCGACTCGCCGAGGAGGTCGTACAGCGGACCCGACTCCATGTACGCCTCTGCTCCCATCAGCTCGTCGACCACGCCGGATACGACCAGGCTCCGCACGGGGCGACGCCCCTCCGTCACCTCGACCCGAACCGTATCGCCTACGGAGGCGCCCAGATTGGAGGCGAGGGTGCGACCGAGCATCAACCCTTCGACGGGAGGCGCGTGCACCACGAAGTCCGCGTCCACGATCCGCCGCAACTCGCCCGCGGGATCGAGGCCGATCAGGGCGGTCCGCTCCACGAGGTGCCCACGGGACAGGCGCGCGGGAGCGACTCGAATCGGCTCCACCGCGAACACACCGGGGAGATGACCGATCTCGGTCAGGGCATCTGCCGACCGTGTGGCGTCGAAGTAGACCGACACGTCCTCACGGGAAACATGGTTGAACTGGAGGTCCGCGATCACATCGATCGAGTCGAACATCCCGAGCAACGCCGCGAGCACGCCGAGCGACATCGCGATCCCGGCCGCGGTCGTGATCGACTTGACCGGCGAGCGCGTCACGTTTCGCACGATCATCTGATGCGCCGGGCTCATCGCCCGACCGAGACGGGACTCCTCGATTCCGAGCTGGCGGAATCGCGGCGGCGTCGGCGGCGCCATTGCCACTGCCGGTGCGAGACGGACGACCCGGCGAGCGGCTGCCACCGCACCCGCTACCCCGGTCACGAACGCGATCGTGAGCGCCGCCCACACCACGCTGAGATCGAGGTCGAAGCCCACCTCCGGGAACTGATAGAAGCGCGCGTAGATGGCGGCCATCCCGTTCGCGAGCCAGACGCCCAGCGCCGTGCCGACCGCGGCACCTGCGGCCACCGGAACGAGCGCGAGCTTCACGTAGTGCACGGCGACCGTGGAGCCACGAAATCCGAACGCTTTCATCAGACCGATCTGCTCGCGCTCCATGCGCACGAGTCGTAGCATCGTGGTCTGCAGTAGAAAAGCTGTCACCAACAGGAAGACTGCGGGAAAGAACGTCGCCGTGATTTGAGTCTCGTCGATCTCCCCGGTGACGAATTGATGCGAGAGATGCGAGTCTCGTCCGTAGGCGCCGACTCCACCGTAGGGCTCGAGCAGGTCGTCGAAGCTCGTCAGTACCGGCAGCTCCGCCGCACCCGGCTCCAGCGTCGCGACCACGTCGTTGAACGCGCCTTCCATCTCGAACGCGGCCGCCAACGCGCCTTCGCTCATCCACATCGCACCGAACCGCCGATTGTCGGGGAAGATGCTGCCGAGCCCGCTGATCTCGTAGATGAACTCGGGGGAGATGGCAGTGCCCACGACCATGACTCGCTGCCAACGGCCGTTGAGCACCGCGCCGAAGCCGTCGCCCGGGCGCAATCCGTTGGCCTCCGCGAACGCGGCGCTTACGACGACCTGGTCGCGACGACCGGAGTCCGGGAGGCGTCCGCTGCGTAGATGCAGCCGGTTGAGACCCGTCGAGCCGTCGTCCGCGAGTGAGACGAGGCGGCCGGTCGCGGGCTCGGGAAGCCCGGGGACGTCGAGCAAGACATCTCGCACGATCCTCGTCTGCACGCGGTCCACCCCGGGTACGCCGGCGAGGCGTTCCTGGAGCGCGGACGGAGCCCGCACCGCGTGCGCGAAGACTTCCCCGAAGCCGTACTCCGCATAGTAGCTCTCTTGCCCACCGAGCAGGTACCCGTGCATCGACCGCAGCATGATGAACGCGGCGACACCGCACGCCACGAGCGATGCCACCGCGATGAGCTGGCCCTTCAGGTGCTTGATGTCGCGAAGGACCTTCAGGTCGAGGGTGCGCATGTCACCACTCGATGTCGGAGGGCGAGGCGCGCTTCTCGTTCTTCGTCTCCGATGCGATGCGCCCGCTCCGCATGCGGAGCACCCTGTCCGCCAGCGCGGCGATCGCCGCGTTGTGCGTCACCAGAACCATCAGGGTCTGCGTCGCGCGGTTCACCTCGTCGAGCACCTCGAGGATCCGCTTTCCCGTCTCGTAGTCGAGCGAGCCCGTCGGCTCGTCGCACAACAAGACGTCCGGCCGCTTCGCGATGGCCCGCGCGATCGCCACCCGCTGCTGCTCGCCGCCGGAGAGCTGCGACGGGAAATGGTGCAAGCGCTCGCCCAGGCCGACGAGCCGCAGGGCCTCGGCCGGGTCCATCGGGTCCCGCGATATCTCCGTCACCAGCCGTACATTCTCGAGGGCCGTGAGGCTGGGAAGCAGGTTGAAGAACTGGAAGACGAAGCCCACGTGCTCGCGCCGGAATCGCGTGAGCTCGGCCTCGTCGGCGCCACTCAGGCGATGATCGTGAAACGTGACCTCGCCGGCCGTGGGCACGTCGAGCCCGCCCAGGATGTTCAGCAGCGTCGACTTGCCGCTCCCCGACGGCCCCAGGATGACCACCAACTCGCCCGGTCGCAGCTCGAGGTCCGTCGACTCCAGGGCCCTCACCTCGACCTCGCCCATGACGTACACCTTGGTGAGGCCGCGCGCCGAAAAGACGGCGCCGGCGGCGCCCACGGTCGCCGTGGCTCCGACGGCCTTGGTCGCCGACGGGAGAGTCATGGTGGTCATGGTCAGGTCGCCCGCCCTGGCCCGCGCCGCGCGGGCCCAACTCAAGCTCGCGCGGAGGCTCTCGGGCCTCTGTCGGGACCCCCCCTATCCGATCGTGGAGGTTTCCCCCCATGGGCCGGTCGCCTTGCAGACAGCCGGCGCCCTCCGCATGATGGCCCGACCCCCAAGAAAAAGGAGGTCGCCCCATGAGAAGGATCGCCCTCGCGGTCGCGTGCACCGCGGCGGGTCTGACCGCAGCATGCGAGCCGGCCCCGTCCCCCACCTCCCCCGATCTCGCCCCGACCACGCAGCTCGCGCGCGTCGCCCGCCAGGAGACGGTCGCCATCAACGTGCTCCTGCGTCAGCCCCCGAGTTCAGCCGTGCTCGCCGAGCTGTCCCGCTACGGCAACGTGACCGGCCAGATCGACGCGCTCCGCGCGGTGTTCCTCGTGGCACCGAGAACCGACCTCGAGACCATTCGCGCGCTCCCGTTCGTCGCCGCCGCGAATCCCGATGCGGAACGCTCCGCAGGCCCGCCCGTGGCTCCCGTCGCCGTGAGCGACTTCGCGGGGGGCCGGAGCACCTGGGACCTGGATGCTGTCGACGTGACCAACCCGGGCGCCGATCCGCGCGTGGTGGACGCCGACGGAGCTGGCGTATACGTGGGCGTGCTCGACACGGGACTGCTCGAGTCTTGGCGATACTACTTCCCCGACGAGCGCATTGCCGAGGAGTACGCCCGCTCGTTCACGGGGGGCGGTGCCCTCGGCATGGGCAACGTGGCTACGCAGCCGAACAAATGGGAGCGTGACGTCGAGAGCCACGGCACCCACGTCGCGAGCACGATCCTGGGCTACAGCCTGAACGGCGTGTCCATCAACGGCGTGGCGCCGATGGCCACGGTCATTCCCGTCAAAGTGCTCAACAACGGGGGCAGCGGCTGGTCATCCGCGATCGCTCAGGGGATCGTCTACATCGCCGACCTCAAGACCGGGCCGCTCGCAGGGTCGCCCGTGGTCATCAACATGAGCCTCGGTGGCAGCGTGCTCGACGCGGTCGAGCAAGCCGCGATCGACTACGCGATCGCGCGCGGTGTCATCGTGGTCGCGTCGGCCGGCAACCGCGGCGGGGCCGGTATGGGGTATCCAGGAGCTTACGCGCCGGTTATCTCCGTCGGAGCCACGGGCTGGTTGGGTGAATGGGTGGGGGGCGGCGCGTGGTGGATCCTGGGCAACCCGGCTGAGCCCACGAACCCGGGTCATTTCTACGTCACGGACTTCTCGAGTCGCGAGAAGCCGGGACAGGACCTCGACGTGCTGGCACCGGGCTCCTGGGTCGTGGGTCCGTGGCAGCCCAACCAGGGACACACGAGCTACTTCTTCGTGGGCGGTACGTCGATGGCGAGCCCGCACGTGGCGGGACTCGTCGCCCTCATGGCGCAGGCGGACCCGGGCCTCACGGCCGCGGAGGCAGAGACCACGCTCGAGGCGACAGCCATTCCGCTACCGGCGGGGTCGCGCAACGTACTGGCCGGACCGGGCGGGCCTGTCGTCACCTACACGTGGGGCAACGACGCCAACGGAAGCGGCATGGTCTCCGCGCCCGCGGCCCTCGCTGCGGTCGGCGGCAGCTGACCCGAGACGCTCGGGGGCGGCCGCACCATGCGACCGACCCCGGGGGTCGAGCTAGTCCCTCAGCCCGAACGTCACCATCGAGTTCCCGGAGATCACGGTGATGTATTGCCGGCCGTTCACCTCGTAGGTGACCGGAGCCATCACGATCTGGCCGCCGAGCGCAGCCTTCCAGAGCTCCTCGCCCGTGCGCGCGTCGAGGGCGTGGAAGTACCCCTCGCGGCCACCCGTGAAGAGCAGGTCCGAGGCGGTCGTGAGCATCCCGCTGTCGCTCACGTCGAACTGCTCGAACCTCCAGCGTGCCTGGCCCGTACGAGGGTCCATCGCGAGCACGACGCCGTGCCCGACCACGTCGGTCCAGTTGTTGATGGGCGAGGTGCGCCCGATCCCGATGGTCGGGGCTCCCGGCACGGGGGTCAGCACGTCGAAGCCACCGCCGAGGAACGCCTGCCCAGGACGATACTCCGACTCCTCCGGCCGGTAGATCGTGGCGTAGTCCTCCCACGCCGAGAAGTAGAAAAGGCCGGTGCGGGGGCTGTACGAGGGCGGATACCAGTTGGTCCCGCCCTGATTGCCGGGGTACGTCGGCATGCCATCGGGTTGAGGCGTCGGGATGGGCCGCCCGTTCGCGTCGAGCCCGCTCGACCAGTTCACCCGAACGAACGGTGTGCCAGAAAGGAACTGACCCGTGACCCGGTCGAGGACATAGAAGTAGCCGTTCCGGTTCGCCCACAGCATGAGGCGGCGCGGCGCACCGTTCCACTCCATGTCGACGAGCACGGGCACCTGCACCGAGTCGTAGTCGTAGCCGTCGTTCGGCGTGAACTGGAAGTGCCAAACGAGCTCGCCAGTATCGGCGTTCAGCGCGACGACCGCATCCGAGTACAGGTTGTCGCCCGGCCGTTGAGCGGCGTTCCAATCGGGGCCGGGATTGCCGATGCCCCAATACGTGAGGTTCAAGTCGGCGTCGTACGAGCCCGTGATCCACACCGGCGCGCCGCCGTGCTCCCAGTCGTCACCCTCCCAGGTGTCGTGGCCCGGCTCTCCGGGTCCCGGAATCGTGTAGAACCTCCAGACCTCGGCCCCCGTCTCCACGTCGTACGCCGCCACGAAGCCGCGGATGCCGAACTCACCGCCGCCCACCCCGACGAGCACTTTGTCCTCGATGACGAGCGGCGCCATCGTGATCGAGTAGGCCAGGTTCACGTCCCCGACTTCGGTCTTCCAGAGCGCGCGGCCCGTGACGCGATCCAGCGCGATCAGATGCGCGTCGAGTGTCCCCATGAAGACGCGGTCACCGTGAATGGCGACACCACGATTGTTCGCACCGCAACATACACGCGCATTATCGGCGTTCGTGTGACGATAGAGCCAGAAGACGCGCCCCGTGGCGGCGTCCACCGCCATCACGTCGTTCGGCCGCTGCGTGACGTACATGATGCCGTCGACGACGATCGGGTTCGACTGCCACGCCCCGAACACCTGGTTGGGCAGCATCCACTTCAGCTCCAGGTCGTCGACGTTTCCCCGCGTGACCTCGTCGAGCGCGCTGAATCGCTGGCTCGAGTAGGTCCCGTTGTAGGTGAGCCAATTCCCCGGCTCGGAGGCCGCGTCGAGAATACGCTCCGGGGACACCTGCGCGGTCACCGGCGCGGCAGCGAGCAAGCCGCCCAGGACCGAGACGTGCCACAGTGTGCGGTTCTTCGTCTTCATGGGAGGCCCCGAAGCGAGAGAAGGTATCCGATCACGTCCGCGACCTGGTCCGCCGAGAGTGTCGTGGGACGCATCGTGGCGGTTCGGCTGACCTCGTATTCGGTCAGGTCGGACTTCACCAGCGAGCGAAGCCGACCTTCCGAGTCGATGAGCTGGACCGTGTACGTGTCCTCGTTCAGCCGCCGCCCCCGGATCGTCTCGCCGCCGCGCGTGACTGCCCGGATCGGACGGTTGATCGGGAGGAGCGCGGAGTTCGGATCGAGGATCGTGCGCTGAAGCGCGGCCGGCGTGCGCATGATCCCGATCTCGCCGAGGTCCGGAGCCAGGCGACGTCCGCCCACGCCATTCACACGATGGCACTCCACACAGCGCCCCCCACCCTCGAAGATCGCTCGCCCCCGTGCGGGATCCCCCACCCGTACCGCCACGCCGCTCGGATCGAAGCCCGCGCGGATGTAGGCGACGATGCCGTTCAGCTCCGCCGCGCTCAGATCGAAGCTCGGCATGCGCGAGCCCGCGACCCCCTCGGTGATGACGCGGCGCACGTCGTCGTCCGATCGCACGTTGCGGAAGCGGCCGAGTCGGAGATTCACCCCGTCGACACCGTCGCCGGTGGCACCATGGCAGAGCGCGCAGTCGGCGACGTAGACGCGGGCGCCCGCCTCGATGTCGGAGGTCGAGTACTGATGGTCGGCGAGGCTCTGCGCCACGGCGCCAGATGGCAGCAGGGCCGCGCAGAGCCACAGCAGGGGTGTCCGGATCATTCGGATCATGGCGTATCTCGGGCAGTCTAAGGGAACGTGGGAAGTTCCCCTCAGCGGAAGGAAGGACGCAAGGGCCGGCGGGGCGGAATCAGGACCGCCTCCGAACCAAGACCGTCACGCCGACGTAGCCGACGAACGCGATCACGGTGAAGACCGCCCCTGCCAGAAACGTCGCGCTCGGTCCGTACGCATCCCACAGCCATCCCGCGATGACGCTCGCGGCGAGCATGGTCACGCCGGTGGCCAGGTTGAACAGTCCGAAAGCACTCCCTCGCAGCTCGACCGGTGCGACGTCTGCGACGAGCGTAGCGAAGAGACCCTGCGTGAAGCCCATGTGCAGGCCCCAGAGCGCGACTCCCAGGAGCGTGAGGGGTATCGTCGCGCCGAACGCCAGAACCAGATCTGCGACGATGAGAAGCCCGATGCCGAGCGCGAGTACGCGAGGGCGTCCGACGCGGTCGGCGAGGATGCCTGCCGGATAGGATGCGGTGGAATACACGACGTTCATCACCACCATCACTACCGGGACCAACGCGAGCGCCAAGCCGACGTCTTGTGCGCGCAGCACGAGGAAGGCCTCGCTGAAACGCGCGAGGGTGAGAACGCCCGCCACCGAGACGATCGCCCAGTAGGCTCCCCCGAGGCGACGCAGGTCGCGGACCCGGGGGCGTGTACGCTCACGGAGGACGCCGTGCGCTTCGGGCTCGCGGACGCCGAAGACCAGGACCAAGACCGCGAGCGCGGCAGGCACCGTCGCGATCCAGAACACGGTGCGGATCGCGTTCCCCGAGAGCGCCATCAGGCCGATCGCCGCCAAGGGCCCGACGAACGCACCGACGGTGTCGAGTGACTGGCGTAGGCCGAAGCTCGCCGCGCGCAGGTGAGGCGGGGCGATGTCGGCCACGAGAGCGTCGCGTGGTGCGCCACGGATTCCCTTGCCCACCCGGTCCAGGAACCTGGCCGCGACCACCCATCCCACGGTGCCTGCGAGGGCGAACATCGGCTTGGTCAGCGCCGCGAGACCGTAACCGATCACGGCGAGAAGCTTTCGTCGCCGCATCCAGTCCGACAGCACGCCCGAGAATAGCTTCGTGACGTTCGCGAGCGCTTCGGCCACGCCCTCGATCAAGCCGACGAGAACCATCGACGCACCGAGCGTGGTCACCAGGAAGACGGGGAGCAGGGCGTGAATCATCTCCGACGAGATATCCATGAACATGCTGACGAACCCCAGCGCCCAGATGCCGCGGGGGATTCGCCCTGTCTGCGCGTCGGAGCCCTGACTCATCTCGTTGTCCGCTGGTGGTCTCTCGAGCGTAGGACGTACGTCCGTCGTCGGCCCGCCGACAGGGGCCTGCCCCCTGCCGTGGGGCGCACGCCGTTCACGACGGGGGGGATCTTCGCCCCCCGGGGGGTCCCCAGGCCCGATTTGTCATATTAAGGAACCATGACTCGCTCCCCTCGACTCCCTCTCCGACCCGCCCTCGTCGCCGCCTGGGTGGTCGCCGGGTGCGCGACGGCCTCCCGGCCGGGCGCCGGCGGCCCAGACGTGGCCGAGCTCGAGGCCCTGTACTTGGCCCGCACCGACAGCGCGCGTCTGCGCTTCAGCCAGGCCGACGCTCGGTTCGTGACCGACATGATCGCACACCACGCGCAGGCCCTCGTCATGGCCGAGCTCGCCCCGGCCCGCGGCGCGAGTCCGACGATCGCAACCCTCGCGGCCCGCATCGTCAACGCGCAGCGTGACGAGATCGCCTGGATGGAGCGGTGGCTCAGGGACCGCGGACAGCCGGTGCCGAATACCACCAGCATGCAGGGCCACCTCGACCACCTGCCGGGGATGGTCACGCTCGAGCAGGTCGCCCAGCTGGAGACCACGCGCGGTGCCGACTTCGATCGACTCTTTCTCACGCTCATGATCCAGCATCACCGCGGGGCGGTTGCCATGGTGCTCGACTTGCTCGACACCGACGGCTCGGTCCAGGATCCGGCAACCTTCGAGCTCGCATCCGACATCCACGTAGATCAGACAACGGAAATCGCGCGTATGCAGACCCTGCTCGACGCGATGCCTCCAGGAGCCACCCGATGACCCGCTCGATTCGTTGCGCTCGCTCGATGGCCGCCTTGGCCTCCGCCGTCCTCGCCGGCGCTTGCGCGTCCTCCTCCGGCACGGGCGGGTCCGGAGACGACGCCGGCCCGCGCCTCCGGGCTGCGGCACTCGCGTCCGTCCCGAACCCCGATCCGCGGCCCGGGCTGGCTCCGGGCATGTTCGATGCCGAGGAAGCAGCGTGGAACCTGCGGGTGGTGTCGAAGACCCCGCCCTCCAACGCCTTCGTAGGGGGCATCAATTCGGACCTCGCGTTCGCCGGCAACTACGTCATTCAGGGGAGCTTCAGCGGGTTCCAGATCTGGGACATCTCGGATCCGACGCGACCCCGGCTCGCCAAGGCGCTCCCCTGCCCTGCGTCGCAGAGCGACGTGTCGGTCTACCGCAACCTGCTCTTCGTGTCCGGTGAGGACTACGGCGCCCGCCTCGACTGCGGCACGCAGGGTGTGCGTGAACGCGTCAGCAGCGAGCGGATCCGGGGCATCCGCATATTCGACATCACCGACATCTCGAACCCGCGTTACGTCGGCAATGTGCAGACGTGCCGCGGGTCCCACACGCACACGGTCGTCGAACGCCCGGGCGACTCCGCGAACGTCTACATCTACGTCTCGGGATCGGCACCGGCGCGGGCGCCCGAAGAGCTGCCGGGGTGCGTCCAGTCGGACAACCCGAACGACCCGAACAACGCGCTCTTCCGGATCGAGGTCATCCGCGTGCCGCTCGCGAGTCCCGAGAGCGCCGCGATCGTCAGCTCGCCGCGCATCTTCAACGGCCTCGTCGAGCCGCCCACGCACGGGCTCGCACCGGAGGACCGTGCGGCGCTGGATGAGGCGCTCCGACGATACCTCGCGCAGGGGCTCTTCGTGGTGGAGATCGAGGGACAGATCGCACAGCTTTCCGACGAGCTCGCGATGTTCTGGCTGGACAGCCTCGTGACGGCGCGGGGTGGTGGCGGCGCGCCCACGTCCGTGGACAGCGCGAGGCTACGAGCCGAGATGCCCGACCTCGTCGCGCGGCGGAGGGCCGCTCAAGCGGCGGCGCGTCCGGGACCCGCTCCCGGTCCCACCCAATGCCACGACATCACCGTCTACCCGGCCATCGGGCTCGCGGGCGGCGCGTGCGAGGGATACGGGTTCCTGCTCGACATCAGCGATCCGCTCAACCCTGTGCGTATCACCGAGGTCGCGGACGAGAACTTCTCGTACTGGCACTCCGCCACGTTCAACAACGATGGGACGAAGGTCCTCTTCACCGACGAGTGGGGAGAGGGCACCAGCCCGAAGTGCCGCGCGAGCGACCCGAAGGAGTGGGGCGCGAACGCGATGTTTTCGATCGAGAATCGTGAGTTGCGCTTCCGTGGGTACTACAAGCTGCCTGCGCCGCAGCCTGACAGCGAGAATTGCGTCGCGCACAACGGATCCATGGTTCCGATCCCCGGGCGCGACATCATGGTGCAGTCCTGGTACCAAGGCGGGATCTCCGTCTTCGACTGGACCGACCCCGCGAGCCCGCTCGAGATCGCGTACTTCGACCGGGGGCCCGTCAGCGTCGAAGAGCCCCGCATGGCCGGCTCCTGGTCCGTGTATTGGTACAACGGTTTGATCGTGAGCTCCGAGATCGTGCGGGGGCTCGATATCCTCCAACTCGAGCCGAGCCCCTTCCTCAGTCGGAACGAGATCGACGCGGCCAACACCGTGCGCCTCGACTACCTGAACGCCCAGACCCAGCCGAGGTACGTGTGGCCGGCCACGTTCGCGCTGGCACGTGCCTACGTCGACCAGCTCGAGCGCGAGAGCGGGCTCACGGCCGCCGGCGTGTCCGCGTCCCGCGAGGCACTGCGAAGCGCCGAGAGCGCGACCGGCGTCGCGCGTCGAGACGCGCTCACGCGGCTCGCATCCGATCTCGATGCACAGGCGGGCAGGTCACGCGATCCGGAGAAGGTGCGGATACTGGCTGCAACCGTGCGGGAGCTGGCCGCCGGCTGAGGGGGCGGCCGATCCGAGCGGGGCTGCTACCTGGCCGCCACGGCCACGCGCAGTCTCTGCACTCTGATCGCCGCGTCGAGCCGCTCGAGCGTCGAATCGACCATGGTCGGGAAGCCGCCTGGACGCGGACGGAGCGCATCGTTCACAGCGGCGCGTGCGGCCTCGAGCCTCCGCACGGGCTCGGCCTCGAGCCATACCATCCGGAGCGGGCTCTCACCCTGCGCGACGGATGCGCACAGCCGCGTGCGGTCCAACACGGACTCCGGACCGGCCACCAAGGCACGCAGGTGCTCGTTCGACTCCCACTCGTCCGGTAACGCCAGCCGCAGGTAGGCCTCCAGCAGCACCCGAGCGGCCGACATGCCGTTCAACGCGTTCCGGACCCGGAGGGCCGACGCCTGATCGGGCGCCGACAGCCCCTCGACGCTCGACACCTCCGAACAAATGGACGCGAACACGTTGTTCAGTCCCACGGTGGCGTTTCGCCGCAGCTCTGCCTCGATGCGGCCCTCGAAGGCGGTCACCACAGCGGGCCGGACCGAGTCGATCGTCCACCAGGTGGAATCGGACGCGAGCGCGGGCCATACGAACGTGAGGAAGTGTGTGTCCGGATCCTCGATGTGCTCGACACCCGAGCGGACCTCCTCGGAACCGAACTGTCCGTTCATCTCCTCTGTTCGCCGGAGAACGAAGGGTCCGGAGGCACCGAACCGTGCGATCGTTCCAAGCGCGCTCGAACGCAACTCGACCTCGACCGCAGTGCGGGTATACGTGACGCGATCGTGTCGGCGTCCGAAAATGAGAAAACCTCTCCGTGGATTCGCGAGAATGACGCTGTCTTCCGAGCTCAGACGGTATTCCAGCGAGGTTTCATCCAGGCCCATCACGGATGCCGTGCGAACCGCGAGCGGCAGCTCGGGCACGATCACGGGAGGAACGTCGAGGCTCGGTCCCGAGCTCTCCGAGCCTAGGCGCGTCAACACCGACTCGGGGGCCACGCGCCGGAGGCTCTCCTGCCGATGTCGACGAGCCAGCGAGTCTCCTTCGGCGGTGAGCTCGAGCAGGCGGGCATTGTAGTAGCCGAGAACGCGAGACAACAAAGTCGCTCGGCCGTCGCTGTTTCCGTCCACCGGGATGCTCTGGAGCGCATCGCGCAGGTGGACTCCGACGGCTCGCATCGCCTCCAGGTCGCCCGACCTCACGACGCGTGCGTGTACGGGCCACTCACCCAGCAGGGTGAGATACGCTTCCGAGGCGATCCTCCACTCCACGATGTTCGCCAAGGCGTGCCCACTCGCCAGCCCGAGGTATCCGAAGCGTTCGTCGGCGGCGCGACCGAGAAGTGGTAGGCGGTAGGATAGGTTAGCCAGTGACGGATCCGACAATGCCGCTACCAGTGAGACATCGTCGAGAGACGTGCTCTGATCAGTCAGAAGCGCGTCGCTGGCGTCCACCACGGCCCGTGCCCTGAAGTCCGCCAAACACTCCGCGAATACGTCGAAGTCCATCTCGTCCCGGGGCGGGGCGTATCTCTCCCGGTGCTCCAGGCATCGTACCAGTGTGCGTGTGTATTCGCGGTCGAAGCCCGCTTGAACGTACGACCGGACATTCGCATCCATCCAATCGATGCGCTCGCTCAACGCGAGCACACTCTCGTGCAGAGCTGCCAGGTCCCGGCGCACATCGCGGCCGTTCGATGCGACGAGCCCTTCGAGCGCGTCCATCTTGGACGACATCTCGTCGAGTCGGTGGTCGAGGCCTGCGAATCCCGTCTCCAGTTCGCTGCTCAGGGACTCGATCCCTCGGCGCAGCGTCCGGACCTCACGAGCCGCTTCGAGACCGAGGCCCCCTGCGGACCCTCCGAAGAAGGATGTGATGCCGGACACGATGCCGAGCAGGTTGCCCGTGAGCACGCTGGTGGCGATGTCCCTGCCCTGGCTGACGAGCGTGCTCGGAAACACGGCGGCCTCGCGCTGTAGGTCGACAGCCGCGGTCCCGAGCACCCGCATCCGGTCCGACACGCCTCGCCCCGAACCCGAGAGATCGGCCGCCTGCGCCGCCAGATAGACGAACGCCCGGTTCGCAGCCCATTGCGAGCGCGGATCTGCGCCCTCGCCGGCGCCCAAGGCCATGCTGGGGAGCGAGCTCGTCACGTCGTCCAGGAACGCCTGATAGTGGATCGTGGGCCCGAACCCGGCCGCCCGAACGCCCGGTCCGCCTAGGACGGGATAGGTCTCGAGCAGACCTCGAAGGCCCGGAGCCGCCCCGAGGAGCGACTCCGTACCCGCGCCCGGAGCAAGCCCTACGATCTGGCCGAGCACATCGTCGAAACCGGGATCGGCACCCTCACGCAATCGCCAGGCGCCGGATAGGGCCTCCTCCGCGTAGGACTGCAGCGGGTCGATCGCAGGCACCGACGCGGGCAGCTCGGAAAGCGCCCGCCCACTCGTGCGCGCAGGTTGCGAGGAGAGCCCGACGAGCCGAGCTCCCTGCTCGGTCAGATCCTGAGCGAACGCCGGTGTCGCGAGCGGAACGAGCCTCTCCATGGCGCACAGGACGCCACGCGACGCATCCTGCTCCTGGCGGCAGCCCGCGAGCATCGAGTCTTCGATGGACGGCGTATCGAAATCAGTTGGCGCAGTGACTCGCTCCGCCGCGAGGGACTGCACCAGGGGCTCGAGGCCCGCCAAGTCGAGCGTGCCTTCAGCCTGCTCGGTCCCGCTGAGGGCGGTCAGCACCAGCACCGACGGATAGTCCCGTTCGCCGAGAAGCCGCTCGAGGGAGGCCGCGGTCCACAGCACGCGCTCCTGCTCTGCCGAATCGACATCGGTCGCCACCCACGAGCCCGGGGGGGCGGCGAGAACCTGTGCGGCGACGGGAACGACGTGGAGTGAGGCGGGGAGCGACAACAGGGCTACGGCAATCAGCCGTGTCGTGCTCATCTCTCCGAAATCTCCCTGCTCGCGACGATCCGGTCGGTTCGAGCCTCTACAGCGGGATCGGCATCCGGTTCCTCCTCCATCGACGCGAGCCGCAGAGGCCGAGAGGGCACCCTTCTGTCGCCCTCGAATGGGCTCGGGGGCTCGTCGCTCGCCGCCGTGGGATCCGTGAGCGGCCCGAGGCGCTCACCCAACACACGCAGAACCTGAGCCGGCAAAGCACTCGTAAACCGATAGTCGGCGGCGCGCGCACCGTTCACATAGGCGGTGATCACTCCGAAATGCCGGTCGCCCGCGATGAACACGAACGAAGCCGTACGACCCGTGACGTGCGAGGCGATCAACCGTCCGCGCGAGTCGTGTTCCTGTCGGCGATTGTCCCCCGTGCCTGTCTTCCCGCCGACGGCCAGCGAGTTGCCGTCGGCACCGGCCAGCGAGCCGGCGGCCCTGCGGCCGGTTCCCTCCGTGACCACGTCCACCAGGGCTCCCCTCAGTGCGCGCGCCACTTCCGATCCCAGGACCCGCTCACCGGACTGCGGGCGTCGACGGAATCGGGTCTCGAACGGGGTGTCCTCGCCCACGACCAATGTCCCCACGCGCACGGTCGGCAGGCTCACGCCGTCGTTGAGGATGATGCCTGCGAGCTCCGCCAGCGCCACGGGCCGGTCTCCCGAGCTCCCGATGGCGGTCCCGAGAGTGGGCGCGAGGTCCCCGAAGGGATAGCCGAGTCGACGCCAGCGCTCGTGGATCTCCTGGAAGGCCTCCACCTCGAGCATCGTCCGTATGCGAACATCCTGCGCGTTCTGGCGGGACGTTCGCAGCAGCCACCCATACACGTCGACCACCACCGCTCGGCTTCCGGCGACGAGTTCCGCCAGCTCGACGCCGGGAGTCCGGAGCCGCTGCGACGCGACCCACAGTTCGAGTGGATGAAGGCGCGACAAGTAGCCTAGATCGGAAAGTGCCTTGCCCGCGGGGTCCGTCGACACGTAGAGCGCCTGCACGCGTTCGTCCGGAATCGCCGGGTCCGGGCCATGGGTTCGCAGCAGGTCCCCGAACACGCTCGCCGGAGCCTCAGGCGCTACGACTCGGATCGCCCAGCCAGCCTGCGTGGCTGATAAGCCACGCTCCGCGAGAAGCGTGGCAAAGATCTCGGGTCCGGAAAGGTCCCGATATCGCCGCTGGAAACGGCGCACGTATTGTGCTCCTTCGTGCTCCGCGAACCTGACGAGGACCTGCTGGCGCCGGGCGTCCGGCTCCGTCGAGAGCAGCTCAGCGGTCGCGAGACGCTCGATCTCGTAGTCGACGATATCTCGCATCAAGCGAATGAATGGCAGATTGACGGAGTGGCGGAAGGCTTCGCGCACGCTGAGCGTGGCCTGGTCGAACCGCGCGTCGAAGTTGGAGAACCTGAGTTCCGTCCCACCTGTCAGAAAGCGCTCATGGGGCGAGGCGGAGTACATTCGGTCGAGCGCCGCGTCGAGGATGGCCGGCAATCCCGAATCGGGTCGCCGGAGTCGCTCCACGGCAACCCATCGCGTCAGTCGGTCACCGTGGCTCCCGACGAGGGTCGTCAGCGAGTCGACCCCCAAGCCCTCGAGCCCGCGGTAGATCTCCTCGATGACCTCGAGGTACGTGGTGAGAGTCCGCAGCTTCGCGGTGGATCCGAGCTCGAGGCGCGAGCCCTCGGCGAGGCTCATGTCCCCCGGAAAATTGTCGGCTTCGACGCGCACCGCGTTCCCCTCGTCGGTTCGCTCGAGGAGCAACACGGAGTACGTGACCCCGGCCGGGTCGCTCCTTCCCAAGAGAGGATCCTCGAGGAATCCCGCGCGCGCCAGAAAGGCCGGGTCGACCAAGTCGGCCAGCAGCTGGTCCGCTATGGCGTTCCACCGCGCGTCGAGCGTCGCTCCCACCGTCATGTCGAGTCGATCGAGCTCATAGAGCGAGCGAACGCCCGTGATCTCCAGGAGCTCCCCCTGCACGGAGCCGAGGCCCTTCGCTGCGCGACCCGGCGGCCGGACACTCGGCGCGCTACTGCGGATCGCATCCGGCCTCATCCTCGCCGCCGCCGTGGCGAGATCCCTGGGGATCACTCCGTCCCGGGCCAGCAGCTCGAGGTATACGTCGGTCATGGCGGCCAGGCGAGCGTGTCCGTCGGGACGCGCGAGGTAGTACGTAGGTCTGCGCTGCGCCACGAGAAGGCTGAGGACCTGGCGGTAGATTCTGGCCTGCTCCAGGCGCTCCATGCCGTTCGCGCTCGCCGGGCGGAGAAGAGCATTGGCATCCTCGAACGGGGTCCCGTACCAGGCCCAAAGCCCTTCGCCGATTCCCGACACCTCGCCGAAGCCAACCTGCCCCGCGAGCGGGACCGAATTCAGGAATTCGGTGACCGTGCGTCGGCGGTGTTCGTACGTCATGGGGCCCCCGCTGTACGCCCGGAGCGATGCGCCGAGCATCTGGCGCAGCTTCTCCCGGGGCGATTCGGTGATACCCCCCGGCGAGTGCCGGTACTTCTCCATCTGCGTCGCCAGGGTGCTGCCTCCCGGCACGTCCTCCGACGAACCGAGCTCGCGCAGCGCGAGGCGGAAGGCGCTCAGGGCGAGTCGGTCCCATTCGACCGCAGGATTCTTCCTCGGATTGCCCGCGTCGAGCATGTCCTGGCTCTCGATGTGGACGAGTGTCCGCCAAACGAGCTCCGGTACCGAGTCGAAGTCCTCATACGCGTAGCGGGGATACCGCTGGTCGACGAGTGATGCCTCGGCTCGGCCGTGAATCGCGAGGCCCGTCGGACCCTTGTCCATGTAGATGGGGCGCGCACCCAAACCCATCCAGCGAAGCAGGGAGGGCGTCACCCGCGCCTGGTGCGTGAGCGTGAAGCCCAGAGAATCCAGGCGCTCGGTGAGCGCCGGAATACGCGGGTAACCTAAGCGGGTGTCGTGTGGTCCACCTGAGGGGAATGCAATCCTGTTGCTGGGTCCCTCTTCGACCACATATCCGAACGTCGACGCCACCCGGCTGAATAACCACGCTTGCAGCACGGATGTCCGGCCCTCGTAGAGGGCTCCCGCGAGGAAGAGCAGGAGCACGAGCGAAATGACGAGACCGGACCGCCCCCAACCAGGACGATCCGGCCCCGCCCGGCCGACGTCTCCAACTTCCGCCCGCCCTTCCACTTCACCTCCGCCGCGGGTCTGCTGGGACACACGCGGTCGTCAGTCGTCGGCCTGCAGCCCTGCAACCACCGCGAACTCCGCCCGCCGATTACGCGCCCATGCACTCTCGTTGCTCGCGCGCTCTGCAGGCCTCCCCTCGCCATACGAGAGGATCTCGATACGTCCCGCTTGGACTCCCACGCCGGTGAGATACGTCCTGACGGACTCCGCGCGACGCGACCCGAGGGCGAGGTTGTATTCCGTGGATCCGCGCTCATCCGCGTGACCTTCGATGCGAATCCGCACAGTCGGCTCGTCGCGCATGATACGAGCCTTCCGATCGAGGACGGCTCGTGAATCAGCCCTGATCTCGGACCGGTCGTAGTCGAAGTAGACGATCTCGGCCAGGGTCGTGCGCATCTGGGCGAGCGCCGCCTGTCTCTGTCTCGCGGCGTCGGCAGCTGCGTTGTTGGTCGCCGGTGGCGCGGGGCGCGGCGGTGGTGCCGCGGCCGGTGCCGGCGGGGGAGGGGGGGGTGGCGGCGCGGGGTCTCCGCCACAGGCGGCAATCGCGAGCATGGCCATGGTCATGGCCAATGTCGGACGGTGCATCTTCATACCTGCTCCTTTGAGGTGTGTAGCGAGGGACTCGGTTCTGCGATGGAGGGCACTTGAGAGACGAAGAGCACCGGGCACGGGGCGCGAAGCGCCACCCTGGACGCCGTGGATCCCAAATTCATCGTTTGGGCTCCGGAGGCCCCGTGGCTCCCCAGCACGATGAACGACGCCCCGATCTCGTTCGCGTACCGCACGATTTCGATCCACGGCCGGCCTTGCCGGACCAAGACCATGCCCGGCTCCACGGGGGCTGTACGCATCCAATCCCACTGGGGTGCGTCAGGCGTCCACGGCATCCCGTTGTCGGCCACATGGAGCAAGCGCACGTCCATGACCGCGCGGCGCGCGAGCGAACGACCTTCGCGAAGGGCTCCCATGGAGCCCTCCGAGAAGTCGATCGCGACCAGAACGCGTGGCCTCCGTTCTCCCACCTTCCCCTCCATCTCCGAGTCGATGGAGTCGCTCTGAGCAAGGTCCGGGCCATGATCTATCTGGCTGCCACACATACACTTACGAGTGGTGGGCGGGGTGCTGGAAGGCGATGATGTGGAGCGTCGCCCCGCTTCCTGAGGCGTTTCGCCCCAGCGCCGGCAGTGTCTGACTGGCCTAGACGGCGCCCCTGGCCTCTTCCGGGTCGCGATATCCGAACTCGTCGAGCTTCCGGTAGAGGGTCTTTCGATCGAGGCCGAGGATCTCGGCGGCCCGAGACTTGTTGCCCCCGGTGCGCTCGATGACCGAAAGGATGTAGGCACGCTCGACGTCCCGGAGTGACGCGTCTCCCGTCGCCTCGGCGGGCAGCGCACCGACTCGCCGCGGCCGTCCGATCGCCACGGGGAGATCGCTCACATCGATGACCGAACCCCTCCTGAGCGTGAGGGCCCGCTCGAGGGTGTTACGAAGCTCCCGGACGTTACCGGGCCAGGGGTGCTCGGTGAGCCGAGCCATGGCCTCTGGTGTCACGCTGACGCCGCCCGCGAAGTGCTCGACGAGAAGCGGAATATCCGCCGCTCGCTCACGCAGCGCCGGCACGTGGATGGAGAGTACGTTCAGTCTCCAGAACAGATCCTCCCGAAACCCGCCCTCCCGCACCTGGGCCTCGAGGTCCTTGTTGGTCGCCGCGATGACGCGCGTTTGCACCGTGCGCGTCGAGGTCGAGCCCACTCGACGGATCTCGCCGCTCTCGAGAGCGCGAAGCAGTTTGGGCTGCAGCGGAAGGGAGAGGTCGCCGATCTCGTCGAGGAACAGCGTACCCGCGTCGGCTGCCTCGAAGAGCCCTACCTTGTCCTTCACCGCGCCGCTGAACGCCCCGCGCTCGTGGCCGAAGAGCTCCGATTCGAGCAGCTCGTCGGGGAGCGCCGCGCAATTCACGGCTACGAACGCCCCGAGACCCGAAGCGCGGTGGATCGCCTGTGCCACGAGATCCTTGCCAGTGCCGCTCTCGCCCGTGACCAACACGGGCAGCGCGGAAGGGGCGACGCGTCCGATCAGCTCGCCCACCTCGCGCATCGCCCTGCTCGCCCCGATGAAGCCGGGCACACCCCCATCGCCGCGCGCGAGCCGCGATACCTCCCGTCTCAGTCTTCCCTCCTCCATCGCTCGCTGCACGGTCAAGAGCAGCTCGTCGCTGGAGAACGGCTTCGTGAGATAATCGTAAGCGCCGGCCTTCACCATTCCGATCGCGGATTCGATGCTTCCGAACGCCGTGATCACCACGACGTTGATCTCGGGTCGGCGCTGGCGGATTTCCGCTAGAAGCTGTTCGCCCCCCATCCCCGGCATGCGAAGGTCCGTGATGACCACGTCCGCGTCGTCCCCTCGAACGATGGCCTCGAGCGCGCCCGCTCCGCCGGCGTAGCCCGTGACCTGATACCCGGCGCCGCTCAGTACCTCCTCCAGCAACTCGCGCACGCCGGTCTCATCTTCCGCGATGATCACACGCTCATGCACGAGTCACCCCCTCTAGCACCGTCGTGGGAAGGTCGATTCGGAAGCACGCACCCCAAGTCCGTCGGTCATCCGGCGACTCGTTGACGTTGCGGACAGTCAGCAGCCCGCCATGCTCCTCGATGATGCTCTTCGAAATGCTCAGCCCCAGGCCGGTGCCATGCGCAGCCGGCTTCGTCGAGTAGAAGGGCTCGAACACTCGGTCGAGCGCATCCGCCGGAATGCCCGGGCCGCTGTCCTCGACTTCGATGACGGCTCGCTCGATGGGCTCCCGCCCACGGCGACGGGTCCTTCCCCCCGGTACGAGCGAGCCGCGGATGGCGATCCTCCTCTCGCCGCTCCAACTGTCGAGCGCCTGGATGGCGTTCAGGATGATGTTCGTCAGCGCCTGGTGGAGCAGGTCGCGATCACCGTCGATCACGACATCGGGAGCGATCTGGACGTCGAGGCGAACCCCCGTCCGAGCGAGCTCCGCGTCCAAGAGATCGGACACTTCCTCCACGAGCTCGTTGAGATCCAGGCGAGTGATGCGCAGCTCCGGCCGGCGGGACAGGTTGAGAAGGCCCCTCACGAGCGATGTCACCCGATCGATCTGCTCGCCGATGATACGCAGGTTTCGCGCGTAGACATCGGGGGTAACCGCCTTTCGATCCAGCATGTCGGTGCGTCCCTTGATGACCTGGAGTGGCGTCGCGATCTCGTGCGCCAGTCCGGCCGCGAGGCGCCCGACGGCGGCCAGTTTGTCCGTCTCCCGGAAGCGACGTTCCAATTCGACCCGCTCGTCGGCTTCTCGGAGAAGATCTTCACGCGCCTCCTCCAATCGCTCCGCCATTCGATTGAACTCGCGCGCGACCGCCGCCAAGTCCGCGGCACGCGGATCCTCTTCCACGCGAAACGCGAGCTCGCCCGCGCCCACCGCTCGGACGCCGGCGACCAGGCGACCGAGGGGCTCGCCGATCTGCCGACGGACCAGCCAGAGCGTCAGGACCGTGAGAGCGACCACGAGCGTAGCGGTGTTGAGGAGAAAGCGCGTGCGAGTGCGCGCGATCTCGTCTTCGACGAACGAGAGCGGGGAGGTCATCTCGAAGGCACCGATGAGCTCGCCGCTCTCGGCTCTCAAAGGCCTCAACAACACCTGCTGTCGGTTTTCGCCGAACTCCGTCTCGAACACGGTGTCGCCTCGTTCCACTGCGCGCGCCACCAAGGTCGAAGAAGCCGCGGGCTGATTCCTCAGATTCGCGGACTCGAAGGCTACGGTTCCGTCCACGCTGTAAACTCGCACGGCACTGATCTGCGGGTCTCGCGTGAGTCGGTCCACGACCTCCTGGACGCCACGCCACTCGGGGTCGACCAGGGCGGCCTCGAGTGCGAGTGCCAGCGCGTTCGCGAAAGCCGCGGCTTCGCGCCGGTCCTCTGCGATCAGCGTCACGGACCTCTGCCGAATCGACCAGGCCGCATACGCCGCCATGACCACCGTCACTGTGGCCAACAACGGAAGCAGGAGTCGGGTGCGTAGAGTCATGTCGAGGGGCGGAAGCACATTGCAGGCCACACGCCACGCGGCGATCTCCAGATCCGCCTCGGGGCTTCTAGCGTACCCGGCATCTCACGGAGTGTGGCATTTCGCCCCACCACGACCCCAGCACCGCGGCTCGTCTCAACCTAGCGCGCGCCGATCCCCGCTTCCCTCCACTCCGCCATCTCGAGCGCCGCCGTCAGCACGATCGCGCCGCCACGGTCATCCGCGCCATTTACCACCGGGCGCGTCATGTAGTACTCCAGCGTCGCCTGCGCGCCCGTGCTCGTGCACACGTCCCGCAGCGTTCCGTCTTCCCCCACGCGCGCGAGCACCGCCTGCCAGGCGCGCTCGATGACCGGTGAGAACGTCGCTGCATCGAGCCACCCGAGGCGGACGCCTCTCGCCATGGCCGTCATTGCGAGCGCGGTCACGCTCAACTCCTGGTACGCCGTCGGCTGATCGATCACCTGCCGCCAGCTTCCATCAGCGGTCTGGTGCGGCAGGAGCGCGTTCATGAGCCGACGATACGATGCGAGAACGCGCGGCCGATCACTCCACGTCTCCGGCAGGAGGGTGAGCGCCTCGGTGAGACCGAGCGCAGCGAAGCCGTTACCGCGACCCCATGCGTGTGCGCCCGACTCCGCATGGATGAAGAGGCCGTCGGTGCGCTGCAGCCGGTCCGCATAGGACGTCAGCAGCCGCCCAACGGCACTCTCGTAACGCTCGTCTCGCGTGAGCGCGGCCACACGCGCCCAGACCGACGTGGCCATGAACATGTCGTCGGTCCACCCGGTGGCGAAGCGCACCACCTGGTCCGGACTCTCGGGCAGTATGAAGTCGGCGGCCTGCCGGGCGAGGTCGGCGGCGGCACCGTCGGAGTCGGCTGCCGCGACGTCCGCAAGCGCGAGGTGGCCGGCCAGGCTGGTCAGCGCGTACCGCTCGGCGATCGCGGGACGCTCGCCCGTGAGGAACGGCCGCATCTCGCGGCGCGGCTTGTCGAGCCAACGAGGCTCTCCGGTGAGCGCGGCGAGTCGATAGGAGCCGGCCCACGCGAGCCCGGGGATGTAGCTCATGCTCGGGCTCTCGGGATAGCGAGCGGCAAACGCACGCGCCACGTCGAGAGGCTCGCGGAACGGGCTCTGCGCGGCCATCGCCGACCCCGCTGACGTGAGGGCCAGCAACGAGGCACCGGCCCATATCGAGAGACGCACGGTTCACCATCCAGGAGAATCGACCGGGCAGCATACGCCCGCTCGTTTCACTGCGCCAATGCCCGGAGCGACCCTTGCTCCGCGCCGTCGACCGGCCACCAGCCAGCTCACCCGCCGTTCGCCATGCACTCTTGACTGACTGTAAGGTGTACTTTACTACTGGGTGCCCCGAACCCATTCGGAGACGCCTCTCCCTGCGGCCCCCCCTCGGCATCACTCTCGCGTTTCTCGCTCCTGCCCTCTTCGCGCCATCCACCGGTGGAGCGCAGGGGACCGGGTCGTCCGTCGTCGTCCTCGCGACTTCGGAGGCCGAGCCCCTCGCGGCCGTGCTGATCACGATCCGTAACGAGGCCACGGGCTTCACGGCCACCTCCCTGACGTCGGTCTCGGGCCACGTCACCTTCAACCAACTCCCGCTCGGTGGACCGTACACGATCACGGCGCAGCGTATCGGCCTGCAGACCGAGTCGCGCACGGGACTCGATCTGACGCTCGGCACACGGATCGCGCTCGCATTCGATCTTGCCCCGGCACCGATCGAAGTCGATCCCATCGTCATCGTCGGCTCGGCCGCCCGGGATGATCGAGCGCCGCTCAACACGCGCATTGCCACGGAAACAATGCGTTCTCTTCCGGTCCAAAACCGCAACTTCACGGATCTCGCCGCTTTGGCGCCTACGATGGGAGCGGAACTCTCCCTGGGTGGCCACCGGAGCACGTCGACCAACATCCAGATCGACGGGCTGCAGTCGCGCAACATGCTTCGCGGCGGCGAGCTGGGTCGCGGTCCCTATACGGTGTCCATGGAGGCCGTGCGTGAATTCGAGGTCGTTACGAACACGTACGACGTGACCGAGGGCCGTTCGGGGGGTGGAACGCTCCGCGCAGCGACGCAGTCAGGAACGAATCAGGTCCGCGGGTCCGTCTTCACCTTCTATCGGAACGAGCAGCTCGGTGCGGCCCGAGACTACCTGGGCCGCGAGAGGCATCTGCGCCGACTCGACCTCTTGCAGTGGGGTGGTAGCGTCGGGGGGCCGCTCATTCCAGGCACGCTGCACTTCTTCGTCGCCGGTGACCGGCAGGACTCGAGTGAGCCGCTCGCGATCGCGGACCTGCGCTCGGATCGCGACGAGATCGAGGCGCAAGTAGCCGCTGACTCACTGGCCCGCATGCTCGACATCCTCCGCACGAGCTACGGGCTCGGGACCGAGTCACAGGTCGGTGTCTTCAGCCGTCGCCCGGTAGCGAACACGCTCTTCGCGCGCCTCGACTGGATGATCGGCACTCGCGACCGGCTCACCATCCGGCACAATTACAGCAGCTTCGATAGCCCATACAACGGCGTCGGCGACCAGATCATGGCGCTGTTCGAGTCGCGCTCGAGCGCGGGGTCGCGAGACCACCAGACACTCGTCTCGCTTCGTTCGAGCCGCGGCGCCGTGGAGAACGAGGCCAGGCTCGGAGTCTCCGTGTCGAACCGCACGCTCACACCCAACTCGCTCCTCCCGAGGGGCTTCGTCCGCGTTCGCTCGCTGCTACCCGATGGGTCGACGGGGGACGTGAGGCTCCAGTTCGGAGGCAATCGACTGGCGCCCGAAGATTCGGGCGAACGCCAACTCCAGCTCCTCAACACCACGTATTGGCAGCGTGGGAGCCAGCGCTGGACCTTCGGCTTCGACAACTCGCTCACCTTCCTCAGCACGTACATTCCCACGGATCAGGGCGGGCTGTTCGAGTTCACGTCCCTCGGCGCACTCGAGACTCGCACGCCATCCCGTTACGCGAGGCAAGTACCGCTCGGGGGAGAGACGCGCGCACGCCAATACGTGCTCGACATCGGACTCTTCGCCCAGAGCGAGTGGAGCATCACGCCCCGCCTCACGGCCACACTCGGCGTGCGGTACGACGTGTCCTCGTATCTCACCGCGGCGCCACGCAATGCACAGCTCGAGCAGCTGACAGGCCTGCGGACCGACCACACCCCCACGGACTGGAACAACGTGCAGCCGCGGGCCCACATCCTGTGGGAGCAACCCGAAGCCGGAGCAGCGCTCCGCGCCGGGGTCGGGGCGTTCACCGCGCAGCCGCATTACTACTTGCAGGCGAACAACATCTACTTCAGCGGAACACAACTCGCTGACCTGGTGCTCACCGGCTCGGAGGTCCCACAGCCCGACTTCGTGGCCTATCGCACGGATCTCTCCACGGTGCCCGGGATCCCTACCGGGACGATGCCACCGGCCTACGTGAATCTGATGAGCGCGGACTTCGGCAACCCTACGACGTGGAAGGCCGATGTCTCGTACGAGCGTCGCCTGTTCCCCGGACTGCGCGGCGCAGTCTCCGTGCTCTACTCGCACACGCGCGGTAACTACCACTACTTCGACCGCAATCTTCGCGATACCGCCGCGTTCACGTTGGACAACGAGGCGGGCCGCGCCGTCTTCGTGCCAGCCGCGACGATCACCGGCGCCGGCGCCACGTCGGCCCGCAACGCTGTGAACCACACGGAGTTCACGAACGTCCTCGAGCTCGTTTCGAACGGGAGCGCCACACAACGGGCCCTGGTGCTCGGGGTCGACTACGCTCCCGGGATCGGCGGACGACTCACGACCGCCTTCACGTGGAACCGCACCACCGACAACTCGACGTTCAACTGCTGCATCGCGCGAACGGCGTCCCTGTTCACTCCGGTCAAGAACGACCCCCGTGACCTCTCGGGATCGAACGGCCCCTCCGACTTCGATTTCCGCTACAAGCTGTCCGTCTACGGAGAGCTGCCTGCGTGGAAGGGGGTTCGGGTCGGTGCCCGTTACGTGGGGAGCACAGGACGCCCGTTCTCGCTGGTCGTGAACGGCGACATCAACGGAGACGGGTACAGCGGAAACGACCTCGCGTTCGTTTTCGATCCGGACGACCCCGACACTCCAGCCGCGGTAGCCGCAGCCATGCAGCGCCTTCTCGACAACGAGGAGAGCGTGGCGCGGGACTACATTCGGAGGAGCCTCGGCAGGATCGCGGACCGCAACGGAGGACGTGCCCCGTGGGTCGGTCGGATGGACGTGCGCACCGCCGTCAGCGTGCCAATCAGCTCTACGCGATCCGTCGAGTTCACCGCCGACATCTTCAACTTCCTCAATCTGCTCAACTCGAACTGGGGCGGTCAGGCGCTCTTGCCGCAGGGAATCTCTGCGAGCAACCCCATTTCACAGCAGCTCCCGCTCTTGAACGTGGTCGGCTTCGACCAGGCTACACGACGCTACAGCTACACAGTCAACGAGAGCGTCGGCGTGCTGCGCACCCGTGGGGATCCGTACCAGATCCAGCTCGGCCTCAGGTATCGATTCTGATGGGTGCGACTACGAGCCCGCCTCCGCCTTGGACTGCGCGCTCGGCCTTCCGAGCACTCGCAACCACACGAACCCCACCGTGCCGGCCATCAGGGACGCGAGCAGGATAGCCGTCTTGGATGCGTCGATCGTCTCCGGCTGGCCGACGAACGCCAGGTTCGTGATGAAGATCGACATCGTGAAGCCTATCCCCCCGAGCATCCCGGCACCCACGATGTGCCGCCAAGTCAGATCGCCTGGGAGACGGCACACCCCGACCGCCACCGCGATGAAGCTGGCGAGCGCGATCCCGAGCGGCTTGCCCACGAACAAGCCCGCGATGATCCCGAGGCCGTTGCTGGACCCGAGCCCGTCCAGGGCACCGGCATCGAGGACGATCGCCGTGTTGGCAAGCGCAAAGAGCGGAAGGACGAAGAATGCCACCGGGCGATGGAGGGCATACTCGAGTCGGTGCGAGGCCGACGCTCGATAGTCTTGCCTGCTCCCGAAGGGAACCGCAAAGGCGAGCAGCACCCCGGCGATGGTTGCGTGCACCCCGGACCGCAGCATCAGGAACCACATCGCGAGGCCGCCCACGAGGAACGGGAGCAGTACCATGACGCGAAGTCGGTTGAGCACCACGAGCGCGGCGAAGACGCCGAGCGCGCTCAAGAGGTACGCGAGCGAGAGGTCCGACGAGTAGAACACCGCGATCACGATCACCGCCACCAGATCGTCCATCACCGCCAGCGCGGTCAGGAACACCTTCAGGGACGCCGGCACGCTGCTCCCGAGGATGGCGAGTACACCGAGGGCAAACGCGATGTCGGTCGCCATGGGAATGCCGATGCCCGCCTGGGTAGGCGTCCCGGCATTCAGTCCGAAGTGGATCGAAGCGGGCACGACCACCCCACCGACCGCCGCGACGATCGGGAGGAGCGCGTTACGAAAGTCCGAGAGCTCGCCGACGTAGAGCTCGCGCTCGAGCTCCAGCCCGATCATGAGGAAGAACACCGCCATCAGACCGTCGTTGATCCAGTGCTCGACGCTCAGGCCGGCGATCTCGGCGTGCCAGAACGCGATGTAGGCTCCGCCCGCCCCGGAGTTCGCCCATACGAGGGACACCACCGTGCACAGCACGAGAAGGACCCCGCCGGACCTCTCGGAATCGAAGAAGTGCTTGAATGTCTTGGAAAGCAGACGGTCGTTCGGCACGCGGCGCCCTCGGCGTGGCGGTTGGTCACTCGCGCGCACGCTAACACCAGCCTCGGGTCGAGAGAAGCGGGTCCGATGGTGGCGTCCCACCTGCGGACGCTCTAGCCTTCCGCCTCCCCTGCGATCCGGAGCGTGACACGCTGAGCCCCCAGACTTCCCGCCCGACGTTGAGGCGCGCCGTCACCCGCTGGGAGATCGTCGGGCTCTCGCTCAACGACGTGATCGGCAGTGGCGTGTACCTCCTGCCCGCCGCGGCGGCGGCCCTCCTCGGGCCCGCGAGCCTCTGGGCCGTGGTGCTCGCCGGATTCGCGGTCCTCCTGTTGGTGCTCTGCTTCGCGGAGGCCGGCAGCCACTTCGACGAGCCGGGAAGCGCGTACGTGTACACCCGCGAGGCCTTCGGTGACTTCGTGGGCTTCGGGGTCGGGTGGATGACGTGGCTCGCCCGCATCGCTTCGGTAGCGTCGCTCTCGAACGGCTTCGCGCAGGCGATGACGTTCCTCTGGCCCGCGGCAGGCGCGGGGCTCCCCCGGACGGCCCTGATCACCATTCCGCTGGCCCTGATCGTCTGGGTGAACGTGACCGGCGTGCAGTACGGCGCCCGCCTGGCCGTCGGGCTCACCATCGCCAAGATCCTCCCCTTGCTCTTCTTCATCGCCATCGGCATCTGGGCCGTCGACTGGTCGCTCGTGTTCCCGGTACCGATCCCGGACACGAGCGGGCTCGCCGAAGCGGCGGCGCTCCTGCTCTTCGCGTATGCAGGCTTCGAGAACACGGCGGCCGCGGCCGGCGAGTTCAAGAACCCCCGCCGCGACGTCCCCTTCGCACTCATGACGATGATCATCGTCGTGACCGCGGTCTACACCCTGGTGCAGCTCGTCGCGCTCGGCACGCTTCCCGACCTCGCAGCGCGCGTGGATGGGGCACCTCTCGCGGCGTCGGCTACGCTGCTCGTGGGTGCCTGGGCAGGCCTCGTCATGACCCTGGGGGCCGCCATCTCGATCGAAGGGAACGTCGGAAGTAGCCTGCTCAACGGGCCGCGGTACCTCTACGCACTCGCCAAAGACGGCTACGGGCCTCGCGCGCTCGCACGTGTGCACCCCCGCTATCAGACGCCGGCGCCAGCGATCGTCACGCAAGGCGTGCTCGCCGTCGCCCTCGCCCTCTCGGGCTCGTTCGCGCAGTTGGCCATGCTCTCGATTGTCGCGCGGCTCGCCACCTACATCGGCACGGCCGCCGCGGTACCGGTGCTGCGGCGCAAGCTCGGGCCAAGGGAGGGCGCGTTCGTCCTCCCCGGTGGGCCGACGATCCCCGTGCTGGCCATGCTCATCTGCTTGGCGTTTCTCGCCAGCGCCACCGTGGGTAACCTCATCGCGGGCCTCATCGGGCTGGTCGTGGGGGTCGCGATCTACTCGCTGCGGCGCCGGCTCGGAGAGCCGGAAGCCCCGAACCCGTAGGTGTCGCCGGCCCTCGATTCCAGAGGCGGCCGCTGCGCTCTATGTTGTTCCCGATGCACCCCGCCCTAGTGCTGGCCTTCGCCGGCGACTCCCTCAGTGCGCCCGACATCGCGCTGCGTCTCGGCGCGGTGATGGCGCTCGTGCTCATGAATGGGTTCATGGTCGCCGCCGAGTTCGCCCTGGTCGCGGCGCGCCGGTCCAAGGTCGAGCAGATGGCCGAGGCAGGCGACCGGAAGTCGGAGGCCGTGATCATGGCCCTCACCCACCTCGACCGCTACATCTCCGGCACTCAGCTCGGTATTACGATCGCCTCGCTGGCGTTGGGCTGGATCGGCGAGCCGGCGCTGGCAGCGCTGCTGGACCGCGCGTTCGCCAGCGCCGGCTTCTCCCTCCCCGAGGGGACGGAGCATCTGTACGCCTCCATCGTCACGGCGTTCTTGATCATCACGTTCCTGCACATCGTGCTCGGCGAGCTCGCGCCGAAATCGCTCGCCCTCGCGGCACCGGAACGGGTGAGTCGATTCGTCGCACGACCGCTCATGTTGTTCGCGCAGCTGATGTCGCCGTTCATCTGGCTGCTCAATGGCACCGCCAATCGACTCCTGCGCCTCTTCGGCGTGCAGCCGATTTCGGAGGCACACCACGTGCACTCTCCGGAGGAGATACGCCTCCTGGTGATCCAGGCACATGCGCACGGACAGCTCGACGAGAGTGACAGTGCGATGCTCGCGGGCGTCTTCGACTTCCATCTGAAAACCGCGTTCGACGTCATGCTGCCGCGCACCAAGGTCGTCGCGATCCAGGAGGACGCTTCGGAGGAAGAGGTCTGGCGCCTCCTCAGGGCCGAGAGGTATTCACGCTACCCAGTCTACAAGGAGACGCTCGACGATATCGTCGGCGTGTTCCTCGCGAAGGACCTGTTGTTGTACAACGGCGAAGAGCCGTTTTCACTGAAGCGCTTCGTGCGCGAAGCGCTCTACGTCCCCCATACGCGGGCCGCAGAGCGGGTCCTCGAGGATCTCCGGCGCACCCGTGCGCACCTCGCGGTGGTGCTCGACGAGTACGGTGGTACGGCCGGAATCGTCACGCTCGAGGATTTAGTGGAGGAGATCGTCGGCGATATCGCGGACGAGTACGACATCATCGCGCGCGACTCGGTCGCAGTGGGAGGCGTGCTCGAGCTCGCGGGCACGCTCTCGCTCGTCGACGTCCGATCCGACCATGAGATCCCCATCCCCGAAGGGAGCTGGTCCACGCTCGGCGGCTACGTCTTCTCGCGACTAGGGCGTGTACCCAAGCTCGCCGATCGCGTCGATTTCCCCGGCGGGGAGCTCGAGGTGATCGCGGTGGACGGGAGGCGTGTGGCCGCGGTGCGTGTCCACTGGGAGCCGGAATCGGTTCCGGAGTCCTAGG
>CAZBCN010000010.1:0-9657 GCA_964490285.1 uncultured Gemmatimonas sp. | reverse complement strand
TCGGTTCCGGAGTCCTAGGATCCGCGCAGGCCGAAGTAGAACAGGCAGAAGATCGCGCCGACCACCGACATCGACAGGCCCCACGCGAGCCCCTTGTTGAACAGCACCCGCCGGTCCTCGCTGGCGTCGACCGAGGCGAGCGCGAGGGCCCCGATCGTCGACAGGGGCGAGGTGTCGACGAGGTGCCCGCCCACGATGATCGAGGAGGCGACGGCCATCACGTCGGCGCCGACCTGATCGGCCAACCCGGCCGCGATGGGCAGGAATGCCGGAAGTACGACGCCCGACGTACTGCTGTAGACCGAGATCACCCCCGTGATGAAGGCGATGATCCCGGTCACCGAGCGTGGGCCCGAGACCTCCGCGACGAGGTTCGTGAACAGCTCGCTCCCGCCGGTCTCCTCGAGCAGAGCCGTGAGCACGGTCACGCCGCTCACCATCAGGATGACGCCCCACGGCATGCGCTTGATGGCGTCGGACTCCTCGGAGAACCCGCCGAGGATGAGGATCCCGCCCCCCGCGAACGCCGCCATACCGACATTGGCGTCGAACCCGACCACGCCGACGAGCAGCGCCGCCAGCACGACCAGCGTGACCTTGTGGCGGACGGCGAAGGCCCCCTCGGCGATCGGTGACGTCTCGAGGAGGGAGGCCCCGGTCGTATGTGCTCGGAAGAGTTTCCAGCCACCGAAGGCGAGGTATCCGACGAACGCGATGACCGTATTCGCCATGAGGTTGTCGAAGTAGAACTGCCACTCGAAGCCCTCGATCCCGATGCGGTCGCGCATGAGACCGGCGGCAATCACCCCGGTCGGCGCGACCGGCGACAAGGCGCCCGCCACCGCGCCGTGCCCGACCATGATCATCATCAAGAACGACGAGATGCGGGCGCGGTGGGCCGTCGCCATCGCCGTAGGTGCGATGAGCGCGGTCGCGGCTATGTTGCCGGCCCCGATGGACGAAAACAGAAAAGCCAGCAGAAAGAACGCGATGGGGACGAGGCCCAAGTTGCCGCGGCACATGCGCACCGCGACCGCAGCGACCCTCTCCAGTGTGCCGTTCCCCTGCGCGAGCGCGAAAAGGAACGTGACGCCCGTCAGCGTGAGGAAGAGGTCGGTCGGGAACCCCGATACGACCGTGCGCAGACCGAGCGGCTCGGCGCCCGGCGCGGCGAGGTACACTCCGATGATCCACGCGAGCGTGATGGCCAGGATGCCCGGGTTGAGCTTGGTCGTGCAGCTCGCGAGCACGACGACCGCGAGTGCCCCGAGCGTGACCCAGGCTAGATCCATGCGCCTGCTAGTCCCGTGTCACGTCGAGTGAATCACTGGGCGGTTCCACCAGCGTGAGCACCTTGTAGAAGCACCAACCGGTCAGGCCCCAGACGAACAGGAGCGACACGATCAGGAAGATCCAGCCGAGAGTGGTCATGATCGGCTCCTAGTCCGCGGGGGGGTGGCGCCCATCGATGTCGAGTCCGGCCGCGGCCCAGCGCTTTGCGCCGATACGCGCACAGACTACGAGCAGGGCTATGGTCGCGAGGATCAGCGCGACGGCCCCCTGCCTGAGCGGCTCATCGGCAACCGCTTGGACCCAGGCTGGAAGGTTGTTCACACAGAAGAACGCGAAGATGACCAGCAGGTAGGTCGGCGTGACGTACTTCATGATGAAGCGGTACGCGCCCGGAATTCGTATATGGGCCCCTCGATGCGCCTCTTCGAAGCCCTTGTCGACACCCCAGACCCAACTGAAGAGGATGATCTGCACCATCGCCAGCACGAAGATCAGGAACGTCCCGACCCATTCGTCGATCGTCGACCAGAAGAGGCCGCCCTCGGAGTAGTACATGACCAGGAACGAGCCCACGATGCAGATGGAGACCATCAGGATGGTCGCGGCCCTACGGGTCCATCCCAGCGACTCCTGGAAGAACGCCAAGCTCGGCTGATACATCGAGATCGAGCTGGTGATGGCGGCGAGGAACAGCATGAGGAAGAAGACGGCGCCGATGAAGTTCCCGAAGGTGCCCATGTGAGCGAAGACCACGGGCAGCGTCGTGAAGCCGAGGCCGAAGGTGCCGCCCTGCACCGCGCCGGCCATGTTGGCCGCGCCGAGGAAGACGAAGCCGGCCGTGACGGTGATCAGGCCGCCGAACCCGACCTCGAACAGCTCGTTGGTCGCCGAGGCGGTGAGGCCGGAGAGCACCACGTCGTCTTTCTTACGCAGGTACGACGCGTAGTTGATGATCACCCCGAAGCCCACCGACAGGCTGAAGAAGATCTGGCCAGCCGCGGCCAGCCAGGTCTGGGCGTTGCCGAGCGCCGAGAAGTCGGGATTCCACATGTACCCGAGACCGTTGACGACATTCTGATCAGGCACTGTCGGGTCGGGAGTGCCCAGGGTCAGCACGCGGGCAAGCACCACCAGCGCGCACACCGCCATCAGCGGCATCGCCCAGCTGACGAACTTCTCGATCCCCTTGGAGATCCCTCTGAAGACCAACCAGATGTTCACCGCGAAGGCGAGGGTCCAGCAGATGAAGGTCTCGAGGGTCCCCCCCGTCACCACACCGTTCGCGGCCCGACCGGTCATGTCGCTGTAGACGAGCGCCGCCCTCGCGCTCTGCTCGGCAATCGGGGCGGCGACATCGATGCCGATCCCGCCCGTGGCGAAGTTCCAGAAGTAGGCCAGACACCAGGCCTCGATGTATGTGTAGTAGTACGACACCGCGAGTGGGATCAGGACTCCCAGAACGCCCAGATAGCGACCGCCGGGGCCTCGGCCGAAGACGCCGAGAATCGAGACCGAGGAGTGGAATCCCTTGCGGCCTCCGTAGCGGCCCATCGTCCACTCGGCCCATCCGATCGGGATGCCCACCAGCAGCAGCGCGGCGAAGTACGGGATCATGAACGCCCCGCCGCCATTCGCCGCCGCCTGGCCAGGGAAGCGCAGGAAATTCCCCAGGCCGACCGCCGAGCCTGCGACCGCCAGGATCACACCGACTCGCGTCCCCCACCGCTGGGTGTCCTGTTGCGTCATCCAGCTCCTCCGTGAATTGGCCGGCCCCGATGCAATCGAGCGCGGAGACTAGCACTCGGATCGCCGGCGTACCAGACCGGCGGCCAGGGTCACGCCCTCACGGCTCAGGGTGCGCGTAGAGCTGGACCAGATTCAGGATCGCGCACGTCGACAGGGCCAGCGCGCGCGTGGAGATCCACTCGGAGGGCCCATGGAAGTCGACGCCGCCGGCGAAAAGATTGGGCGTCGGCATCCCCATCGCCGTGAGTCGGGACCCGTCGGTGCCACCTCGAATCGGCTTGAGGTTCGGCACGATACCGGAGGCGCGCACCGCGCGCTCGAGCAGAGCCGTGGTCTCGGGATGGCGCGAGAGCACGTCGTGCATGTTGCGATACTGCGCCGTGATCTCCAGCCGCACGTCCAGTCGCGGCTCCTCGGCGCGCAGTCCAGCGCAGATCGCCCCGAGGCGTCGGCCGCGCTCCTCCAGAACTGCAGTGTCGAAATCGCGCAGGATGAGCTGCACGCGGCACGACGCCGCGTCCCCCGAGATGTTCACCGGATGGTAGAAGCCGTCCCGTCCACTCGTGCATTCTGGAGATTCGGCCATGGGAAGCCGAGCGAGTAGCTTACCTGCATAGGTGAGGGCGTTGACCATCTTCCCTTTGGCGGTGCCGGGGTGGACGGAGACGCCCGTGAGGGTGACCACGGCCTTGTCGGCCGAGAACGTCTCGACGTTGATCTCTCCCGTGAAGCCCCCGTCGATCGTGACGGCGAGCGGACAGTCGAAGCGGTCGAGCGGGAACCGATCGGCGCCGCGACCGATCTCTTCGTCGGGATTGAAGCACACGCGCACCGTCGGACGCGGGAGGCCCGGCTCCTGCGTGAGCATCTCCAGCGCGCCCATGATGGCCGCGATCCCCGACTTGTCGTCCGCGCCGAGCAGCGTGCGGCCGTCCGTGGTGATGATGGTGTCGCCGATGCAGTGGGCGAGCTCCGGCGACTCCGCGGGGTCGATCACGATGCCGTTCCCCACCTCGATCGGCCCTCCGGCGTACGCCTCGTGCACCTGCGGGCTCACGCCCGCGCCAGTGTATTGCGGCGCGGTGTCGATGTGGGCGCAGAGCCCGATACGCCCCTCCACCGTGCCAGGGAGCTCGGCCAGGACATACCCGTTCGCGTCCATCGAAGGAGCCGACTCGCCCACGCCCCGGAGGCCCAGCTCCCGCAGCTCGGAGACGAGGCGCGTGCCGAGCTCGAGCTGCTTCGCCGTGCTCGGACACGTCGGGCTCGTCTCGTCGGATTGCGTGTCGATGCGTACGTAGGCGAGAAAGCGTTCGACGACGCGTGTACGGCGGAGGACCTCGGCCGGATCGTCGAAGCTTCGCATCGAACCTCCCCTGGTTGGACCCGAGCGACCTCGGGCTTCGCGCGGCCACAATGGAAGCCACAGTCGCTCCCGTAAAGCCGAGAGGCCGGTGCGGATCTCCGCACCGGCCTCGGGGAGCTTCACCGGGCTCGTCGTATCAGCCGCCGAACAGGGGCGTCAGGTTTCCGTTGCAGTCCCTCAGCATCGGCACGCCGTTCACGTAGACCAGCGTCGTCATACAGGGCTCGGGCTCCGGCTGAGGCTCCGGCTCCGGCTCCGGTTGGGGCTCTGGTTCGGGCTCGGGCTCGGGCGTGGGCGCGGTCTCCGGGAACATCCTGCGGATCCCCGGAGGCAGCACGTTCGTCAGTCCGTCCACGAAGCGCCGGACGATCCCCTTCGGCATCTCGGACGGGCCGCGCTCCACGCCGTTGCCGTTCGTCCACCCGGCGACCGACTCCGCCTGCGCGGTTGCAGTAGCCGCCCGCTCGAGTCCACGCTGCTGCGCCGAGATCGGCGTCGAGCTCCACATCAGCGGCGCTGCGACGGCCGCGGCGAGCACGATGTTGCGAAGCTTCACGGTCATTCCCTTTGGCCCCGAACCCCCCCGGGCCGTAGTCGTTTCGTCGTACGTGGCCCGTCCCATGAGCAGCCGGCGTGCCAGGACCCGAGGCGCCGAAGTCGGCCTGGAAAGCCCTGCGTTCCCGGCCCCCCCGGCACCACTTTTTCCGCAGGAGGAACTTGTTGCAGCCCCAACCGGCGCCCCCGATCTTGTCGCACCCCGGCAGCGGCCCTATCTGGTCGGGAACTCGACCCGTTCGTGAAGGAGCAGCACATGCAGCTTCGTTCGAGCCTGGTCGGCGTGGCCATCGCCATGTCCGCCCTTGGCACGCTCAATCCGTCCCTCGCCGCCCAACAGCCCCAGCAGCCCCAGCAGTGGCTCAACAGTCCGTTGCCTCCGACCGGTAACCCCGTGCTCCCGTTCTTCGAGGGCTTCTACGAGAACGGGGACGGGACGCTGACGCTCTCGTTCGGCTACCTCAATCGCAACGCGCGTGACGTGGTCGAAATTCCGCACGGCGAGCGCAATCGCCTGGAGCCCGCCGAGTTCGACGGGAAGCAGCCCACGCATTTCCTTCCCAGCCGCAATCGCGGCATGTTCGCCGTAACGATCCCAGAGTCGCGGCGGGATCTGGATGTGTGGTGGTATCTGACCGACGACGAGGGCAACGAGTACAAGGTGCCGGGAAGGGCGCGCTCCACCGGGTACCAGCTCGACTGGATGCCACGTCCGCACGGAAGCCTCCCGCCCTGGATGTGGTTCACCGACGAGAGAGAGGCGAGACGCGGGCCCGAAGGGGTCTTCGCGCCCGAGACGCTCACGGCGCGGGTCGGTCAGCCGCTCACGCTCACCGTGCAGGTGCGGGACGAATCGGTCTACGACGCGACGGATCCGCGCTTCCGACGGGGCATTCCCGTCAACATCGCCTGGTCGAAGTACCAGGGCCCACCGGGCGCGGTCACCTTCACGCGGCACCCCTCCCACCCAGACGACCAGCGCCCGACGGCAAGGGGGCGTGGCGCCCCGCCTCCGGGGCTCGACGCGGTTGCCCTCCCCCAGGGCGGAGGAACGGCTCGCGTCCTCGCGACGTTCGAGGCGCCAGGCGAATACGTCGTGCGCGCCGAGGCCAACAACTGGAACGCTCCCGACAGCCAGTCGATCGACCAGTGCTGTTGGACCAACGCCTACGTCCGCGTTCGCGTGACTCCGTGAGCCACACCCCGGGCCCGCGGCCCTAGCCGCCGCTTGCGCCGACCGGCCTCACCCCCAATAAATTGACGGTCCACTCGAGCAAGGAGTGCGTATGACGATGACGGGCAGGCTCCTGACAGCGGCGGCCTTCGCCGCGGGTCTCGCGGTCCCGGCCTACGCGGCGGCACAGGCACAGTTCGCGTCGAACGAGACGCGCGCGGTCACCTACTCGGGTGAGGTCGCCGCAATCATCCAGCAAAACTGCATCGTCTGCCACCGCCCGGGCGGTATCGGGCCGATGGACCTCGTGACGTACGAGGACGCCCGGCGCTACGCGACACGGATCAGGGCTCAGGTCAGCACCGGGCTCATGCCGCCCTATGCGTACGACCGGCACATCGGGATCCAGGACCTCCAAGGGGACTGGCGTCTCACGGACGACGAGATCAGCACGATCGTCGCCTGGGTGGACCAGGGCGCGCCGCTCGGCGACGCCTCGGCCGTGCCGCCCCTGCCGAGCCTCCCCGCTGCGCACGAGTTCACGCTGCAGGCGGAGCTCGGGCCGCCGGACCTCATCATCCGGTCCACGCCGATCGACGTGCCCGCCGAGGGCAATGACATGTGGCACCGTCCGATCATCCCTACCGGGATCACGACGGACCGCTGCATCAAGGCCTCGCAGGTGAAGCCCGCCACGGCCCGTGCGGCGACCGTGGTGCACCACGCGATCCCCACGTTCCAGCGTACCCAGCCGGACGGTACCGTGCAGACGCTGGAGCGCGCGACGGAGTATGCGATGGGCAAGTACGGGGAGATCAGCCCAGACGGAGTCTGCCGTATCGCTCCGGCGAACTCCGAGGTCCGTTGGGACATCCACCTCTTCCCAGGCGGCGTCGGCTCGAACGCGGCCGGCACCGTGATCGAGGACAACGTCGTGGAGCTCGGCCTCTGGCTGCAGCCCGAGGACTACGAGTACGAGTACAAGCAGGACCTCGGGTACTACGGCTTCGAGGAGGGCCCCACCGAGATGATCATCCCGCCGCACGGGACGGTCATGACCCAGGGCTTCCACTCCTGGGATCACCCGGTGCGCATCGACTCGTGGCAACCCCACGGGCACCTGCGTTTGCGTGCGGCCTCCCTCGAGATCTTCTATCCGGCGACAGGGCGCACCGAGACGATCAGCATGGTCTCGAACTGGAGCGCCATCTGGCACCAGAGCCACATCTATGGCGCGGACTCGGCCCCATTGGTTCCCGTCGGAGCCGTCATGATCCAGAAGAACTGGTACGACAACTCGTCGGCGAACCCGAACAACCCCGATCCTGACCAGTGGGTGGACTACGGGGCGCGCACCGCGGACGAGATGGGTCACGGATGGCTCGCGGTCACGCACCTCGATGAGGAGGGGTACCAGCGGCTCCTCGCCGAGCGCCAAGCGCGTCAGCGTCCGGCGGCTCAGCAGTAGACCGAAGCGTCTTCCGTCTCAGGGGCCGAGGGAGTCATCCCTCGGCCCCTTCGTTTTGCCTACTGTCCCACGTGCGCCTTCTTCAGGATATCCTCCATCAAGCACCACTTGGTGAAGGCGGACTGGAGCAAGTTGAGGCCCACGAACGCGGTGAACAGGAACCAGTAGGGGCTGACCCAGTAGCCGAGCGCCAAGGAACCCAGTACGAACGTCCCGGCAATCGCCCGGATCATCATCTCGCGCTTCATAGAACCTCCGTGGTGTCGAAGACGTAAGCTTTGAGTCCTTCCTCGGGCCCCCGAGAGTCCCGCAGTCGACGGAGCTCGTCACACAGGCCGTGGCACTCCCCGTCGGGCAAGCCGACGAAGTAGAGCGCACTCGAGCCCGGAAACGCGCGGTTGCCGAGCTTGCGTCCGGTCCGGCCCTTCCCGAGCGCGTTGGGGATCTCAGTGTAGCCGGGTACCTGGCTGGCCTCGAGCAGCCGCTCCACATCTGCAGCGCGCGAGGCGTCCACCATGATCAGCAGCAGCTTCATCGCTTCAGCTCGAAGTAGAGGAGAGGAACGGCCACCAGCGTCAACGCCGTGGCGACGACCGCCCCGGCGATCAGCGCGATCCCGAGGCCCTGGAAGATCGGATCGGTCACCATGACGGCGCCGCCGATGACGACCGCCGCAGCGGTCAGGATGATCGGCCGTGACCGGATCAGGCCCGACGCGACGACCGCGTCCTGGACGGACTTTCCTCGCTCGCGCCCCAGCTCGACGAAGTCGACGAGGAGGATCGAGTTGCGCACGATGATGCCGGCGAGCGCGATCATGCCGATCATCGACGTGGCCGTGAAGAACGCACCCGATGCGGCGTGGGCAGGCAAGATGCCGATGAGCGTGAGCGGGATCGGCGCCATGATCACGAGCGGCACGGTGAACGACTGGAACCACGCCACCACGAGCACATAGATCAGCACGAGGACTGCGGCGAACGCGATGCCGAGGTCGCGGAAGACGTCGACCGTGATCTGCCATTCACCGTCCCACACCAGGAAGGGCTTCTCGGTCAGCGTGGGTGACCCAACCCAGTGCACCTCGAAGTCGTCGCCGATCTCGGCGAGGCCGTCCCGCATGGCGAGCATCGCATACGCTGGGCTCTCCAACTCGCCTGCCACATCGCCCGTCACGTACACGACAGGGCGCATGTTCTTCCTGAAGATCGACACCTGGGCAGCGACGCTGTCGACCGACGCGAGCGAGCCGAGCCGTCTCGCGCCGTGCGGCGTGGCGATCGAGAGCGCGGCGAGGTCGCTCGGCGAGGACATCGCCCACTCGGGGAGCACTACGCGGATCGGGACCGGCTCGGCAGCGTGCGGATCGTGCAGCAGCCCCGCGCTGGCGCCACCCATCGCCGCGGCGACCGTCTGCGCGACTTCGGTCACACTCGTGCCCGCGCGCCGCGCCTCGGCCTGACTCACGGCCGCGTGCACCTCGGCATGCGGAGCGGTGACCGTCCAGTCGACATCCACGACCCCAGGGGTCGACTCGAACACCTGGCGCACGCGCTCCGCGGCCGCGATCTGCGCCTCGTACGTCGGACCGTAGATCTCGGCGGTCAGGGTCGAAAGCACGGGCGGTCCCGGCGGGATCTCGGCGACCTTGACCGAGGCCCCGTACGCGTGCGCGATCGAGTCGACCACCGGCCTCACACGGAGCGCGATGGCGTGGCTCTGCTCGCTTCGCTCGTGCTTCGGCTGGAGGTTCACTTGCACGTCGGCGACGGTCGGACCGCGCCGCAGAAAGTAGTGGCGCACGAGCCCGTTGAAATTGAACGGCGCGGCCACCCCCGCGTACGTCTGGACGTCCCGCACCGCCTCGTCCTGCGCCACGGCCATCGCCAGGGACTGCGCGACCTCGGCGGTCCGCTCGAGCGACGTACCCTCGGGCATGTCGACGATGAGCTGGAACTCACTCTTGTTGTCGAACGGCAGCATCTTCACCGTGACGAGCTTCAGCGGGACGAGCAGCGCCGACCTGACCAGCAACAGTACCATCGCGGCGTAGGC
>CAZBCN010000009.1:45052-68926 GCA_964490285.1 uncultured Gemmatimonas sp. | reverse complement strand
GGACCGTGGCGTATCCCGGGACGCTCGGCGCGATGCTGCACGGCTCGGTCACGCGTGGTTGGGCGAAGATGCACCACGCGCGCTGGGAGGGAGAGGGGCCCGGGCGCTAGACCGCGGCCAAAAGCGGCGTCGCCCTGACCGGGAGTCGCGCCGCACTATTACAGGGCATAGCAGCACCACCGTGCACGAAAAAGAGTCGAGGCACGTATCGCTCCGCTCTGTCCGGCCCCGTATCTCGCGTCGCTGCATAGGGTTGTGGGCGTGGGACACAATGGCACACCGCGTGCATGGCTCGGTGTCGGCCTCGATGGCACTCCCCCCGAAAGCGCGTGACCCTGCCAACCAACTCCGGCACGAGGCCGGCCGGTAGGGAGGAGATGTCCCATGCGTGTCACGAGAACGATCCCGATCGGCGCCCTTTGCTGCGCCGCGACCCTGGCGGCCTGTGACGACGGCGTACGGCCGACTCTGGATGCAACCGTCGAGGGAAGGGTCGAGCAAACGACGAGCGGACCCGCAATGTCGACTTCGCCGGATGGGCGCGCCCCGCAGCAGGCGCCCGGAACCACGGCGGAGGCGGCGGCGGTGGTGCAGGTGCAGGCAGACGGCAGCTTCACGGAGCTCGCTCGGGCCGACATCCAGGCGGCGGGTTCGTTCCGGGTCGAGGGCGTGCCGGCGGGCCGACACAACCTGGCGGTCCTCGTGTACACCGCCGGCGACGTAACCGGCGGTGCGTTGATCCACCAGTCCTCCAGGCCCGGCCGAACGATCGTCGCGGACCCGATCAACTACGAGACCACAGCGGAGACCCACGCGTACTCCGAGCTTCGTGCCTCGGGGTCCACGGAGGCCACCGCGGCGTCCGAGCTCGCGCTCTTCCTGCGCGTTGACGGCGCCAACGCCGAACTGGCGGCCACATCGGACGCCGAAGCCCAGGCGGTTGCGTCAGCCTACCGGGCAGCGAGCGCCACGATGACCGCGGTGCACGCGGCGCGGGGAGTCACGCTCAGCGCGAGTCAGCGCACGGCATTGGTCGCTGAAGCAGCTGTCGGCTACGCGGCGGACCGACACGCGGGGATGTCTCTCAGCGCGGCGCACGATGTGTTCACCCAGGCGTCTCTGACCGCGCTCGGCCAGACCGCGGCGGCTGCCGAGGCCACTGTTCTCGCGACGGCGGCGGCATCCACTACGTTCGACGCTGCATTGGAAGCCGAGAGCAGCATGCGGGCCGATCTACTCCTGCAGCCGCTTCGCATGAACCTGCTCGCCCGCGAGCGACTCGCAACCGAGTTCGCCACCTCAGCGGAATCGTCGGTGGCCACGCGCGTCGCTCAGGTGCTCGCGTCGGCGCGAGCCGACATTCTCGCGGTGGGCGGAATCCTCGACCTGCGCGCAGCCCTTTCGGCCCTGAACCTACTCGCGATCGACGCGGCCGCGGACGCCGCGGTCGAGTTGCTCGCAGCCAACGCCACCTCGACCGTCCGGGCCGAGGTCCGAGCCCGTGCCGAAACCGCGCTCGAAGCCGCATCGCTCTCCGCGCGCCTCGACGGTGTGGCGACCGCGCAGGCCGCCGTCAGCGCGATGACCACCTATCGCGCGACAGTTCGGACGGCGGTCCAGGCGATGGTCGGAGCTTCTGGCTCGGCGTCCGCTGACGTCGATGCTCTGACGTCGCTGTTCATCGCGGCTTGTGCGGACGCGTATATCCGCTAGGACCGCACGGAGGCGGCACGGGTCGGCGACGCACGTCGCCGGCCCGTGCTGGGCCCGCCTTCATACTGAATCGTCGTTGCCTCCCTGACGGCCGCCTTCAGAACACGAACATCACACCCACCTCGGGCGCCCAGCCCGCCGCCTTCTTCGTCAGGCCGAACGCACTGTTGAGCTTGAGCTTGATGGCCGGCGTGAGGAAGACTTGGCCTTCGGTGATCAGCGCGATCTCGTCCTCCGAGCCCTCCACGCCCGCGTAGACGCGCAGACGATCGGAGACCCCGCGCACGTACTCGAGCGCGTACTCGCCGAGCTCCGCCTTGCCGTCCGCCCAGGCCACCCCTCCACGCAGGATCGTCGTCCCCCAGGAGCTCGATCGCGCCAAGCCCATCCCGTACTTGAGCTCCCACACCGAGGTCCCGATCAGGACTCGATCTTTCTGCAGGGGAAAGACCGTCTCGAAGTAGCTGTAGATCTCGGGCCCGCCCCTCGTCTCCTCGCGCCACCGGTAGCGGAGCTGCGCCTCCACGTCGCCGAGTCCCGACTCCTCGAGCCCGGCCGCGGGGAAGTTCGACGTGTCGTTGCCGGCCTTCTCCTGTCGCGCGGTGATGACCGCCACTTCGAACTCCAGCACGAAGCGGCTGGACACCCCGTAGCCCAGGAACAGCAGACCTTCGTGGGCCCTGGAGCGCCCGAAGTAATCGGTCTCGCCCACGTAGCCGAGCTCGCTCGGCTTGTACTCGGCGTCTTTGTCCCGGTAGTACTCGTAGAATGGGTACACCACGAAGTCGCCCGGTTCGATGAACGTCGCGAACTGGGACGCCGGCATTCCCGCGCCTCCTCGATCGCGCGCACGGAAGTCCTCGAATTGGCCCGTCGCACGCGTGGGCGAGAGCGCTGCGAGTCCCAGCGTGAGGAAAGAGACCCAACCTGCGTGTCGTCGACTCATGGCCCTGTCCGGTCGAATGGTCCTGGTGCCGTTGGCTTCCACAGGGGGAGCACATGAGCCGACGTTTTGTGACGAGACCTGTGCCTAACCGCCACCCGAACCCAGTCGAAATACGTAGCCGCCGTCGCCGGTCGACGGCACGGTGGCGGTCACGTCCTCACCGTTCCTCCGCAGCAGCTCGCGAGCGCCCACGCGGAGCGTGACGCGCCCACCGGTCCTTGGGATTAGCACCTGGACGGTATCCGGCGTCGGGTGTTCGACGAGGAGCCGCTCGGGCTCGGAGACGAAGCGGGTCGAGCCCGTCGGAGCCCGTACGACGACCTCCGCATCGTCCGTGAAGTCGACGCGCGCGTACCCCGAGAGGTCGGCTTCCAGGAACTCGATGACGAGCGCGGCCCCCGGTACCAACGAGATGCCCCCAGACTCAGGAGTCGGCGGCGGGCTCGGAGACACACCCGGCTCAGTGGCCTCGGACCCGAGCCCGAGCGCGCGCCCGGCCTCGGCGATCCATCCCCTCACGGGCGAGCCAGGTGCAGCGTACGCGGCCCCCGCGGCGAGCGCCACGGCGAGCACGACCCCGGCTGCCCACCGCAGGCGGTCGACGCGAGTGGTGCGCGCCCTCTCGATCACAACCTCGACCGATACCTTCGGGACAGGGTGGTCGAGGAGGCTCAACATCTCGTCGACTTCCCGATCGTCGGGGAGTTCGTCACGTCGCATAGGTCAGCCCCTGCTTGAACGCTTCCCTGGCCCGCGCCAACAACGTGCCCACGCTCCCTTCGGCGACCTCGAGGATCTCGGCGAGCTCTCTGTAGCTGAACCCTTCGGCGCGGAGCAGGAGGAGCTGCCGGTCTCGCTCGGATAACCGATCGAGAGCCTCGCGCACGTCGCGGCGCGCCTCTTCGGCATCGACGCGCGCGGCCGGATCCGGCGTGAAGTCCGCATGGGATCCCTCAGCGCGAGCAGGGGTCAGGAGACGCCGCCGCCGGGTGTCCGTCTTCCTACTGTTACGAAACAGGTTGGTCGCGACGGTGGCGAGCCAAGCCTCCGGCGAATCCGGGAATGCACCTCGTCGATACAGCCGCACGAACGCCTCCTGGGCGAGATCCGATGCCAGGTCGGTATCCCCGCCGAGCCGATCGAGATAACGGAACAGCCGCGGAAACTGCGCCTCGAAGAGCGCCGCGAACCTCCCGTCGAAGTCGGCTTCGTTCGGCATCGCCTGGTGTCCCATTACATGAGCCACTCAGCCCGAGCCTTGTGACAGCCGTCCGCTCAGAACCGCCAATCCAAGCCGACCACGAGCGGGGAGCGGGGCCGCATCTCGACGGGGCCCGAGGTGCCGCTACTCGGGTCCCTGACGAGCACGAGGGCGTTGGCGCGCCCGAACACGTTGGTCACCGTGCCGAAGAGACCGACCAGCGTCTCCCTGCCTGCGACCCGGATGTGCCAGTGCTTCCTTGCCCCGACGTCGACCCGCACGTACCCCGGCAGCTCGCTCCCCCCCAGGGTACCGGTGAGGTAGGGCGACCCGGCGAACTCGCAACCGCGGTCGAGCAAGTTGCACGCCTCCCATTCGAAGGCACCGCCGACGTCGGTGGATCGGCGGCCCCACGCGCCGCTCGTCCCCAGACGAACGGACGTCGTCGACGACGGATAGACGACGACGCCGACGTCCGCGAGGTGGGTCGCGCCGTGCCCGGGGGCGTAGTCGGTCCCCGTACCGTGCACACGCACATGCTGCAGTCCGTAGCTCGCCACCCACGCGAAGCGCGCGCCGGCCGACGAGGCGTCGACAGCGAAGCCCCGTGAAGTCGCAGTTCCGACGACGAATGATCCTGTCGCGAACGGCTCGGGGGTGACCGGCGCGACGAGCGCGAGTCCTCCGATCTTCCTCACATAACCCTGTGCGCCCACGTGGAGCGTCGAAGCGGGACGCCACTCGCCGGACAGGACGAGTTGATCGCTCCTGGGTACCGGGACGCCCTCCCTCCCCGCGACCACGGCGAGCTCGGCGGGGAATACGTGCCCCGCCACGGACTCCGGATTCCTCATCGACTGTGTGAACTGTGACGTGCGCGTGGCCGAGAGCGACAGCGTCCACGCCGACGCGGCCCGCCAGGTCAGCTGGGCTCTCGGCGCCAGATACGCCGCACCGAACGTCGACGTCAGAGAGGCACCGACCCTCGCGAGCATGCTTCGTCCGAGAGACGAGGAGCTCTCCGCGAACAGCGTGGCCGTCGGCTGCGACGCGCTCGAGCGCGTCGTGACGGTGTACTCGGTGCGGGTGCGGCCCGCGCGCAGACCGATCTCTCGGGTCGCGCTCCCGGAGATCGAACGTACCGAGGCCTGGAGCCCGAGATCTTCTCGCCGCGCGTCCACGACGTGCAGCTGGCCCTGCTCCCCCCAAGTGGAGCCGGCTCGGGACGTCGCCCGCCACGCCTTCACGTCGATGCCGAACCCGGCGGAGGTGCGCTCCCACGTCGCTCCGACCGAGCTGCCGCCCCAAGAGAAGAGGTTGCTCGGTCCGGACGCTCCCGAGACGGGATCCACGAGGCTCGCCCCCTCGAGCTCGTTCTCGGCACGATAGGCGAGCACGCCCAGCTCACCCCCGAAGGCACCCACGCGCACCTTTGCGAGCCCGTCTCCGGTCTCTCCTCGCAAGTACGATGCCTCATCGCGGGGAGACAGCACGTCCAGGAAACCCGAGCGTGCGCTCAGCACGTACCCTGCGGCACCGCCCGCGAGTGGCCCGTGGATGGTGAGTCCCGCGTGCGTCGAGCTCAGATGACTCTCCGAGCCGAAGCGCGGACCGGGCTCGCGGGTCTCGGCGGACACGACCCCGGAGAGCGCATCCGCGAGCGCCGGAGAGGGTGCTGCGGAGGTGAGCGAGATCGCGGACAGAGCATCGGGGTTCCAGGCGGAGAACAGCCCACCGGAGTGCACCGGATCGAGGATCGGAATGCCGTCGAGGGCATACGCCGTGTGATCCGCCGCTCCACCGCGGATGTGAATCCCGGAAGGCGCTTCCGGATCGAGCACGACGTCGCCACCGGCGAGGGCCTGAAAGGCGTCGGGCTCGGCGAGGAGCGGATGGTTGCGGATCGCCGCGAGGGAGAGCGAACGATCGGGAAAGCCGGCGACCTCGACCGGCTCGGCGCCCCGCACCGGGAAGATGGGCTCGACGGCGACCGCCGCGAGAGGGATGGGCGCAGGCTCGAGGGCCAGGTCGACCACCAGCATGCCCGATCCGGGGACCAGCGCGTGGATGGTGCGGGTCGCGTAGCCGAACGCGGATACCGTCAGGTGCTGAGGACCCGCGGGGACGCGGGGCAGCTCATAGCCACCGTCCGCTCCAGTCGATGCGCCGCGCCCCAGGTCATCGAACAGCACGGTCGCGCCGAGCAGGGGGAGGCCGGAGTCTGCATCACGGATCACGCCGCCGACCGATGCCTGAGGCACCTGCATCAGCGAGACGAACGCCAGCAGGGGGAGTAGAGTGGTGGTCATGGTGCCTCTCTCCCAACCTACTTCCCAAACGGCCGGCCCGCGCGAATCGGGTGGCCGGCCCAGCCGCGCGACGCCCCTACGGATCCGAAGTCGGTCCTACTCCCAAGCCCCGAACCAACCGTGCCGCTCCATCCACTTGGCCGCCTCGAGCACGGGCACGACCGTCACGGCGGCGGCGAACACGACCGCCCAATCGGCAGCCGAGACGGCGTAGGTTCCGAAGGCACGCTGGAGGAAGGGGACGTAGATCACGAGCACCAGGAGCCCGATCTCCCACAGGATCGCCCAGTTGAGCCACCGGTTCTCGAACGGCTTGTCGAGGATCGAATGCCGCTCCGACCTGAAGCTGTAGGCCTTGAAGAACTGGATGAGGACGAGCGAAACGAAGGTCATCGTCACCGCGCGTGCGGCCGGCTGCCCGCTCTGGAGAGCCCAAGTGAAGAGCGTGATGTTGACGAACGCGGACCAGACTCCGCCGAGGAGTATGAGGACCGTCACGGGACGGGTGAAGATTCCCGCCTGCGTCTTCCGCGGGCGGCGCCGCATGAGGTCGTCGCCGGGCGGATCGACTGCCAGAGCGAGCGCCGGGAGGCCGTCGGTAGCGAGGTTCACGTACAGGATCTGCACCGCGGTGAGAGGCAGCGGGAGCCCGAGCGCGACCGCGGTCGCCATCAGCACGATCTCCCCCACGTTCGACGAGAGGAGATACATGAGGTACTTCTTGATGTTGTCGAAGATCGCCCGCCCCTCTTCGACCGCCGCAACGATGGACGCGAAGTTGTCGTCTGTCAGGATCATGGCAGCCGCGCCCTTGGCGACGTCCGTCCCGCCCACCCCCATCGCGACCCCGACATCGGCCTTCTTCAGGGCGGGGGCGTCGTTCACCCCGTCGCCCGTCATCGCCGCCACCTCGCCGCGGCGTTGGAGCGCCGTGACCACGCGCAGCTTGTCGGCCGGCGAGACTCGGGCGTAGATGTCGATATCGTCCAGCCTCCGGTCGAGCTCCGCATCATCCATCCGCTCGACCTCGAGCCCCGACACCACACCTCCGCCGCGGAGGAGCCCGAGTTCCCCTGCGATGGCCCGGGCCGTGAGCGGATGGTCGCCGGTGATCATCAGGGGCCGGATCCCGGCCTGGAAGCAGGTCTGGATGGCCCCCTTCGCCTCCGGCCGCGGAGGGTCGATCATGCCGACCAGACCCAGGAACGTCATGCCGTCCTCGGCCTGGGTGGGTTGGGTGCCCCGCTTGCGCGCCACGGCCAGCACCCGCAGAGCCCGACCACTCATGGCCTGCGCGGTGGAAAGAATATTCTCGCGAGCGGTGTCGTCCAGCGGAGCCTCACCCGTTGAGGTCCGCACGGCAACGCAGGACGCGAGGACGACCTCGGCGGCACCCTTCGAGATCGCGAGGCGCCCCTCCGGGCCGTCGTGGAGCGTGGTCATGCGCTTCCGCTCCGAGCTGAACGGGATCTCGGCCGTGCGGGGGAAGCGCGTCTCGAGGGCGGGCTTCCAACGCCCGGCCTTGGCCGCGGCGACGACCATCGCGCCTTCGGTGGGATCTCCGCGCACCTTCCATCGGCGCGCGTCGCCTTCTTCCACGAGCTGGGCATCGGTGGAGAGCGCGCCGCACTCCAGGAGATCGAGCAGGGCCTCTCCCGGGGCGACCTCGGCCCCCGCGCGGAGAAAAGCGCCGTTGGGATCGTAGCCCGCGCCGCTCACCCCGATCGACTCGCCAGCCACGTGGATTTCCCGAACCGTCATCTCGGCCGTGGTCAGGGTTCCCGTCTTGTCGGACGCGATGACCGTTACGCTACCGAGGGTCTCCACCGTGGGAAGTCGGCGAATCAGCGCGTTGCGCTTCACCATCCGCCGGGCCCCGAGCGCGAGCGAGATCGTGACCACGGCGGGGAGGGCTTCCGGCACCACCGCAACTCCGAGCGCGATTCCGAAAATCAACATCTCGACGAGCGACCGGCCCTGGAGAAAGCCGAGACCCGTGACGAGCAGGACAACGGCCCCCGCTCCCCACGCCAGCATCCGTCCTACGCGACGCAAGTTCGCTTCGAGGGGCGTCTCCGAGGTCTCCACCGAACGTAGCAGCGTGCCGATCTTGCCCACCTCCGTATCGGCTCCGGTCGCAACCACGATCGCCCGCCCCCGCCCATACGTGACGGCCGTCGAGGCGAAGACCATGTTCCTCCGGTCGCCGACCGACACCGCTTCGTCGGGAAGCTGATCGGTCGATTTCCCAGTTGGAGAGGACTCGCCCGTCAGGGCGGCCTCGTCGATCTGGAGATTGGAGCCTTGGACCACGCGTCCGTCGGCCGGAACGACGTCGCCCACGCCCAGGGTGATGAGGTCTCCGGGGACGACCTCACGCGATGGGATATCCCGCTCGCGTCCCCCCCGTACCACGGTCGCCTCGGGTGAGGCCAGACGCCGAAGCGCATCGAGCGCCTTCTCGGCCCGGAACTCCTGGATGAACCCGAGCGCGACCGAGAACGCCACGATCACACCGATGACCGCGGCTTCCATCGCGTGACCCACGGCGACAGAGAGGCCGATGGCGACGAAGAGGATGAGGACGAGTGCGTTGCTGAACTGCGAGAGGAGGATGCGCCAGGTCTGCGTGCGACCGTCCGTCGGGAGCTCGTTCGGGCCGAACTCCGAGAGTCGTCGCGCCGCTTCGTCGTCGTCGAGGCCGCGCGTCGGATCGCTCCCGAGCTCCCGGGCGAGATCGAGGACCGGCGAGGCGTGCGGCGGGACGGCACTGCGGTGCAGCGTCATCGGCGTCTACACGGCTGGCGTCTGGAGAGTCACGGGACGAGCTGGGCACTGGCTAGGGGCCCGGAATCCCGTGGGCGCCCGAGGCTCTCGACTCCCCGGGAGGAGGGTTGGAGAACGACTGAAGTACTCCGGCAGCGAGGATTGTTCCGCCGGCTATCGGCCAACCCGTGCATCGGCCTGGCCCACCGTGAGTGCGATATTCCGGTCCCGACCTGGCCCCTACGTCGCCGCGAGATCCGTTGACCCCACCCGACCCCCAAACCGTCCTCCGCGACGTCTTCGGCTTCGAGACGTTCCGCCCCGGACAGCGCGAGGTGATCGACGCGGTGCTCGCCGGCCGCGACTGCATCGCGGTCATGCCGACCGGCGCGGGAAAGTCCCTCACGTATCAGCTGCCGGCCCGACTCCTCGGCGGCACGGTTCTGGTCCTCTCGCCGCTCATCAGCTTGATGAAGGACCAGGTGGACGCGCTGCGGGAGCTGGGGTTCGAGGCGGTGGCCATCAACTCGACGCTGGAGTGGGACGAGCGGCGGACGCGGCTCGACGGCCTCCGCGCGGGACGCTACGAGTTGGTCTACCTCGCGCCCGAAGCGCTCGACGGGCGGCTCCGCGACTTCATCGCGGGGTGTCCCATCTCGCTACTCGTCGTGGACGAGGCGCATTGCATCAGCCAGTGGGGCCATGACTTTCGTCCATCGTACCGGAAGCTGCGGGGGCTCAAAGACGGGCTCGACGTCCCCGTGCTCGCGCTCACGGCCACGGCCACACGGGCCGTCGCGCGCGACATCCTCCTGCAGCTCGGCATGTCCAAGCCCGCGGGCTTCAAGGGCTCCTTCTTCCGATCCAACCTCCGCATCGCGTGCCGCAAGAAAGGCGCGGGTAACACGCGGAAGGAAATCCTGGCTCTCGTCCGCCAGCGTAAGGGCGAGTCGGGCATCGTCTACTGTCTGAGCCGCAAGGGCGTCGAGCAGACCGCCGACTTCCTCGTCGCCAACGGCGTGAGCGCGCGGCCGTACCACGCGGGGCTCGAGAGCCGCGAGCGCATCGCCAACCAGGAGGCCTTCCAGCGCGACGAGGTCGACGTGATCGTCGCGACCATCGCCTTCGGCATGGGCATCGACAAGTCGAACGTTCGCTTCGTCATCCACCGGGACCTGCCGAAGGACGTCGAGTCGTGGTACCAGGAAATAGGACGCGCGGGGCGCGACGGGCTTCCGAGCGACTGCTTCCTCTTCTACTCGTGGGCCGACGTGAAGCTGCACGAGCGCTTCCTCAGTGACATCGACGATCCCGAGCTCTTCCACCAGAAGCGGCAGGCGACGGCCGCGCTCTTCCGCCTGGTGGAGTCCGGTGCATGCCGGCATCGGGCCATCCTCGCTCACTTCGACGAAGCGATGGCGCCCTGCGCCACCGCGTGCGACGTGTGCACGGGGGTCGAGCTGCACGAGCTCGCAGCCGAAGCGATGGCGGTGGGCGGCTCAGTCGATGAAGGACGCGACCGATCGAAGCGTCCAAGCGGATCGCTCGGTGCGGATCTGTCCCCCGAAGACGAAGCGCTCTTCCAGCGTCTCCGCGAGCTCCGCAAGTCGCTCGCGGACCGGCAGCGCGTCCCTGCCTACATCGTGTTCAGTGACAAGGTGCTCCTCGAGATGGCGGCGCGTCGCCCGTCGAGCGAGGTGGAGCTGCTCGCGGTTCCGGGCGTGGGGCCCGCGAAGCTGGCGAAGTACGGCGCGGAGTTCCTGGGCGCGCTCCGCCGGACCTAGTACCGCCGGCGCTGCTTGCTCGGAGGAGGCGGCCCGCCGGCGACCTTGTGGCGGAAGGTGATGCGGCCGCGCGTCAGGTCGTAGGGCGAGAGCTCGAGCGTCACGGTGTCGCCCACCAGGACGCGGATGCGGAACTTCGACATCTTGCCCGCCGCGTAGGCGAGGACCATGTGGTCGTTTTGGACCCGCACGCGGAATTTCTGGCCGGGAAGGACCTCGGTGACGAGCCCCTCCATCTCGATCGCTGCCTGCTTCGCCATCCGTCCCTCCGCGGGTCCGAAACCCCAAAAAAGAAAAAGCGCCGGCGGCCGCACCGTGGGAGTGCTCGCCACCAGCGTCTCATCGAGGGCCAGGCCCTCGATGCGCAGGGAGGTTAACGGAAATGAGGTCGTGGCGTCAGGGCCGGGTGCCCGGGGGCCGAATGCGGGCGCGCCCCCCGTTCGCCGAGTTGCGTCCCAGGACACCGGCGCCTAGGCTACCGATAGCCCGCGTCGAGGGAGGGTCGACATGCGCGACCGCGTGAGGGAAGTGACCGCCCATCTCCGCACGGAACATTGGACGGCCCAGGCGTGCCTGCTGGTGCTGGTGGCCACAGTAGCGGGATGTGCCTCCGGCGGTTCCGAAGTCCAGGAAGGCGGCACCGGCCTCCGATCCATCTCGGTCGGGGCGCTCAGCTCCTCGACATCTGCGGTGGAGGTCAGGAACGACGCGTCCTTCGCCGAGTTCGCGCTGCCCGCGAGGCTCACGTTGGTCTGGGGAACGCTACCCGCGGTCTTCGAGCAGCTGGGGATCGAGCCCACGTTCGTCGACTCCGGCCAGGGGAGGATCGGCAACGCGCGATATACGCGCTCGAGGATCGAGCGAAGATCGATGTCGACGTACATCGAGTGTGGTTCGGGATTGACGGGCCCGTATGCTGATGCGTACGAGGTGACGCTCTCCCTCCTCGTTCACGTCGTGCCGAACGGGCAGCAGGGCACGATCGTGCGCACGAACCTGGACGCCTTCGCCACGCAGCGCAGCGCGAACTCGACCTCTGTCCACTGCACCTCCAAGGGGGTGCTCGAGCGGCGCCTTCGGGCGCTCATCGAGGAACGGTTGGCCGCCTAGGGTTCGGGCGCCGGCCGCGGTGAATCCCCCGGGGCTCTCGTTCGTAGGAGTCGGCGGAGACCGCTTCACGCCGGATGGGGGCGCACCATGTTCGACGACCTGACGAACGACATCCGCATCGCGCTGCGCGGGCTGATGCGCTCTCCCGGTCCCGCGCTCATCGCGGTGCTGGCGCTGGGGCTCGGTATCGGCCTGACGTCGGGAATGTTCAGCGTCGTGAACGGGGTCATCCTGAAAGGGCTCCCTGTCGAGGACGCCGACGAGCTGGTGGGGATCAACCGGGTGAACCCTTCCCAGGGCCCGAACCGGCTCCTCACCCGCATCCACGATCTCACGGATCTGCGGGAGCGTCAGGTCGCCTTCGAGGACCTCGCCGCGTACGAGGCGACGGCCTTCAACATGAGCACCGACCAAGGCCCGCCCGCGTTCGTGAATGGGGCCAACCTGACCACGAACGCGTTCGACCTGCTGCGTACCGCGCCCGCACGCGGGCGCGGCTTCGTGCCGGCCGACGGCGAGGTCGGATCTGCACCGGTGGCGCTCATCTCGGACCGGATGTGGCGTGACCAGCTCGGTAGCGAGCCGGGCGTGGTCGGCTCGGTCGTCCGAATCGACGGTGAGCCCACGGAGATCATCGGCGTCATGCCCGTGGGGTTCGAATTCCCCTTCAATCAACAACTCTGGAAGCCGCTCCCTCCCGCGGACCTGGCCCAGCAGCGTGGCACGGGCCCTTCACTCCTCGCCTTCGGGCGACTGGCCCCGGGGGTCTCGCTCGAGGAAGGTGAAGCGGACCTCGTCCGTATCATGGCGCAGCTCGCCGAGGAGTACCCGGACACGAATGAAGGGATGTCAGTCGTCGTCGGCCCACTCGTGCACGAGATGATCGGCTACCAGGTCCCACCGCTCCTCTACACGATGCTCGGAGCCGTCGCGCTCGTCTTGCTCATCGCGTGCGCGAACGTGGCGAACCTTCTCCTGGCTCGCGCGAGCCTCCGCAGCAAGGAAGTCGCGTTGAAGACCGCGCTGGGTGCGAGTCGTTCGCGCATCGTCGCGCAGATGCTCGTCGATGTAGGCGTGATCGCGGGTCTGGGCGCGGCCGTGGGGCTGGGCGTCGCTCGCCTTTGGATCGCGTTCTTCGAGCGCACCCTGAGCACGTTCCCACAAGGAGTTCCGTTCTGGTTCTCGATCGGTATCGATCCGACCGTCTTGGCCTTCGTGCTCGCCCTAGCGCTTGCATCGACTCTGCTCGCTGGGTTGGCGCCGGCGCTTCGCGCATCGCGAATCGACGTGAACGACTTTCTCAAGGATGAGACGCGAGGCTCGTCGTCTCTCCGCGTCGGACGGCTGAGTCGCGGACTCGTCGTGGCCGAGGTTGCGTTTTCGTGCGCGCTCCTCGTGTCTGCCGGACTGGTGATCCAAAGCGTGCGGAATCTCACCAACCACGACTACCCGTTCGACGGCGCCAACGTCTTCATCGCCGCGCTGTCGCTGCCCCCGAGCGACTACCAGACCGACGACGATCGGCTTCGCTTCTTCGATGCCCTGCGGCAGCGCCTCGATGCCGAGCCCGGCGTGCTATCGAGCAGCCTAGCCACCGAGCTACCCGCGGTGGGCTTCGGCAACGGCCGCTTCGAGATCGAGAACGAGACGTACCTCGGCGACCGCGACTACCCGAGTGCCCGGATCGGCTCCGTGGACCATGCTTACTTCGAGACGCTCTCGAGCACGCTGGTCGAGGGGCGCGCGTTCGCGCCGACGGACGATGCGACCTCGGAGCCGGTGGCCGTGGTGAACTCCAAGTTCGCCGATACCTACTTCGGGGGTGAGTCGGCCGTCGGCCACCGCCTCCGCCTCCGGCGCGTGTCGCAGAGCGGCGTAGAGATCCGCGAGCGCGAGGGCTGGTACACGATCGTGGGTGAGGTGCCCGACTTCTACCTGGACGGCGACGCCTTCATCCTCGCGCCCGAAGCCATCTACGTGCCCCTGACGCAGCGGGCGAGCTCGGTCGTGACCGTGATGGTCCGGACCCGCGAGGATCCGCTCCAGATCACGGCCCGAGTACGTGAGATCATCGCCGAGATGGATCCCGATCTCCCGATCTCACAGGTGAACTCTCTGGGAGAAGCCATCCGGGTCGGCACCGGATTCTTCGGGATCTTCGGTACCATGTTCACGGTGTTCGGCGGAGCCGCGCTCTTCCTCGCGGCGGTCGGCCTCTATGGCGTCCTCTCGTTCAGCGTCAACCAGCGCAGGCAGGAGCTCGGGCTGCGTATGGCGCTCGGAGCCACGAAAGGCAGGGTCTTACGCTGGGTGCTGGGCCAGGCCTCCCTCCAGCTCGGGCTCGGGGTGGCGATCGGCGTCGTCCTTTCGGCCGCGCTCGGGCGCGGGCTCGCGTTCATCCTCTTCGAGGTGGAGGCCATGGACGCGGCTGTGCTGGCGGGTGTGTTGGTGATCCTCACGCTCACCGGCCTCCTCGCCTGCATCGTTCCCGCGGCGCGCGCGACGCGCGTGGATCCGGCGGTGGCCATGCACTCGTCGTAGGCGACGCTCGCTGCCGCCTCTCCACGCCCGCGCTGACCACGATTAAGATCCTGGTCGCCTCCACGGGTCCCGCCGCTCGGAGGTCAGGGGATCCCCGACGGAGTCCGCGACCCAATGTCCGTTCCTGCCCTCCGAGCCCACGGGCTCGTGAAGCGCTTCGGTGCGCTCACCGCAGTGGACGGCCTCGATCTCGAGCTGGCGCGCGGCACATGCCTCGCGCTGCTCGGGCCGAACGGCGCGGGAAAGACGACGACGATCGAGATGCTGGAGGGGCTCACCCGCCCCGACGCAGGCGACATCGAGATCCTGGGGCGCACATGGGCCTCCGACCCGGAGGGGATCCGCGAGCGCATCGGCGTGCAGCTCCAGGAGACCCGGCTCACCGAGAAGGTCACGGTGTTGGAGACGCTACGGCTCTTTCGGAGCTTCTACCGCGAGGGGAGAGACCTCGACGAGGTGCTCGACGTCGTCGGGCTCACGGACAAACGTGGCGCGCGGGTCGAAACCCTCTCGGGCGGACAGCACCAGCGGCTTAGCCTCGCCTGCGCGCTCGTGTCGCGGCCGGAGGTCCTCTTCCTGGACGAGCCCACGACGGGACTCGACCCCCAGGCGCGCCGCCGGGTCTGGGAGATCGTCGCAGGCTTCAAGCAGGAAGGCGGCACCGTCTTGCTGACCACGCACTACATGGAGGAAGCGGAGCGGCTCGCCGACGACGTCGTCATCATCGACGCCGGCAAGATCATCGCACAAGGAACGCCGGCGGCGGTCATTGGCAGTCTGCACGCGGAGAGCATCGTCGAGCTCCACCCCAAGAACGGCATGGGTGACCTCCTGCTCGACGCGGCGCTCCTCTCGCTACGCGGGGTGAGCGAGGTGCGGCGGGAGGGCTCCGCGTTCACGCTCGTCGTGACGGATACACAGGCGAGCGTGGGCGCGCTGCTCGGTCACCTCACCGAGGTCGGCGTCGAGCTGGAGTCCCTACAGACGCACTCACCCACGCTTGAAGACGTCTTCGTGGCGCTCACCGGGAAGCACCTGCGTGGGTAGCCTACCGCGCTGGGCCGAGCTGGCGGAGCTGACGCGCCACCGCGTCCTCGCGTTCCTGCGTCAGCCGGAGGGCGTGTTCTGGGTCTTCGCCTTCCCGCTCGTGCTCTCGGCGGTTCTCGGGTTCGCGTTCCAGGGAGGGGAGCCCGCGCCGAGCCGCGTCGGAGTCGTGGGTGATGCGGGGGGATGGATCGCGCGCCTCGAAGCCGACCCTCTCATCGATCTCCAGCTCTTCGCATCCCGCGAAGAGGCGGACCGACGACTCGCCAGCGGCCGCCTGGACGCGCTCGTCGTGGGGGTCGATCCAGCCGAGCTACGCCTCGACCCCACCCGCGCAGAGTCGGAAGTTGCGCGCCTGCGCGTGCTCGTCGCCGTCGGCGAGATCGACCAGGACCGGGTGGCGGTCGAGCCGGTGACCGAGCGCGGCGCGCGCTATGTGGACTTCCTCTTCCCGGGACTCGTCGGGATGAACCTGCTCGGTACTGGACTCTGGTCGATCGGCTTCGCCGTTGCCGACATGCGGCAGCGGAAAGTCCTCAAGCGCCTCCTCGTCACACCCATGCGCCGCTCCTCGTTCTTGGCGTCGCTGATCACGGCCCGCCTCGCCTTCCTCGCGGCCGAGCTCGTGCTCCTGGTGGCGTTCGGTGTCTGGGTGCTGGACGTGCCGATGCGCACGTCCCTGGTGACGTTCACGACGGTTGCGGTGCTCGGAGCCATCGCGTCTTCGACGCTCGGCCTGCTCGTGGCCTCGCGGACGAAGACCATCGAGGGCGTGTCCGGGCTGGTCAACCTGGTGATCGTCCCCATGTGGCTCGGATCGGGGGTCTTCTTCAGCTACGAGCGCTTCCCGGAGACCATCCATCCCCTCCTGCAGGCGCTCCCGCTGACCGCGCTCAACGATGCGCTGCGGGCGGGGATGATCGACGGTGCGGGGCTCGGCCAGATGATCCCCGAGCTCGTCGTGCTCGCGGTGTGGACGGTCATTCCGTTCGCCTTGGCCCTCAGGGTGTTCCGGTGGGCGTGAGTCGGCCATGACCGTGTGGCGGTCGCGCCGGGCGCGAGCACTCGCGCTCGCCGTCGAAGTGCCTCACGCGGAGGAGATCCTCCGCTGCTACGCGGCGGTCACCGAGGCGCAGGAGCGCCTCGCCACCGATCTGCCCGCCACCAAGTGGCTGGCCATTGCGCAGACGGAGGCCGAAGGCGGACCCGCGCTCCACCTCACGAGGCTCCCGCTCGCCGAGCTGCTCCCGCTTCTGGACGAATTCCTCGACGGCATGATGGGCATCGGCACCGACGTGATGATCGCAGAGGGAGCTCGGCTCGCTGGCACCGAGCCCACTGAGCGGCGAGCCCTCCTCCAGGCGGCGGTAGCCTCCACCGGCAGGACGATCACGGATGGTCCGTTTCACGTGCGCGCCCTCCTCGAGACGATCGCCACGACACTCGCCGGCCGCCTGCTTCCCGCGGTCGAGGCGACGGAAGGCCCGAGTCCGAGCACGTGCCGAGTCTGCGGCGCTCCACCCCTGGTCGCCACGCTGCGAGACCGGCCCGGTGCGCTCGGCTCGCGCGGGTTGGTGTGCAGCCTGTGCGGCTCGGAGCAGCGCATTCGGCGCCTCACCTGCGCATTCTGCGGCGAGTCGGCGGCGGACTCACTCGTCGTACACTCCGCGGAGTCGGTGCCCCACGTGCGAATCGACGAGTGCCGAACGTGCCGGCGTTACCTGAAGACCGTGGACCTGCGCCGTCGGGGCGACGCGGTGCCGATCGTGGACGAGCTGGCGACCATCGAGCTCGACCTGTGGGCGAGGGAGCAGGGGCTGACCAAGGGGTGCGTGAGCCTGCTCGGGCTGTAGAAGGGGCGGCTGGAACGAATCGTTACAGGGGGCCGCCCCGCCTGGAATATTCCTGAACACCTTTTCGCCGGTCGTAGCACTTCGTTACCGATCGGCTCCACGAAGCCGATGTGGCTCCAGCGTCATATCTCCTCTATTGCCAATATCTTACACGATATCGTCTCCGTGGCATCTTCCTTGCGTTTTCGCCGCCACCCGAACGCATGGCGCCCCCCTGGCGGAGACCCTCCCGAATGCCACGTACACATGCCCTGCGCGCCCTACTCGTGGGCGCGCTCTTCCTTTTCACCGGCTGCTCCGACCTGCCGACCGAGCCGGCCGTCGATGTCACACCGGCCGCTGGCCTGTTGGATGGCGTCACCGGAGCCCTCACTCCGACGTCCGGTCAGGTCGCGGTTCTCGAGCGCACCGTCCCTCTGGCTCAGGACGAGGTCGTGAGCCAAGTCGTCGGTCGGTTCGGCGGAATCATCCGCCTGCCCCGCGCCGGCCTGACCGTGATGGTCCCGTTCGGCGCCGTGAGCGGCCTCACGCGCATCACCGTGACCGCGCCTGCGGGTAACCTGGTCGGATACGAGTTCCAGCCTCACGGGCTCCGCTTCGAGCGGCCGCTCACGCTCACCCAGGACCTGCTCAGCACCAAAGGCTTCGGTTTGCCTTCTGGTAGCCTCCAGGTAGTCTACTTCGATGGCGACCTCGCGCCGACGGTCGCTCCACTCGAGACGTTGCCTGTGTGGGTGCTCGATGCTCTCGGCATCTACCGCATCGAGCACTTCTCGGGCTACGCCATGTCACGGCGCGGCTACGTGGTGGCGACGGACTGACGGCACGATCCGTCGTACTGACATGTCACTAGCAACGGGGAGCGCCACGGAAGATCGGCTCCACGACGCGCTCGAGCTTGCTCGCGGGGGGCGAGCGGCGGAGATGCGGCGGGACCTTTCCGGTGCGCTCGAACGCTACGAGGAGGCTCGTGCGCTCCTGGCGCACGTCGAGCCGACGCCGCTCCTGGCGAACATCCTCCGCTGGAGCGGATCGGTCCTTAGGGACCTCGGCCGCGTGGATGAAGCCGAGCGCCGGTATTCGGACAGCTACGAGGTAGCCGACCGGACCGGAGCCATCGCGGCCAAAGCCTCGGCCCTGAATTGTCGGGCCGTGATTGCCCAACGTCTCGGCGACCTGGACGAAGCGACTACGCTCTACCGCCGCGCCGCTCGACTGGCGGTAGAGGGCGGCGAGATCCGCCTGGCGGGGATGATCGAGCAGAACCTGGGCGTGCTCGCCAACATCCGCGGCGACCTCGACGGGGCTCTGGTGCGCTACCGCGCGGCTCTGCGTGCCTTCCAAGAAGTGTCGGATGACGAAGCGGGATCGTGGGTCCTCAACAACATGGGCATGCTGTTGACCGATCTCGGCCTCCCGCTGCGCGCCGAGAAATGCTTCGTGAAGGGCCTCTACATCGCGAGCGCACGGCGGGACCGCCCGATGGAGGGCGTCCTCAGGGCGAACTACTCCGAGAGCCTGGTCGCTCTCGGGCGTTGGGACGAAGCCGCGGAGCAGCTGGAGGTGGCGCTCCGCATTGCCAAGGACGGTGACGACGCCGCGCGCATCGGTGAGGCGTTGAAGTTCCGCGGTGTGCTGGAACGCGAGCGCGGAGACCTGGAGGCGGCCGAAGCCACGCTGGACGAAGCCGTGACGATCGGGCGAGACGTCGCGGATCCGTTGCTCGTGGCTGAGGCGCTGCGCGAGCGCGGAGAGCTCCGCCGCCGCGCAGGGCGTACTGACGCTGCGTTGGAGGACTGGGAGGCAGCTCGACGGGGCTTCCGCGAGCTCCATGCGACGCTCGACGCGGACGGTCTGTCCGCGCGCATGGAGGCGCTATTGGATCAGATCCGAAGGAAACAGTGGGCTGGTGAGGAGACACAGGCATGAGCTATCAGCTGGCCGCGCGCGATCCCGAAACCACCGTGGAAGCAGCGCCCGAACGTCCCGACGACGCATTCTCCACGCTCATCGGCGAGAGCCGCGCACTCATCGAGTGCGTTCAGCTGGCGCGGCGGGTGTCGCTGCGGGGCGGGTCGAACGTCCTCTTGATCGGCGAGACCGGTACCGGTAAGGAAGTGTTCGCACGCGCGATCCATGCGGCCAGCCCGAGGGCGAACGCACCGTTCGTCGCGGTCAATTGTGCAGCCATCCCCGCCCAACTCCTGGAGTCGGAGCTGTTCGGCTACGAGCGCGGAGCGTTCACGGACGCGCGGCAGAAGAAGCAGGGGCTCCTGGAGCTCGCGCGGGAGGGGACGCTGTTCCTCGACGAAGTGTCGAGCCTACCCCTGGATCTCCAGCCCAAGCTGCTGCGAGCGCTCGAGGAGCGCCGCGTGCGACGCGTCGGCGGGTTCGACGAAATCGAGATCCGATGCCGGGTGACGGCGGCCACGAACGTTCACCTCGAGCAACTCGTGGAGGGAGGTCTCTTCCGCGAGGATCTCTTCTACCGTCTCAATGTCTTGCGCCTGGTCATTCCGCCCCTCCGCTCGCGTGGGGGGGATGTGTTGCTGCTGGCCCGCCACTTCCTCGCGGAGCTCGTGGCGGCGCACGGACTCCCGTCCGCGCGCCTCACACCAAACGCGTTGGCGAGCCTCGCAGCCCACTCTTGGCCCGGAAACGTGCGCGAGCTCAAGAACGTCCTCGAGCGGGCGCTGGTGCTCTGCGAGGGAGGCGAGATCGAAGCACGCCACCTCGCGCTGAGCCGCCGAGCCACTGCCTCACCCGAAGACACACGGACGATCGGGGGCGTGATCGAGGTGCCCACCGCCGGCAGATCGCTCAAGTCGGTGGAGGCGGAGCTGGTGCGGATGACGCTCGGCCTGACGCGTGGAAACAAGAGCGCGGCGGCGCGCCTCCTGGGCATCTCTCGACCGACGCTGCATCGTAAGATCGAGGAGCACGCGTTGGCCGCGACCGTATGAGCGGGCTCGACGCCGCCCTGAGGGAGGTCGAAGCGGGCCGCGAGGCGGAGCGCGCCGGACGACCCGCCGACGCACGGAGCCGGTTCGAGACCGCACTCCGGCTCCTCCAGGCAGATCAGGCGCTCGACCTCGCCGCCAAGCTCCTGCGCTGGGTTGCGTGGACCCACACGACGGCCGGTGATCCGCACGCCGCACTCGACTGCCTCGAAGCCGCCGAAGCGGTGGCCGTCGCCATGAACGACGACCTGGCACTCGCGTCGGTGCTGAACACGCGCGCGGGCACGCTCTTCAGCATGGGTGATCTCGATGAAGCGGAGACCCTCTTCGAGCGGGTCCGGGCGCTGGCGGTCACGGTGGGAGCGCGCAAGCTCGAAGCGATCTCGGAGCAGAATCTGGGCAACATAGCGTCGATTCGTGGCGATGCAGTCCTGGCAATCGGCCGCTTCCAGGCGAGCCTCTCGAAGTTCGAGGCGCTGGGCGAGGTGTCCTACGTGGGGCCGCTCCTGAACAACATCGGGAGACTACAGGCGGACCTCCTGGACGACGGACAGGCCGCGACCACGCTCGCTCGGGCGCGACAGATGTGCCTCGATCTCGGCGACCGCCATCATCTGATCATCGTCGAGGTGAACCGCGCGCGCGTCTTGCTGAGCGCTGGCGACGTTCGGGCGGCCCTCGAAACCGCCGAAGGGGCGCACGCCATCGCGGTAGACTGCGGAGACGATCGCTGGCTCGGAGATATTCTGCTCGTGAGCGGCTCCGCCCACCTTCGCCTCGGCGCGCCGGAGCATGCACTTCGCATGCTCGACCGCGCGGCGGACACCGCGCGAAGCCGTGAGGACCCGAAGCTGATGGCGGACGTGATCCTCGAGCAGGCGCGGGGCTTGCGGCTCATGGGAAGAAACCGTGACACGCTCCAGCGCCTCAATCAGGCGCGGAGACTGTTCGAGGGCCTGCGCGCCCAGCGGGACCTCGCCCACGTCGGGGAGCGACTCGTCGAGCTGGAGACGGCATTCCTGCAGATCGTACGCGAATGGGGCGAGTCCATCGAGAGCAAGGACGCCTACACCCAGGGCCACTGCTCGCGGGTCGCGAGCTACGCGTGTGACCTCGCCCTGGCCGTCGGCCTTCCCGAAGAAGAAATGATGTGGTTCCGCATGGGTGCCCTGCTGCACGACGTGGGCAAGGTGTCGGTGCCCATCGAGATCCTGGCGAAGCCCGGTAAGCTGGACGAGTCCGAGTGGTCCGTGATGGCGAGTCACCCCGTCTTGGGCGTGGAGCTCCTCGAGGGTATCGAATTCCCGTGGGACGTCCGTCCCATGATTCGCCACCACCACGAGCGTTGGGACGGTTCGGGATACCCGGACCGAGTCGCCGGCTCGGCGATCCCGCTGGAGGCTCGAATCCTGACGATCGCCGACGTCTACGACGCCCTCACCACGACCCGCAGCTACCGCGCGGCTTTCTCCCACGCGGCAGCCATGGACATCCTCGCATCCGAGAGCGGCAGAACCGTCGACCCTGCGCTCTTCGAGCTCTTCGCGCAGATGATCGCCCGCCAGGTAGTGACGCCCAGTGCCGCTGTCAGGAAGTCACGACCGCACGCGCGCGCGGCGCGCGCCCCCCGTCGGACGCGGCTGGAGAACCGCCGTGACCGTGGGGTCCTGACCGCTCACGCTTCGGGCAGTTAGGCTCGCGAACGACGCTCCTCGAGGACGACGCGCGCCGGCCCATCGTCTTCGATGAGGTGCAGGAACCGTTGCACGTCGTCCTTGGCGAAGACCCTCGAGGCGGCTTCGTCCGTCACGCGTGCCCAGCCGTCGGCGACGCACTGGTCGGACACGGACTCGAACGCCCGCACCGGATCCGCTGGGGCGTGCCACGTCACGGCCTGGTCCAGTGTGTTCACCGTCGCCACGCAATTCTCGAGGAACGGCAGTGGGGCGGGATAGCCGTGGGGTCGGCCGGGCGCCGCCGGGTACTCCTGCACGGAGACCGAATGGCGCGACCCACCCCCCACGAAGTCGATTCTGAATCCCAGCGGGTTGGTAGGGTCGCGGATCAATCGCGCGGGACCGTTGGGCGTCATGATCTCTTCCATGTCGGACTCGCCCGACCGGAAGCGGAGCGCCGCCTCCTGCATCCTCCGAAAGAGGTCCTGATCCATGTGCGCCATGTCGTCGTCCGTCAGTTCAGGGCCGATCGGGTAATGGTCGTACACGAGTGGCGCTCGAACCACTCCCTGGCCAGCAACGCCACCTTCTCCAGGGTGCCAGGCTCCTCGAACAGGTGGGTCGCGCCGTCGACGATCTTCATGTCCTTCTTTCCGGGTAGCCGCGCGAGCGCGCTTCGGTTCAACTCGATCACCTGGTGGTCGAGCCCACCCACGATGAGGAGGGTCGGCGCCCGCACGACCGCGAGCGACGCACCCGCGAGGTCGGGACGCCCGCCCCGGGAGACCACCGCCGTCACCTGCTCTGGCCGCCGGGCCGCAGCGATGAGGGCCGCGGCAGCGCCCGTGCTCGCCCCGAAGTACCCGAGAGGGAGCGCCGCGACCGGTCCCTGACGCGCGAGCCAATCGGTGGCTCCGACGAGGCGGTCCGCGAGCAGGTCGATGTCGAAGCGCAGCTCCCGCGTGTGCTGGTCCTCGGCTTCCTCGTCGGGCGTGAGGAGATCGAAGAGCAAGGTGGCGAGACCACCGGCTTCGAGCACGCCCGCGACGAATCGGTTGCGAGGACTCTTACGGCTGCTGCCGCTCCCGTGTGCGAACGCCACGAGCCCTGCGGCACGGGCCGGAATCACGAGATCACCGGCGAGGGTCACGTGGTCGCATGCGACGGCGACCGAGCGGATCTCCCCACCACGTGTCGTTGTCACTGGAGCGTCTCCTCCCGGCTGGCCCGATCGTCGAGTCACAAGATTCGAGCCACCGCGCGTACTGCGCGAGCCGGCCGAAGCGGGTCAGCTCGTCCTGCTTTGGGGCATTCCTACCCATGCGTTGCCCAACCGCCCGCCGGGCAAAGCCCCGAGCGCGGCCCGCCTGGGCACGTGCTTTGCGAGCCTCTATGGTCGGCAGGTTACGTACCGAGGACGGGAGGAATGATGAACAGGGTTCGCCAGATCATGACACCGGACGTCGCTGTCCTGACGCCCGAGATGACATTGCGCGATGCGCTCGAGCTTCTCTGGGAGCGGAGTGTCACGGGAGCACCGGTGGTGCGGGGCTCGGAGGTCGTCGGGGTCGTATCCACCGCTGACCTGCTCGAGTTCGAGGCCACCACGCCCGCGATCCCCAACTTCCGCGAGAGCCAGGCCGACTGGGGCGATTGGGTCGACGCGGACGCCTGGCAGGAGGGCGCATCGCCACCCCTCTACTTCGTCGACCTGTGGAGGGATGCCGCCACCGACACGGTGGAGCGAATGGCCGAGGTCGAGGGGCCCGAGTGGGACTTCCTCGCGGACCATACGGTCGGGGAGGCCATGAGCCGTCGTCTTCTCAGCGTGAGCCCGGACGACGATGTACGTGTCGCCGCACGCCGGATGAGCGAGGCCGACGTACACCGCGTGCTCGTGCTCGAGCACGGACGTATGGTGGGCATCCTGTCCGCCAGCGACATCGTACGGGCCGTGGCCGAGGGGACGGC
>CAZBCN010000009.1:2985-44952 GCA_964490285.1 uncultured Gemmatimonas sp. | reverse complement strand
TGGTGGGCATCCTGTCCGCCAGCGACATCGTACGGGCCGTGGCCGAGGGGACGGCCTGACCGGCACGAATGCGCCGAAAGGAGCTGTACGCTTTCTGGGGGCGCCCCCGACTCAGTCGGGTAGGCTGAAGATGTACAGCGCGTTCCCGTTGTTCGGGTACCTGAGCTCGGGTGAGACGACGCGCGGAACTTGGCGCGGGCTCGTGCCGCCGAGTGCCGTGGTCACGCCGATGTACTGCTTGCCGTCCACGGCGAACGCGAACGGATGCCCCTGCACCGACGTCCCGAGTCGCGTCTCCCAGAGGATCTCACCTGTACGCACGTCGAACGCCCGGAAGCGCCGGTTCTCGTCACCTGCGAACACGACGTTCCCGGCCGTCGACAGCACACCGGTGAGGAAGCTCGCTCGCTGCTCGTAGCTCCACACTTCCTCGAGCGTGGTCACATCGTAGGCCCCGAGCTTGCCGAGGTTGCCGTCCGAGCCGGGCATCTCGTAGAACAGGCGGGCAGATGCCGTTCCGCCACTTCCCTCCCGTAGCTCGACCTCGCGGGCCTGATTCTCGAGGCACGTCTGGCTCAGCGGCGCGATCAGCACCCCCGTCGGCTGGTGGTAGCTCATCGAGTGCCAGTCCTTCCCCCCCGCGCTGCTCGGGCACCCGGGAATCCACTCTCCGATCTCGGCATCGATGATGTCGTCCCGATACGTGATCGCACCGGTGCGTGGGTCGATGTCGGTGAAGACGTTCTGGAAGACGACCTCCTGGTACCCGAGGAACTGGCCGTTGACGCGGTCATTCTTCCACAGGATCCCGTTCTTGCCGATGGACAGCACGAGCCGCTGCCCACCGCGGTCCACGAGCACGCGCTCGAAGACCTCGTCGAGATCGAGCGCCTCACCCGGGACATGCTGGTATGCCCACCGGAGCGCCCCGGTCTCGACATCGATGGCGACCGTCGCGTTGGTGTAGAGCCCTGCGTCGAAGATCGACATGTGCCGGCTCGGCGGAGCCCACGGCTTCGCCTGTGCCGTTCCCCAATAGGTGAGGTTCAGCTCGGGGTCGTAGCTGCCCGTGATCCAGGTCTCGCCGCCCTTCCTGAAGATGTTGTCGAGGTTGCCCCACGTGTCGCCGCCCGGCTCGCCGGCCTCGGCGATGGTGTTGAAGCGCCAGAGCGGCGTGCCCGTATTCGCATCGTATGCGCTTATGAAGCAGCGCGACTCACCATAGGTGGCGCAACTCGCGAGTCCCGAGATGACCTTTCCGTCTGCGACGATCGGACCGCTCGAGTTCGAGTTGCCCTCCTGGATCATCGTCTCCCAGACCTGCTCGCCCGTGCGGGCATCGAGGGCGACGATGCGCGCGTCGGTCGTCGACTGGATGATCTTGTCGCCGTAGATGGCGATTCCGCGCATGTCCTGGCTGTCGTCTGGCCCGCTCGAATCGCGCTCCCAGATGAGGTCGCCTGTCCGGCCATCGAGCGCCTGGATGACGTTGCCCGGGTTGATGAGATAGATGACGCCGCCGTACACGAGCGGCGCCGGCTCGGAGGCGCCGTCGTTCATGCTCCAGACCCACTCCAGCTGCAGGCCGCCGACGTTCCCCGTGTTGATCTCGTCGAGCGCACTATAGCTGTGCGCCTGGTAGTTCCCCCTCATCATCGGCCAGTCCGCCGGGTCGGGGTTGCGAAGCATGTCGTCCGTGACCGGAACGAAGTCGCGCATCAGATCCGCGACCGTGAGCGACGTCGGCTCGTAATTGGCTGCCGTCTCGCCGATCACGTCGGTGTCGTAGATCCAGCCCCGAAGCTCTCCGCCCGGATTGCCCTGGCTGTGGATCTGGACGTACAGCGACTCTCCGCGAAGCGCGGCGACCTGCTCGGGGGTCAGGGTCAGCGTCCCGGAGATCTGTCCCTCCGTTCCCGCCGTGACCGTGAGCGGACTGGCGACCGGGCCCGGCCGGCCGGCCGGCGACAGGTGCAGATGCGCGGTCGTCGCGGGCGAGCTCATCCCACGGAACTCGCCGGTGACGGTCAGTCGGTTCCCCGCGAGCGTGGCGCGCGCCTGGCCCACGCCCGTGATGGTGCGCACGGTCTGCCCGTTGACAGGCAGCGGCGAAAGGCGCGCCCGGAACGTCTCGCTCTGCGCCGCGATGTGGGCGGAGGAGGACAGCGCGGGGAAGGCGAGAATGCCGGCGAGCAGGAGCGCGAAGGGGAGAACGGACTCTCGGGCGGTACGAGCGTTCATGGAGGGCCTATGGGTGTGCGCGGGGGAGAGGCCCACGCTACGGGGCACCCCATCGCGGAGCAAGCGGAACGCCCCAGGCCCCGACTCAGGGCTCCGGGACCCGAGTGAAGGCCGGGACGAGCGTCATGCCCCGCCGCCATCCACGGACCTGGATGGTCCGGGACGTCGACGCTACGCGGCTCGTGGTGAGGTCTCGCACCGTGACGGTCACGCGATATCGACCCGTCGGGAGCGCCGACTCCACTCGACGGAGCTCCCCGAGCGAGTCGTCCCCCCCTGCCGTCGACTCGCCGGTGAAGCGCGTGCGGACGGTTGCGGTCTCGTCTTCCTCCTCCTCGAGGGGCTGGATCGCGATTTCGGTCTCGTAGGAGCGTCCGAAGGGGAGGTTGTAGATCTCGTAGTAGACGTCGAACGCGCTCTCCGGGAACTGGCTCGTCGGCAGCAGGGCGATCGTGTGTCCCCGGCGCGTCCATCCGGAGGTCGCGTCCGGCAGTCCGAACGCGATATCGCTCAACATGAGCTCCGTGCCGCTGTAGTCGGGAATCGGGAACGGCGTCTGGAAGAGCTGCCCGACCCCGGGTCGGGTTGCGTCGGTCACGACGATGCGCTGCACGGTTCCCGTCGACGGCGGCGCCTCGATCTCGACGTTCGTGTGGAGCAGATGCTGGCTGGGCAGTCCCTGCGCCATGCTCACGAACACCGAGTCCAGTGAGCGTGAGACCATCCGTTCCACGGTGTCGGCGAGCACGAACCTCACGTCGAATCGGTAGCGCACGCGGGAGTCCACCCGCTCGCGCTGCAGGCCTCCCGCAGGCACGGCCACCGCGGCAATGACGGCCGTCGTTCGCTCGTCGTGTCGGAACGTGTAGAGATCGTAGAAGAACGGGAGCGGCGCGGCGGCGGTGGCGACGGACGCGGCGGCCGCGATCGCGAGCAGGGAGACGAGGCCTCGTAGGATCATCGGGGAGGCCTCACTCTTCCACGATGATGGGGCGGCTCGTCACGAGCGGCTCACGCCCGGACAGCTCGAGCCGCAGATGGAGCGTGTACTCCCCCGGATCGAGCTCGGGTAGCTCGAGCTCCGCGGCCCTGAACGCATGCTGGAGCCCATCGGGCCCGACGTCGTCGAACGTGATGTCCACGGGCTGAGCCGGCTCGAGGAGGCCGAGGAAGTCACCCACCCGTTCGAGGAAGCCCGGTCGCCCCCGACTGAAGCCGATGGTGACGCGCACCGGCTCGAGCACGCGGAGCCCGTACGCCTCCCAGAGAACCGGAAAGCGCTCGCCCGGTCGGAGACGAACCCCCGGCCGAAGATTCGGCATCGCGTCCTCGAGTGAGGCGGGAAGCGGCGCGCCCGACTCGAGGATCATGAGGTCGGAGACGTCGACCATGCCGGGCGCCAGAGGGCGCTGCGTCACGCCCTGGCGCGCGCGCCAAGCCCGCCTCCCCTCGATATTCACGACTTCGAGCCCGCTGACGTAGCGACCAGGCGCTACCTCGATCGAGAGCACCCCCTCCGGCTCGTCGCCCAGGACGTAGATCGGCTCGTCGCCATCCTCGGATACCAGGAAGAGCGCGGCGTGGGCCGCACCTTCGATGCCGCCCGTCGGCCCCCAGGCAAACACCGGGTCGCCGTCGGGAACCGCGATCAGGGGACGGTACGCGCCCACGACCAGCATTCGTTCGTCCCGGCGGAACCGCCCGACCTGCGTCTCGAGCCCCTGGATGTCGGGCGCATAGGGCGGAGCGTACCACGTTCGGGCCTCTCGTGGCGCGGTGATCCAGGTTTCCGGCGCGATGTCGGAAGGGGACGCCAGGAAGTCCTCGGGGAACAGGTAGCCGCGGCTCTTGGGATGATGATGCCCGACCATGCGGCGGTTATCCTGCAGGCCGAACTGGACGCGGTTTTGCGTGCGGCTGTACCCCGTGTTGCGGCCGTAGCGGATCAGCGTCTCGTCCAGGTCTTCCGCCCACTCGAGTCCCAGCGGATCAGCAGCGCCCCGCCGATTCTGGGCCATCACGAGACGCGCGTAGTGATCCGTGAAGTAGTCGTTGCCCTCGATGAGGAACAGCGGATCGGAGAGCCGCCAGAGCAGCTCCCACCGGCGCTCCCGCTCCTCGGCCGGCTGGCGGTCGAACTCCTCGCGTGCTTCGCGCGTGAAGATGTAGTTGGGGCTCGTCCAGTCGTGGCGCACCGAGTCGGGCATGGCCGCGAACGCTTCGCGGAATGCCGTCTCCGCCTCCACGTACTCGGCGCGCGCGTGCAGGGTGTAGCCGCGCAGCGCGGAGCACCACCACGTCTCCGGTATGCCGCATTCGATGGCCACGCGCTCGGCTTCGCCGAAGTTCCGACTCTCGACCAGGTAGTGGACCAGTTGCCCCAGAATCCGGCGGTCGCGCAGCTGCTCGAACGCGTCGACCAGCGAGCGGACGAGCTCGATGCGCGCTTGCCCCACCTCTCGGAGCTCGGCCGGGAACCGCTCCTCGGCCTCGCCACCGAACCAGATGCAGATCCGTCCGATCCGCTCGTCGCAGGCGCCGCCCGAGGGCTCCGGCTGCACGGGTGTGCGACTTTCCCGATAGCGCTCGAACTCCTCCTGGAGCTCGTAGACCTCCTCGAGGACCTCCGCGGAACCGCTCGGCAGACCCTGAGCGAGCGAGCCGGCCGGCAGGACCCCGAGAATGACCAGCCCGGCCAGAGGGGCGAGGCTCGTCCTCGCCTCACGGGGTAACGACGAACGGCGCATGGCGTCCTCGGCCGAATGCGTGAACCGCACTGACACACTGATAGGACGGCGACGGAGGCGAAAGGCGCACACACCCCGGCGGGTCGCTAGCCCCGGAGGACGCTCCTGATTTCCTAGGAGATGTCGACCCCGCTCCGCCGGAGCACTGCCCGCACCCGTGCCTCGACGCGATCCGCCGAGATCGGTTTTTGGAGATAGTCGTCCGCACCGGCCTCCAACAACACGATCTCGTCTCGTGGGTCCTGCGAGGCCGAGATCACGATCACGGGAAGAGCCTGCGTGAGGAGTGACTTCCGCATCTGGTGGAGGAGCTCGCGCCCGGTCATTCCCGGCATGTAGTCATCCAAGAGCACGAGCGAGAAGTCGTGCACGCGCTCCTCGAGGAGCTGTTTGGCGCCGGCACCCGTGTCGGCCTCCACGACCTGGAATCCCATGTTCTCCAGGATGCCGCGGGTCAGGACGCGGTCCTGCTCCTCGTCGTCGACCAAGAGGACGGGCCCGACGGACGAGGCGGTCTCTGCCTGCATGGGCACGACGCCGACCACCCGCTCGATTTCCTCGATGGTCGTCTCGCCCTGAGCCACCAAGTCGAGTCCGACCTCCCCGAAGGTCCGCATGCCCTCCCTGCGCGCGACCTTGAGCAGATCGGCATCGGACGGGTCGTTGGCCAGGAAGGCCTTCACCGCGGGCGTGATCTCCAGCACCTCAACGAGTGGGATCTGACCCTTGTACCCCGTGCCCGCGCACGCCTTGCAGCCGACAGCGCCGTGGCCCGGCTTCACCCCGAGGCGCTGAGCGAGCTTCACCTCGCGCGACGGCGGGTTCGCCGACGCGTCCACGGGGCGCTTGCACTCCTGACAGAGCCGGCGGAGCAGGCGCAACGAGATGACCGCATGGCAGGACTCCGCGAGCCGGCCGGCTTCGATGCCCATGTCCGTCATGCGCCGGAGCCCCGAGATCGCGTCGGACGTGTGCAACGTGCCGAGCGTCTTTCGCCCGGTGACCGCGGTGCGGATCGCGATGCGCGCAGTCGGCAGGTCACGGATCTCACCGGCGTGAATGACGTCCGGGTTCCGGTCGAGAAGCCCCTGCAGCGTCTCGGCGAAGGACCTCTTCGTCGAGGAGTCGTACCGGATCTGCGTGACGCCCGGGACGACGAGCTCGATGCGCGTCTCGAGGGAGATCACGCTCAAGCGGGAGAGCGCGTGCAGACATGCGTAGATGAAGCTCGTGGTTCCGGCACGAGCCGGCCCGGTCACCAGCACGAGGCCGTCGCGCCGACGCAGGAGGTCGCGGATCTTCTCACCCTCCGGTCCACGGAAGCCGAGGCTGTCGAGCGTCGGGACGTCTTTCGGGTCGACCAATCGAATCGAGATCAACTCGCCTTCGGGCGTCGGGGTGGTGAGCAAATGGCCCACGCGCTCCTCGCCTTCGGCGGTCTTGATCGGGAATCCGTCGTTGGGGTCGTATCCCGGCCGGTCGAACGCCACGCTCTTCAAGCGAGCAGCGAGCCGGGTGTGCGCCGCGGTCGGCATGTCCACGACGTGCTGGAGCACGCCGTCGATGCGGTAACGGACGCGTCCGTTGTCGCGACCCGGCTCGACGTGGATCTCCGTCGCGCGATACCGCACGGCCTGGTGCAGAATCACATCGGAGAGCTTCACCACAGTGGGGTCCTGCAGGTCGAAGCTCGTGAAGAGCCCCGTCCCGCTCGATGTCACCACCTGGAAGTCGCTCGCAGCCACCTGAGCCACCAGTGTCTGCAGCGCGTTCTTCGGCGCGCGCGCAGGCGCATAGGCCCGCTCCATCGCCCCGTCCATGCGCGACGGGCTCACCAGAAGGAAGACCGGCTGTCGACCCGAGTGCGCGACGATCTCCTGCGCAGCCATCCGATTCGACGGATCGGACGTGGCGACGACGATATTCGTGCTCGTGAAGCTTATGGCCAGGATTCCGTACTTGCGCGCTACCGCTTCGGGTAGGAGGCGCACGGCCTGCGGATCCCACGTAGACAGGTCGGCGACACCGATGCGGAAGTGCCCCGCTACGCGCTCGAGGAAGCGCTCCTCCGGGACGCGACAAGCCCGCACGACCTCGCCCCAGGCGCGACGCAAAGTCGCCAGGTCCGGGGTGACGGGTAGGTCGAGCTTCAGGCCGGCGTGAGAGGCGACACTCGACAGCCAGTGGGGGGTCGTCTGGGGACGGTTCATGGGCTGCGGAACGGCTCCTGTCCGAACTACGGGCCACGAACGTCTCCGCCCGACCGTTGCTCAGTCAATAGCGCGGGCGCCGACGAGGGGACCTCGTCGGCGCCCGGTGTCCCCGCGCCCGACCGACGACTTACGCCGCCAGATCTCCGAAGTGATAGGAGTCCTCGCCCTCGGGCTTCCGCTCCATGAGGTGCTTCGCGCCGGCTTCGGTGAGGATCTCACGGGCACGGTCGGCACGGGCGCCGGTCGCCTGCACGCCCACCCACACGACACCCTCACGGATCCGAGTGCCCTTGAAGTCGGCTTCGAGATGAACGTCCTCGATGCTCATGAGCGAGCCGACGGCGAAGCCGAACGAGCCACCCGTGAAGGCCGCCTCGAACACGGCCCAGAGCGGACCCCACTCGACGAGGGTGAAGGGCCCGAACCCGATCCCCGCAATCGCCACACCGACGCCGGCCAGCAACGCACAGACCGCCGCGCCGATGGCCGCGCTGCGATAGACGGGAATCCGTTCCCACACCGGAACAGGCTCACGCTCGTGGCGATTCGACTTGATCACGCTCAGCTCGTTGCAGGCGCCGTAGTACTCGCTCACGAGTCTGTGGACGGCCTTCGCGGCGGTCGACTCGTCGTCGAAGATGCCGGCGATATCCTTCGTTTCCTGGCGGGCGCTCATGATCCTCCCCGGTTCGGGCGCGTGGGTGACGACCGATAATGAGCCGACGCGCGCGCCGAGGGGGTCGGGAGATACCCTACGGAGCGTGTGGGGCAACGCCGGATTCGTACGGCGTCGGGTCGGCTGCCTGGACGACAGTCGGGTTGATGCAGGAACCGTAGTGATTCACCAGAACGCGCATCGCTCGCAGCGCGGCGACCACCTCGGGGCTCACGGCCGTACCATCCAGGACGAGCTCATCGCCGGCGGTGATCGCGCCGTTGTCGAGCAGGGGCTGGACGTTCGTGAGCGCGCAATTCCTGTACAGGCTCAGGTAACGCAGGTTCGTGAGTGCGTTGAGCGGCGTCAGGTCTGTGATTCGGTTTCCGTTGAGGACGAGAGACTCCAACTCGGTCAGGCCGGCGAGGAACCCCACGTCCGTCAGCTCGAGGCCCCCGAGGGACAGCCTACGTAGACCGGTCAAGCCGCCCACCGCGCTCGGGTCGCGAACCATCGTGCTACTGAGTCCCAGCTCTCGCAGCGCAGTGAGTGAGACGATGGGCGTGAGGTCAGCGATGCGGGTACCCCAGAGCCGGAGCACCTGAAGCCCGAGCATGCCGCTGCCGGGCGACAAGTCATCAACGGGATTGACCTCGAGGTCCAGAACCTCGAGCGAGGTGAGTCCGGCCAGTGGTGAGATGTTCCGGATCGAGTTCCACGCGAGCCAGAGCGTGCGCAGCTGGACCAAGCCGGCGAGTGGGCCGACGTCCTGGACTCGATTGTTCGTCACGTCGAGGTACACCAGCTGCGTCAGGCCGGCCAAGGGACTCAGGTCGGAGATCATGCGATTGGCCGCGAGCGAGAGAATCTCGAGCTCGACGAGCGACTGCAGCGGCGAGAGGTCGACGATGCGGTTGTTTCGCAGGTAGAGCACCTCGAGACCGACGAGCCCACTCAACGCGCCGACATCCGTGAGACCCGTCCCGGTGAGGTCGAGGTAGCGGAGCCCGCTCAGCTCGCTCAACGGTTCCGAGTCGGAAAACTGACTGCCTCGGAGCGCGAGCGTCGTGAGGTCTGCGAGGCCGCGCAACGGCGCGAGGTCGCGGACGAAGTTGCCATCCAGCCACGCCCGTCGCAGCGCTGTGAGGTTCTGGATGCCCCTCAGGTCGACGATTTGGCGCCCGGTACCGACCAGCCCCTCAACTCCCGCAACGAGCCCGCACGTGAGAGGAAGGGTCGTCGCGTCCAGCGCCTCCCGTACGACCGCTTCCAGTTTCGGGTCCGAGAACGACACGATGGACTCTGCAGGGTAGTCGCTGCAGTGCTCGTCCGGCGCCAGCGTGGGCCACTCGCTCACGAGAATCGAGAGGGCGTGGCGAGCCGTGAGTGCGGCGCTCGTCACCTCGACGTCGAAGGTCCACGTCCCCGCACTCTCCGGCACTCCAGAGAGCTCGCCCGCCTGGGAGAGGGTCAGGCCGGGGGTCAACACTCCAACCACGGACCATCGATAGGTGCCGTCCCCGCCGGCGGCCGAGAGAGTCACGCTGTATTCCTGGAATCGCGCTGCGGCGGGCAAGGCGCTGGTCTCGACGCGGAGCTCGGGCAGGTCCAAGGCCTCGGGGCCGGCGGGGTCCCCACAGGCGAGCGCGGCGAGGGAAAGGCAGCCGCCCAGGCGGATCAGCGCCAACCGAGCCGTCGGCCTCATGGGCATGCCGCCGTCACGAGGATCCCCCTGGCCCGGAGCCTCAGAACGTCCTCGCAACTGACGGCGGTCCCCAACAGGTCCACAGTGACTGTGGGAAACGCGTTTCCGGGAGCGTAGAAGTCCGGGTGACCGAAAACGGTGTTGTCGATCAGGGGTTGGATGTCGGCGAGTGTCGCGTTGCGCGCGAGGTCCACGCCCGTGAGTCGCGGGAGCCGCGAAAGCGCGCTCAAGTCCGTGACGCTGTTTCCCGCGAGATCGAGGACGGACAAGCCCGAGAGCCCGCCGAGCGCCGTAATGTCGGAGATGGCGTTGTCGGCGAGCGCCAGGTACGCGACGGTTCGCCAGTCACGGATCGGGCTGAGATCTACGATCCGGTTGCCGTCGGCGTTGAGGCTGTACAGTCTCGTCAGCCCGGCCAGCGGGCCGAGGTCCTCGATCTCGTTGTCCTGGATTTGCAGAGAGCCGAGGTCCGTGAGCCCGACGAGCGGCGCGAGGCTCGCGATTCGGTTCCCGTCCACGGCCATGGACTCGAGCAGGATCAGATCAGCGAGTGGCCCGAGGTCGCTGATCTCGTTGCGCCTCGCGCTCAACCACTCGAGTTCGGTCAATGCGCGGAGTGGCTCCAGGTCGTCCACCTGGTTGTCGTCCAAGTAGAGCGACCTGAGTCCGGTGAGCGCGGAAAGGGGCTCCAGATCCGAGATGGCGTTGCCGTCCAGCTGTAGGTATCGAAGGTCGGTGAGACGTGCGAGTGGACCCAGATCGGCGAGCTGATTCTCGGCCAGATGGAGCCCTTCCAATGCCGTGAGCGCTACAAGTCCGCCGACATCGCTTATGGCGTTCCGATCCAAGCCGAGGCCTCGGAGACTGGGTAGCCCCGTGAGCAGGACGGCGTCGATCTGATTCTCGGACGCGGTCAACTGCTGCAGCTTGGGCAAACCGCTCAAGGCGTCGATGCGTCGAATCGCATTCCGCTGCACGCTCAGACGAATGAGGTTCACGAGCCCGGCAAGCGGGGAGACGTCCTCGATCCGGTTGTCGTAAGCCCAGAGGCTGTACAGCTGCGTGAGCCCCGCGACCGGGCCGAGATCGACGAGGTCATTTCCTGTCAGGCTCAGGGTGAGCAGACCCGTGAGATTCTGGATTCCCGACAAATCCTCGACTCCGGCGTAGTCGAGGTTGAGATGCTGGATACCCGCCACTAGGTCACAGGTGATCTCGTCCTCCGTCGAGAGCTGCAAGGCGGTGCGCACTCGGGACGCGAGATCCTCGTCCGAAAACGCCACACTCGCTCCGCCCTCGTGGTCGGAGCAGGACTCGTCGGGCTGGACCACGACGTCCGCGAGCGGGTCCGGCCCGGCCGGGTCTGTCCCGCAGGCGAACAGGACGAGAAGCGAGCAGCCGAAAAGGGTCCGCCGCATACTGCGCAACACACTCGCGATATCGATGTAGCGTGCCATATTCCACCATACGTGACCATCTTGCGGGTGGCCAGGCGCACTTGCCGAATACCAGGCACGCGACTTCTTTCCACCGTCTCCCGTACCTGGAGGTCCCGTGCGTCGCATCTGGAGCACCGCCGCGTTCTGCATCGCGCTTACGGCGCTGGTCGGCTTCGAGCGGACGTTCCAGCGCACGGCCGACGCGCAGCAGTCCATGGTGCCGACCTACCAGGTCGACCCCTTCTGGCCCGCGGTGCCCGACGGTTGGATCCTCGGGCAGGTCGCCGGCATCGCGGTCGACTCGCGCGATCACGTGTGGATCCTCCAGCGCCCTTGGTCGCTCGGGACCGACGAGGTCGCCGGCAACCCCGAGGCCGAGTGCTGCCGGCCGGCCCCCCCGGTCATGGAGTTCACCGCCGACGGCGTCTACGTGCAGGGGTGGGGTGGCGAAGGCGACGGCTACCAGTGGCCCGCCGACGAGCATGGCATCCATATCGATCATGCGGATAACGTGTGGGTCTCGTCCGCCGGCGGGCCCCGCCTCGGGGACCGCACGGAGAACCATCTGCTCAAGTTCACGCGCGACGGCCGCTTCCTGCTGCAGATCGGCCGGCGCGGAGCTGCTCAGGGTAGCCTCGACACGCTAAACCTGAACAACGCCGCAGACATGTACGTCTACGCCCCGACCAACGAGCTCTTCGTAGCCGACGGATACGTGAACCGTCGCGTCATCGTCTTCGACGCGAGCACGGGAGCGTACAAGCGGATGTGGGGTGCCTACGGCGAGGCCCCCGACGACAGCGCGCCGAATCGACCGGTGTACGAGGGCCCGGCGGCGCGCCAATTCAATACGGTGCACGGGATCCGCGTGTCGGGCGACGGCCTCGTGTACGTCGCCGACCGGCGCAACAACCGCGTGCAGGTGTTCCGGATCGACGGCACCTACGTGCGCGAGATCTTCGTCGAACGGCCGACGCGCCTACTCGGCACCGCGTTCTCGGTCGCGTTCTCACCCGATGCGGCACAGCGCCTCCTCTACGTCGCGGACGCCGGCAACGGGAAGGTCCGCATGTTCGACCGGCAGTCGCTGACCGAGCTCGGCTCGTTCGGTCGCATCGGGCACTACGCAGGTCAGTTCGTGTTCCTGCACAACGTCGCGGTGGACTCGGAGGGCAACGTCTACACGGCCGAGGTCGGTGGCGGCCGACGCGCACAGAAGTTCGTTCGCGACTGACGGTACGGCCGGGCCTCGTCGGCTCCTACCCGATCGCGAAGGCTACCGCCGTCGTCACGAGCGTCGCGACCAGGCTCTGGAGTTGTACCCGGCGAGCCTGTGCACGCACGGCGGCCAGCTCCCCGTCGCCCTCGATCGGTTCGGGGCCGCCGTCCAGGTTCCGCAGACCACGCGCCGCCAGCGCCACGCAGGTCTGGGCGCGCGCCTGAAAGACCCCCGTGAAGCCGATCAGGAAGAAGCCCGCGGTGGACAGTCGCACCCAGCGCGGCATTCCGCTCGCAGACATACTGGCTACGAGCGCGACCCCGACCACGAGCGATGCCACGCCGAGCAGCATCCTCCGCCGCCGCTGTCGCGGACCGATGTTCGCACAGACGGCCTGGTCCCGCGCTGTCCCGGTACCCAAAGGCGCTATCGCGCCGCGGCCAAGGCCGCTACCGCGGGCGTGTTCGCGCCGCTCGCCACGTACGCGTCGATGGACGCGCGCAGCGTCTCGAGGATCCACGCGCGTTTCTCATCGTTGGCTTCGAGAAGCGTGCTGCGGAAGCCGTGATGTGAGCACTGGAAGCCCGTGAGCGGCACGACCACGATGCCGGTCGCCCCCATGAGGTAATAGACGAAGCGCTTGTCGGGCTCGACGCCCGCCACCATGCGCTCGACGGTCGCGGCCACCTTGGGGTTCTCGATGGGAAGCACCTGATCGTCACGGAGCAGCCCGGGCTTGAACATCACCGTGTAGTAGAAGGCGCCCTTCGGCTTGTTGACGATCACGTGCTCGCATCCGGCAAACGCCTCCGCGACCTCCTCCGCCCTCTCGGCGAACATGCGTGCGCGTGTGTCGAGGTGTCCCGAATAGCGCGGGTCGCCCATCACGAGGGGGATCGACATCTGCGGAAGCGTCGTCGAGGATACCTCCAGTCGCTTCGCCGCGACCAAGCTGTCGACGTAACGGCCGAACGTGCGGTCGTGTCCCTTGTTGAGCACCTCGAGCCAGCCGCAGCGGGCGCCCGGCCATGGGTACTCCTTGCTGATACCGCGCATGGCGATGCCGGGCACGTCGCCGATCCACTCGCTCATGTGCAGGCGGCCACGGCCGTCGTACACGATGTTGGCGTAGATCTCGTCGGCGATGATGAAGATGTCGTTCTCTCTCGCGATCTCGGCGATCTCCTCGAGCACATCACGCGGGTAGACCGCGCCCGTCGGGTTGTCCGGCGACAGGAGCAGGATACCGGCGATCGAGTCGTTGTACTTGACCTTGTTGCGGATGTCGTCGAGATCGGGCATCCAGCCGTTGTACGGATCGAGCTCGTACGTGACGTGGTTGTATCCCGAGTGCGCGGCCTCCGCCGACGAGTGCGTGCTGTAGGCAGGAGAGGGGCCCAGGACGCGCGCCTCGCGACTCAGGAAGCCGTACACCTTCGCGACCGCATCGCCGAGGCCGTTGAAGAAGACGATATCGTCGGCACTCACCCTCACGCCGTCGCGACGGTTCACCTCGTTCGCGAGGAACTCACGCACGTGAGGGACGCCGCGGGTTTCGCAGTACGCCCAGGACGAGGGAATCTCGAGCAGGCCGCCCACGATGTCTCGAATCCACTCCGGGGGCGCCTCACCCTTGGCCACCGGGTCGCCGATGTTCTCCCAGGTCATCTCCTGCCCGAGCGCACGGATCTCGTTTCCCGCACCGACGATCTCGCGGATCTCGTACTTCAGGTTCGCCACGCCGGCGTGCAGGATGTTCCTTCGCATGCTCCCTCGCTTGGGCCCTCGGCAACTCGCCCCTACGTCCTAACTTGCCGCGGGGACGCGCCTCTTTCAATCGACACGTAGGAAAGGAAGCAAGAGGCGTTCCAGGTTCGCGGCGGTGCCCGCGGCTGCCGAATCGTGAGGCCGGTAGGCCTCTACAGGCAGAACGCCGACCGACTGAAGTCGGGGGTGATCTCGAGCTCCAGCTCCTCGCCGGGTCCGACCGTCAGGGGCGGGGTCACGCATGTGCCGGCGAGCGTGTCGATGCGGATGCTCAGGTCGCTGGCGAAGTTCCAATCCAGGACGAATCGCGCCGAGCTGTTGCCGCCCACGACCCCGATTCTGCGCCCGTTGCTGTCGCTGACGTCGTCGATGACGTAGAGCGTGGCGTCGTTGAAGTTGCGGTTCTGGACGCTCAGACGGACGTTGTTTGGGCGATCCGAGAAGGGGTCACCCGATCTGGAAGAGAATCCGGAGGTGCAGGCCGTCGCAGCGAGCAAGAGCGCGGAGCAGGCGATCCGTGCGACCTTCCCGACGCCGCCCCGCCGTGACGACGTCGCTGCTGCGGAGGCTGCGGTGCTCATGGAGGATATCTTAGACGGGGCGACACCGCCTCGCCAGCGCGGGTCCGAACGAGTCCCGAGAACGCTATGGGTCGCCCTGGCGAGCATCGCCGCGCTCGGGTGCGAGTTCGACTCGTTGGGTCCACTGCCCCTGGAGCCGATGACGCTCGTGGCCGCCGACCGGAATGGCTTCTTATACACATTGGACGAAACGACCGGGGTCGAGACTGTCCTTCGACAGGCCATGACCATCAACCCGCTCTCGGGTTCTCCCACCCCGGTCGGAGTCGTGACCTCTTTGAGCTGGACACCATCCCCGGGTGCGCTGTGGCTGGGCACGGACTTCGGAGGCATCTGTTCGAGGTGCCTGTACGCGTTCCGCCCCGGCGCCACCACGGAAGCGCTGGTGAGACCACTCGTCAGAGAAGTCGACGGCATCTCGGACTTCGCCGTGCACCCCATCACGCGCAGGATCTACACCTTCGATAGAAACGGCGGCGGCTACCTCTTCAGAGTCGACCCCGAATGGGCCGTGTACACCGAGGTGATGCAGCGTCTCGACGAGGGCTCGTTCGGAAAGGGAACCACGTTCTCGAGTGACGGCCGACTCTACGTGGCCGGCGACCAAAGGCTCACGCGCATCCGCCTGAACCTGCGAGAGGTGATCCACGTGGGGAGCTTCTCGTACACCGGCTTCCCTCCGTTCGCCACCCCCGAAGTGTCGATCAACTCCATGACCACGCGGCCGGCCGACGGTGTCGTCTTCGGGATCTTGCAGGATGGGGGCGACATCTACCACGAGGTTTCGGCGACCTACCTCGTCACGATCGACCTCGAGACAGCCGAGGTCACGAACCTCGCGGCGAACGCGAACCTGTTGTCGGCATTGACCTGGGTACCGACGTGGTTCTTGGATTGATCATCCCCCCAGGTGAACGCGCGCACCGACGACGAGCGTGATGGAGCCCTGGATTCCTTCGTCCACGGGCGCGCGCACGTAGAGCTCGGGCGCCAAGGGTGAGCCAGGTCGTCTCAGCTCGAGGGACGCGAAAAAATAGGTCCGCTCGCTGAAGTCGAGACCTGGCTCATTGACGATCGCGATACCGGACATCTCCAACCGCACCCGCGAGGACCCAGCGGCCACATCGCCGAAGATCGCGTATACGGCGAAGAGGTCCGTGTCGGCGGATCCTTCGGTAGGCACCAGGACCGTGCCCCCGAGCCGAGCCCCCGCAAACGTGCCGGGATTGGTCTCCCTTTGCCAAGTCGCCGTCCCGCCAGCAGACCAGGTGTCGGGCAAGAAGCGCTCGAGCTCCTCGTAACCGGTGAAGAAGGCGATACCCGTCGCGTAGTCGTCGCTACCGAACTCGCGTGTGAACGGCAGGTCCACATGCGCCTCCGCACGAATGGCACCCTCGCCGCCGAACATTGCGCCGAGCCGCGGCTTGGAAATCGTCATGCTCGCATCGAGTCCCTCGATGGAGGCGTAGCTCAACCCCCACCGGGCGAAGAGCGTCGGCCCCCCGTCGAGCGGCACTACGACCGCGGCGTCCCACACGGTGGTGGAGACGCTCGCCCCTGCGAAGACCCCGAGACCGTCGACGAACGGCTTCGCGACCTCGATGCGGAGCGAAGGCCCCACCCCGCCGGCGGCGAGTCCGCGCTGCGCCCATGCCGAAGAGGGCACGGCGACGAGCGCGGATACGCTTGCGACGAGGGCCGCCGCCATCTTGCGTGACATCACCATGCCTCCGGGTATGAGCACCTTCAGGGAGCATCACGGGATCGGTCCGACTTGTCCATCTGCGTATAGGTTGTGTGGCGCGCGGGGAGTCCACGGAGTTCTCCGTGACTTGTCCACGCCACCTCGGCGACCGACCTTCCTGCATGCGTCGTTGCCTCGCCCTCCTCGCGCTGGCCGTCACCACATGGTCGAACGTGACCGTGCTGCGCTGTGCCCATGTGATCGTCGACTCGCGCGCGACCGAGACCGCAGCCGCGGTGGGGCATCATGGGCACGCTGGGCATGGGAGCGACCGACAGGACGTACCGCCTCCCGATGACGGCCCGGACTCGCACCCCGCCGGGAACGACTGCGGCGTCGTGATGGCCTGCGGGACGGCGCTCGGCGGTCAGGGGGCCGCTGCCGAGCGCGGGCTTCCGGCGACCGTCGGCGAGATCGCGAACGCCGCGGTAGCCTCTCCCTCCGCCGCCGACCTCACCCGCGATCCACCCCCTCCTCGTCGCCACGCCTGAGATCCTCTCCCGCGTCCGTCGGACGCGGCTCCAGGCACCTTCAAGACGGCGACCTTTCACATGCTACAGTTCCGCTTTTTCGCGGCCCTATGCGGAGCCGCGACCCTCGCGACGTGGTCCCAGCCCACCAGCGCCCAGACACCGATGCAGATGTCGACCGTCTCGGTGGGCGGTGGCTGGCAGCTCACCGGTATGGCGCAGGCGTATCCCATCGTCACGGTCGGCGCGCCGGGCGAGGGCGACAGCGCGCTGCGTGAGACCGGATGGTATCTCACGCAACCCGCCGTCATGGCTCACCTGGCGAGCCCCGGCCACCGCTTCGTCCTGCACACGACGCTCAACTTCGAGGGGCTCACCCAGGAAGACGGCGAGCTCACGTTCGGCGGATGGGGGGAAGACTTCATCGACAAGCGTCACCCGCACACCCTGGTGCACGAGATGATGGCGAGCTTCAATCTCTGGGAGTTCGCGGGCGGCGCGTTGTCCATCTCGGCCGGCAAGGGGTTCGCGCCCTACGGCACCTCCGATCCGATGTCCCGGCCGGGGCTCAAGTACCCGACCAACCACCACCTCTCGCAGATCCTCGAGCGCTGGACAGCGAACGCGGTATGGCTGCGCGGAAGCTGGAGCGTCGAAGCGGGCGTCTTCGGGGGCCAGGAGCCCGACGGGGCGTACGACTTCTCCAACATCGAGAGCTTCGGGGATTCCTGGTCCGCGCGGGTGGCGCGGCGCTGGGGCGCGCAGTGGGAGGCCTCGCTCTCCTTCGGCAGGGTCACGGAGTTTGCGCACACGGTCGAGGAGACGACGCGCCTCGCCAACGCCGCGCTGATTCGCTCGGCCCCCTTCCGCGGCGGACAGCTGTACGCGCTCGCGGAGGCCTCGCACAGTTACCTCGCCGACCACGACGATTTCTTCAGCCTGCTCGCCGAGGCCCGCTGGAGCGGCGGCGGTCACCAGCCGTACGTGCGTGTCGAGTACGCGGCGAGGCCGGAGTACACGAGAGAGGGCGCCGCCGGCGAGGAAGAGTTCTTCCGCTACGAGCACGACACCGACCCAATCGGTACGACTCGGTGGCTCATCGCCACGGCAGCGTACGCGTACGAGCTGACGCCGAACCCCTGGAGCGTGCGGCCGTTCGTCGAAGTCCAGCACCATCAGGTGCGAGGCGACCGGGGCCCCGTCTCGGCGACCGATTTGTTCGGTGGAACCTCTTTTTGGGCGCTCTCGTTCGGGGCCCGCCTCTTCTTCGGGGGGGAGCCCATGCGGATGGGGAGCTACGGTGCCTTGGACGCGATGACGGAAATGAGCCGGGCGGCCACCTCGGGCGCGGTTCACGTGCACTGAGCCGTCGGCCCACTTATGGTGATGACCTTCACGAATCGACCCGATGGAGATCGACAATGAGCCGCGCGTCACGCAGACGAGACGAGAGGTCCGCAGGCCCGGTGAATGAGAGCCCTCGCCGCAACAGGGCACCGCTGTTCATCATGGGAGGAAGCGTGCTCGCAGCGCTCCTCGTTCTGGTCGTCGTCTCGCAGCGCGGCGAGGAAGCGGCGAGCCACCATCCCACCGCGCGCGTCGACGTGCATGCGTCGCACGTGATGCCAGCGGCCCGGTATGCCTCGACCCCGCGCGTGGAGGACACGTATACGAAGGCGGCCGAGATCGTCTCGGTGCTCGACGGGCTCTACTGCTACTGCCTGTGCCGCGAGACGTTCAGGCACTACTCGCTGCTCGACTGCTTCAAGGACGATCACGCGGCAGGCTGTGACGTGTGCCTCGAGGAAGCCGAGATCGCATACGAGATGACGCAGCAGGGCCGCTCGCTCGACGATATCCGCCAGACGATCGACACGCGGTACGGACGAACCTAGAAAACCCAGGGGGACCCGTGGGCACGTTCCTACATCGCGCCGTGCTCGGCACGGCCGCGCTCGCGCTGCATCTGTTCGCCGCGCGGGCAGATGCGCAGATCACCCGGATCGACCTAGACGTCGTGGAGTCGCCGGCGCTGGAGGGCGAGCGCTTCGGCACCGTGGGGCAGTACGAGTGGCTGCGCGGGACCGCGTACGGAGAGATCGACCCCGCGGATCGCCGCAACCAGGACATCGTCCTCCTGGACGCCGCACCCCGCAACGCACGCGGGAAGGTCGAGTACAGCACGACCGTCGAGATCTACCGGCCGGTCGACATGCGCCGATGGAACCGTGCGATCTATCACACCGTCCCCAACCGGGGCGGCGCGCGCGGAGACGAGCCCGCGTTGCTCGAGCGCGGGTTCGCGATGGTGCGCGTGGGTTGGCAGGGCGACATCGCGCCCACGGCCACGAACATCGTCCCGTCCCTGCCCGTGGCGCGGAACGCCGACGGCTCACCCATCGTCGGACCGTCGCTCGAGGAGTTCATCTTCAATGACCAGGAGCGCCGCTCGATTGGCAGACTGACGTACCCCGCCGCCTCGCTCGAGCCCTCCAAGGCAACGCTGACGGTGCGCCGGCTCCAGGACGCCCCGCGAGCTACTCCCGCGGATCTGCGCTGGAGCTACGTGAGCGAACGCGAGATCTCGATCGAGCGCCCGGCCGGCTACGACGGCGGCGCCATCTACGAGTTCATCTACCAGGCGAAGGACCCGATCGTCATGGGACTCGGCTTCGCCGCCGTGCGTGACGTGATTTCGTTCCTCCGCTACGAGACGACGGACGACTCAGGGAACGCGAACCCGCTCGCGTTCGAGGGCCTGGGCGACGTCGCGCTCTCGCTCGGCATCTCTCAGAGCGGACGCATGCTACGCGACATGCTCTACCTCGGCTTCAACGAAGACGTGGACGGCCGCATCGTATTCGACGGAATGCACCCGGACATCGCCGGCTCGAGGAAGACGTTCACCAACTACGCGTTCTCGCAGCCGGGCCGCTGGCAGAAGCAGCACGAAGACCACCTCTATCCGGGCGATCAGTTCCCGTTCTCGTACGCGACGCTGATGGACCCCATCAGCGGGCAGCGGGACGGCCTCCTCGAGCGCTGCACGCGTACGGCCACGTGCCCGAAGATCGTGCACACGGACGGCGAGGCGGAGCTCTGGCAGGGACGCTCCTCGCTCGTCGTCACGGACCCGATCGGCCACGACATCAGTCAGCCGAACGACGTGAGGGTCTATCTGATCGCGGGCACGCAGCACGGCGGGGGTCCCGGAGTGCACGCCGGCACACCGCGAGCCGGATTCTGCCAGAACCCCAACAATCCCCTCCCGCTCAGGGATATCCGCACCGCGATCACGCTAGCCCTCTATGAATGGGTCGCAGAGGATCGCGCACCACCCCTGAGCTGGTTCCCGGCCGCAGCGCTCGGCAGCCTCGTCGATCCGACGGAGACGGGCTTCCCGGCGATTCCGGGCGTCACCTATACCGGAAGCGTGAACTCCCTCCACCTCCTCGACCACACCACCATCCCACCGACGGTGGGAGACGCGTACACGGTCCTGGTCGGCAAGGTGGACGCCGACGGAAACATGGTTCACGGGATTCGCCACCCGAACCTCGCCGCCCCCATCGGGACGTACACGGGCTGGAACCTACGCCGCGAGGGGTTCGGCGAGGGCGCTCAGTGTGCGGGCGGGGGATCCTTCATCCCGTTCGCCGCAACGCGCGCGGAGCGTATGTCCAAGGGAGATCCGCGCCTCTCGCTCGAGGAGCGCTACGCGGACCACGCGGCCTACGTGCGCGCTGTCGCTGCGGCTGCCGAAGCGCTCGTACGTGACCGATTGCTCCTGCGCGCCGACGCCGACGAGATCATTCGACAGGCTGAAGAGAGCTCGGTTCGGCGCTAGACGTAGCGACCCGGGGCCGGCGAGGACGCCCGACGCTGACTACCAGCGCGACGGCCCTCCGCGCGCGTCGACGTGCACGAAGGGTCCGTGCGCGGCAGTCGGGCTGTAGACCGAGAGGCCGCCCGCCGGCACGTCGGCGGCGGCCATGAGCTCTTCCGCGATGCCCGCCAACCAACGTGCGTCCCCGGTATCGGCACGCCCGTCACGGTCGAGGTCGTCCATGGAGCCGTCGCCGTCCTCGTCGACGTACACGTCGGCCGCATCGCCCCAGAGGTGCCGGGAGAAGTCGGTCGTGTTGCCGATCGCGCGGTTGTACGCGGGGGTGCGGAAGCCCGACATGACGGTGAGCCCTGCGGCCGGATACCCGGCATCGTTCACGGCCGCGAGCAACGCCTCCAGCTGGACCACGAGATCGGCCGAGACTACGACGAACTTCCGGTCACCCTGCTGCTTACACAGGAACTGACTCAATCGGAAGTTCGGCGATACCAAGACATCCATGTCCTCCGGGCGCACCTCGATGAATCCGAGCGGAGGCTCGTAGGCTGCGCTCATCGACGCGGGCCGGGCTCGGTAGCGCCCGATCGCGTACCCGTGCAACGAGCCCTCGTGCACGTGCTCCGCGGGGTGCGCGACCATGAACGTCAGGTCGATCGTGTCGCGGGCCTCGGCGGAGACCACGCGCACGGGGTGGATGCCCGGCTCCGCCGGCGCGACCCAGATCCAGCGACTCTCCCCCGCCGGCAGCAACTGGCCCGCGCTCGCGGCCGCGGTGAGCGTGCCCGCCTCGACGCCGTCCGGCGAGATGTCGACCGAGTCGCCGGGAAGCACCGCAACCGCCATGACACGAAGCGGCACGGTCCGGTCGGCGACACGGAGGCTGAACGCCGCATGGGCCGGGCGAGCCGCGCTGGCGGGGCTCCAGCGCGCGGGCCCGACGGGAGGCGCGAGCGTGGGTGCCGAGGCCGGGAGGGACGCCGCCGAAGCCACGCCCGACGGCGCCGCTGATCTCGACGTCTCGGCCGCGGGCGAGGCCAGCGGTAGCATGAGCGCCGCCGCCAGGAGCCCGCCGGGGAGCGCCGACCTCATGAGCACTGCGGCGGCTCCAGGAGAGCACGCCGCACGATCTCATCCCGTCCGTACACGTCTTCGCGGAACTGGAGGATTCCGTCCTCGTCGACCCACGCCGTCCAGTACATCAAGTGCACAGGCATCCCCCGAGCTAGAGGCACGGCCACCTCGATCCCGGAGGTCGCCGCCTCCTCGATGCGAGACGTCGTCCAATCCGGCTGGTCGGCGAGCACGTACACCGCGAGGTCCATCGCGTTCTGCACACGGATGCAACCGGACGAAAAGTCCCGCGCCTGTCGCTCGAAGAGATGTTGCGCCGGCGTGTCGTGCAGATAGATGGAGTGCCCGTTGGAGAACGTGAACTTGACCCTGCCGAGCGCGTTCAGGGGCCCCGGGTCCTGGCGCAGACGGTACCGGGCGCTGAACGCCGCGGGGTCCGCCACCGAGGGCCAGTCGACCGTGAGCGGGTCGACCGCCTGGTCGGTGCCCCGCTCGAACAGCACGAAGCCCTGAGCCGCAAGGATCCCGGGGTCCCGGAGGATCTGGGGCAACAAGTCCCGTCCGGCGATGCTCGCCGGCACGTTCCAGTACGGGGACAGCACCACCTCGGTCAGGAGCCCGCTGACCATCGGCGTCTCGCGGTCCTCGAGCCCGACGATGACGCGGTGCCGGCGCACGATCGCTCCGTGCTCGACTACCCGCAGGTCATAGGCGGGCACGTTCACTTCGATGTGCCGTTCGCCGAGATCTGCGGGTAGCCAGCGCCAGCGCTCGAGGTTGACGTCGACCTGACGGATCCGCTCTTCGACCGGGACGTTGAGCGCCGCGAGCGTCGCCCGGCCGACGATCCCGTCGACGACCAAACCATGTCGCGCTTGGAAGCGCCGAACCGCCGCGTCGAGAGAGACGTCGAACAGGTCACCGGTCGCCGGGTCGGGCACCAGGTCTTCGCTTGCGGCGAGCCGCGCCCGCAGGACGGCGACCCTCGGATCCCGAACCCCGAGCTCGAGGCGGGGGCCGGCCGGCACGGTGGACCACCCACGGCCCTCCGCGCTCTCGCGGAGTGGCGCCGCGGCGGCGACGAGCCAGGCATAGCGAGGGTCGTGTGGCGCCAGGCCATACAGGGCCCCGGCGACTCGGCCGCTCGCCACCGCCTCGGCCAGCACGGCTTCGAGGTCGGCGCTCCGGCGGCGGACCAGCCATTCGTGATCGAGCCCGCCAGGGTCCGACCGCCCCCGCAGGAGATGCGACCCGAGCGCGACGAACGCGTCCGACGCAAGCAGCTCGAGGTCCGCCAACGCGGTGACCGAGCTCGGCCCGCGGGTCAGTCGTACGATCGCGCGCAGGTGGTAGTCCGCAGGATCGAGGCCGTGGTCGGCCGCGAGTCGGATCGCCGTCTCGAGCTCCTCGATCCGCCGCGCAGAGAGCTCGCCCACCCAAGCGGGCGCGAAGCCCCGCCCTGCGTAGAAGCGCGCCACGATCTCGGGTGCGAGGAATCGCTCGCCGCCTACCGTGACTTCGGCGCGGTCAGGCGCGGTCAGGCGCTCCCGCAGCGCGACTTGGAGCTGGCTCACCTCCTGCGCAGTGACCGGGCTCACAGCGCCGACGAGCCAAGCGAACGCGAGGGCAACTCGCCGCGCGCGACGCCTCGAGGCCACGATCGCTGGGGTTCCCATGGTATCAAGCTAGCGCCCGCCACGAACGGCACTGTAAGGACGCCCCCTCGTCTCCCTACCCGGAGATCCCCACGGGTCCGAACGGGCTGCGTGGCCATCCGCGGGCTCCGCGATACCACCCGACTTCGCTAGAATTCCCGGTCCCTGGAGGCCCCGTCGTCGCGCACGGGCGCCGATTCGGGTCGACGCCGGAGTCCCATGCACCAGCACACCGAGCTGACGCTCGAGATCCTCACGCAGCCCACGGACGAGACGTGCGGGCCTGCCTGCCTGCACGCCGTCTACCGGTTCCACGAGGATCCTGTCCCGCTCGACGAGGTGGTGTCGGGGGTCACGCGACTCCGCACGGGCGGCACCCTCGCGGCCTACCTCGGACTGCACGCGCTCGAACGCGGGTACCGTGCCACCATGTACACGTACAACCTCAAGCTCTTCGATCCCACCTGGTTCGACGACGCGGAGCCGCGCCTCGTGGAGCGACTGCGCGCACAGGCGAAGGTGAAGCCGTCGGTGCGGCTTCGCTCGGCCACCGAAGCGCACATCCAGTACATCGAGGCCGGCGGAGCGATCCATTTCGAAGAGCTCACTCCGGACCTGATACGCCACCCGCTCTCGCGCGGCCTGCCGATCATGACAGGGCTGTCGGTCACGTACCTCTACGGGTGCGCGCGCGAGACCTACTCGGGCGGACGCGCCACGTATGACTCCATTCGCGGATTTCCCACGGGCCACTTCGTCGTCGTGCACGGATACGACCCTGCCACCGACTCGGTGATGGTCGCCGATCCCTCTCACGAAAACCCGCTTCCCGGGGGCGCCAACTATCGCGTGGGCATCATTCGCCTGCTCGGCGCCATCATGCTGGGCGTACTCTCCTACGATGCCAACTTGCTCGTGATCGAGCCGAAGCCCGAGGCCGGGTGAAATCACTCGTCGTCGTAGAGAACACGAAGCGCTGGCCGTTCGAATTCGAAGCCGTCGAGGTCGTGTCGGCGCGCGCGTACCTCGTGGAGCGCCGCTTCGCCGAGATGAGGCGCGCCGCGGTCTACAACATGTGCCGGCGCATCGGATACGGGACGGTCGGCTACTACGTGTCGCTGCTGGCGGCCGCGCGCGGTCACCGGCCCATGCCCTCCGTCTCGACGTCGCAAGCGCTCGGGCACCTCCCCCTGCTCCGCGCGGCCTCCGAGGAGCTCGAGGACGAGATTCATCACGCGCTCGCACCCCTGAAGGGAGAGGAGTTCGTCCTCAGCATTTACTTCGGTCGGAACTTGGCGAAGCGCTACGATCGCCTCGCCCGCGCGCTCTTCAACCAGTTTCCGGCGCCCATCCTCATCGCGCGCTTCCAGTGGGAGGCCGACGAATGGCGTATGGCGAGCCTCCGTCTCGGCGACGCGTCCGAGGTGCCCGAGGGACACCGGCAGTTCGCGATCCAGAGCGCAGAGGCATACTTCGAGCGCCGTCACGTCGCTCCGAAGAAGGAGGTCTTTCGGTACGACCTCGCGATCCTCTGGTCGGAGGACGATCCCTCCTCCCCTTCGGACGAGCGGGCCATCCGCCGCTTCATCCGTGCCGCCGCGCGCCACGGCATCCAGGCCGAGGTGATCGGGCCTGAAGACTATGGTCGCATCGAGGAATACGACGCGCTCTTCATCCGCGAAACCACCGCGGTGAACCACCGCACGTATCGCTTCGCCACGCGCGCGGCGGCGGAGGGCCTCGTCGTGATCGATGACCCCGAGGCCATCGTGCGCTGCACGAACAAGGTCTACCAGGCGGAGGTGTTCGCGCGCCACGGCATTCCCGCTCCGCGCACGCACGTGATGCACGAGGGGAACGTGCACGAGCTCGCCGAGCGCGTGGGGCTTCCTTGCGTGCTGAAGAAGCCCGACGGCGCGTTCTCCCGCGGTGTCGTGAAGGTGGAGACGTCGAAGGAAGCCGAGGACCGCCTGAAGGAGCTGCTCGAGGAGTCCGAACTCGTGGTGGCGCAGGAGTACGTGCGGTCGGACTTCGACTGGCGCGTCGGCGTGCTCGACCGGAAGGCGCTCTTCCTTTGCCGCTACCACATGGCGCGCGGCCACTGGCAGATCGTGTCGCGGAAAGGCAAGACCGACCGATACGGCCGCGTCGAGGCCGCCGCCGCCGAAGAAGCACCGCCGGGTCTCATCCACACCGCGGTGCGGGCGGCGTCGCTCTTCGGCGATGGACTATTCGGCGTGGACGTGAAGGTCGTCGACGGACGTCTGATGGTCATGGAAGTGAACGACAACCCGAACCTCGACGCCGGCTACGAGGATGCACTGCTCAAGGACTCGATCTACGACGAGATCGCGGTCTGGTTCAGGGCGCGCCTCGACCGTCGCGGCGAAGGACCGGCGCCGTGACCGAAGCGGCCGCGAGGCCCTCGACCTCGGTTGCGAACGCGCGGCGCTTCGGCCTGTTCGAGGCGTACGGAGTCGAGATCGAGCTGATGATCGTCGACGCAGGCACGCTCGACGTGAAGCCGATCTGCGACGAGCTCCTCGCGGCGGTCGCCGGCGAGCCCGCGTCCGACGTGGAGCTCGGCGACGTCACCTGGTCGAACGAGCTGACCCTGCACGTGCTCGAGCTCAAGACGAGTAGGCCCGCCCCGTCGCTCTCCGGGTTGGCTCACGCGTTCCACGCCAGCCTGCGCCACGCCCAGCCTGTGCTGTCGCGTCTCGGGGCTCGCCTCATGCCGGGCGCGATGCATCCCTGGATGGATCCGCACACCGAGACCCGGCTCTGGCCGCACGAGAACAACGAAGTCTATCGCACGTTCGACCGCATCTTCGGATGCTCCGGGCATGGGTGGGCGAACCTCCAGAGCACGCACGTCAACCTGCCCTTCGCGGGCGACGAGGAGTTCGCTCGGCTGCACGCGGCGATCCGGGTCGTGCTCCCGTTGATCCCGGCCCTGGCGGCCTCGTCGCCGTTCCAGGACGGCAGGGTCGGCCCCGCGCTCGACGGGCGCCTGGCGGCATATCGGAAGAACTCGGCGCGCGTGCCGAGCGTCGCCGGCCTGGTCGTGCCCGAGCCGGTGTTCAGCCGCGCAGAGTACGAGCGGGAGATCCTCGGACGCCTCTACACGGACCTCGAGCCGCACGACCCGCAGGGCGTTCTCCGCGACGAGTGGGTGAACGCGCGCGGCGCCATCGCGCGTTTCGGACGAGGCACCATCGAGATCAGGGTTATCGATGCCCAGGAGTGCCCAACCGCTGACCTCGCCGTCGTCGGCGCGATCGTGAGCCTCGTGCAGGCCCTCACGATCGGGAGACTCGCAGAGCGCGACATATACGCCGATCCATCCACCGAGGCCCTCGCACGTGTGCTCGACCGCGCGATCCATCATGGTGAGCGCGCGGTGACCGACGACCGCCAGTGGCTCTCGGTGCTCGGCGTGCGCAAGGACTCCGTGCAGCTCGGCGACTTGTGGGCACGTCTGCTCGACACGTTTCCTCCTGATGATCCGGCCACCGAGTGGACGGCGGCGCTCCAGACGATCCTGGACCGAGGCACGCTCGCGCGCCGGATGCTGGGGGCCGCCGGGCCGGACCCGGACCGGGACGACCTCCGCCGCGTCGCCGATGCGCTGTGCCGATGCGTGACGGAGGACGCGCCGCTCGGAGGCGACGCCTGATGGGCGCGCCCTCATGGGGCCTGCTCGTCACGGCGGAGCACGGTGGTAACGACGTGCCGCCGGAGCACCGGCGACTCTTCCGCGGACGGAAGGGACTCCTCGAATCGCATCGGGGATGGGACCCCGGCACGCTCGACCTCGCCCGCCGCCTCGCGTCGGAGCTCGGCGCGCCCCTCGTCGCGTCCACCGTGACGCGGCTGCTCGTCGACCTCAACCGCTCGCCGCACAACCCGCGCGCGTTCTCCGAGGTGACGCGGACGCTTCCGCCCACCGAGCGTCGGGGGCTCCTCGAGCGTTGGCACCGCCCGCACTGGGCGGCGGTGCGGGCGGCGCTCGAAAACGGCATCCGGGAGCGGGGATGCGTGCTCCACCTCGGGATCCACTCCTTCACGCCGGTGCTCGACGGGGTGACACGTAGGCCCGACGTCGCTTTGTTGTACGACCCCGCGCGCAGGGCGGAGCGAAGGCTCGCCGCGGCGTGGGCGCGCTCGCTCGCGGACGCGCTCCCGGGACTCGTCGTCGGGCGAAACAACCCGTATCGCGGGAACACGGACGGGCTCACGACGGCCATGCGTCGCGAGTCCGGCGCCACGAAGTACCTCGGCATCGAGGTCGAGATCAACCAGCGTCACCTGGGACGAGACGGGCGCTTCGCTTCCTGGGTCGGCGAGTCGCTGCTCGAAACGCTTTCGGAGGTGTTTGCATGAGATACGTCGCCATCGATCCCCACAGCAGCCAGGAGATCAGGAGCTTCCCCACGGTGCCGTCCGCAGAGCTCGCGGCGGCCCTCGAGCGCTCCGAGCGCGCATTCGAGTCGTGGAAGAGGACCTCGTTCGCCACGCGCTCCGAAGTGCTCCGCGCCGTGGCGGGGCGGCTGCGTGCCGAAGCAGCGTCGCACGCGCGTCTCATCGCGCAGGAGATGGGCAAACCCATCGCCTCCGGGCAGCCCGAGGTCGAGAAGTGTGCTTGGACGTGCGACTACTACGCCGACCACGCGGAGGCGATGCTCGCCGACGAAGTCGTCGCGACCGACGCCCGCATGAGCTGCGTCGCGTACCGGCCGCTGGGTCCGATCCTCGCGATCATGCCGTGGAACTACCCGTACTGGCAGGTCTTCCGCTTCGCCGCGCCCGCGCTCATGGCGGGAAACACGGTGCTGCTCAAGCACGCCCCCAACGTGCCCGGCTGTGCGCTCGAGCTCGAGCGGATGCTGCGGGAGGCCGGTCTGCCAGAGGGCGTCTTCCAGAGCCTCTTCTTGACGAACGCGCAGGCGGCCGCGGCCATCCGGAATCGCCGCGTGCGCGGCGTCACGCTCACCGGCAGCGTGCGCGCGGGGAAGACCGTCGCGAAGACGGCGGGCGCGTACATCAAGAAGACCGTGCTCGAGCTCGGCGGTAGCGATCCGTATCTCATCCTCGAGGACGCGGACGTCGAGCACGCCGCATCACAATGCGTGCGCAGTCGCCTCTCGAACTCCGGGCAGAGCTGCATCGCGGCGAAGCGTCTCATCGTCGTGGAGCCGCTACGGAAGCGGTTCACGGAAGCCGTGGTCGAACGCATGCGCGCGGCCAAGGTCGGTAATCCGCTGGAGGCCGGCACCGAGGTCGGGCCGCTCGCCCGCGAGGACCTGCGCGCGAATCTGCACGCCCAGGTCGAGGCCAGCGTGGCGAAGGGCGCTCGGGTACTCCTGGGCGGGAAGCTGCCAGCCGGGGCCGGCTGGTACTACCCGACCACCGTGCTCGACGAAGTGCGCCGAGGCACGCCTGCCTACCGCGAAGAGCTGTTCGGGCCGGTCGCATCCATTCTCGCCGTGCGCGACCGCAAGGCCGCCATCCGCGTCGCCAACGACACCTCGTTCGGCCTCGGCGCGGCGGTGTTCACGGCGGACATCCAGGAGGGGGAGCGTATAGCACGCGACGAGCTCCACGCCGGCTGCGCGTTCGTGAACTCGTTCGTGCGCTCCGACCCGCGCCTTCCCTTCGGCGGCACCATGGACAGCGGGTACGGACGCGAGCTCGGCCGCCACGGCATACTGGAGTTCGTGAACACCAAGATGGTGCAGGTGGCGTGAGCTGGCCCGAAGTGACCCGATTCTCCGTCCCAGAGGACGTCCCATGAGCAAGCTCGCCCTCGTTACCTGCCTCCTCACGGCGCTCACGTCGGCTGCTTCGGCAGGCGCCGCGGCACAGACCTTCCCGACCGACGACCCCGTCATCCGACGGATCTGGGAGGAAGGCATGACCGAACGCTCCCAGGTCTTCGACCTGTCCCAAGCGCTCATGGACTCCATTGGGCCGCGCCTCATGGGCGCACCGCAGTATGACGCGGCCGCGAACTGGATTGCCTCGAGGTACGCCGCCTGGGGCGTCGAAACCGAACGGCACGTCTACGGGACCTGGGCGGGGTGGGACAGGGGGTCCACGCACATCGACCTGGTGTCACCCCGGAAGCGCACGCTCTCGGGGATGATGCTCGCGTGGAGCCGCGGCACGAACGGACCGATCGAGGCGGAGGTGCTCATGCTCCCCCGCTTCTCGAGCCGCGCCGAGTTCGACGCGTGGCTTCCCCGTGTCCGCGGCCGCATGGTCGCGATCACGCTGCCGGAGCCCACATGCCGCGAGGACCAGTCGTGGCAGGATCACGCGACAGCCGCGTCGTTCGCCCGCATGCAGGAGGAGCGCAGCCGAGCCCGTGCCGACTGGACCGCATCGATCCGCGCGATCGGAAACGATTTCGTCGCACGCATCGAGGACGCGGGTGCGGTTGCGGTCTTCGAGGGGCTGTGGTCGGCGGGATGGGGCGTCGACAAGATCTTCGAAGCCTCGACGTCCCTCATACCCGGGGTCCATCTCTCGTGCGAGGACTATGGGCTCGTCGCGCGTCTCGCCGAGCGGGGGCAGTCGCCGCGCATACGCCTCGACGCGCAGGCCGAGTTTCTCGGTGAGGTGCCCGCGTACAATGTGATCGGGCGCATTCCCGGCACGGAGCTTCCGGACGAGTACGTCCTCCTTTCGGCACACCTCGACTCCTGGGACGGCGCCTCGGGCGCGACGGACAACGGCACGGGCACCGTCATGATGATGGAAGCGATGCGCCTGCTCCGAGCGGCCTATCCGAATCCGCGCCGTACGATCCTGGTGGGCCATTGGGGCGGCGAGGAGCAGGGCCTGGTCGGCTCGACCGCGTATGCGGCCGACCACCCGGACGTCATGGCCGGGCTACACGCCGCATTCAACCAGGACAACGGCACCTGGCGCGTCGACTATATCCGTATGATGGGCCTCACGGCCGCCGGGGAGCACTTCGCGCGGTGGTTCTCGGCCCTGCCCAACGAGCTCACGGACCCGATCGAGCTCGACGTGCCAGGCCTGCCGGAGTCGGGCGGGAGCGACCACATGTCGTTCCTCTGCATCCCTGCCCCGGCGTTCCGCCTCCAGTCGAACTACCCCGACTACCGACAGTACACCTGGCACACGAACCTCGACACGTTCGACAAGATCGTCTTCGACGACCTGCGCCATAACGCCACGCTCGCCGCGATGCTCGCCTACCGGGCGTCCGAGGATCCGGAGCTCATGGCGCGCGACACGCGCGAGCTCCCGACGACCCGCCCCACCCCGCCCGCCACACCGACACGCCGGACGATGGCGGCGAGCTCGATTGGGCAGTGGCCGACATGCCGGCCGCCGCGAAGGAGCATGGAGTAAGCGCACGCGGGAACTACGATCAGGCCATTCCGCAGCCGGTGACCCTTCCCCTCCACACCACTCGCCTCTCGGTCGGCACGCTCTTCCTCGTCGTTTTCGTGCTGACGTCTGCCGGCCCGTTCGGCGTCGAGGAGATGGTGTCGGCGACGGGGCCGGGACTCGCCCTCCTGCTGCTTCTCGTGATCCCGCTCGTCTGGGGCGTGCCGCTGGCGCTCGTGTGCACGGAGCTCGCCTCGGCCATCCCCGACGAGGGTGGCGCCTACGCCTGGGTCGAGCGCGGGCTCGGCCGCTTCTGGGCCTTCCAGGCCGGATGGTGGTCGTCGCTCTCGGGCGTCGTCGACACCGCGCTCTACGTCGTGCTCGCGGCTACCTACGCGAACACGTGGCTCGGCATGTCTCCGGTCGGTTCTTGGCTACTGTCCGTGGGTATCATCGGCATCTTCGCGACGCTGAACGTGCGCAGCCTACGCGGCATGGCGCTCTCCACTGCCGCTTTCGCGATGATCATCCTCGTGCCGTGCATCGTCATGACGCTCTTGGGACTCGCCGCTTGGAGTCAGAACCCGTTCGACCCGTTCGTACGCCCCGACCAGTCGTCCTTCACGAGCCTGGGCCTCGGCCTGACCGTCGCCATCTGGTTCTACTCGGGCTACGAGTCCATGTCGACGATGGCGGGCGAGGTGGCGCAGCCGCAGCGGGTGATCCCTCGAGCCCTTCTCATCTCGCTCCCCGTCGTGGTCGCCGTCTACTTCCTTCCTACCCTCGCGGGTCTCGCCAGCGTTGGGCGCTGGTCCGAGTGGAGCCCCGACACGGGACTCACGCTGGTCGACATCGCGCGCGAGCTGGGCGGCCCCGTCCTCGCAGTCGCAATGATGGCCGGTGCGCTCGTGTCGAGCCTCGCGCTCTACAACGCGTACCTGGCTTCGTGCTCGCGCACCACGCTCGTGATGGCCGAGCGCGAGCTTCTCCCTCGCGTCTTCGCGCTCGTGCATCCGCGCTTCGGCACCCCGTACGGCTCGATCCTCATCGCCGCGGGCCTGCACACGCTCCTCGCGATCGGCTCGTTCGAGGCGCTCCTCGTGATCGACGTGTTCCTCTTCGTGCTCAGCTACGTGCTCGTCTTCGTGGCCGGTGTCGTGTTGCGCAGGAGGGAGCCCTCACTCGAGCGGCCGTTTCGGGTTCCGATGGGAACGACGGGAATGACCGTGCTCGCGGCAGTACCGATCCTCGTCGCAATCCTCGTTCTGTGGGCGAACGGACCCGAGGCTCTCGTGTGGGGCGCGGTGGCGGCGGCGACGGGACCGATCGTGTACGCGGTCGCGCGGCCATGACCGTCATGGACCCGCAAGCATCCGCGTTGGTACTCCTTGGGGCCCGCGGACTGGCCGCGGCGCGACCATTTTCACCGGAGACCGACGTGACGCGTGTGCCACCGGCACCCTCCGGCCGATGACACCGCTACCCGGCAACGCGCCTGCCCTGACCGACGCCCTCGCGCCCAGACCCCTCGCCCCCGCGATTCGCCGCGCCCTCGTCGTCGGCCCGATCGTCGGCTTCGGGCTCATCCTCATCACGTCGGGCATCTTCCTCAGCCCGGCCGCGGCCGGATTCGTCGCGAGCCTCGCAGCAGGCACGTTCGTGGGCGGCGGCAAGCTCGTCATCTTGGCCGGCGCGGTGGAGCAGGCCCCGGTCGGCCACTGGGAGATCGCGGCGCTCGTCGTCTACATCGACATCGCGACGGCGCTCATCATGATGGGCGGGATCCATGTGCTCGATCGCGTTCCGTTCGTCGCACGCAGACTGGCGAAGGCGGGAGAGTCCAGCGGACGCGTGCTCGAGCACAACCCATGGATGCACCGCGCGACGTGGCTCGGCCTCGCTGTCTTCGTCGCCGTTCCGTTCAACGGCACGGGCGCGCTGGTGGGCTCTGTCCTGGGACGCCTCCTGGGCCTGACTCGCGCCTCGATCGTATCGGCCACCGCGTTCGGCTCCGCCACCAGCGCGACCGCGCTCGGCCTGGCGAGTGGCATTTGGGCGGAGCGCATCAACGCGCTGGCGCAGGAGCCGGTGCTGGGGGTGGTCGTGGTCGTGGCGACGATCACGCTCACGTTCGTGGCGTCGAGTCTGGCGTTCGGGTCGGCGGGTGCCGGGACCGCGGGAGAGGGCGAGTCGAAGTAGGGCGGAGGGCGGGCGCGGGGCCGAGGGAGTCGCGCCGTCGGGACCGTCGATCGGGTGTCTCGCGCGCCGGACGGGCCGGTGGCCGAATGGCAGGGCGTGCCGTAGTCTCAGCGGCCGATCCTAGCAGCGGTCAAAGGAGAAGAGGTTGGAATGCGTGACCCACGACTCGCAGTGCTCGCCGCGTGCGTGCTCGGCACCGCGTGCACGTCGGCAGATGCGCCGCCGACGGGCGATCAGGTTGCGGCGACCCTGTACCGGGGCGCTCGTCTGATCGTCGGCGACGGCGGCGTAATCGAGTCCGGTGCGATGCTCATCGAGGGGGATCGCATCGTAGCGGTCGGCCCTGCCGGCGCCGTCGATGCCCCGGCCGGCGTCACGACGATCGATCTCACCGGCAAGACCGTGGTCCCCGCGCTCATCGATGCACACGCGCATCTCGGCTACGAGGGCTACACGGCCTGGGGAGCCGACAGCTACACCCGCGAGAACCTGATCGAGCACCTCGAGCGTTACGCCTACTACGGGTTCGGTGCGGTCTTCTCGGCCGGCTCCGACCCGGACGACTTCGCGCTCGAGCTACAGCGGGCCCAGGAGGCAGGCGAGGTCGGAGGGGCGCGCTTCGTCTTCGCGGCCGGGATGGCTCCGCCGGGACAGGGACCGAACAACCAGTTCCTCGTGCACACGGCCACGGTCGCCGAGCGCACGGGCACGACCATCGTCCGCGGGATCGCGACCGAGGACGACGCCCGCACCGCAGTGCGCGCGGTAGCCGCCAAGGGCATCCCGTTCATCAAGATCTGGGTGGACGACCGGGGTGGCTCGCAGCAGAAGCTCGCCCCCGAGCTCTACCGAGCGGTCATCGCGGAAGCGCGCGCGACCGACATCGCCGTCGTCGTGCACCAGCAGAGCACCGACGACATGCCGGGCCTGCTCGACGCCGGCGTGACGGGCTTCCTCCACGGCCGGCTCGGACCCTCGTTGGACGACGCGTTGGCCATCCGTATCCACGACACCGGGTCCTTCCTCGTTCCGAACCTGGGGCTGGGCGAGCTCCGCAGGGAGCGCGTCGCCGACGATCCGTTCCTCCGGGAGACCGTGCGTCCGGAAGTCGTCGCCCGGCTCGGCGCCGCGTTCGACGCCCGGCCACCGGCAACCGGGGGCGGCGACAACGAGCAGGCGCTCCGCGATTCGTTCGGTCGCCTGCTGGCGGCAGGCGTCGATGTCGTGCTCGGAACGGACGCGGGTGCGGTGCCCGACCACTTCTTCGGGTACACGGGCCATCGAGAGCTCGAGATCTTCGTGCGGCTCGGCATGACGCCTGCACAAGCGATCGTCGCCGCTACGAGCCGCCCGGCCGAGCGGCTCGGCCTGACCGACGTAGGCACGCTCGCGCCGGGCAAGAAGGCGGACTTCGTCGTGCTGGACGGCAACCCGCTCGAGGACATCCGCAACACACGGAGCATCTCGGCTGTGTACCTGCGGGGGCAGGCCGTCGACCGCCAGGGGCTCCGGGCGCGCTGGGCCCCGTCGAACTGATCCGCCCCGAGTCGTACCTCTACCCTTCCGCTCCGTCCCCGGACCGTGATAGCCTTCGGACCCTATGACTACCGAAACGATGACGGCGGGCCACCGCCTGCTGCAGGAAGTCGAGCAGACCGTCCACCGGCGAATCGTCGGACAGGACGCGACCATCCAGGGCCTGCTGATCGCGCTCCTCACGGGAGGCCATGTCCTGCTCGAGGGACTCCCAGGCCTGGCCAAGACTCTCCTGGTCCGCTCGCTCGCCGACGCCCTCCACACGACGTTTCGGCGCATCCAGTTCACGCCGGACCTGCTTCCGGGCGACGTCGTCGGGATGCCGGTCTATCACCAGGGCACCGGGGAATTCCGAGTATATAAAGGACCCGTCTTCACGAATCTCCTGCTCGCGGACGAGGTCAACCGCGCGCCCCCCAAGGTGCAGTCCGCGCTCCTCGAGGCCATGGAGGAGGAGCAGGTGACGATCGACGGGACCCCCTACGCGCTACCGTCTCCGTTCCTCGTCCTCGCGACCCAGAACCCCATCGAGCAGCAGGGCACGTATCCGCTGGCCGAGGCGCAGCTCGATCGCTTCATGATGAAGCTCCGGATCGAGTACCCGAACCGAGAGCAGGAGCGAGAGATCCTCGAGCGGGTGGCGCTCGCTCCGTCGCGACGGAGCGGCGCTCCGGAGGCCTCCGTGGCCTCCGGTAGCTCCGCAAGCGCGGAAGCGATCCTCGAGACACGCACCGAGCTGGACGGCGTGAAGGTCGACCGGAAGATCCAGGACTACATCGTGAGTCTGGTGTTCGCCACGCGCGAGCCCGCCAAGGCCGGGCTGCCCGAGTTCGAGAAGCTGCTCGAGTTCGGAACCTCACCGCGCGCGACCATCTTCCTCACGCGTGCCGCGCGCGCCAACGCCTACCTCGAGGGAAGAGACTTCACGCTCCCCGACGACGTAAAGGCGATCGCCCATCCCGTGCTCCGCCACCGTCTGCGCACGACGTACGAAGCCGACGCCAAGGGGATCGGCTCCGATCAGCTGATCGACCGGCTCCTGGCCGCAGTGCCGTCTCCGTAGTTAGGGTCACGCCATGTTGATCGGCCTGTGGAGTCAGGCGCTGCGCCTGCTCCGGCGCCCCACCGCGGATCTGCCCTCCACGGATGCGCTCCGCGAGGTGCGCCGGCTCGATCTCCGTACGCGCGGGCTGGTCGACTCGCTGTTCACCGGCGGGTACCCTTCCGTCTTCCACGGTCGCGGTCTCGAGTTCTCGCACGTGCGTGGCTACCAGGTGGGCGACGATGTGCGCGCGATCGACTGGAAGGTCACCGCCCGGCGGGGAACGCCGTTCGTGCGCCAGTTCGTCGAGGAGCGCGACCTGTTGGTGGTGCTGGTGGTCGACGTGTCGGGATCGGGCAGGTACGGCCCCGGCGAGAAGAGCCCCTCGGAGGTGGCCGCGGAGATCGCGGCCGCGCTCGCCTTCGCCGCCGCCCGCAACAACGACCGCGTCGGGCTGCTGCTGGTGAGCGACCGCGTCGAGCACTACGTCGCGCCCGCGTCGGGGCGCAACCACGTCATCCGCCTACTGGCCGACCTCGTCTCCTTCAAGCCGCACGGACGAGGGACCGACCTCAGCACCGGGCTCGAGCGGCTCGGGCGCGCCCGCTCGGGCCGTGCCACCATGTTCGTGATCAGCGACTTCATACAGGCCGGCCCGGCCTCGCCATTCCGTGACGCGCTCCTCAAGCTGGCCCGCACGAACGACCTCGTCGCCATCAGGCTCATCACCGGCGCCACCCTCGATCTGCCGGACGTGGGTTGGGTCGAGATGACCGACCCGGAGACCGGCCGCCGCGTGATGCTGAACGCGGGTCACAAGAAGGTCCGCGAGCACTACCGCCACAGCGTGTTGCGCGCGCAGGCCGACATGGCCGCTCTCCTCGGCGAGGTCGGCGCCGAGTTGGTCGACGTGAACACCGCGAGTGATCCACTCGCCGTCCTGTCGAGCTTCTTTCGCACGCGCAGGAGCACGCCGAGGTGAGACGGCGTGCATGGGCCTGGCCGCTCGCCATGGGCGCGCTGGTCGCGGCCTCACCCGTCGCCGCGGTGGCGTACCAGGAAGCCGTCCCGGTACGGCTCATCGCCTTCACCAACGAGCCGCGAGAGCCCGAGTTCGGTGAGGTGTTCGAGCTGTACCTGAGCCTCCGGTTCGCACCGGACGTCGTGGCGTTCGTTCCGGACACGCTCATTCCGGATGAGCACGCGTTCAGCGCCGGCACTGGCCATTGGACGTCGACGCCGGGTCCGGCGGACTCCGTCGACGTGGAGGCCACGTACTACGTCATGGGCCTCCTCAACGGTGGTGTGCAGCTGCCCTGGCTCGAGATCTGGTCGCGCCCGCCCGCCGCAGGAGAGTCGCCCGGCCCCCGACCCGCGAGCGAGCTGGCCGCCCTCGGCGACACCGAGCGCGCCGCGCTCCGGCGCACCGTCGTCGAGATCGGGGGCGCGCTCATCCTCGTTCCCTCCGAGATGGCGGGCCAGGAAGCGTCGATCGACCCGCGCCCTCCCAAGGACGTTCTCGGCGGAGAATGGAGTATTTGGCTCGTGGCGGCGGTCGGCATCACCGCCACTGCGGGCCTCGCCCTCGCGTGGATGCTCTTCACGACGCTCCGCGCCGAGGCGCGCGCCGGCCCTCTGGCCGCCGCCGCCGACCCGCGCGCGGAGGCGCTGCGGGAGCTCGATCGTGTGCTCGCACTCGGGTGGCACACCAATGGTCGCACGCCCGAGTTCTACGATGCGACGACCGGCGTGCTGCGCGTGCTCTCCGAGGTCGAGGAGCCGGAGTGGCGGCGCGCGCTCACGAGCACGGAGCTGCTCGGGCGCATCGAAGAGCGGTGGGGTGTCGGACGCGTCGAGAAGCTGCGCCCGGCCATCTGGTCTGCCGAGCGCGCGAAATTCGGCGCGCACCGACCGGATCCTGACACCGCGGAGGAGCATTGGGCCGCGGTGCGCGACTGGATCCGCGGACTCCCGGACGACTGATGCGGATCGAGTTCGTCCGGCCCGACCTTCTCTATTTCTTGGCGCTTCTGCCGCTGTGGGCGCTCCTCGTGTGGCCCCGTACCGGTCGCGGCGTCTTGTATACGCGAGGCGCGCCCCCGGGACGGCGACTCCCGGGTGCGGACCTCGGCGTAGCGATCGTGCTGTTGACGCCGCGCTTCCTCACGGGCGGCGCCATCGGGGCGATGATCGTCGCGGTTGCGGGGCCGGAGCGCGTCGACGTTACGCGCGATACCGTCTTGGAGGGGCACGGGATGGCGCTCGTGCTCGACCTCTCGAGCTCGATGCTCGCCGAGGACATGGGTGAGGGAAGTAGCCGCATCGAAGTCGCGCGCGAGGCCGGCGTCCGATTCGCCCGTCGTCGTGTGCACGACGAGTTGAGCCTGGTCGGCTTCGGCAGCGATGCGCTCACGCGTGTACCTCCCACGACCGATATGGACCTGGTCATACACGGAGTGGAGACTCTCGAAACGCAGCTCGTACGCGACGGCACCGACATCTCCGGCGCCGTGCTCGCCGCGGTGAACCGCTTGCTCGAGGCGGAGCGTGAGCCGCGCGTGATCGTCCTCCTCACCGACGGTGCGCACAACGGCGCCGAGACACCTCCGCTCGTCACCGCGCGCGTGGCCGAGTCGCTCGGTGTCCGGATCCATGCGATCAGCATCCTCGCCCCCGAAACCACGCCGACGAGTCGCGCCGCTCAGATCATCCAGGAGCGCTTCGGTGACGAGCGCGAGACGGTCCTCCAGAGGCTCGCCGCGATCACAGGAGGCCAGTACTACCGCGCGACGAGCGCGCAGTCGCTCGACTCGATCTACGCCGAGATCGACCGGATCGAGGCCCCCATACCGCGCATCGTGGAGGAAGAGCTGCGATTCCCACTCGCCGCCTGGTTCTTCATGCTCGGTCTCGTCCTGCTGGCGGCCGAAGGTCTTCTGAGGGGCTCCCGCTGGGGAGTGGTCCATTGATCTTCGCCGATCTCTCGTTGCTCTGGCTCGGGGGCGCGCTCACGGCGCTCATCCTCGTCGGCATATGGAGCCATGGACGTCGCCGCCGGAAGCTCGCCGAGTTCCTCGGTGGGCGCCGCGCGCTCGCGCGGCTCTCCCGGTCGGACCTCTCCGGACTCCGGCTGGGCCGTGCGCTACTCCTGGGAATTTCCGGCCTCTGCCTCGCCATCGCGGCCGCACGACCCTCGTGGATCGAGCCGCCCGCGCCCGAGCCTCCGCCGATCGACCGCCTCGTGCTCGCCATCGACGTATCCGCGTCCATGCAGGCGACCGATGTCGAGCCCACGCGCCTCGCGCGCGCGGTGGATGCAGCGCGAGATTTGCTGGCGGAGGTCGAGGAGCAGGAGGTCGGACTCATCGTCTTCGCGGGTACGAGCTATCGCCTCGCGCCTCCGACGCTCGACCACGACGCGCTCGCGTTCATGCTGGACGGCGTGACGCCCACCATGGCGAGCGCGTACGACCCAGGCACGCTCGCGTCGGTGGCAATCCTCGATGCCGTCGCGCTACTGGGATCGTCACAGGACTCGACGGCACGGCAGGGATGGCAGCGCGTCCTGCTCATCTCCGACGGAGACGACGGTGAGAGCGCGGAGGCCGTCGCCGCGGCCGTCGACTCGGCGCGCGCCGCCGGGGTGGAGGTCCATGCCATCGGCGTCGGCACCGATCGCGGCGCCGGCATGAGCCTGGCGGCCGGCACGTATCAGCTGGGTGGCCCCATCACCACGGCGTCCGGAGGCCGGGCGGTCTCTCGCCTGCGCGAGGCAACCCTGCGGGACCTGGCACGGCGAGGCGGCGGACGCTACGCCCACGTCGACGCCGTCGGCGATATGCAGCAGCTCCGCTCGGGAATCTCGGCGCCGCCGCTGCCGACCCAGCTGCCGGGCGCGGACCCCCGTCCGGTCTGGACGCGCTACGACCTACCGTTCGTGTTGGGGGTCGCCGCGCTCGTCCTCGTCCTGCTCGAGAGCCTGCTGGACGCGTCGCTCCCGCGCGTGCCGGCGCTCCGATCCCGCAGGGTCGCGTGACGCCCCGCGAACGGATGCTCCGACGCTCGGGCTTCCTGATCCTGGGCACTGCTGCCCTCGCCGCACTCTTCGCGCTCGGGGACCGAGGGAGCGTCGAGCGCGCCAACCGCCTGTACCACGCGGGGGACGTGGAGGGCGCGGCCGCGAGGTATGCACGCGCAGCGGGCGGCGACCCCGCGGTGGCATACAACCTCGGCACCGCGCTGATGGGCCTCGATCCCGATTCGTCCGGCGCGGTGTTGCGCCGCGCCGCAGAAACGACAGATCGCGACACCCGGAAGCGGAGCCTCTACAACCTCGGCTTCCACCTGATCACCAGGCTCGGAGGCCTGATGACCGAGGACTCCATCCGCATGATGCTGGAGGAGTCGGTCGCAGCCAATCGACTCGCGCTCCGCATCGATCCGACGGACGACGACGTACGGTGGAATCTCGCGGTGGCGCAGCGGCGGCTCGACGCGATGATCCCGCCGGGCGAAGAAACGGGTCGGCAGAGCAGCGGCGAGAGCGAGGACGAGATCGCGATGAACAATCCGGAGCTCGCGCGCTCCGAGGACTCGCCGGCGGAATCGGGTCTCGAGCCCGAAGATCCGCGCGCCGCCGACAACGAGGGCGAGCGCTCGGGACCTTTGCGGGGCGCGCGCGAGGCGTGGGCCACCCAAGATCCCGGCCCCATCAGCCCGACCGACGCCCGCGGCCTCCTCGTCAACCTGAACGACGAGCCCGAGCTCCTGCTCCGCGGGATCCTCTGGTCGCACCGGCCGGACGTGGCCTGGTGGTCGGGTCAGCCCTATCCCGGCGGCCGCTGGTAAACGAAAGCGCCCTCCCGGAAGCCGATCCCGGGAGGGCGCCGCACCACCTCGCCGCCACTACCGCAGGCGCGGAGCGAACTTCGTGAGCCCCTGGATCGGGCCCACCTCGCCCGCGATCACGTTCCCCTGCGCGTCCGCGGTCACGCCCTCGCCCATCGAGCCGTATCCGCCCATGCCCGATGCGCGACCCGACATGTGCTCGGGCACGAAGTACCAGACCTCTCCGGTCCGCGCGCTGCCTACGCGCAGGCCCTTCCGCCAGCCGGGGTTGTAGTTCTCGTCGGACTCCGAGTCGATCGCGTACAGCACGTCGTTGGCATCGATGTAGAGCCCGCTGATGCGGCTGAACTGGTACCACGTATCCAGGTGGTTTCCGTCCTGGTCGAAGATCTGGATGCGCCGGTTCCCGCGGTCTGCCACGAAGAGCCGACCCTGGCTGTCCATCGCCAGCGAGTGCGGCCCCCTGAACTGACTCTGGCCGTAGCCCCACGTTCCCCACGTCCTGATCAGCCGGCCGTCGGGAGAAAATTTCGAGATCCGCCCGATCGCGCCGGGGCCCGGCTCGTCGAGGAACTGCGCGCCATGCGACTCCGCGACGAAGATGCTGCCGTCGGGCGCCACGAGGACGTCGTTCGGCTCCGTGAACCGCGACGGCGGATCGCCCGCTTGCCCCGGCGTGCCGAGCGTCATGAGGAGCCTACCGTCCGGGCTGAACTTGAGGACCGTGTGGCCCTTGTTCGCCGCACCTGGATTCTGTTGCAGCTCCTGCGGGGTCGCTGCACGTGCGTCCGCGACCCAGACGTTGCCCTCGCGGTCGACGTCCATCCCGTGGGGCCAAATGATCTGACCCGCCCCGAAGCTCATGACCGTGTTGCCGAACGGGTCGAGCTTGACGATCGGGTCGACGTTCGACGTTGCGCACGAGTTCGTGCCGCACCGGTCGCCGGCCCAGATGTGGCGTCCATCGACGTCGACGTTCACCGCGCTCACCGAGCCCCACGAGCGCGCGTTCGGGAGACGTCCCCAGTTCCGCAGCGTCTCGTACGGATTGGGAAGCGTGTTGACAGGCATCACCCGCGCGTGCTCGGGAGGACCCGAGGCTCCGCGCTGCGCGTGTGCGGCGCAGGGCACGAACACTGCGGCGGCGCCCGCGAGCACGAGGAGGAAGACTCCCCCCCTGCTCTCCCGACACCGCCTCGACCGCTCGATCGTGGCCATAGGCTAGTTCAGCGTGAGCGCCGGATTGACGTACGGAGCGATGTAACGTTCCGGATCCGGGCGAATGCTCAGGTAATCGACGTGGTCGGGAATGCTCGACCAGCCGTGCGGGACCCCCGCCGGAATGATGATGACGTCGCCGACGCGCACCTCGCGGCTCACCACGTCGCCCACGATCGCGCCGCTGCACGAAGGACCGTTCAGGACGAGCGTCACGTTGCTGTTCGGCGCGGACCTGTTGCCATTCAGGATCTGGCCTCCGGTGACGAGCACGCCCGAGCCCGACACGATGACGTACGTCTCGGTCTGTCCGTCGTGCGCGATCCCGGTGGCGCCGCTGGGCGTGCCCGTCGTGACGCCGCATGGCTGCTGCTGCGGCGCCGCACCTCCCTGCCGACCGCCGCC
>CAZBCN010000009.1:0-2885 GCA_964490285.1 uncultured Gemmatimonas sp. | reverse complement strand
GTGGGTCCGCGATGGACAATACCCACGGCGAGGTTGAGCTCGCCGATGTCACGGCTGATGATCTGCCGATCGACGCCGGGGAGCCGGTTGACGTGGTCGATCTGCTCCTTGGTGATGTACGACGCCGACATGGGCTGCTGCGCCGAGAGCGCGATCGGCGCCGCGAGGCTCAGCGCGACGAGCATCGCCGGTACTGACTTCTTCATGAGGATCTCCTTGTGGGGCCGAGCGACGGCCGAACGGACGGCCGCCAAGTGTTTGCGGGCGTGAACGTACGCATGGCCCGGATGGCTCGCCAGAACGTCAGGGAGCGCCCTCGGCGTGAGGGTCTAGCACTCACCCGATCCCGCGTGTCATCGTGTGCCGGAGCGCCTCGTCCCTCGCCGAAGGACCCCACCGGAAATGCCGCAACCGCACTGTAGAACCTGGCTCCTCGCCCTCCTGCTCGCATCCGTCACCACGCCCGGCCTGGCCGCCCAGGAAGGGCGCGAGGCCTATCAGATGGATGCGGTGCGCGTGAGCTCGCGTCCCGAGATCGACGGCGTGCTCGACGAGGCCCTCTGGCAGGGCGCTTCGCTGATCTCGGACTTCATCCAGCAGGAGCCGAACGAGGGCGCTCCTGCGACCGAGCGCACCGAAGTGCTCGTGCTCTACGACGGCAGCAGCCTGTTCCTGGGCGTGCGCGCGTTCGACTCCGAGCCCGATCGCATCATCGCGTCCGAAATGCGTCGCGACGCCGAGCGCATCCTCGACGAGGACAACTTCCAGGTCATCCTGGATACGTTCATGGACTCTCGGTCCGCGTACATGTTCGCGGTCAGCCCGCTCGGCGCTCAGCTCGACCAGCAGGTCTTCGACGAGGGCGGTCGGGATCGGCGCGCGAGCGCGTCCGCGATCAACCGGAACTGGGACGGCGTGTGGTCCGTCGCGACGCGTCGCACGCCCGCAGGGTGGACAGCCGAGATCGAGATCCCGATGGTCACGCTGCGCTTCCCGGAGTCCGATCCCCAGTCGTGGGGAATCAACTTCATGCGCAACATCCGGCGCAAGAACGAGGAGGTCTACTGGGCGCCGATTCCCCGGGCATTCGGGCTCACGCGGGTGAGCCTGGCGGGCAGCCTCCGGGACCTGGAGCAGCTCGACCGCGGCATGGACCTCCGCGTGAAGCCCTACGTGACCGGCGGCGGACGGCAACGGCTGTCGGGAGGCATCGACGACGAGTCCACCCAGGGAGAGGTCGGCCTCGACCTCAAGTATGGCGTGACCGCCGGGCTGAACCTCGACGTCACCGTCAACACGGACTTCGCGCAGGCCGAAGTGGACGACGAGCGCGTGAACCTGACGCGCTTCGCGCTCTTCTTCCCCGAGAAGCGGGAGTTCTTTCTCGAGAACGCCGGTCAGTTCACGGTCGGAACGCCGAACAGCCTCGGACGCATCGCGGATCTCTTCTTCAGCCGCAGGATCGGCCTCACGAGCTCGGGGGCCAACGTGCCCATCATCGGAGGCGCTCGCCTCACCGGGAAGCTGGGCAGCAACAACATCGCCATCATGGATCTCCAGACCGACGACGCGTTCGGCGCGCCCGGTGAGAACTTTCTCGTCGCACGCTACTCGCGGGACGTCGGCCGATCGCAGTTCGGCGGCATCGCGGTCAACAAAGAAGCCATGAGCGGTGGCCACTACAACCGCACCTTCGCCGCCGACATGAACGTCGTCGTCACGCCGCAGCTGACGATGGACGGCTTCATCGCGAAGACCGTCACCCCCGGCGTCGAGGGGAGCGACGTGGGCGGGCACTTCCGCGCGGGCTGGCTCGACCAGTCGTGGCGCATCTACGGCGAATACACGGGCCTCGGAAAGAACTTCAACCCCGAGGTGGGCTTCGTGCCACGCAACGACATGCACCGCACGAAGTTCCACATCGAGAGGAACCCGAGGCCGGGGCGGTGGGGCATCCGCATGATGGAGCCCATGACGAACTACACCTACATCACCGACCAGTCCGGCCGGAAGATGAGCACGCAATGGCACATGATGGTCGGCACCCGCTTCGAGAGCGGCGCCTACCTCAACGTCTTCCACAATCGCTACTTCGAGCGGATCGACACTCAGTTCCGTGTGGGCGGCGTGCCCATCGCTCCGGGGGACTACGACTTCCACGACTGGAACTTCTCGTTCAACAGCGATCCATCGCGCAGGCTGTACGCCGGCATCAGCTACGGACCTCAGACGTTCTACGGCGGCGACCGGCGGGATCTCTCGCTGAACGCGGGTCTGCGTGTGACGAGCCAGCTCGCGACGTCCGCGAGCTTCTCGCGCAACGACGTCGACCTGCCCGCCGGCAACTTCGAGGCCGACATCGCCTCCTTCCAGATCGACTACGCCTACTCGCCGACGGTCTCGCTGCGAAGCCTGACGCAGTACAACTCGTCGTCCGACCAGATCGGCACGAGCGCCCGGCTCCGCTGGATCTTCCGGCCCGGGAGCGACCTCTACGTCGTCTATGACGAGGTGCGGCGCGACGTCCCCATCACCTTGGCGCCCTTCACGGAGGACTTCCGCGACCGGCAGCTTCTGGTGAAGATGACGTACTTGTTCTCGTTCTGACCCGGCCGGCCCCGCTCGGCCTCCAGCGGGCGTCCAATGAAGCTCATCGCCACGGTCAAGAAGGATCAGAATCGCACGGTTGCGGACCCGTGGACCGTCGTGCACTTCGGCGCCGGTTTGGCGCTGGGCCTCGTGAACGCACCCTTCAAGGCGGCGCTGGGCGCTGCGATTGCGTACGAGCTCCTCGAGCAGTACCTGGAGCGGTCCGAGGAGGGGAAGGAGTTCTTCGATACCGCCGGCCCCGAGGTCGTCCCCAACGCGATCCTCGACCTCGCGGT
>CAZBCN010000008.1:13657-70753 GCA_964490285.1 uncultured Gemmatimonas sp. | reverse complement strand
CGCAGCGGGTTCAGGATGTTCGATCCTGCCCGCACGCGGATGGCCACGATGTGCTCGGGTTCGACGTCGTGGGCGAGCACGAGCCGGCGCATCGCGTCCATGGTGGGATGGCCGAGAACGCCGCACGGATACGGTTTGATCGACACGCCCGGGGACACGATGGTGTGCGGCCGCCCGAGCACCGGAATGATCCGCTGCGGGTCGTAACCCGACCCGTGGCTGAACGTCTGGAAGTAGCCCCAAGGGGGGTCGAGCGCGTCCTTGCCGCCCGTGAAACCGCGGGCCGCGAGCTCGGCAGCCGTTACGCCATTCTCCGCCGCGCGGCCGACGTGCAACGGCTTCGTCATGCTGCCGAAGCTCACGCGAATACCGGAGGCCGAACTCGCGGCGATCGCCAGCATGTGCGCCGTCTCCGTGGCGTCGAGCCCGAGCAGCTTCGCGGCGGCGACTCCCGCACCGAACGTGCCCGCCGTGCCGGAGGAATGGAAGCCCTTCTTGTAGTGATCCGGGTGGATCGCCTCCGCGATCTTGCATTCGACTTCGAAGCCGGTGAGAAACGCCTCGAGGAAGCGCGCGCCCGAAACGCGCTGGCGCTCGCCGAGCGCCAGACCGGCGACGAGAGGGGGGATCGTCGGGTGCGTGAGGAGACCGAAAATGCGATCGGCGCTCGTCGCGAGCTGCGTGTCGTCCCAATCGAGGGCGTGGCCCGCGGTGCCGTTGACCAGTGCGGCTGACGCAACGCCCGTCCTGAACGGGTCGGGTCCGAACACCGTGGCATCCGTCCGCCGATCGCCGCCGCGCACGTGGTCGCGGAGGATGCGGCCGGCATCCTGCGTGGAGCCCGCAAGCAATACGCCGAGGCCGTCGATGATACAGCGCTTGGCGATCGCGACTGCTTCGGCCGGAAACTCGCTGAAGCGCGAGCGGCAAATGAAGTCGACGACCGCACGCGTAGCGGTGGATTGTTCAGTCATGGAGCGGGTTTTGGCAGGGGCGGGACCGGCGACTATAGCGACTGCGGCTCGTGCGCGCGAATGGATCGAGTCATGCCTGACCGACGGCGATTCCTAGCGTCCGCAGCGCTCCGGCCAGAGCAGCGGCGCCTCGTCCCAGGCGGCGAGCATCCCTTCGACCGACGCATGGCCGAGGTGCTCGAGCAGAGCGGTCATGATCCTCGCGTAGTCCGCCTGGTCCGCCGTCGGCGAATCGGCTCCCCGGAGACTCTCCAGGAATCGGAGCGTCGAGCTCCGCAGGGCCTCGAGATCTTCGGACCGCCAGCGCGTCAGAACGACGTCCGCACTCGTGCCCGGGATCTCCTGGCCATCGCCCGCGCGCTGGCTGCGGCCATCGTTCACCCCGAGGATCCGCCCCAAGTAGTCGCACTGGACGCTGCTGCTCGCGGCGAAGCTCTCGGCAACCGACTCCCGTGCCGCTTCCTCGATCGCGAGCCGCTGTTCGGGAACCAGCGCCTCCCACACCTGGGTCCGGTTCATGATCAGCCAGCCCAGGTAGAACGGTTGGTGCCATCCCGGATAGTGCGCGAACCGCAGCCCGACCTCGCCCGCGTTGCGGCCGTCGCTCCCAGCGGACGCGCCGGGGTTCAGGAAGAGGCCCCCCTTGCTGGCATCGATGTCGTCGAGAACCGTGGCGAACTCGAGTCCGGTGATGTCACCGAGCTGCACCGCCCGGAGCAGGTCGGAGCCACCCGGCACCGCCTGGACGAAGCTCAACTGCTGCCGTGAGGCGAGCTCGTCGCACGCACGGTCGACGATGGTTTCGGCGGGCGGCAGATACCTGAGCGTCCAGGGTTCGGTGCACAATCCCGCCAGCCCGATGCCTTCGCGGTCCTGGCCGCAGCCAAGGTCTCCGTCGGGGCAAGCGGGAATCCCGACCGGCCTGCTGAAGTAGCCCGACATCTGCGGGGGACTCCCGACAACCGGGAACGCCACTAGGTCGAGACCGCGCTCGGCGTAGATGCGGTTGACGAGGTCCACGCCGCCGCCGTCGTAGAGGAAGGAAAGCATCTGGTCGAACGACGGCCCGAACGGCACGGAGTTGTACACGAAGCCCCAGGTTCCGTTGAGCGATCCGCCCGCCACGTAGACCGCCTGGGTGACGTTGCCTGCGACGTCCGCCAGCGGTGCGGTGCCGACGGAGCCGACGAACGCCACCCCTCTCGCCGGCTCGAGCGCGCCGGTCTTGGTGCGGACCTTCTCCACGAAGAAGCTCAGGGCGCCGTACTCCTCGGAGCCCGGCTGGGTGGACCCGCCGGAACGCGCGAGCGACGGCGCCACGCTGAACTCCCGAAAGGCGATCGTGTCGGACGGGGCCGCGACCTCCGAGTCGGCGCCCTCTCCGCACCCGAATGCGAGAGTGATCAGCGCAAGAGAAGACACGCACACCGCGCCTCCGCGGGCGTGCCGAGCGCGCATCGTACGACGGCGCTGCGCCACACGAGTCTGTGGGTCGGTCATGGACGTCTCCATCGAGAAGCCGCAGGCATCGGGGCCGTGGCCTGTGGAAGGGGAATGTCGATCGGATGCCTCTCTGCGAAGGCGCCAATATCCCGTGCGCTGCGCCCGGGGACCAGCGAGACCGCGTTTCCCACCGACTTCAGCATCCACTGAAGCCCGCCTTTCGCCCCGTGGAGCGCGAGCCCATTCGGGGGTCAGCTCACCCTCTCGGCCACCCTGCGGGCTTCCGCGAATCGTCCGGGGAGCCCGGGTCGAGACCACCATCCGCCGGCGAGATGCAGGCCCGCCGGAAGGGAGATGTTTCGCAGGCCCTGCCATGTCACGTCCCAGGCCGGCATCCACGTCTTGGCAACCGCGAGGGGACGAGCCTCGTACCCGGTGGTCTGCCGGAACTCACTGACGGCCGATGCGGCGAGAACGTCGTCGGGCATTTCTGCAACCTCCGGGCGCAGCGCGCCTCCCAGGAACGCCGTGTAGAGGTTCTCCCGTCCGAAGAGCGAGGCGTTGAACGTCACCCCGCGCAGCAGACCCGGCGTCGGCGCGAACGCCACCTGGAACCCGAGCCCGCGCAGCTCGGTGTCAGCCTCGAGCTGTACAATGGCGAGCGGGTTGTAACGGAGCGCGCACATGGCCGCCGCTTCCGCGGGGGCGACCCGCTCGAGCACACGCCCAGCTACCGGCGCCGGCACGGTGACCACGACACGCTCGGCCTCGACGATCTCGTCACGACCATGGAGGTGCAGCCGCCAACCCGCCCGCCCCCGATCGATGTGCGTCACGGTGGCGGACAGGCGAAGTCGATCGCCGAGCGCGGCTGCGAGGGCGTCCGTCAGGGTCTGCATCCCGGCCCGGAAGGAACAGGCCGCCGCGGGTGCGCCCTTCCCGCTTCGCCGGGCGAGCGCGACCAAGAGGCTCCGCTCCACGCCGAGCTCGACGAGGAGCGGGCCCAGTGCGGTCCCGACCTCCATGTCCGCAGGGTCCGACGCGTAGAGTCCGCCGTACAGCGGCGCCACGAGCGTCCGATAGATTTCGTCGCCGACCTTCCTCCGGAAATACGACGCGACGCGCTCCGAAGGGTCGGCCCCACCGGTCAACGGCTCGAGCAACAGACGCACCTTGGCCGCGGTGCTCACCACATCGGAACGGAGGAACGAGCGAACCGAAAACGGCACCCGTGCGAGCGCGCCTCGCCGATGAACGAAGAGTTCGAGGCCCGCGGGGGCCGTGAGCACCTCCGAGTCGAGTCCGAGTGCTTGGACCAGACGCTGGAAGGCCGGCGTGGCGCGGGCGCGCTGCGGCCCCCATTCGACCACGCGCCCCTCGACCACTTCGCTGCGGATGACGCCTCCTGGCCGCTCCGCGGCCTCCAACACGATGCAGTCGGCACCCCTCTGCCCCGCCTCCCATGCTACCGCCAGGCCAGTGACTCCCGCTCCGACGACGGCGATCACGGCATCACGGAGCGGGGCTGGCGTAGGGACTCGGTGGTAAGTCGCGGCGTGCGTTCGTGCACCAGATTCCCGCCCCGGAGGCGCAGCGGCAGTGCCCCATCGAGCCCGACCGTGAGTCCGACGCGAGCGGCTCGATCAGGTCCGCCAGGAAGTGCGCGAAGCGCGGATCATCGTGCGGGACCGGAACGCGATGGAACTCCTTGCCGAGCGAGTGGGCCAGCCCCGCCAGCCCACGGTCGAGCTCGGCCAACGTTTCCGACTGCTCGTGCATGAACGAGATCGGCACGACGATCAACCGAGACTCGGACACGGCCGGGAGCAGATCCTCGTTGCCCGGCTGCGTCCACTGGATGCGCCGATTCGTGTGGTTCTGGAAGCCGACGACGTGCTTGCGGGCCCCTACCTCCCTGGAGATCTCACGCGTGTGCTCCTCCACATACCGGTCGTAGCGGTTGCCCTCGTCCAGGTACTTGAGGGGCGTGCCGTGAGCGGAGAAGTAGAGAACGGTGTCGGCGTCGCTCGGATCGATTCCCCTGCTCGAGGCGAACTCCCGCACGTGGGCAGCGCGAAAGGCCGTGTAGGCCGGGTGGTGGTGCCATCCCGCGACCCCCACGAAGCGGGGCTGCCAGTCGATCGCGCCCATCGCGGCGCGCACGGAGTCCAGCGCGGCGACCGTCGTCGACTGCCCACACAAGGGATAGATGGGCAGGGCCACCAGCACGTCCACGCCGTCTGCGGCGGCCTCGCGCACCTTGTCCTCCACGAGAGGCGCCGTGAACTGGAAGGCAGAGTACGTGCGTACGTCCCAGCCTCGCGACCGCAGCAGCGTATCGAGCGCCGCGGCCTGCGCGTCCGCTTGAGCGTTGAGCGGCGAGCCCCCGATCGCCCGATACTCGTCGATCAGGCCCGGCGCTCGGTCCCGGGCGAGCTGCCGCGCGCGCTCCCGCGCCGACTCGGTGGGCTCGAGCCCCGCGTTCAGGAGGAAGATCCTCTCCAGGAAGGGCTCGATCACCTCGATGTTGGGTTCGGCCGGCTCGCCGAAGTTGATGACGAGAATGCCCACGCGCTCCCTCGGCGGCGTCATGCGCCTTCTCTCGCCGAGGACGAGTGGACCCGGTCGACCAGGAACGCGACGCGATCCGGATCCGTGTGCCGGTGGATTCCGTGTCCGAGGTTGAAGATGTGCGCCGCCAGTCCAGAACCCTCGGCGAGCACGCTGTCGATCTCGACGCCCAGCTCCTCCCGCGCCCCGAAGAGCGCGGCGGGGTCGAGGTTCCCCTGAAGGACCGCGCCTGGCCCGAGTCGCTCGCATGCCTGCGACAGCGGCAAGGTCCAGTCGATGCCGAGCACGTCCGCCCCGACTTCGCCCGAGCTCTCGAGCAAGGTGCTGCCTCCGTTCGCGAAGTAGATGATCGGGCGGTCCACTTCCGCCCGGACGCTCTCGACCGTGCGCTGGAGCACCGGCAGGACGAGGCGACGGTACGTGTCCGGAGCGAGCAGGCCGACCCATGAGTCGAAGAGCATGAGCGCATCCGCGCCACCCCGAGCCTGCGCGACGAGGTAACGCGCCATCGAGTCGCCTAGGAGGTCCAGCAACGTCGCCGAGGCCACGGGCTCCGCCCTCAGGAACGCCCTCGCCTCCATGAAGTCCTTGGATCCACCGCCTTGCACCAGATAGCAGAAGAGCGTGAACGGAGCTCCGGCAAAGGCGATCAGGGCTCGGTCGGCCGACAGCTCGGAGCGTACGATGCGTATCGCGTCGGTCACGTACGGGACGTCGCGTTCGGGATCGAGCGGCCGGAGCGCCGCCGCCTGGGCGGGCGAACGAACCGGCTCGGCGATCACGGGACCAGGCGTGAACTCGATCGAGGCGCCCATGCCCTCCAGCGGCGTCATGATGTCGGCGAAGAGGATCGCCGCGTCGAGGGGATAGCGCGCCATGGGCTGCAGCGTGATCTGCGCAGCCACCTCAGGCGTCTTGGTCGCGGTGAGAAAGTCGACCTTCTCTCGCAGCGCCCGGTACTCCGGCAGGTACCGCCCAGCCTGACGCATCACCCAAACGGGCACGCGCTCCCCCCGCTCGCCGCGGCAGGCCCTCTCGAAGAGCGTCCGCCCCTCAGGCACCCGTGGCCTCCCAGGCGCCGAGCACCTCGCCCACGGCCTCGACGGTGCGTTGCATGTCCTCGGTCGTGTGTGCACGCGACCAGAACCACGCCTCGTAGGCGCTCGGCGGCAGGTGGATGCCGCGTTCGAGAAGCCCGTGGAAGAGCGCGTTGAAGCGCTCTCGCGACGACTGCGAGACCGACTGCCAGTCGACGACCGGCTCGTCGGTGAAGAAGAGGGACCCCATGGCTCCCACACGATTCCAGACCATGCCGAGGCCCGTGCGCCGGCTCACCTCGCCGAGCCCCTCGTCTAGGATGCGACCGAGCCGCTCCAGGTGCTCATAGACGTCAGGCTCGTTCTGGAGGATACGCAGCGTCGCGAGCCCGGCCGCTACCGCCAGTGGGTTCCCCGACAGCGTGCCGGCCTGATAGACCGGCCCCTCCGGCGCGATCCTACGCATCAGATCCGCCCGGCCCCCGTAGGCACCGACCGGGAGCCCCCCACCGATGACCTTGCCGAGCGTCGTGAGGTCCGGAGTGACGCCGTAGCGCTCCTGCGCGCCCCCCCGCGCGACGCGGAAGCCCGTCATGACCTCGTCGAAGACCAAGAGCGCGCCGCGCTCGCTGCACAGCGTCCGCAGGCCCTCGAGGAATCCCGAGGCCGGTGGCACGACGCCCATGTTGCCGGCGACGGGCTCGACCACCACCGCCGCGACCTGGGCCGGGTGGGCATCGAAGAGCCGGCGAACAGCGTCCAGGTCGTTGAATTCGGCCACCAACGTGTCGGCCGCGGTCCCGGCCGGCACGCCGGGGCTCGACGGCACGCCCAGGGTCGCCGCGCCCGAGCCCGCTTCGACGAGGAACGCGTCGGCGTGGCCATGATATCCGCCGCGGAACTTGACCACGCGATCACGCCCAGTGGCTGCGCGCGCGAGTCGGACGGCGCTCATGGTCGCCTCCGTCCCCGAGCATACCAGGCGGACCACTTCGACGCCGGGGACCATGGATACGATGGCTTCCGCGAGCTCGACCTCGCCCTCGGTCGGCGTCCCGAACGAAGTGCCCCGCTCGAGCGCCTCGGCGACGGCTCGCCCGACCGCGGGATGCGCATGCCCCAGGATCATCACGCCCCACGAGCCGACGAAATCCAGGAGACGGTTTCCGTCGGCATCCTGTAGGTACGCGCCCGCCGCCGAGCGTACGAACCGCGGAACCCCGCCCACCCCCTTGAAGGCGCGCACGGGGCTGTTGACCCCTCCTGGAATGACACGCTGCGCTCGCTCGATCAGTTCCTGGCTGCGACGAGTCGACGAGGTCACCGCGTCCTCCCCCGTTCTACGCTGGAATCTCCCGGAGCCCACTCGGCCGCCCGTGCCCTGCCTCGCCGAGCGGCCTCCACCGCGGCACGCACCAGTCCGTCCAACCCGGGCGAAGGGGCCGACGTCACCAGCCCTGGTGGCACACCCGCATCGATCAGAGCGGCGCGCGTCGTCGGACCGATCGCGGCGAAGCCGCACTCGCCGAGCGCCACGGGCCAGACGGCATCGAGGCAAGCGGCAAGCGCACGTACGCTCGAAGGGCTCGCGAAGGTGACTACGTCCACGCCGCGCTCCAGGTCGGCACGCACCCTGTGCGCATCCGGAGGAGCGGGCCGGGTCCGATATGCTTCGACCCGCTCGACGCGCGCTCCGCGCTCGCTCAGCTCCTGCTCGAGGGTGGCTTCCGCCAGGGACCCCGCTGGGAAGAGCACGCGCGCGCCGGCGAGATCGTACGCACCCGCCCACCCCCTCACGAGGGCCAGGGCTCCACCCGCCCCCGTCACGTCCGCCCGCCAACCCCCCGCCTCCAGCGCGCGCTTCGTGGCCGGACCCACCGCGGCCACCCGCAGCGCGTCGGGGCAGCGCGCGCGTGACGCCAACACGGCATCGACGGCGCGGGCGCTCGTGAACGCGATCCAGTCGTAGCTCTCGAGGGCGCCGAGCGCGCGCTGCAGCGGGCCGCGATCGGCGGGTCCCTCGAACCCGAGGGTCGGCCAATCGACCACGACGGCGCCCTCGTCGCGGAGAAGCTCCGCCAAGGGGTCGTCGGGATCGCCGTCGCGCGTGGTCGCCACGACGAAGCCTTCGAGGTCCTTCATGAGCGCCTTCCCGGCCCGCGGGGCGGCGATCCGGCCCAGTCAGCCTCACGGAGCGACGCCAGCCCGAGCTGGCGCAGGAGCTCCTCGGCCGCGTCCCTGCCCACGGCCTCGGACGCTTCGGCCGGCCCGGACACGCGGGTGCGGGCCACGCCGGTGGTCGACACGACGGCGGCATCCAGGACGATCTCGGACCCGGCCACATGGCCGAGCGCGCCGACCGGCGCCTGACAGCCGGCCTCGAGCCGCCGGAGACACGCCCGCTCGGCCTCGACGGCCGCGCGGGTCGGCGCATGGTCGAGACGGCTGACCACCCCGCGGATATGGACGTCGGCCTCCCGAACCTGGAGCGCGAGCGCGCCCTGCCCCGCGGCCGGAAGCATCACCTCGGGCTCCAGGTACTCCGTGATGCGGTCACCCAAGCCGAGCCGGATGAGACCGGCGGCAGCGAGCACGACGGCGTCGAGCCGGCCGTCGTCGAGAGCCTGTACGCGCGTCGGCACGTTGCCCCGCTGGTCGCACAGCGACAGGTCGGGACGGATCCGGGCGAGGAACCGCTTCCGGCGGATGCTCGACGTCCCGACCGTTGCTCCGGCGGCCAGGTCGCTCAAGCGCGCGACGCGCGCGACCAGTACGTCGCGCGGATCCTCCCTCGGGGGCAAGGCCCCGATCGAGAGCCCGGGCGGCAGCCGGGTCGCGAGATCCTTGCAGGAGTGGACCGCCACGTCCACGCGGCCGTCGGACAGCGCGTCCTCGATCTCCTTGGTGAAGAAGGACTGGCCGTGTTGGGGTCCCAGCGGGACGTCCTTGATCAAGTCGCCGGAAGTGCGGATGACCTGGACCTCGACGTGGGTCGAGGGGTCCACCTCGCGGAGGCGGTCTGCGACCCACCCGGCCTGTGCGAGCGCCAGGCGGGAGCCGCGCGTTCCCACGCGTATCGTCGCCATACCGTTAGGCGGGAGGCGCGTCGGGATCGTCCTCGGAGGTCTTGTCGACGCCGAAGAGCGTGGGCGCGCACTCGAGCAGAACACGACCCTCCGGGCTCGCGGGATCGACCTGCCGAAGCGTCACCGTGGCGGGATGGAGCAGCGTGCGCGCGAGCGAGCGGGCGAATCGCTGGAAGCGCTCCTTCTCGGCATCCGGTCGGCCCTGCGCGAACTCTTCGGCTTCCGTGCTCGCGACGGCAAGCACGTGCTCGCGCACGGCGCGCACGAGCGCGACGCTTCGGCGCGACCGGACCCACGACTCGAATCGGTCGGCCTGCTCACGAACCATCGCTTCGGCCCGCGCGAGCTCTCCCACGCGGGTCGCCCGCACCGCTTCGACGCGCGCAAACACACGATCGAGGTCGTGGAGCCGGACGCCGGATACCTCGGCCAGGGCGGGATCGAAGTTCCTGGGGTGAGCCAGGTCGAGGAAGTGACGCGACCGATGCGGGCGCACCGGGGCGGCGGCGAGCATGCTCGGAGTGACGAGGGGCTCGCTCGCGGTAGCCGCCCCGACCACGAGGTCCGCGTCCAGGACGCGCGCGGTTAGATCGTCGAGACCGACTCCCTCACCGCCGAGCGCCTCCGCGATCTTACGGGCGGTGTCGACCGTCCTGTTGGCGATCACCAGCCGGCGGACGCCCGCCTTGGCGAGCAGCCGCGCCGCCAACGAACCCGTGTCTCCGGCCCCGAGCACGAGCGCCGAGAGCCCCTCGAGCGAGCCGATCTCCCTCCTGACCATCTCGATGGCCGCGGCGGCGACTGACGCATGACCACGTCCGATGCCCGTCTCCGTCCGGACTCTCTTCCCAGCGGCGAGCGAAAGCTCGAACAGGCGATGCAGGACGGGGCCCTTTCGGGCCACCGCGAGCGGATGGTGGGCGGCATCCCTGACCTGGCCCAGGATCTGCGCCTCGCCGTGAACCACCGAGTCCAGCCCGGCTGCCACGCGAAAGAGATGGCGCGCCGCGGTCGGGCCTCGAAGCACGTAGACGTGGTCGTGCATGTCGCGCTCCGAGGCGCCGACACGTTCCGCGAGTATGCCAAGCACCCTCTGTGCGGCTACCGATGCATCGACCGCGATGGCGTAGATCTCGAGTCGCGCACAGGTGGAAAGCGGAACGGCCTCCAGCAGGCCGCCGCCGTCTTCCAGCAGCGGAGCGAGCGCGGCATGTACGTCGTCGAGCGGTACGTGTAGGCGTTCGCGCACCGAGGCGGGAGCCACGGCGTGGCTGGTGCCGAGTACGAAGACCTCGGGCACGTCGCCGACCCCTGCTAGGCCAGGCTCTCGAGCCATTCGTCCGCGGCCACGAGCACGCCCGTGTGCAGTGGTGTGTCCGCCTTCGTGTAGCGTCGGGCCTCCGTGTCTCGCAAATCGTAGACCAGTCGCGAGAAGAGAGAGAGGTCGTCGGTCTCGTACACGACCACGAACTCCTGATCCTGCAGACCGAACGAGTACAGCAGCAGCTGCTTGATGTCCTGGAATTGCTTCCCGATCCGGATGTGCTCGTTCATCATCCCCTGGCGTGTGTCCCGACCCAGCAGGTACCAGTCGGCGGTCTTGGTGAACGGGTACATGACGAGGTAGGGCGAGCGCGTCGGCGCGAACGAGTCGATCTCCTGGGCCGATTTCGCCTTGCTGTAGTCGGAGGGGCGCGTCATTCCCCAGAGCACATGCCCAAGCTCGACGATGTCGCGATGCGGGCTCTCCGCCGCAGCCCGCGCCTTGAAGAAGCGCCCAGGCACCGACGTGTCGGACACGGTCACCGTGCTCCACACCAGGACATCGCCGGCCGACTCGATTCCGCCGGTTAGATAGAGCTGTGCGGCCTCCGCAGCGGAGCTGATTCCTTCGAACCAGGCCCGTGCCCTGGCTTTCCGTTCGGCGGGAGGGAGCGTCCAAAAGGCCGGCGCGAGCCGGTAGGATGCGAAATGTCCGAGGATCGGGGCTTCGGTGTCGGTCATGACGATTGGGCGATTGGAATCAAGGGAGGGAGTGCGCGTCGGAACCGGTCAGCCACCGGGCCGCATCGAGCGCGTGGTATGTGATGACGAGGTCGGCTCCGGCTCGCCTGAAGGCGAGCAGCGTCTCGAGCACGACCGCACGCTCGTCGAGCCACCCCCGCTCGGCAGCGGCCTTCACCATGGAGTACTCACCACTCACGTTGTAGGCCGCGAGTGGGTGGTAGGGAAACGCCTCACGCGTACGTCGCACGACGTCGAGGTACGCCAACCCGGGCTTCACCATCAGCACGTCGGCGCCTTCGTCCACGTCCGCAGCGTGCTCGCGCATCGCGTCGCGAGCATTGGCAGGATCCGCTTGATGGCTCCGACGGTCCCCGAACCGAGGCGCACCGTCCGCGGCGTCGCGGAAGGGGCCGTAATAGGCCGACGCGTACTTGGCGGAGTACGCCATGATGGCGACGTCCTGGAAGCCGGCACCATCCAGCGCCTCACGGATCGCCCCGACCTGGCCGTCCATCATCGCGGACGGCGCCACGATGTCCGCCCCTGCCCGAGCATGCGAGACCGCGATCTCGGCCAGCCGCTGGAGCGACACGTCGTTGAGGACGGAGCCGTCGGAGTCGAGGATCCCGCAGTGACCGTGGTCGGTGTACTCACACAGGCACACATCGGTGATGATGGCGCCGCCGTAACCCGATGCCCTGAGCTCCGCCAGCGCGCGCTGGACGACGCCCGCGTCGGTCGACGCCTCCGAGCCGAGTGGGTCTTTATGCGCAGGGATCCCGAAGAGGAGGACGCCCGCCAGACCCGCGGCCTCGGCCTTCGCGGCGGCCTGGGCGACGCCGCTCACAGGCCAGCGATGCACACCCGGCATCGAAGGAACCTCACGCGCGATCGCATCGACCTCGCTCACGAAGAGCGGCAGCACCAGCCGATCGGGTGACACGGAATGCTCGCGCGCGAGCGCCCTCAACGGAGCGGTCCGTCTCAGCCGACGGTGCCGGATATGCGCCCGGAATGGGCGGGAGGGATCCATGACCATGGGGGCAAACGATGGCCCCGAGCGGCAGACTCCACAATCAGGGGTATCTCCCCCGTTCGGATCCGTAATAACCCTGGCTCGAGTTCCCGTGCCTCGAGGGGTCGCCCGTTCGCGACACGGCCCCTTGCCCCGGCGCCGCGATCGGACTCCTATCCGCTCGCGAAACACCTACCACCACCGACCCCAGGATCATGATCGTCGTCACGGGTGGAGCAGGCTTCATCGGCTCGAACATCGTCGCGGGCCTGGAGGAGGCAGGGATCGGGCCCGTGGCCGTCGTCGATCACGTGGGCTCCGGCGAAAAGTGGAAGAACCTTCGCCGGCGTCATCTCGACGAGATCGTCGGCCCGCGCGACCTGGACGAGCTTCTCGAGCGCCGGGCCCGAGACATCGCGTTCGTGATCCACATGGGCGCCATCTCCGCGACGACGGAGACCGACGTCGACGCACTCTTGGAGAACAACTTCCGCCTTTCCCAACGCGTGTGGCGATGGTGCGCGCGTCACGACGTGCCGCTCATCTATGCTTCCTCGGCCGCCACCTACGGCGACGGCGCCATGGGATACGACGACGACGGGTCGGTGGGTGGGCTGGCCAAGCTGCTGCCGCAGAACGCCTACGGGTGGAGCAAGCTCGCGTTCGATCGGTGGGTCGCACGACAGGTGGCCGGGTCCGAGCGGACGCCCCCTCAGTGGGTCGGGCTCAGGTTCTTCAACGTCTACGGTCCCAACGAGTACCACAAAGGCGACATGCGCAGTGTCGTCGCCAAGAACCACGCGGCGGCGGCAAGAGGCGAGCCCGTCACGCTGTTCCGCTCTCACAGGCCCGACTTCCCCGACGGGGGTCAGCGGCGGGACTTCGTCTTCGTCGAGGACTGCGTCGACGTGGTGCTCTGGCTCATGGAGCACAGTCCGGTCAGTGGCTTGTTCAACCTCGGCACCGGCCGAGCGCAGACGTGGCTCGAGCTTTCGAGCGCGCTATACGCGGCCGTAGGTCGCGAGCTGCGGGTGAACTGGATCGATACACCCGTCGAGCTGCGTGACTCCTACCAGTACTTCACCCAAGCCGAGATGGGTCGGCTCCGCGCCGCGGGCTACGATCGCCCGTTTCGATCGGTCGAGGAGGGTGTGACGGACTACGTGGAGAAGTATCTCGCCCGGAACGACCCCTACCGGTGAGGTAGTCGCGGCCGCCGCCCTCCCGATCGCTTCGAGGGCAGCCGGGGCGAGCGACTAGGGCTCCCGAGGGCGGCGCGTCACGTCCGTGCCATCGAAGTAGACCGTCGGGCCGATGCGGGTGCGGTGCACGGTGAGCTCGTAGACCCTGTCGCCGAGCTCGACCGACGTGCTGATGGGGTCCTGCTCGAACACGACCTCACCCGGCTGGGGTCCGGTGACGAACACTTCCGAGAGCACGCGGCCGTCGAGGCCCGACGGCACGGGCTGACCGAGCAGCGCGAGCGTCGTCGGGAAAATGTCGATGTTCCCGGTGGACACGGGCGACACCACGTTGCGCTTGATGTCCGGCCCGGCGGCGATGAACGTGGCGCGCACGTCCCACGGGCTCGAGCTCCCGTGGCCCGCCGTGCCCGTCGTGAGCACCTCGCCGCGCCACCCGTACTCGTTCTCCGTGTCGCTCCAGCCGGCACTCGTCAGGATGTCGGCGGAGCGCGGGTGGTCCCACCCGATCGCCTGGAAGGATACTGTGCCCGCGTACGCCCCGAGCGTGGCATCCGGCTCGGTTCCGCGCGTGAACACCGGGCCGATCCAGTCCGTCCGGTGGAGGAGCCGCACGATCGCGTCCACGCGGGCTTGCCCACCCTCGCGGACGTGGATCGCGTCCCCGGCGACGACGACGTCGGTCGACTGCGCGGACGCCTTGAAGCCGGCGTCCACGAGGAGCCGGCTGACGGACACCTCGCCGTTGTGCGTCGAGAATCCGTGGTCGGAGGTCACCAGGATGTTGGTGTGCTCGAGCAGCCCGCGCTCGGCGAGTCCGTCGAGCAGACGGCCGATCTCCGCGTCCAGCTGGCCGAGTGCCTCGAGCATGGGCGGCGAGCCGATGCCTTCGGAGTGCGCGATGCCGTCCGGTTCGGTGAGCCAGAGGGCGAGAACGTCCGCATCCGCGCGGTCGACGCCGACGCGCAGGAGGACGTCTATGGCCCACGCCGCGCGTGGCACGGCGTTCGATCCCTCGGGAATCTCGGGGGGTGGTCCGACCACCTCCGCCACGGCGGTCGTGAGCGAGTCGGGAAGAGCGAACTCGTAGTGGACGAGGCCGGCCCCGGCGCCGGTGTGATTCATGAGCAGGCCCGAGCCGCTCGACCCCGACGACGCAGCGAAGTACGTGAGGCCCCGCTCCGTCAGCGCTTCACCCAACGAGGGCGCCGTGAGCAGCGTGCCGCTCGTCGCTTCGTCGATCAACCGAAGGTCCGCCGCGACCGACGCGTTGAGCGTGCGCGAAGGCTCGACCTCCGGCAGATACACCGAGTTGCCGAGGAGTCCATGCCCGTCCGGCAACCTCCCGCTGAAGATGGAGGGTCCGTTCACGCGGGTTACCGTCGGGAAGACCGCGTGGTGGGCGAGGCCCCGAACGCCCTCGCGCGCGAGGGCGTTCAGCCGGGGCATCAGCTCCTCGGTCACGTAGTCGGGCCGGAGCCCGTCGACGACGAGGATCAGCACGCGGTCGCGCTCGACCGACTCCGCGCAGCCGATGGCGCCCATGGCGAGTGCGAAGGCACCGAAGCGGGCGATCGAGGACTTCAGCATTCGCCTCCTGTATGGCGGCAACAGAAGGACATCTTCCCGGCATCCGCGGCGACGGGCAAGGCCGGTCCCTCGTGCGTGCCTCCCGGGCGACGCCGTGCGTTCGGCCGCGCTAGCCCACCACGCACGGATTCGGGAGGTAGTCGAACGCGCCGCCCAACCAGCCCGTGAGCGACGCCCCGCCCTCGTAGACCACCGCGGAGAGCGCGTTGAGCGCCTGCGCGACCGGCGCCTCGGGCGGACCGGGATCGGGCACCCAGGGCAAATCGGGGGGGCCCGGGCTGGGCACGTAGATCCCGGAGAACCGACTCACCGCGCCCGCCATCGCGGACGCGACCGCGACCAGGCGTCCCGCGAGGCCGGCGTCGCTCCCACCCGCAGCACCGCCGCGGCCCGGATCCAGGGCGGGTCCGGAGGGTGGGCCCCCGGCGCAGACGTCGGCCACGCTCTGACCGAGCGCCGAGTACGCAACGTTCGCGGCGAAGGCCGCATCGCAGGCCGGGCCGATCTCCGTGCAAGGGTTCGGCGGCCAGGCGATGATCACCCGCCCGACCTGCTCGTTCACGGCGAGCACGGCGTGCGTGACCGCCTCGATGCGTCGCACGACAGGCTCGCCGTTCATCACCAGCGCCGCATCGACGAGGTCGGTGTGCGCTACCGCGAGGATCGTCCCGTCGGGTTCGGTCGGGACTTCCTGACAGGCTGCGAGCGACAGGAGCAGCATGGCGCTGCTCGTTCCCAGGATTCTCATGGTCGGCTCAGGCTAGAGGGTGGGTTTCCATTGTGGCGCGCCTCGCTACGGTGGGATGTCGGTGGAACTCCCTCGCGCGGGTAGGGAAAATCCCGGGCACATCTCATTCATCGCGTCCCGCGCGCCCGTCGGAGCGCGTCGACGTAGGCCCGGACGCCGGCGACCTGCGCATCCGCGTCGAGTCCCGCCTCCTTCATCACCTGCTCTCCCGTGCCGCTGCCGAGATAGTGGCCCTTCCTGAACGGATGCAGGCTATGCGCCCTACCCAGGTCGGACCGGACCCACCGATACAAGGTCGGGAGGGTGAAGTCGGTGATCCCCATCGCCTCCTGCCACAGGACCTCGGGAAACTCTCTTTCTCTCTCGGCACGGGGCCTCCGGTCGAAGAGCTCGACGCTCGCGACATAGACGATCTCGAGGTTCAGCCCCTCGTCGAGGAGCCGGGGGAGGGCCGACTGAACGAATGCGTACGTCACGCCCGACCCCTGCAGGACCAGCGTTCCGTCCCGGGGCCCAACGTCGGCAGCACGGAGTCGGTAGACCCCGCCCGCGGCAGCCGTCGCGGGTGCGAGGCCCCGTGAGGCTCGATCGAGCACGAGCTCCGCCGGCCGAGTCACGAACGGAAGGATCACGGCGGGTTCGGCCCTGAAGGCCGCCGCGAGGAGCGGCCAGACCTCCTGAGGCTCCCACGGGGTCAGCGTGATCGCCGTGTCACCCGCGTAGTTCTCCAGATGGAGCTGGAGCGCTTGAGGGTCCGCATGGGTGGGACCATCCTCTCCCGTCTTGAGACCGGCGTGTCCGCAGATGAGCACGAGAGGTGCGTAGCGGCCTGGCGCCACTTCCTGCTTCATCTGCTGGCTGATCGCGTGCACCCGGGCCGGGATGTGCCCCAGGGGAGCAATGAAGGCGCCGTACGAAGCACCCACACCGCAGTGCCTTCCGAATCCCGATACGCCCGACAGAACGCACGCGAGGCCGTCCTCGCAGATTCCTCCGAGCGACAGCGTTCGGCTCGTGGGGTTGTCCCGCCGGTGGTAATACCCGGGCCGGAAACCTTCGCCGCCGCCGGAAATCGACGTCGACTCGAGGAGGTCTGCGGCCCCCAAGAGGATCGCCCCGCCGGAGGCTCTGTTGAGGTGACCGAGAACGGCCCCGAGTTGGCCCCGTAGCGGCGTCTTCGTTCCCGCAGCGAGGCGGAGGGACTCCGGTGTTTCCAGCGACGCAGCCTCGTAGAGGAGGTCGAGTCGTGGAGCATCGGAGCGTGGCGTTCTGCCGCGCCCGTTCAGCCGATCACGAGCGGTGAGCAGCCTGGCCGCACCCTCCTCGCACATCTCACTCTCTTTCGTGATCCGGGCGCGGAGGATCTCGAGGGTCGCCCAGTGCGCGGCTTCGACGGCGGCCGCGTCGCCGGCGCCCGAAACGCCCGGTAGGTCGTCGACATCGTCGCCGAGGAGGGGGCGGAGCGCCTCGCGGTACTCCTTGCTCCCGCGCGCGTGTCCGGATCCGTGCGACTTCCGCCCGCCGACGCCATAGCCCCATCCCTTCTGGGTGCGATAGACCACGGCCGTGGGTTGTCCGTTGCGGATCTGGAGCGCGCGGGCCTGCCCCGTCAGTACCTGCCCCATGTCGAATCCGTCCGCGACATGAACGACGTTCCAGTCGTGCATGTGGAAGAACTCCATGGGATCCCACTGCACGTAGTCTCCCGGCTCGGCACCCTCCCGGGTCACTCGGTCGGAATCGATCGAGGACTGATTCCAGTCGACGTGGAAGAAGAGGTTGTCCAGCCCCGCCGCACCCGCGGCGGCGACCGCCTCGGCGACGCGGCCCGGGGTGAGCCCGCCCTCGCCCTCGAGGACGTGCACGCGGGGCGCATCCGGTCCGAAGACGTCGGCCGCGGCGAACGCGAGGCCGATCGAGGAGCCGACGCCGACGCCCGAAGGGCCGGTCGCGATGCGCACGAAGGGGGTCATCGGAGTCGGGTGTCCGTCGAGCGGCTGCGAAGCGAAGCGGCGAAAGAGCGGCGTGTCCTGCGTCGGGTTCTTCCGGAAGCCGAGAAGGTCCTCGAGCCGCAGGCGGTGGCGCGGGTTGAGCGGAAGCAGCTCGGGAGCGGCCTGCAGAGCGACCTCGTCCCGCAGGGCCCAGAGGGCGTACAAACCGGTCGCCTTGTGCCCGGCCGCGAGGGAGAGCAGGTCCTGGTCGTCTCGGTTGGGATCCCCCAGGTCGTAGTCCATGGACGCCAGGGTCACGGCGGTCATGATGTGGCCGGCCGACACCGAGCCTCCGGGGTGCCCCGACTGTGCGAAGTTGAACTGGACGGCGACCAGCGACCGGTAGTGCAGATCGAATCGCGTCAGGTTTCGGATGGCCTGGGTGGGCGCCAGCCCCGGGTCAGCTCGGTCGACCTCGATCCACGTCGCGCGCCGGGGTCCGAAGGCGATGGGTGACACGCACGAAACCTCCGCTGGAGACAGGGAGGGTCCTGTGTCCGACCTTCGTCTAGGCGCGGCGGTGGCGCAAGCGGGAAAATCGCCCGACCGAGCGTCGTCATCTGCAACCCGCCGACCTCGTCCGGCTCGCCCGTAGGGTGGCCGCCCTCGGCGAAGAGCCCCGCTCCGGACCGGGCTCCACGCGACTGCTACCGAAGAACGATCACCGGGTCATCCCCACCGTCGCCGAGCCTCAGGTCGACGAAGAACGAGGGGCCGCAGGAGCCTCCCTGGCCCAGCCGTGCGCCGGAGGCGAGGAGGTAGGCGGAATACGCCTGCCGGTCTCGAATGAGCGTCGACTCGATCGGCCAGAGCCCGCCCATGAAGCGCAGGTCGAAGGGGCCCATGCGTGCCACCGACGTCGTCTCCGCTCCATTTGGCACGCGCAGCACCTGCGCCATCCCGAGCGGAACCGCCTGGCAAAGCCCGCCGTCCGGCGCCGACCCGTAGAAGAGCGAGCGGGTGAGCACGAAGGGATGGCCAAAGCGGTAGAGCGTCCAGTCAGGTGTAGGTGCCCATTGGTACGCGCTCGCGGCGACGACGCCGCGCGGGCGAGCGGCGAGACCGGGCGGCTCGCTCCCGGGGTGCTTATCGGCGACCTCCCGCACGACACCCCGCAGAACCGCGACGCACGCCGTGCTGGACAACAGGCAGACCGCGAGCGCGACCGCGACCAGCCAGCCGGGCACCCTTCCGATTCTCATGTGCACAAGCTGCCGGCGTCGCCGACAGGTGGCACTACGTCAGGTTACGTACGCGAATCGTCACGGCAGACGTCGACTCCGGGGCAACCGACGGCCTCCCATGTTGGCTTCTCGGTCACCCGCGGGGGTCGCGCAAACGGCGCTCTATCGGCATTCTCAGGCCGATGAGTGAAGCCGCCGCCGCCCGGCTCGACCGTAGGTTGGCCGCCGTGATGTTCACGGACATGGCCGGCTACACGGCCCTGATGCAGCGCGATGAAGCCGCCGCCCTACGGAGCCGTGAGCGGCACCGGAGCGCGCTGGAGCGCGCGGTGCCGGTGCACGATGGAGAGATCCTCCAATACTTCGGGGACGGCAGCCTGAGCATCTTCAGGAGCTCCGTCCATGCCGTCGAAGCGGCGATCGCGATCCAAAGGGACCTCGGCGGCGAGCCTCCACTCCGGATCGGGCTCCACGTGGGTGACATCGCCTACGACGAGCAGGGCGCCTACGGCGATGCCATCAACATCGCCTCGCGTCTGGAAACGCTCGCGGTCCCCGGGGGCGTCCTGGTCTCGGAAAAAGTCTTCGACGACATACGCCGCCATCCCCAGCTCGCCGTCGTGCCGAGTGGATCGTTCCGCCTCAAGAACGTGGGCGACCCAGTGCGGACGTTCGCGCTGGCCGTCGACGGAGTGGTGGTGCCGCCGGCGGTCGATACCCCGGAAACGGAATCTCCGTGGGGCGCAGACGGTACGACGTCGCTTCCGGCTCCGGTCAGGCATCGGCTCGACGAGCGCACCCGGCTGACGACGTTCTCGAAGCCCGCCGGAACGATACCCGGACGGGTCCCGCTGATCGGGCGCGACCGCGAGACGGAGCTCCTCCGCTCGCTGCTCGAGCAGACCGAAGGGCGACGCGGGGGCACGGCGTTCTTCCGAGGGCCTCGCGGCGTGGGCAAATCTCGCCTCGGCCAAGAGGCGACGGAGTACACGAAGGGGCGCGGATGGACCGTGCTCTCAGGACGCGCGTATCCCGCGGAGCGGATGATTCCCTTCGCTCCGTTCTCCGACGCGCTGCTCCCGATCCTGCAGAGCCTCGACCCGAAGGTCCTCTCGGAGCTCGTTCCCGGCGGAGAGGACGCGCTCTTCTCGCTCTTTCCCTCACTCGGGCCGGCAACGCGGCGGCTTCAGGAAGCCGACGGACAGCCAGGCGAGCCACAGGCGCGGCTCTTCTGGCACTTCGCGAGCCTGGTCTCGCGACTCGCGGACCATCGTCCGCTCCTGCTCATCATCGAGGACCTGGACTTCGCCGATCGCTCCTCGATCGAGCTCTTCCATTTCGTCGCCCGTCATTGCTCGGACAAGCGGATCTTCTTGATCGGGCAATACACGGGCACCGATGCCGCACGAAAGCGGGAGCTGATGGCCGTGGAGCAGTCGCTCGCCGTCGTCAACGCGGCGACCGTATTCGATCTGCAACCGCTCACGGAGCCCGAGACGGACGAGTTCATTCGGCGCGCGCTCGACATCGACGGGCAAGACACACGGAGGTTTTCGGCCCTCGTTCATCAATGGACCGGCGGCAACCCGTTCTTCGTCACCGGCACCCTCCGCGGCCTCGTCGACGCACGCGTCCTGACTCGAGAGGGAGGGGTCTGGCGGGGACTGGACCAGACGGAGTTCGGTCTGCCCCACTCGTTGCGCGATCAGGTCCTGGCGTGGATCGGAAACCTCTCCGAGGCCGCGTATGAGACCGCGCGCCTGATCGCGGTGGTCGGCACGCAGGTATCGTACGAGGTGCTGCTCGAACTCTCCGAGAACGACGCGGACCGGTTGTCTCGGGCTCTCGACGAGCTGACGCGCCACCAGATTCTCGTGGACTCCGAGCAACGCTTCACGCTCGTGTACGACTTCCGTCATCCTCTGATTCGCGAAACGCTCCGCAGCGAGCTCTCGCTCGCTGACCGGCGCCGACTGCACAGTCACGTCGCGAGCCGCCTCGAGGCGTACTACGGCGGGGAATCGACGCAGCACGCCGACGAGCTGGCCTATCACTTCGGGCAGGCGAATCCAGGGGAGGCAGGCGCGAAGGCGATCCTGTATCTGGCCGCCGCGGGATATCGAGCGCTCGACCGCTACGCCAACAAGGAGGCGGTGGAGTACCTGCAGGAGGCGCTCGACCGTATCGAGGCGACCCCGCCGCGCGAGCGCGCGGATACGACCCGGATCGAGTCCTCGGCGCGGGTCATGGAGGGACTGGCTCGCGGTCGTCGTCGTCTCGGCGACGTGCAGGCCAGCGTCGCGCTCGGACGCCGCGTGCTCGCACTCGCCCAAACGCAGTCCGTACGGGCTGTGGCCAAGGCCCAGCGGGAGATCGCGCTCTCGTTCATGACTGGAGGCCGATTCGAGGAGGCGATCGAGGAGTTCGAGCATGCACTCGAGTCCGCGAAAGCCGCCGCGGATGTTCCGCTCGTGATCCGAACGTTGCTGGGTCAGGGCTTCTGCTACCAGGCGGCCGGGCGCGGAGAAGGTGCGGAGGCCGCAGTGAAGCGTGCTCTGGACCTCGCCGAGGAGTACGAGCGGCCCGAGCTGATCGGGCGTGCGCACGGAGCGCTCATGCGCATGCACATCTGGACGGGGCGGCTACGGGAGGCGAGGTCGCACGCGGAGCGAGCCCTGCCCCTGGCGCGTGCGAGCGGCGACCCCACCATGGAGTTCTGGAGCCAATGGGCGATGGGCGCGATGGAGGGTCTCATCGGCAACACCGCCGAGATGGGGCGGCGCATCGAGGCAGCTCGCTCGCTGGCGCAGACGATCGGCTCGCCGCTCCTGCTGCTCGAGACGGCCGAGCTCGAGGTCGAGCACTCGTACGCCCGCGGTGAGTGGACGCACGCGCTCGCGGTCGGCGATCCCGCGATCGCCTTGGCGCGCTCTCTCGACGCGCGCACGATCCTGCCGCGACTCCTCGTGTGGATCTCCCTCATCCGGCTAGGGCGCGGCGATTTCCAGATCGCGGACGAGCACACCCGTGAGGCCTGGGAGGTGTCCGGCGCCGAGGGCGCAGCCGGCACGGACGGCTTCAGCGACGTCCATACGGTGGTGCCGGCCCACATCGGCCGGGCTGCCTATCACCTCGCACGCGGCGACTGGGGAGAGGCCGCGCGCACCGCAGAGGCCGGCCTCGCGATCGCGGACCGGACCGGCTACGTGGTCTGGGCGATCCACCACGTGTTGCCGATCATCGGAGAGGCCGCCATCCACGCTCGCAACCTGCCGCGCGCCAAAGAGGTCGGTGCGAGGATGCGCCGCGAGGCCGAGGCGGTCGGGCATTCGCTGGGACTCGCGTGGGCGGAGTCGTGCGAGGCCGTCCTCTCGTGGCTCGAGGGCGACGCGCGCAAAGGGGCCCTGGCGCTCAGGCGCGGCGCCGAGGCGATGGAAGGAATCCCGCTCGTCTACGAAGCAAGTCGCCTGCGGAGGCAGCTCGCGGGTCGCCTCGCCGAGATCGGGGACCGCGACGGCGCGCTCGTGGAGCTGCGCCGGGTGCACGCCGCGTTCACGCGGCTCGGGGCACGCCCCGAGCTCGCGAAGACGATAGGCCAGTTCGCCGAGCTGGGAGCCGAGCCGCCGCGCTGACGCGGCGCCGGGTCAGAAGGGGACGCTGATCGAGAGGACGGGGGCGGCTGTAGTGTACCCACGCTCGTGGCTCAACGCACCCAACACGCCGCCGACAAGGACGCCCGCCGCCGCTCCCACCAACGTGCCGGCGAGCCGGCGGCTCCCGTCCCCCGCTCCGCCCACGGACCCGAAGACGAGCCCCACGAGAGCGCCTGCCGCGGAGCCGATCGCGGCGCCGTAGACCGCACGCTCTTGGCGCTCGCCGTTGCCGCTCAGCGCCATGCCGCTCCCGACGACGAGGGCAGAGCTCGTGGCGCCGGTCCAGATCGCCTGCGAAGTGGTCGAGATACCGCCCTCGAGCCGAGCGAAGGCGACCACGGCGCCCGTCGCCGCGACAGCCCCGGTTGCGCCCAGGGTGAGCGCGCAGGCGGTGCCGCACGGATCGGCGAACTGAGCCGCCGACTCACGCGGGCCGAGAGCACCGCAGAGCGCCACCGCCAGGGCCACGGCCGTGCGACGCACCATACCCGCCGGGCTCACCGGTCCTCGTCCGCCCGTGGTGCTTCCGGACACTCGCCTTCGCGCGCCGCTTGCGAGAGCGTGCACGAGAAGACCGGCCGGACGTCTCCGCCTTCGACGTCTCGCGCATAAACAGTCAACCGGACGCTCTCCGCGTCGAAGTCCAGGCGCATGTAGCCGAATCCATTTGCGGCGTAGCGCGTGCCGTCGATTCGCCGGCTGTTGGTCGAGCGGGAGCCGGCGCCGCTCACGAGTTGGTAGACCGGCTGACCCGGCCCCATCAGTCGGATGACCTGCAGGGTGTGGTCGTGGCCTGCGGCATGGAGCAGAGGCCGAGAGCCGCTCGCGGCGAACGCGGCCTCGAACCCTCGGATCATCGCCGCGTAGCGGGGCGAAGCCAGGTCCTGCACGCTGGCACCGCTCTTTCTCACCAGATAGTAGAAGAGCGGCCCGTTCTGGAACGGCGCGATGTGGCCGGCGTGCGACCCGCCCGAGGCCAGCGGATGATGAGACATCACCACGATGCGCTTGCCGCGATTCTGCTCGAGGTCGCGCCGGAGTCTCGCGTAGAACTCGTCGGGGCTACCGCAGTCGTCGTCGGGCTGTCGCAGGAGCCATTCGGTATCGACGAAGAGCAGACGAATCGAGGCAGTCAGGTCCACCGCGGATGGACCCGGGCAGGCGTCGGCAGGGAGCAGGGCGAGGTTGCGTCCAGCTGCGAGACGGCTGATCCAGTCCTCCTGCAGGCGAACGGCCGCACGCCCCTGATCGTCGGCGCCTCCCTTCGACCAGTCGTGGTTACCCGGGACGAAGACGCCGCGCACCCCGCCGCGGCGCCCGAGGGCAGCAGCCTGGGCCTCGAGGATCGCGAGGTCGGCCTGCTCGTTGCCCGCCCTTGCTCCCACTTCGTACAGGTTGTCACCGAGGTAGGCGACGAGCACGGGCCGGACGCCTGGCGCGGACGAGGCCGACGCGACCTGCTCGCCGAGGTGCTCGAGCACGGCCGTGCTGTGTGGGTTGACCTCCCCTGCGTCGCCCACCAGGAACAGCGTCGCTTCCACGGGTCCGGTCGTTCCGACCGCCCCCCCTACCGGTTGATACCGTACCTGTGCGGGCGTGCATGCCCAGGCCAGGGACATCCCGGCGGCCAGGATGACCGTGCGAGCGGCGGGCTGGCTCATGGCGAAAAAAGTATACGATCCCGCCCGCGCCTCGTACCTTTCGCGGCCATGACCCCGTCCTTCTCCTATCTCGATCGGGAAACGAGCTGGCTGAGGTTCGGCGGCCGGGTGCTGCAGGAGGCCGACGATCCGAGCGTCCCGCTCTTCGAGCGGCTCTTCTTCTGCGGCATCTTCTCGTCCAACCTCGACGAGTTCTTCCGGGTACGCGTCGCCTCCCTTCGAACCCTGCTGCGCCTCGGGAAGGCGGACGAATCCAAGCTCGGCATCGATGCGCACCGTCTGCTGCACGACATCCATCGTATCGTCGTGGACCAGCAGGAGCGCTACGGAAGCATCCTGGGACGCGTGTTCGCCGGGCTGGCCGTCGCCGGAATCCAACGCGTCGCCAACGAGACCGTGGACCCGCGTCATCACGACTTCCTGCGCGCGACATTCGACGAGAAGATCCGCCCCTTCATCGAGCCGGTGGGTCTCGGCAAGGGGGACGAGGAGCGACCGTTCCTCAAGAACCAGATGATCTACCTCGTCGTGGAGCTGTGGCGGAAGGAGCACCACGCGTACGAGTCGTGGGTTCCGACGTACGTGCTGATCGAGGTCCCGACGCCCTCTGTCGGACGCTTCATCACGCTTCCGTACGACGGCGGCGACCACGAGGTGATGTTTCTCGACGACCTGATCCGCTACAACCTGGACGAGATCTTCCCCGACCATGAAGTCGGGCGGTCGTACGCGGTGAAGCTCACGCGCGACGCCGAGCTCTACGTCGAGGACGAGTTCGAGGGCGACTTGGTTGCGGCCATCCGCAAGAGCCTCAAGAAGCGCGAAACCGGGCTGCCGAGCCGTTTCCTATACGACATGCGGATGCCATTCGTCCTGCTCAACCGGTTGCGCGAGCGTTTGGGGCTCCAGGAGGAGGACATGGTCCTCGGAGCGCGATATCACAACCTCAGCGACTACATGGGGTTCCCGCGCTTCGGCCGCGACGACCTGTCCTATCCGAAATGGGAAGCGTTGCCGCACCCTACGCTGGACCGCGTGCCCTCCACGATGGAGGCCATGCGCGCCCGGGACCATGTCGTCCACACGCCGTATCAGTCGTTCGATTCGGTCGTTCGCCTCCTGGAAGAGGCCTCGCGGGACGAGCACGTGGAGGAGGTCTGGCTCACCGTCTATCGGGTGGCCAGGGACTCGAGCGTACTGAACGCGCTCATCGCTGCGGCGCAGGCCGGCAAGCGTGTCACGGTCTTCATGGAGGTTCAGGCGCGGTTCGACGAGGAGTCCAACCTGTATTGGGCGGAGCGGCTCGAAGCCGTGGGCGTCAGAACGCTCTACTCGATGCAGGGCCTCAAGGTGCACGCCAAGATCGCGCTGGTCGTGAGGAGAGAGGACGGGGACGTCAGGGCGTACGCGTACCTGAGCACGGGCAATTTCAACGAGAAGACGGCTCGCGTGTACACGGACCACGGCGTCTTCACCTGCGACCCACGCATCACGAAGGACGTCGAGCAGGTGTTCCGCTTCCTCGCCGGCGAGTTCGCGGAGCCCCGCACCGAGCACCTACTCGTGGCCCCGTTCTCGCTCCGAAAAGGCTTCGTTCAGCTGATCGACCACGAGGCCGAACGCGCGGCAGCCGGCAAGCCGTCGGGTATTACCATCAAGCTGAACTCGCTCGAAGACGAAAAGATGATCGCCCGTCTGTACGAAGCGTCGTGCGCGGGCGTGCCGATCGACATCATCGTGCGGGGCATCTGCCGGCTGATCCCAGGCGTGAAGGGCCAGAGCGAAACGATCCGCGTGCGGAGCATCCTCGACCGCTACCTCGAGCACGCGCGCATCTACCGCTTCCATCACGACGGCGAGGAGCGTCTGTATCTCGCGTCGGCCGACTGGATGAAACGCAACCTGTCGCATCGCGTGGAGGTGGCTGTGCCCATCTATGATGGCGAGATCCGGCGCCAGATCGAGCGCGTGCTCGCCCTCCAGCTCGCCGACAACCGGAAGGCGCGCATCATCGACGCGAGCGGCACCAACCGCTACGCCGTGGATGAGGGCGCGGAGCCCATACGCGCCCAGGAAGCCTTCCGAGACTTCGTGGCCTCGCTCTAGAACGCGAAGCCGACTCCGAAGTAGATGGCAGTTCGGCGCTCGGCCCGGGCCACCGTGAACTGCACCGTGCTGCTGCGCCGGAGGGGCGCCAGCCAGATGCCACCGCCGAGGCCCGAGTGCCACTTGCTCGACTCCTCGCCGTCGAGGAAGACCCGGCCGATGTCCGCGAGGCCAACGAGCCCGAAATCCGTCGGTACGACGAAGAGGATGCGGGCCACGTCCACTCTCAGCTCGGCGCTCCCGAGCAGGCTCGCGTCACCGGCATAACGTTGCTCGTGGAGGCCTCGGAGACTCGTCACCCCGCCGAGGAAGGCCGCCTCCGCGAACGGATACGTGCCCCAGAGCTTCTTGCCCTGGGCGCGGAGCGCGAGGGTGGGATTGCCGCCCGGGGGTGACACGTATGCCGCGGCTTGGACGTGCGCTTCCCCGAACTCACCCCGCTCCACGTTCATGTACTCGGGGAAGTACGTCGCGCCGCCTTCGAGCGCGTAGCCGCGCGACGGTGTGCCCTGCCGGTCGCGTCCGTCGAGCTCGAACGACGCCTGGAGGCCGATCTGGCCGAAGCGTCCCGACCCGTACGGTTGCACTGCGCGTAGATAGCTCGCGGCCCCGGTCGTGTCCGTGGACAGGTATTGCAGCACCGGACCGATGCTGAGTTGCCGTGACTCGCCGTCACCGAAGCTGACCATCGTCGACATCACGATCTGCTTGTGGGGCGTGCGGTGGAAGGCCGTGGACCCGAGCGGCACCGACTCGTTGCCCAAACCGTAGAAGTCGATGATCTCCATGCCCGACCAGCGGAACTGGATTCTCAGGTCGGAGCCGCCCACCACCTCACGGAAGTAATGGCGGTAGTCCACGAGCGGCTGCCCGAGTCCGAAGGACCAGCCTACGCGCAGACCGACCTGGGACGAGTAAGGTGTCCGCAGGAAACCGTAGCGGGTGTAGGTGAGGCCGGCAGTGAGCACGAGACCGCGATCACCGTCGTACATGAAGCGCGGATCGGGCGCCCACGAATGGCCCCAGTCCAGGGTCCGATCTTCTTCGTGCCAGGAAAATGGTCGCGGTGCGGGGCGCTCGAACCAGCGCGTTCCCGGTCCGGGTACCACCTCGGTCGTTTCACCGACGTCGTAGAAGGAGTTGGCGGCGGGTCCCGTGGTCGAGCGATCGACGAACCGATCCCGCCCGCCTCCGCCGCTCACCCGCAGCCGGATCTCGTCCCGCGCGTCTCCCGTCACCGTGACCGCGTCGTCGCCACCGAACAAGTACAGGCGAACCTCCCGTGTCTCGCCCGGCACGAACGTACGCTCGAACCTGCGAGCTGCGGGCGGGTCGGAGGTGATCGTCACTCGCACCGAGCCGTTCTCGACTCGCTCCACCGTGACCGTCTCGGCGGAGTCGGACCCTTGGATGTCGGTATACCGAAAGACGATGCGATAGAGCTCCTCGGCAGCCTCGTGGAGGCGATCGCGACGCTCACGCAGCGCCTCGGCGAGGTCGGGCGCCACGATCTCGTAATGGCCCGCGGGTAACTCGCGGACTGCCCGGTCGATGACCTCGTCGCTGACGAGACGTCGTACCTCGTCGACCGTCGCGAGCCAATCCGTGCGCGTGAGGTCATTCAACAGTGAGCGGTCGATGTCCCACGCGTTTCGCGACAGTCCGGCGATGCTGGAGTACTCCGCACCGAAGGTGACGAGGCGAGGCTCGTAGTTCCGGGCGAGCCCCTTGAGCCACCCGTCGAAGCGCACGAACGCCTGGTCCCGGTCCCTGGGAATCGGCCGCCACAGGAAGCCCCCCGCGCCGTCGGCGAAGCGTCCCCAGAGGTGATTGTTGGTGCTCCGGTCGCGGTCGCCCACGAGCAGGTCCACCAAGCGCGCCCGGAGGAGCTCGCGCGAGGCCACGCGATGACGAGGGTCTTCCTCGAGGAGCTCGAAGAGTCGACCGGTCTGCACGATGTCCTCGGCCCCTGCGAACGCCGTCGAGCCCGGAGGCGGATCGTCGGGCCGCTCTTCGTAGAGAGCCAGCATCCCCGCAAACTCTGCGCGAAACGGACCCAGCCGAGGATCGTCAGGAACCACGACCAGGCGGGGCGTGACGTGCAGCACCCCGACGGCTTCGAGGAGGCTCGCGACCACGAGCGCTCCCGACGGATGGAACGAGCTGATCTGGTCCTGCAGGATCGCCTCGATCGGCGTGCCGATGAAGTCCTCGAGCAGGTCGGCGGGGACCTTGTCCACCGAACGGAACACGTATCGACGGCCGTCTCCGCCATCGAGGTGAAGGGTTCGGGTGGTCATTCCGCCACCGACGCGTACAGGCGTGAGACCCCCGCCGAGCGCGTCCAAGTCGGCCACGGGCACCCGCACGGGGGTGATCCAAAGGTCGCGGTAGCCGGTGCCCATGAAGGCCCGATACAAGGGGCCCGCCCGGTACTGGGCTCCGGGGGCCACCGTGGCGGAGTCCCCGGGTGGAGGTACCGGGAGTGGCACCTGCGCCCCCAGTCGGGCTCCCGGCGCGACGAGCAGCAGGAGCAGCGGGAACAGCAGGAGTGGGGGGCGGGTGGTCACGGCCATGTCTCCGGCGGGGACCAACAGATTAGATGCGGGCCGAAGTCTCCACCAGCGCGACGCCCGCGCCGCCGCCTTTCCCGAAGATCGCGGGAAACCTACGACTTCTGGCCGACCCTGTCGCCGTCCGAGCGCGGACAGCAAACTGAATCGTCCAGCTCAGCCAGGAGCGTGCACGTGAGCAGCTCACTTCGCACCACGCGATGGATCCTTGCCGTCGCCCTCGCGCCGGTCGCGTCTTCCGCGCAGCAGGCGACGCTGTCGGGCCCAGCGCAGGTGGTGGTCGGTGCTCCCCTTCCGATCGCGTGGACGGGACCCGGGGTGGCCCAGGACTTCATCAGCGTCGACCAGCCCGGAATGCCCGAGGGGCAGTACGGGACCTACGTGTACGCCTCTCAGGGTAATCCCGCGGCGCTCACCGCTCCCGACCAGCCCGGTCGCTACCTGGTGCGCTACCACTCGGGCGCAGCAGGCTATGCGGTGCTGGCGAGCCACGCCGTAGAGGTTGTGGACATCACCGCCACGCTGACGGCACCTGCCTCGGTGGACGCGGGCGGCGAGCTGACGCTCACGTGGACCGGGCCCGGTTACCCCGGAGACTTCATCAGCATCGACGCGGTGGGTGTGGATGATCGCCAGTATGGTGCGTACGCGTATGCGACCGGCTCGCCGGCCGTGATTCAGGCTCCCGACCAGGCCGGCAACTACGTCGTTCGGTACCACATGGCGGGAACGTACCGAGTGATCGGGAGCACCCCGCTCGTGGTCGGCGGCGTGTCGGCCTCCGTCACTGCGCCCGCGAGCGTGGCAGCCGGAGCCCCGGTCGAGGTCGCGTGGACGGGACCCGACGGTCAGGGCGACTACATCAGCATCGATTCGATCGGCACGCCGGAGGGCGACTATGGAGACTACGTGTACACGGCGTCCGGCAATCCCGTCACGATCCGCGTGCCGGAGGCCCCCGGCGCGTACGAGGTCCGCTACCACATGGGGCGGTCTTCGTCCGTTCTCGCGTCGACACCGCTCCAGGTCCTTCCGAACACGGCGACGGTCGCCGGCCCACCCACCGCGGCCGGCGGCTCCAGCTTCGCCGTCGCGTGGACGGGTCCGGACAACCCGGGCGACTTCGTCACGATCGTGCCGGCCGGCGCGTCGAACCGGGAGTACTTGACCTACGCCTACACGGGAGGCGGGACGCCGGCGACGCTGAGAGCTCCGCTCGAGCCGGGCGCATACGAGGTCCGGTACATGACCGGGGTCCGCCGAGACGTCCTGGCGTCCGCGCCGATCCAGATCACACCTGGCCTAATGGCCGGGTCGCTCCGAGTCGTCGCCGAGCCGGGAGCCGAGCGAGCGACCGGCGCGGTCGAGGTCATCCTGGACGCATCGGGCAGCATGCTCCAGAGGATCGACGGCGAGCGCCGCATCGAGATCGCGCGTGACGCTCTGATCAGGCTCGTGACGGAGGTGGTGCCGGCGGGAACGCCCTTCGCGCTCCGGGTCTTCGGCCATCGAGAGGCAGACTCCTGCCGGACGGACTTGGAGATTCCGCTCTCCGGACTGAACCCCGCCTCCGCGACCACGACGATTCGCGGGGTCCAGGCCATGAACCTCGCGCGCACTCCGATAGCGGCTTCCCTGCGGCTCGTCAGGGACGACCTGGCGAGCGCGACCGGGCCGATTCTCGTCGTCCTGCTCTCCGATGGCGAAGAGACATGCGATGACGATCCGCTGGCGGCGATCGCCGAGTTGAGGGAAGCGGGAATCGACGTGCGTGTGAACGTCATCGGCTTCGCGATCGACGAGCACCAACTCCGCGAGCAGTTCGAGTCCTGGGCCCGCGCGGGCGGCGGGCTGTACGTGGAGGCTCAGGACCGCGCCGAGCTCGAGCGCGCGATCGCGGTCACGGTGGAGGTGCCCTTCGAGGTCGTCCTGGGAGACGAGGTCATCGCGACCGGCGTCGTGAACGGCGACGAGGTGTCGCTGGCCCCGGGAGCGTACACGGTGCGCGTCCTCGCGGGCGCGACTCCGTCCGAGTACCCGGTGGAGGTGGTGGGAGGCGAGGAGCGGATCGTCACGGTGTCTTGAGGCGGCGCGCGCGAGTCGCCGAGCCGCGCGCGGGCGCGTGGCTCTCGCGCCGCTACTCGTCCCTCACCAGCCGCCCGTAGAGATCCGGCCGCCGATCCCGGAAGAAGCCGAACGCCGCGCGCCGGGTGGCGGCCTCGGCCAGGTCGACCTCGCGCACGATGACGCCCTCGGTGGCCTTCGGCAGCTCTTCGAGGATCTCCCCGAAGTGGTCGCACACGAACGAGTGGCCGTAGAACGTCTGGTCGACCTCGGTGCCCACGCGATTCGCGGCGACGACCGGCACGAGGTTCGCGACTGCGTGCCCCACCATCGCGCGCTGCCAGAGCCGGTGCGTGTCGAGCGTGGGCTCCGCGGGCTCCGAGCCGATGGCAGTCGGGTAGAGCAGCATCTCGGCCCCCATCAGCACCATGGCGCGGGCGACTTCGGGGAACCACTGGTCCCAGCAGATCCCGACGCCGAGCCTCGCGTACTTCGTGTCCCAGACGCGGAAGCCCGTGTTGCCGGGCCGGAAGTAGTACTTCTCTTCGTAGCCCGGCCCGTCCGGGATGTGGCTCTTCCGATAGGTTCCGAGCACCGAGCCGTCCGCGTCGATGACCGCGACGCTGTTGTAGTAGTGCGGCCCGTCCCTCTCGAAGTAGGACGCCGGGATGACCACACCCCAGCGACGCGCCGCCTCCTGCATCGCGAGGACCGCCGGGTGCTTGGCCACCGGAAACGCCCGGGCGAAGTACTCCTCGTTCTCGGTACGGCAGAAGTAGTGCCCCTGGAAGAGCTCGGGCGGAAGTACGACCCGAGCCCCACGCCCGGCAGCCTCGCCGACCAGCTCGACCACGCGCGCGATGTCCTTCGACATGTCGTCGGTGAAGCTGGACTGGATGGCGGCTACGGTGACTTTGCTCACTGCGTGCTCATGCGCGGACAGGGGCTCACGGGTGCGAGGGCTGCTGCTGTGTGATGCAATGAAACGCTCCGCCGCCCGTCAGCAAGTGGCTGGCGCGGAGCCCGACCACCCGACGCCCCGGAAAAAGCGCCTCCAGCACGCCGAGGGCCGCATCTTCGTACCGGGTCCCATACACGGGCACGGCGACGGTGGTGTTGCCGATGTAGAAGTTCATGTGGCTCGCGGGCACGACGCTCCCGTCGGCGTCCGTCACGCGTCCGGGCGAGGGGACCAGCGTCACGTCCAATCCCGCCGCCTCCAGCGCCTCCCTCGCAGCGGCATACACGTCCCGGTTGGGATCGTCGGATCCGCTCGGGCTCATCGTCACCACCCGGCCCGGTCCCACGAAGCGGGCCAGGTTGTCCACGTGCCCGTCGGTATGGTCGTTCGCGAGGCCCCCGTCGAGCCATACCACCTTCGTGAGTCCGAGCGACTCCGCCAGACGACGCTCGACGCTGCGCTCGGTCGCGCCCGGGTTCCGGTTCGGGTTCAGCAGGCATTCGCGCGTCGTGAGCACCGAGCCCGTACCGTCCCCGTCGATGGCACCGCCCTCGAGGATCCAGTCGGTGTCGACGCGACGCGCCTCGGCGAGATCGCATACCCTTCGGCCCACGTCCTCATCCCCGGGCAGCCGGTACTTTCCGCCCCAACCGTTGAACCGGAAGGTCCGCCCGACGAGCTCACCGTCTTCGCCGAACGCGAAGATCGGGCCGGTGTCGCGGAGCCAGATGTCGCCGAAGGGCTCCTCGACGATGCGGACCCCCGTGCCTTCGAGCGCAAGCTCGGCGCTCGTCTTCGCCTCCCGGGAAGCGACGAGAACGCAGAGCCGCTCGCCTCGCGGCATGCGCGTGCGAGGATCCACGTCGGCGACGGCCCTCAGGAACGCGCCGATCTCCTCGCGTGCGCCCTCCAGGTCGTCTTCCCAAAGGTCCGGATGGCTGGGCCACGCCGTCCAGATGGCGTCGTGGCGCGCCCATTCGGGCGGCGGAGCTGAAAACGCGAGGGCCATGGTGGCCGCGACGCTACCCGCGGCCACCATGGCGCACAAGCCCTGTCGGGGCTCGCCCTTTACGGCAGTGAGTCGATCGTGAAGTCGACGCCGCCGACGTCCTCGTTCAGATCGACGACGACCACGACGCTGTCGGGATCCGCTGCGAAGGTCGTGTCCGGGGGCGTCACGCGCACGACGTACTCACCCGGCACCAGGAACGGCAGCGTGTATGTACCGTCGGCGCGGGTGCGACCCGTAGCCGTGGAGGTCTGGTACGCCTCGAGCAGGCCTTCGTCCGTCGGCACGGCGGTCACCTGGAGCGAGTCCACGAGCGTGCTGTCGAGCTCCGTGGACACGGTGCCCGAGATCGAGCCCGCGACATCGAGCACCACCACGCGGAGCGTGGGCTTGAAGTGCATGCCGTGGATTCCCGCCGGGGTCTCGGGGTTGCCCTGGATCACGAAGCTCCGGCTCACGTCGAAGTCCACCACGAGCACGAGCTCGCCCGCCGGGATCTCCAGCGGTCGGTCGCTGTCGTCCCCGTCGCCCGCGCCGAGCAGCAGCTTGATGCCCGTCTGCGCGCCGCTCGGCACCACGAGCGTCTTCTCCGTCGAGCCGTCGTTGAACGTGTGGCCGTCGATGAGCGTCACGCTCGCCGACTCCACGATCAGACGCAGCTGCGAGTAACTCCCCGACTCGATCTCCGCCTCGGCCAGTATGGACGTGGCCGCGTCTTGCAGCTCGAGCAGGTTCACCGGACCGTCGGTCCCGTCCTCCGAGAGGACGATGTGCGACCCGCCGTCCGCGGGCACGAGCACGACCTCGCCGATGTCCACCATCGCGGCTTCGATGTAGTCCATGGGCGCGTCGGTCAGAAGCACCGTGAGCTGCGCGGGACCCCTCACGCCGACGCTGTCGGTGTCGCTGCATGCGGCCGCGCCGATGGCCACCGCCGCGGCCGACGCGAGCCAAGCCCTTCTGTTCGTGTAAGCCATCAGTTCATCCTCTGTTGTCTTCGTGGGGTTCGAGGTAGTGCCTGCGTCCCTTCTGGAGCGGTTGCGTCTCAGTTGCCCGGCCCACCGCCCCTGCCCCTGCCCGCGGGGCGCCCGCGGTCACCTTGCGGGCCGACCGGGACGGTCACGCCGGCCACCGGCACCTGAAGTCCCGCGAGCCCGGGAGCGAACGCTCTGCCGCGTCCGATCCCTCCGTCGATCTGCGGGAAGGAGCCGAGCAGCTCGGCGTCGTTCGCGCGTGCGGCGAGACGGTCGCGGACCGCGGCGAGCGCCTCGTCCGAGGGGAGCCCGCGCTCCGCGAGCCCACCCAGCACGAGAAGCGGAACGGTGAGGCTCCTCCCGGAGGGGCCAGACCGGGCGAGCTCGCTCACGCTCGTGCCGTCCACGCCCATCCTCATCGCGGCCGTGGCGGCCTCGATCTCGCCTTCCGCCGGCACGTGGCCCGCGGCTCGGAGGGCCGCCTGCGCCCGCCCCATATCGGCCACCAGCAGATCGACCGCCGCGAGCACATCGTCGGCGCTCCGCCCCTTGGCGACTCCCTCGAGCGCCAGGTTCGCCATCGCCTGCTCGGGCAGCTCACGGGTCCGCGCCGCCTCGATGCGGTCGAGGACCTGCTCGCGCACCGACTCCGGGAGTACCTCAGCCAGGCGCTGCATCGGATCCTGCTGGGCCGCTGCCACCGCAGGCAGGAAGGCCGCCGCCAGAACCATCAGGGCTCGTTTCAAAGTTCGTCGCTCCGTGTACGTGCACCGCTCTGTCCTGAACACTCGCGCTCCCCCGACTTGGTCACACCCGCCGCGTCAGGGCCCGGAGACGATCAGCAGCCCCACCTGGCCTCCGAACCCGTCGTCGATCGACGGAACGTCGTCCGGCACGATCCAGCGCTCGCCGTCGACCCGGAGGTTGAACCGATGGACGCCCGGCGGGATGAGCGTCGGCACGATCCACCGGCCCGATGCGTCGCGAGCGAGGGGCGCGGCGATCCACGCATTCCAGTCGCCGGCAATCTCCACTCGCGTCGCCCCATCCACGCGGAAGCCGATCGCGCCGCGACGAGCCTCGTCCGCCGAGTAGACGATCGGGGCCGAGGCCGTCAGGGGGATGGGGCGCACCCTTCGGGGGGTGAACCGGAGCCCGAGCGACACGAACTCGCCCCCCGGCAGCCCCTGCAGCACGTCGGACGAGTACTTCCCTCCCGAAACCACGACGGCGGCGTTCGCGCTCATCCAGTAGGCTCCGGACACACCGGCCCAGCGCTCGCTCTCCGCGCCGTCGAAGGGCGCGGCCCGAACGCCTGCGTACACGGTCAAGTCCGCGGGCCCGCGGGTGATCGTGAGCGCGATATTCGCTTCCGGGTATTCTTCGCCGGATACGCGCGTATGCTGGTATCCGAGGGTCGCGCGGATGAATCCGCTCTGCGCCCACACGCCCGCGTTCGGCACGACCCCGGCGACCCACGCGGTGTCGAAGCCGTTCCGGGCGGTGGCGAGCGACGCGCCCGCCCACGCTCCCATCGTGCCCCGGCGGACGTGCAGGCGCGCGTCACCCCGCCCGAGGTACGAATCGAACCCGCTGGAGTGGCGCGCACCTCCCACCGCACCCCCGACCTCGAGCCTCAGTGGGCTCCTCGTGCCGAAGGGTGAGAACCAGCCCGCGAGGTCTCCGCGGCCCTGCATCGACCAACCGGCGTCTTCGAACCCCGTGACGCTCGCCGCAAGACGCGCGAACAGCGCGGGGCGCTGCCACTCGCTCAGCGCCGACAGGGACGGCGCGTTCATCGCGGCGAGCGTGTCGTACGCGAGGCGCGTGCCGCTGACGTCCACCTCCAGGCGAGGCGCCTGAGCTGCGAGCGCCACCGCGTCGAGCGAGCAGCACAGAGCGACGAGCACCCAGCCCCGAGAGATCACCTTCGGCACTCCTCGGCAGTCGCTCATCGGGCGACCGCCCCGGTGCCCGTCACTCGTTCGGTCGCCGGCCGGGAGGGGCCGGGATGTTGAGCGTTCGCAGCGCGGCCGCCAGGGCCTGGCCTGGCGGTGAGCCCGAGCCCAGTGCCCCGTCCACTCTGCCGGGGATCTGGGCGGCGATCTGCATGGGAACGGCTGTGCGCACGACGTGCGCCATGACCGCCGACGCGTCGGCGACGGGGACACCCCGCCGGACGAGCTCCGTGAGCACGGTGACGGGGATCTCCATCGAGCCCGCGTCGGGACGTGTGGTCATGAGCGCGCGCAGCACCTCGGGCGCCACGCCCTGGCGGGTCGCGAGAGCCGCGGCGACCACCTCGCCGTCGGCGATCGGCCGGCCCGGGAGTCCGTCACGGATCGCCGCCCGCGCCGCCCGGAAGTCCTGGGCCAGCTCGCGCACCACCCTGCCGATCTCCTCGGCCGGACGTCGCTTCGCGACGCCCTCGAGCACCTTCGACTCGAGCGCCGACACCGGCAAGGAGTCGCGCGCGGCTGCTTCGAGCACGGGCTGGACCTCGCGCAGCGTAGCGGCATCCACGCGTGCGGTGAGACCTGTGCCCTGCCCCGCCAGCGGGAGGGCGAAGACCAGCGACGCGACGAGAACGCCCAATGCCCTCACGCCTCCCCCTCCGCCGGCACGATGACCACACTGTTGAGCTGCCCGAAGCCGTCGTCGACCTGCGACACCGCGCGCGGGTCGGGCACCCACTCGGAGCCGTTCACGACGAACGTGTACTGGTACACTCCCGGCGGCAGCGCCACGTCCGCCGTCCACACGCCCGTCCCGCGAGGATCCTCCAGGGCGATGCCGTCGGGGCTCCACGAGACGAAATCGCCCGTGAGACGCACCGAGGATGCTTCGGGCGCGACGAGCACGAAGCGTGTCACCACCTGCGATGTGGCGTCGAGCGCTTCCGGCCGACCCGTCGGGGTGGCACTCGGCCGGAGGACGAGAACCAGCACCACTGAAGCCGCGAGCGCGAGCGCGCCGACTGCCGGACGGATGCGCAGCGGCTGCGGCTGGAGCCACCAGTCGGCCAGACGCTTCCAGAGCGGAGTCGGCTCGGCCGCGATCCTGCGCATCACGTCGGCGCTGAAGCCCACAGGAGCACGCACGTCCTGACGCACCGTGTCGAGCGCTTCGCGGAGCCGGACCTCCTCGAGTCGATCCCGCTCCGGTAGTGCATCGAGCGGGAGATCGCCTGCGAGATAACGATCGAGCGCGTCGTCGTCCCGGATCATCGCTCAGGCACCTCCGCCAGCGTGGGACCGAGCAGCGCCTTGAGCGCTTCGCGGCCCCGCTTGAGTCGCATCTTCACCGCCGACGCGGACGCGCCGGTCATCTCCTCGATCTCGTGCACCGAATAGCCTTGTAGGTACATCAGCACGAGCGCCTCCCGCTGCTCCTCCGGAAGCCGACCGAGCGCCCGACGAACCTGCTCTCGGAGATGCTTCTCGTCCGCCTGCTCGTCCGGCGTCGGACCGTCCGACGCGACCGAGCCGGCGACCGCGTCCAGCGGCTCCGTGGCCCTCCGGGCGGCACGCGCTCCAGCGCTCCGACACACGTTGCTCACGATCATGAAGAGCCAGCCCGAGAAGCGCTCCGGGTCTCCGCATCGCTTCAGGTGCCGAAAGGCCCTGACGAAGGCGTCCTGGGCCAGGTCGCGCGCCTCGCTGTCGTCGAACCCCATATAGCGCACGTAGGCGAGCATCCGGTCCTGGTGGCGTTCCACCAGGAGCCCGAACGCCTGCCGGTCTCCGGCCAAGACCCTCTGGACGAGGGCCCCGTCCGACGCCTCGGTCACCATCGGCTGGGATGCATGCCCAGGTTTGTTCGCCTGATCCGCGCACGTGTTCCTCCTGGGTGAACACCCCACGAGCCCCGGAATGGTCACCGCGCAACCCCAGTGCCCGTGCGGTCAGGGCACCTCCAGCGCTTGCGGTGGCCGATCGGCTCGTGGGAAGTTGGCTTCACGATGCGATCCGAGCACGTGGAAGCCGCCGAGCGCGCGGGCCTGCGTTACACGCCCGACTCGATCCGTGGGATTCGGCGGAAGCGTGTCCGCGGCGGGTTCATCTACGTCGCCGTGAACGGGCATCTCGTCACCAATAGCCAGAAGCTGCGTCGGATCCAGTCGCTTGCGATCCCGCCCGCGTGGACCGACGTCTGGATCTGCCCCTATCCGAACGGACACCTCCAGGTGACCGCGCGGGATGCGCGGGGCCGCAAACAGTACCGCTATCACCCCAAGTACCGCGCTATAAGGGACGAGACGAAGTTCGACCGCATGCGTGATTTCAGTCGCGCGCTCCCCGCCGCGAGGGAGACGGTCGAGGCGCACCTCGCACTCCCCGGGCTTCCGCGCGAGAAGGTCCTCGCCACGGTGGTCTGGCTCCTCGAGCGCACGCTCATCCGCGTGGGCAACATCGAGTACGCACGCGAGAACGAGACGTTCGGCCTGACCACCCTCGAGGACCGGCACGTGCGTGTGCGCGGCGGGAAGGTGACGTTCGCTTTCACCGGCAAGAGCGGGATCGACCATTCGATGTCGATCGAGGATGCGAGGCTCGCGCGCATCATCCAGCGCTGCCAAACGCTCCCGGGAGAGCATCTGTTCCAGTACGTGGACGCCGACGGCAACCGCCAGGACGTCGACTCGGGAGCCGTGAACGACTACCTCCGGGAGATCGCGGGCCCGGGCATCACCGCGAAGGACTTCCGCACCTGGGCTGGGACGATGCTCGCGGCGGCCGCGCTGCGTGAGATCGGGCCCGCCCGCCTCGTGAAGCACAAGAAGGCCAACATCATCGAGGCGATCGATCGGGTCGCCGGCCGACTCGGGAATACGCGGGCCGTCTGTCGCCAGTACTACATCCACCCCGTCATCCTGGAGGCGTATGACCGCGGCAGGGTGATTCCCCCGCCTCCTCCCCGGGCGCCGGAGCGCCACGCCTCCAGGCGGAAGCTGCGTGCGGACGAGATCGCGGTGCTCCGTTTCATCGAGGAGAACGAGGGCGGCTGACGCTGTCGTTGCCTGCCCCGCCTTGTCGGCACGGACGGAGCTGCCATGTTCAGGGTATGGCCCCCCGGCTCGTCCTGGCCCTGGCGCTCATCATCGCCGGTGCCCCCGCGCTCGATGCGCAGGACCTCCTGCGAACGCACCGCCGGGCGTGCGAGGGTGGCGAGATCCGGATGTGCACCGTGCTCGGGCTCATCTACGAGAGCGGCGCTGCCGGAGAGGCTGACGTGGAGCGGGCCATCGAGCTCTACCAGCGTGCCTGCGATCAAGACATCGCGGCGGGGTGCACGCGCCTGGCACTTGCCCAAGTTGCGCCCCCCACGGGCCCGCGCGAGAACGGCTACGTGCGGGTCGGATACATCGCCGACTCGGAGTCGGGCGCCCCGGTGAGCGAAGCCGTGGTCGAGATCCCGCTCCTCGGCATCCGCTTGCTGGCGGACGAGGCGGGCCGGGTCGACTTCGGTCGCCTGCCGCGCGGCAGGCACACCGTCACCGCGGGCAGGCTCGGATACATCCGTGTAGAGGGCGAGCTCCCGGTCCCTTGGGACACGGACTTCATCATCCTCTTGGACCGCACCGTGCAGGACGAGGGAGAGCGGCTCGGCGGGATCTTCGGCCGCGTGAAGGAGGTGGGTACGGGGAGGGATCTGCCCTACGTCGACGTGACGCTGGCAGGCGACCCGCCGATTCGGCTCGTGACCGGTCTCGACGGCCGATTCAGCCTCGCGGGCCTCGAGCCCGGTCCCGTCGAGATGACGTTCTCCCTGATCGGCTACGAGCCCCGCACTACGACCGTCGTCATACAGCCCGGCGAAACGCTCGAGGTGCACGCCACCCTTTCCACGCAGGCGATCGAGCTGGAGGCCATCGAGGTCCAGGTCGGCTCGCGCTATCTCGATCGGAACGGATTCTACCGGCGCTCGCGCCAGGCGATCGGCACGCAGTTCACACGCCGGGACCTGATCGAGCTGGACCCCATCGACGTGACCGAGGTCCTGCTGCGCGCGCCCGGCGTCGCCGTGCAGGTGGGTCGGAACGGGTCGCACCCGGTCAGCAGCCGCCGCGAGAGCGCCATCGGACAGGGTGACTGCCGGCTCAGGGTCTACATCGACGGGGTCGCACTCTACGACTTCGACATCGACACCCTGCGTCCCGACGACCTCGAGGGAATCGAGGTCTACCACGGGGCGAGCGTGCCGGTCGAGTACCAGCGCCTGGTCGACCCGGACGGCGTCTACCCGTGCGGCGCCGTCCTCGTGTGGACGAGGCGGGACTGAGGCGTAGGGGGGGAGGCGTGGGGGCCTCGTCTCCGAGGAGACTCTGCGAGGGGACCCGGTCGGCCCCTCGCAGAGCGAAGCCGCCGCCCGGTAGGGAGCCCGCCGGCCCACGGCTGAGCGGTCTCCAAAGGGACGAGGCCCCCGCGCCTCCCCCTCGCACTGGCCGGAGCCCCATGCGCCGGCACACATTGCCGCACCTCGGGTAACGACCTCACGCACCAGAAGGAACGTTGCATGACGCTCAGCCTCGCTCGGACCCCGGTCCGCGTGCTCCTCGCGGCACTGCTGTTCGCGGCCGCCAGCGCCGTCGGCGGTCAGGCCCAGAACATTCCCCGGACGGCGTCCGGCCGGCCCGACTTCAACGGCCTCTGGCAAGCCCTCGGCAACGCGCACTGGGACATCGAGCCCCACACCGCCCGACCGGCCCTCGCGATGCAGCCGGGACCCGTGGTGCCGGTTCCTGCGAACGAGGTGCTCGCCCTCGGAGCGGTCGGCTCCGTCCCCTTCGGATGGGGCATCGTCGTGGGCGGTCAGATCCCCTACCTGCCCGCGGCCCTCGAGCGCCGCAACGAGAACCGCGAGCAGTGGCTCCAGCGTGACCCGGAGATCAAGTGCTATCTACCGGGCGTGCCGCGCGCGACGTACATGCCGTACCCGTTCCAGATCTTCCAGAGCGACAGCCACTTCTTCATCGCCTACGAGTATGCGGGGGCGGTGCGTGACATCTATTTGACCGACCCGGGGCCCCCGCAAGTGGACAGCTGGATGGGCCAGTCCGTCGGACGCTGGGAAGGCGACACGTTCGTCGTCGTGGCGAACGGCTTCAACGATCAGACCTGGTTCGATCGAGCCGGGAACCACCACAGTTGGCAGATGGTCGTGACGGAGCGTTACACGCTGACGAGCCCGAATCACATCATGTACGAAGCGACCATCGAGGACCCCGAGACGTTCTCGCGTCCGTGGCAAATCCGCTTGCCGCTCTATCGCCACATCGATCCGAATGCGCGACTCGGCCAGTTCAAGTGTGTCGAGTTCGTCGAGGAGCTCATGTACGGGCACCTCCGCAGGACCCCCATCAGGTAAGGGAGAAGAACCATGCGTCTTCGCACCTCACGCGCGATCGTCTTGGCCGGGCTGGCTGCGGTGAGCGCCGGACTCGTGGTACCCCTCGACGCTCAGGCACCGGCGCGCAGAACCGGAGCGTGGGTCGTTCCGCGGACCGCGCATGGGCAACCCGACCTCCAGGGCAACTGGTCCAACGCGACCATTACGCCGATGCAGCGCCCCGAGGGCCAGGGACCCGTCCTCACACCCGAGCAGGTGGCGCAGATCGAGGGGAACCGTGCCGCACGCATCGAGGAGGAGGCGGCACCCACCGACCCCGACCGCGCCGCGCCACCGGTCGGCGGTGACGGGTCCACCGGGGCCGCCGGCGGCGTCGGAGGCTACAACTACTTCTGGATCGATGCGGGCGACCGCGTCGCTCTGTTCAACGGCCAGCCGCGCAGCTCGCTGATCACGAACCCCGAGAGCGGCCGCCGGCCTGCCCTGACCCAGGAAGCGCAGCGACGCATGGCGGCCGAGCGAGCGTCGGCCCCCCGCTTCGGGGAGTACGACAATCCGGAGAACCGCCCCATGGCGGAGCGGTGCATCCTGTCGTTCGGGTCCAACCTGGGCCCACCGATGACGCCGAACTACTTCTACAACAACAACTACACGATCGTGCAGACGCCCGATCACGTCATGATCATGACGGAGATGGTCCACGATGTGCGCGTGATCAAGCTGGGCGAGCGCACCTCGCTCCCCTCCCACATCCGCCTTTTCGGCGGCGACTCATGGGGCCGCTGGGTCGGCGACACCCTCGTGGTCGAAACGACGAACATCCACCCGGAGCAACGTTTCCAGGGCGTCGAGCCCACGGATGCCCTCCGGGTGATCGAGCGCTTCACCCGGGCAGACGAGCGCACGCTGAACTACGAGTTCACCGTCATCGATCCGTCGACCTACACGCAGCCCTGGGGGGGAGAGATCCCCTACACGCGGCTGGAGGGGCAGGTATACGAATACGCCTGCCACGAAGGGAACTATGCACTCGCCAACGTGCTGAGCGGAGCCCGCGCCGAGGAGCGCGAATCTGCTCGAGCAGGATCTGCGCAACCGAGGTGATCACATGAAGAAGAGCACGACGCTATGGGTGGGAGGTCTCGGGTTGATGGTCGCCGCCGCGCCCGTCGTGGCGCACCACGCGTTCGGTGCGGAGTTCGACCGTGACGCCCCCATCCGCATCGAGGGTCGGATCACGCGCCTCGAGTGGGTGAACCCGCACACGTGGGTGCACATCGCCGTCACCGAGATGGTGAAGGAAGGCCAGACGATCGTGCCGCCCGACCCCACCCAGGAAGTGTGGGCCGTCGAGGGCGGAACGCCGAACACGCTGCTCCGGCGCGGGCTGCGGCGCGAGTGCCTCGCGATCGGCACCGAGGTGATCGTCGACGGCTACCAGACCAAGGACCACTCGCTCAAACGCGCGAACGGACGCGACATCACGTTCGCGGACGGCTCGAAGATCTTCTTGGGCTCGTCGGGCACGGGCGCACCCTACGACGCCGACGCTGTGGCACAGCGCGAGGCGGCAGGTCGCTGCTGAGCTAGGAGTCCCCGTTCGGCCTGCGGGACCGCTGCGTCAGCTGAACCCGATCCAGCGGCCACCCGCGGCCACGATGAACCAGAGCAGTAGGTCCACCGAGCCGACCCACCGGCTGGCGATCGTCGTGCCCATCGCCGTCCGCGCGAACCGTTCCTTGACCGCGAGCGTGAACAGGATCGCCACCGGCAACGTCGAGATCTTCACCCAGAACGACGTGTTGTAGTAGCACTTGATCGCCTCGGACAGGAAGAGGAGCACGCCCGTCGAGAGCATTACGGCGATCGCGAGGAGAAGCCACGGACGCGCCTGACGATCGAGCTCCGCGATCGTCGAGTCCCTGAGACCCACTCCGAGTAGTCGGAAGTCCACGATGAGCAGCGCGCCCCCGAGCAGGCTGAGCCCGACGAGGTGGATCGCCTCCAGGACCGGGAACATCCAGAGCGACTCGCGGATGGTGCGGCCGATCATGGTCGCCTCGCACCACTCGAAGAACGGTAGCAGCACGCGCGTCTCCTACTCCGACGGAAGGACGCAGCCGGACGCCCAGTTCACGAAGGCGGGCTGCGGTTGGATGTCGCAGTCGAACCAGTTGTACGCGATGAGGCGGCCGGAGATGACGATGAGCGTCCAGGCCGCGAAGGAGACGACACCCGCCCAGCGTGCGGCGCGGGGCGGCGAGGCCGCGAGGTCCCACTCCGCGACTCTCTTGTGGGTACGCGAGTGGAAGAACCAGATGTTGAGGCCCGCCAGGACCATCAACAGCATCTTGAAGCGGAAGAAGATGTTGTGGTAGTAGCGAACCGGGTTGGAGTAGAACACGAGGAGCCCGGTCACGACCATCACGACGAATCCGCCCCTGGTCCAAGGGAGCAGGCGGCTGGTGAAGTCGGAGGCGCGCACGCCGCCGAACGTCACGCCCATGAGCCGCAAGTCCATCATCATGGCGCTGCCGACGAAGAGCGCGATGCTGAGCACGTGCGTCGACTCGAGCAGCGGCCACACCCAGAAAGACTCCAGCAGCCGGACGCTCCAGGGCGTGCTGCCGAGCCACTCCAAGAAGCTACGAATCATGGCCGCGGATCAGTTGGTCCTGGCGTCGTTGGGGCGCAGCGTCTCGATCGCGTACGTGCCGTGACAGTTCGTGCACACATAGTATATCTCGGCACCGACGTCGAAGACCGCCTCGAGGTTGCGCGCGTCGGCAGCCTCGATGGCTCGCTCGCCCATCTCGACCAGCGACTGCGACATGGTGATCCAGGCGCCCTGGTCGAGCGCGCGCCCCGGCATCATGAGGAGGTTTCCCGACTCGGCGATGGTGTACGCCGCGCTCCGCACGGCAAGCCACTCCTCCTCCGTCTGCGGCGCCAGCTGGTGCTCCCCCTCGGCGTCCACGATCACGCCGACGGCATCCCAGATCACTTCGGCCGCCGGCTCGACCACGCCGGCCATGAGCTGGGCCATGTCGCCGACCGGCCTATACGTCGACGCCTCTTCTTCCTCCCCCGGTGAGCACGCCGCGAGGACGAGCGCCACGACTCCGAGCCACCGTTGGGTCTTCATGGGCCGCCAACATACAAGCCGACGACCGGGATGCACTACCCCGATGTGAGCCCGAGCTGCAAGGCCAGCGCCCGATCCACCGCGACCATGTCGGCAGCGCTCACTCGGCCGAGCGGCCGGAGGAGGCGCGACTTCGCGGCTGTGCTCACCTGATCGGTCGCAGCCTTGTTGCGTCGTCCGTTCAGGTCCACGACCGCCTCACTCGGAAACACCCGGTCGACGTTCGTGGTCAGGGGGACGACCTGGACGCGATTGAGGTGTCGGTTGGAAGCGTCGTTGCTCACGATGATTGCGGGCCGAGTCTTCTGGATCTCGCCACCCTCCCGCGACGAGAACCGGACCCACCAGACCTCACCGCGCGTCATCCGCTCCGTCGCCGATGAGCGCCTCGGACCACTCGAGGGCCTCTCGCTCACGGTCTTCCTGCGCCGCCATGGCTGCGTAGGCAGATTCCAGGGCCTCGGGCACCACGTATGGCCGCACGAGATGCTCGATGAACCCGGAGATCCTCCGTGGGCCGATCCGACGCCGCAGTCCGTCATAGACCTGCTCGTCGATCGTGATCGTGAGTTTCTTCTGCATGGAGATCGGAAGGGCAGGGTGACACGACGCCAACACGTGTAGTATACGTATAACCCAGGGGCCGTGGTAAGTCATGCGCCCGGACAATGGGCCCTGCGGCGAGGCATCTCCATGTCACGATGGGTCGTCGAATGGAGTCAGGGCGTCGTGGCCTCCTCGAGCCAGAGTTGCAGATGCGCCCACCGCACCTCGGGAGCCAAGAAGATCGCGCCGGTCGTCGGGTTCCAGACCGCGTCGCGGCTCGATGGATCGTCACTTCGTGTCCACCCGGCCTCCGCCAGCGCCAGCAGGCGGTCGTAGACGGCCCGAGGGTCGTACAGCGGCTCGAGCTCCGACGTGATCTCGAACCACTCGGGGATCTTCCAGTACTGCTCGATCGTCACGTCCCGCATGCCCGCGTGCGGAGCGAGCGTCGGCTCGATGACGCCCAAAAGGACGTCCCTCGCTCGCGCCTCGTCCTCCACCTGCAGGAGGAGGCGGAGGAGGAGCCTCAGCGCGCCCGTGCCCATCAGACGAGTCGCGGCAGCTTCGCGAGCACGCAGGCTATGAGAAATGCTCGCAGCATCGCGGCGCCATCAGAAATTCAACCAGTAGTTGACCTTCACCTGAAAGATATTGTCCGGACGGATCCGGAAGAGGTCGGCGGACTCCCCGGCGAAATCGAAGTCTCCGATTCTCGCCGCCCCCGCCTCGTCGTAGTCCGAGGCCTCGATCCGCTGGGATCGACTTTGCTGCCAGACGAGGAACAGCGTCGAGCCCGGGCTCCACTCCCAGCGCAGCACCGCGTTACCGAGGAGGCTCCGCACGTTGAAGTCGCGGTCTGGCACGGTGAAGGAGGACGCCGAGCCGGCCCCGTCGGGGTCGATCAGAAAGGTGCCGTCGTTCTGGCGGGCGATCGTCCCCACGTCGATTCCGTAGCGAAGGAAGTCGAAAGTCCTCGGCTCTCGGAACTCACGGAGCCCGGAATAACGCCCGCTCGAGATCAGCGGCTGCATGAAGAGCTCGAACGTCAGAGTCGGCGTGAGCGTCAGGTTGAGACGGGTCTCGAGCGAGAGGGTCGTCTGGTCGATCGGCGCGAAAATGTAGCGACGCCCATACGTCGCGATGGCGAGGGGGTCGGTCCGGGTGGTGACGTACTGCGCCCGCGAGTACCCGCGCTCGAGCGACGGCCCGAGGCCGAGCTGAAGCTTCTCACCCGACCGGAAGGTGAAGTCGATCGAACCCGCGTGCTGATACGAGCCATCGACGCCTTCGCGCCACCGGTACGCGGCACGCGCCACCAACGGTTTCCGCGAGTCCGAATTGATGTTCGCGTTCCCCGAGTGCACAGCTGGGAGAACCGCCATCGGGCCGCCGCGGGTGAGCCGGTCGTCGAGTGCCTCGAAGTCGTACTGGTAGCGAACCGAACCGCCCCAGTAGCTCAGCCACTGCCAACGGAAGTTCACGTTGAAGTTCGTGAAGACGCGGTCGCCCGCCGAGTTCCAGGCGAAGTCGGGGCTCCCCCAGGCGCGCCAGTTACGGAAGATCGGGCCGGGGCGCGTCCGATCGTAGCTCAGGTCGGTGTCGATGATCAGACGGTCTGCCTTCGTCTGAAAGCCCATGTCGTTCACCTCGTATCCACTCCCCTCGGACACGAAGGCGAGCTTGGCGGTCACCGCGCCCGCCTGCTTGAGCAGGTCGATCATCGCATACGTGCCGAAGAGAGACGTCGCGGTCGAGTCGACGCCGAGGTTCGAGGCGTCCGGCCGCTGGAAGTACCGCGCCGACGAGCTCTGCGCCCGGATCATCGCGGCCTCGCTACCCTGCAGGTAACTCGCGGCGAAAGAGGCGTTGATGCGGAACATCCGGTTCGACCATTCGTGGATGAGGTCGATGCCTCCCACATAGGCCGACGACGCGAGGCGATTGGCGAGCGCCGAGTCATCGAGGTCGCGGTTCACTGCCGTGACCAGTGCGCCGATCTGCGTCTGGCCCGCCCGATAGTCCCTGCGCACGCGGCCCGCGAAGTAGTTCGTCAGCGGCTCGACGACCGTCTGGGCTTCGACATTCGAGGCATCCACGTAGGGGGCGGCTTCACGGCCGGTCAGGGCCTCGAGGAACCCGACCGACCACCCCGGCCCCACGCGCCCCGTGACCTTCGCCGCTCCGAGGATCGTGGTCGAGTTCGGCACATCGGAGAAAACGGCGGCACTCGCCACGCCCCCCTGTGGAGAACGGCCTACGCGCCGCGAGTACAGTACCTGGGGCGGATTGCCTGTGCTGCAGCAGTTGCCGCCGCGCGAGAACCGGAAGATGTCCGCGCCCTCGACGAAGAACGGGCGCCGCTCCTCGAAGCGGGTCTCGAAGGCGGTGAGATTGATGACCGCCGGGTCGACCTCGACCTGTCCGAAGTCGGGGTTCACCGTCGCGTTCAACGTGAGGTTCGAGCCGAGCCCGTACATCAGGTCGACGCCCGCCCTCCCGAAATAGTCGGAGCCCGAACGGAACGGATTCGAGAAAGCCACCTGCGTGCTCGGGTCCTGCCGAATATACTCGGCGCGCATACCCACGTACGGGAGCACTTCGAGCTTCCGTCCCGGCTCGATCCCCTCGAGACCGGACAGGTGCCCGAAGCGCGCGACGCCTCCGCGCTCGAGCTTCGGCGTGAACGAAAAGACCGCCAGCTCCTGGTTCCGGTTGATCCGCCGCTGGAGCTGGATCCCCCACATCTGCTCGGACCCCGGCCTGAAGCGGAGCTGGCTGAACGGAATCCGCAGCTCGGCCGCCCACCCGTCCTCGGTGACGCGGGTGGAGACCTCCCACACGGGATCCCAGGAGTCGTCCCCGCCCCCATCGAACCCACCGCCACCGCCCGTCTGCGTGAGGACGACGCCGTCCTGCTTCACGCCCGATGGGTTCACCGCGAATCGATACGCGGTCTGATGGTCGTGGTAGCTGTCGATCTGGACGATGAAGAAGTCGGAGTCCGGCAGGCCCGCGTCTCGGCGCGCCAGCCTCGTCGTCACGGGCTGTCGGTCGTAGAGGACCGCCCCGATGTAGAGAGCCTCGTCGTCATAGAGCACGCGCACTTCCGTGCGCTCGCTCCCCGGCTGGCCTTCGTCCGGGTCCGTCTGGATGAAGCGGGTGATCGGCTGGGCGGCCGCCCAGGCGGCCTCCGTCGGTGCGCCGTCGATCTCGATGCTTCCGCTGGCCCGCCGTGCGACCGCTCCAGGTGCCGCGTCATGGGGCACGAGCTCGGTGAGGGACGCGGCAGACGGCTCGCCCGGGCTCTGCGCCGCGAGCCCCCAGGAAGCGAGGATCGAGACCGTGAGTACGGAGGCAAACGCGATCGGGAAGGGTCTCATTCATGCACCAGTCGAGGGGTCGGACCCGCGGTCCGGCCGGGCGGCAACCTTAAGACGATTCGCCCGCTCGCGACAACGGGGCAGCCTGCGTCCGCCCCTGCCCGCCTAGTGCTCCTCCATCGCCAGCTCGAGGAGGGCACGCAGGCGCGCCTGTTCGGCAGGCGAGATCTGCGACCACACATAGGACAGCGCTTTACCGACCTCGTCCGCGCTGATCGGAGCGGGTGGCATCCCCGGTGGGATCCCCTCCACCACCCTCCTCACCATCTCCTCGAAGCTGTGGTCACCGAAGTGCTCGCGGATGTTCGCGGGCTTCACGGGAAGCGTGCCCGCCGCGGGCCCGTCGCCGAGGCCCGCGGGCCCGTGGCAGCTCGCGCAGTGGGTCTCGAACAGGATCTTCCCTGGTGCCTCGGGGACGGTGGCGGCCGCGACCGGCGTCAGGGCCGCGGCGGGCGGCGGGCGATCGGAGGGCTCGTTCGAGCACGAGGCCGCTGCGAGCGCCGCGGCGGCGAGCGCACAAACGAGCTGAAGTTCGAGGCGTTTCATCGCGGTGATTCTACAGCGCGGGTGCCTGTGCGCGGGAGGGCTCGAGGAACTCGTAGTCGACGATATCGGCCACGGGACGGTACCCGATGCGCGCGTAGATCGAGTTCGAGGTCGGGTTGGCGAGGTCCGCGTACAGATAGCAGAACCTCAGCCCGTCTTCGAGCACACTCCGGCTGAGCGCGGCCACGCAGGCAGACGCGTACCCGCGTCCGCGCCAAGCCGGCGGCGTGTAGACGTATCCGATCCGAGCTCCGCTCGGCGTATAGCCCGAGATCACGGCCATCGACCGAGCCTCTCCGTCTTCCCAGATCAACACCGAGCCGGCCGCGACCTTCCGGCTCGCGAGCACCTCGGCGGACGCCGTGACGATGCGTGCTTCCTCCGAGAACGCCCGGATCCACGAAGAGACCAACGGCATGTCCGACAGCTCGGCGACCCGCGGACAGCCGCTCGGCATCCGGGACGAAGGAACGACGCGCTGGAGCTCGTAGATCCGGTGATGCATCGCGAGCTCCGCTGCCGCCCCCGTCAGCTCGCCCCAATGGGCCGCGAACGCGGCGCTCTCCAGCTCGGGACCCATGACCGCGGGAAGCGCATCGTACACCGCGCGCACATCTCGAGCCAGGGCGGGAATCGCCGCCTCCGGCAGCCGCGTGAGGCCCAACTTGAGTGGCGGCGTCCGGAACGCGCATCCGGCGACGCCGTCCGAGCCCTCGACCGTCGCCCAATAGAACGGGATGCCGTTGGACTCGCCCGGGGCATCGCCGAGACTGAGCAAGAGGTTGTGCTCGGCCTCGCGCTCGAGCAGCCATCCTCCGGCGCGTCGGAGCAGCGCGGCCCCGTCGCGGTGTCGGTCGATGCACCATTCCATGACCGGATTCTGATTCGCGACCCTCCCGGCCGAAAGCGCTCACCTGGCACGCCTGAACCTTCAGGACTCGAAAACGAGCACCGTCGCGATGGGGACGAGGGCCGCGCCGACCTGGATGAGGAGCACGAGAAAAGCCGCTCGGGGCGCGCGCGGGAGCCACGTGGCGGCGAAGAACACGATGACGAGCAGCTGCGCGGCCATGAGCAGCTGGAAGATCCGAGCCGGCGTGCCCTCGTCTCCGTCCGGTCGTCCGACCACGCCATACATGGCCACATATCCGAACACCAGCGCGAGAGCCGCCGCCGACATCACCAAAGGCAGGAAAGCGCTGGGCTGCCGGAGCAGGGTTCGCAGCGTCATCGGAAGCGGGTGCTCACCGAGCGAGCGAGCGATTGTACCACCAGATCGCGTTGGACAAATGAGTCGAAGCTCGTCGCTCGGCTGGCAGCGCCACTCCCCAGGTCACGGCGAGGCCTCCGCCGTACAGGAGAAAGCTCTTCGAGAAGAGCCCTCCATTGCCCGCGAGATCCACCACGAAGCCGGAGAGGATGAGACCCGTCCCGACCCAACCGAACCAGTCCGCATAGCGGTCTTGGGTCCTGAACCTCCGATAGTGTGCCGCCGCCGCGTCGTTTACGGCGAAGATGTCTGCGAGCGCGTCGGAGCGACGAACATTGGAGATTCCGTAACCCTCGGTCCCCTGAACGACGATGGGAAGCGCGAAGTACCCACCCCCGTCGATGACCCGCAGGGCGCAGGCGTCGTAGGAACATGCCTGAGGATCTTGAGCCGAGGCCGCCTCACAGCACAGCACGAGGCCGAGGAGCACCCATCGTTTCACGTTGCGGCACCGTTTCGGGTTCGGGTGGGCTGCAGCGGTCGCCCGGCCCTTCGTTGGAAGACCACCGCAGGGCTGCAGTCTCGGACTCGCTAGCTGATCGGATGTACCGTGAGGTCCGCCCTCCGGTTCACCCGCTCCGTACGCATGATGTAGCAAGGCCCGGACCTACCCGGCGGGCAGGCCGTCTCCGCCTGGTACTCCTCGAGCACGCTCGCGTTGACCTCTCCACGCACGCTTCCGGGAATGGGGCGGACCCGGAACACCGCGTCCCCGCACTCGAACATCATCTGGCCGCGCGCCAAGTCGCGCTGTACATCCGACGCATCCCTTTCGCGACAGAGCCCCGTCGAGCTGTTGAGGCTCATTTCGCCGCCGGGTGCGATCGTCAGCTGAGCCCTGATCTCCCCAGCCGAGAGCGTCTCGCCGACCGTCGCCTCCAGGGAATACCGGCCCGGCGTCCACGGGATGGGGGTCGGAATCAACGAGGGCCCGCAACCCAAGACGGCCGTGCCGGCCAGGCCGCCCAGCAGGAGGGTGGGAATTCTCCGCGCAATTGTCGACATGGGGCCTCCGGACCAGGTGACGACTTCCACCATTCAACCCCACGCCCACGCGGAGGTGGCGCTCCGCCTGCCCTCCGCCGAATTTGGCGTCCCTGGGCCGACCCCCGGTAGGAGCCCATTCCGGTCTGGAGGAGTGAATGCGAACAGTCCGTCTGCGGCGACTCGCCGCCCCGATCGCCGCGGCACTCTGCTGGTTTGCACTTCAGCCCGTCGCGAGCGCGCAGACTACCGCGCGGCCCGAGGACGTCGGCCTCTCGAGCGAGGTCCTCGCACGCATTGGCCCGGCCATGCAGGCGCTGATCGACTCGGGTAGGACCGCCGGCGTGATGACGCTCGTCGCGCGGCGGGGCGAGGTCGTCCACTGGCAGGCGACCGGATGGCGCCTGCTCGGCGAGGAACGCCTGGAGCCCGACGACATCTTCCGCATCTACTCGATGACGAAGCCGGTGACGAGCGTCGCCGTCATGATGTTGGTCGAGGAGGGACGGCTCGCACTCGACACTCGGCTCGCCGACGTGCTTCCGCAGTTCGCAGGCGTGCAGGTCTCGGACGCCGGCCGCCTCCGCGCTCCCGCGAGCCCCATCCTGATCCGACATCTGCTCACCCACACCGCGGGGCTGGGCTACGGCGATATCGGGCGTACCCCGGTCGACTCCCTGTATCGGGAGGCGCGCCTCGGCGTCTGGGGCACGGCCGGCAATCTCGAGCAAACGGTGGACGCGATCGCGCGGCAGCCGCTCATCTTCGATCCCGGCACGCGCTTCAACTACAGCATGAGCGTGGACGTGCTCGGACGCGTCGTCGAAGTGGTGTCCGGGATGACGCTCGAGGACTTCTTCCGCGAGCGGATCTTCGAGCCGCTCCGGATGGATGACACCGGCTTCCACGTGCTCTGGGAAGATCTCCCCCGCCTCACCGCCGCGTATGCGCCGAGTGCGCAGGGCCTCCGGATGCTGGAGTCGCCGGTGGATGGCCAGCACACGCGCCCAGCACAGTGGTTCTCGGGCGGCGGCGGGCTGACCTCCACAGCCAGCGATTACTTCCGCTTCGCGTCCATGCTGCTCAACGAAGGCGAGCTCGACGGCGTGCGGCTCCTCCGTCCGGAGACGGTCCGGTTGATGCGCACGAACCAGCTCCCACAGGGGCTTCTTCCGGTTGCGATCGCGGGCGGGAACCACGGCTGGGGACTCGGGTTCGCAGTCTCCCTGGGAGATCACGCCGGCAACTACCGATGGATCGGCATCGCCGGCACGACGTTCTGGATCGACCCCAACGAGGAGATCATCGCGCTCGCGTGGAACCAGCTCCGGCCATCGGGGGGCGCGCCGATCGAGCGCGTCCTCTCCGACATCGTCTACGCGGCCGTCCTGAATTGAGGCGTTCCCTGCACCGGCGGCCGCGTCTACTCGCGGTTTCGGCCGCGCTCGCCGCCACGGCGTGCGCGTCGACGGCCGTGCCCTCGTCGCCCCCCATGGTCCAACCGGGCGCACCGGGCACGGCCGGACGCACGGTGGACGCGTCGGATCTCGCCGCCGGCCCCACGCACTCGGCTGCAGACGTGCACTTCATGCACATGATGATCCCGCACCACGCCCAAGCCCTCGAGATGGTCGCGCTCGTGCCCTCCCGCGCGACGAGCGAGGCGGTCCGCCAGATGGCGCTCCGCATGGAGATCTCGCAGCGGGACGAGATCGCGCTGATCGAGCGTTGGCTCCGCTCCCGGGGCGAACCCATGCCCGAAGCGCACGCCGGAACGATGGGACCGATGCACGGCATGCTCACGCCCGAGCAGATGGAGCGCCTGCGTCAGGCGCGCGGCGCCGAATTCGACCGCCTGTTCCTCGAGTCGATGATCCAGCATCACGAGGGCGCGATCACGATGGTCGAGGACCTCTTCGCCACTTCCGGTGCCGGCCAGGATTCGGAGATCTTTCAGTTCGCGAACGATGTCGAGGTGGATCAGAGGATGGAGATCGACCGCATGAGCGCCCTGCTACGAGGGGGTGGACGATGACCAAACGACTGGGGATGGCGTGGCTGACCCTCGCCATGGTGGCGTCCGGGGCGGCCGCCCAGGCCGACACCGCTACCGCGCCCCTGCCGCCGCGCTTCACATGGGACCCGAACGACCCTCGCCTGGGGCTCGCACCCGGGTGGATGGACGCGGCATCCGCCGCACGCGGGCTCGAGCACATCGCGAGCATTCCGCGCCCGGAGGGCTTCTTCAACCCGGCCACGCCCGGAGACAATCGCTTCACGAACTCCGACCTCGCGTTCCGGGGGACGCGCCTCTACCAGGGCAACTACCAAGGCTTCCAGGTCTTCGACATCTCGACTCCGTCGCGGCCGGACCTGCTGCTCTCGGTCCTCTGTCCGGGCGGACAAGGCGACGTGTCCGTGTTCGGCGATCTCGTGGTGATGTCGGCGCAGGAGGCCCGCGGCCGGCTGGACTGCGGGCTCGAGGGCGTCGCCGACTCGATCAGCGCGGAGCGGCTCCAGGGGATCCGGATCTTCGATCTCTCCGACCTGCGCAATCCGCGGCAGGTCGCGGCGGTGCAAGCGTGCCGGGGCTCGCACACGCACACGCTCGTCACGAACCCGAATGATTCCGCCAACCTGTACGTCTACATCCAGGGCACGAGCAGCGTGCGCCCCGCCGAGGAGCTTCCAGGCTGTTCCGGCGCGGCACCGGAGGAGGACCCGAACACATCCCTCTTCCGCATCGAAGTCGTGCGCGTGCCGCTGGACGCGCCGGAGCGCGCGGAGATCGTCAATATGCCGCGCATCTTCGCGGACCCGGCGACGGGAGCCATCGCGGGACTGTGGGCGGGCGGGGACCACGGCCCCGGCACGCAGCGTACCAGCGGCACGAATCGCTGTCACGACATCACGGCGTATCCCGAGATCGGACTCGCGGCAGGCGCATGCTCGGGGAACGGCATCCTGCTCGACATCACGGACCCGGTGAATCCGGTGCGCGTCGCCGAAGTCATGGACCCCAACTTCTCGTACTGGCACTCGGCCACGTTCAACAACGACGGCACCAAGGTGTTGTTCACGGACGAGTGGGGCGGCGGCACGGCGCCGCGGTGCCGGGCGAGTGATCCGCCCACCTGGGGAGCCGACGCGATCTTCACCCGCGAGGGAAGCGAGATGCGGCTCCAGGGCTACTACAAGCTCCCGGTGCCCCAGACCGAGACCGAGAACTGCGTCGCGCACAATGGTTCCCTCATCCCGGTGCCGGGGCGCGACATCATGGTGCAGGCCTGGTACCAGGGCGGCCTTTCGGTGGTGGACTTCACCGACCCCGCGAATCCGTACGAGATCGCGTTCTTCGACCGTGGTCCCATCAGCCAGGAGATGCTCTTCACGGGCGGCTTCTGGTCGACGTACTGGTACAACGGGCGCATCTACGGCGCCGAGATCTCGCGCGGCATCGACGTGTTCAGGCTGACGCCGAGCGAGCACCTCTCCGCAGCCGAGATCGCGGCTGCCGAGCTCGTGCGCACCGAGCAGTTCAACGCGCAGCTGCAGGAGCGATTCCGCTGGCCCGACGCCGCGCCCGTCGCGCGCGCGTACCTGGATCAGATGGTCAGGGCGGGCCGTATTCTGGCGGCGCGTGCCACCGAGCTCGACGCCTTGCTCGACCGCGTCGAGCGTGGCGGCGTGCCCGCGGCGGAGCTGCGCCAGGCGGCCACTCGCATCGACGCCGACGTCGCGGCGATCCGGGCCGGCACGGCAGGCGGCGATGCCGATCGGCTCGAGCGCATGGCCGGCGTGCTGCGGGGGTTGGCCCGCTAGATGCCTCACCGGCTCAAGATCTCGACGGAGAAGGTCGGGCTCCCGCCCGGCCAACCGGTCTTCACGGGTGAACGCAGGCTCGAGGCCGCCAAGATCACCTGGATGCGCTACAAGGTAGATGCGGTGCTCACCGGCGAGGCCTCCACAGTCGCCGATATTCCGCGCCCTGACCCGTCGGGGACGGACGTGCTCTGGGTCAACATCGACGGCTTGCATGACACCGATCTCGTGAAGGCAGTCGGCGAGCGGTTCGGCATGCACCCCCTCTCCATCGAGGACGTGGTGAGCGTGGGTGGGCGCCCGGTCGCCGAGGTGTACGACGATCAGGTCTTCACGTCGCTGAAGATGCTCATGCTGTCGGAGGAGGGCGCCGTGGTCTCCGATCACACCTCGATCGTGTTCGGGCCGGGGTGGGTGCTCTCGTTCCAGGAGACACCCGGTGACGTGTTCGGTAGCCTGCGCAGACGCATCGCCGATCCGCCCGCGAGGGTGCGCGTCCGGGGCGCCGACTACCTCTGGTACGCCCTCATGGACGCCATGGTGGACCACTACGCGCTCGTGCTGAGCACGCTCGGCTCGAGGATCGAGGAGCTCGAAGAAGAGGTCTGGAGCGAGGAACCCCGCCGGGACCTGCCGCTGCGCGCCCAAGACGCACGCCATCAACTCCTGCTCGTACGCCGGGCCGTTCGCCCCCTGCGTGAGCAACTGGCGCTCCTCACGGGGGACTGTCCCGCACTCATCACCCCGCAAACGGAGCCGTTCCTCAGCGACCTCGAGACGCACCTCGCCCACCACTCCGACTCGATCGATCACCTGCGCGATGCGATCACGTCGCTGCTCGAGGCGCACGTGTCGATTCTCACCATGCGCGCGAACGAGGTCATGCGCGTGCTCACCGTGGTGGCTTCGATCTTCATCCCGATGACCTTCGTCGCGAGCGTCTACGGCATGAACTTCGCCTACATGCCCGAGCTGACCCATCCGTGGGGCTACGCCATCACATGGGCGGTCATGGCCGGAGTCGGCGTCGCGATGCTCGTGTACTTCTGGCGGAAGCGGTGGCTCTAGGCGTGTCAGCCCGCCTCGTCGCCGCAGCCCTCGTCGTGTTCTTCCTCGCACCCCGCCTAGGATCCGCGCAAGGCCGAGCGACTGGATCCGTCGCCCTGCCCGAGACGGTCCCGCTCTTCCCCCTCCCTGACGTCGCGCTCCTTCCGCACACGACGGCACCGTTCCACATCTTCGAACCGCGCTACCGCGAGATGGTGGCCGATGCGCTGGCTCGCGACAGCATCATCGGCATGGTGATGCTCCTGCCGGGCTTCGAGGGCGATTACGAGGGACGTCCACCGGTCGCCGCCGTCGGGTGCGTCGGTGTCATCGTCGCCTCGGAGCTGCTCGCCGACGGACGGTACAACCTCGTCCTGCGCGGCGTCACCAAGTTCCGCATCCTCGACGAGGATCAGAGCCGCGCCTACCGGATCGCGCGCGTCGAGGCGGTACCCGAGAGCATCGACGAGTCCGGCCGGCCGCTGCTGACGCAGAGGAGGCGCCAGATCGAAGCTGCGGTGCTCGCGTTGTTCCCGGCGGCGCGACTCCCCCCCGCGGCGCTCTCCGACGAGGAGGCCGTGGACGCCATCACGCTGTTGCTCCCACTCGAGCCGCCCATGCGTCAGGATCTACTCGAAGCGAGCGGTCCGGTGGAGCGCGCCCTCCGGCTCCTGCAGCTCCTCCGTCCGCCCGTTCAGGCCGACTAGCGCACCACGCGCGCTCCCACGAGCAGCCCCACCGCCGACAGGGTCGTCTGCGCCGCGTTCAGCCCGAGCCGGAAGTCCTTGTCCGAGAACGTCGTGAAGACGTCGATGGGTTGGTGCCAGGTCGGGTTCCACCCCGCGCCCGTATGCATCCCCCGCTCGTTCTCGCGCAGGCTGATCGAGGGCGTGAGGTCCATGAAGGGCGTCGAGTCGGTGTTGGTCATGTGCGGGCCCACCGCGGCCGGATAGTCGGTCGCGTAGCGCTCGTTCGCTTCGCGGAATAGAAACGCGAGCCGCATCGCCTCGTCGGCCCGGAGCGCGGACGCCTGGAACTCGATGTTCACGTCGGCCTCGGGTCGCTGCTCGGGGTTCCACGTCCCGTCGGCCCTCGGCATGCCGTGATCCCAGAGCATCATGTCGTGCTGGATCATGCCGAGCCACTTGGGCTCGGGG
>CAZBCN010000008.1:12223-13557 GCA_964490285.1 uncultured Gemmatimonas sp. | reverse complement strand
GCGCCGGCGGCGGTGGCGGATCGTACGTGTAGTAGAGCCGCTCCGTCGGGCACCCGTAGCTTTGGAGCTGCTGTTCGATCCAGTCGACCGCGTCGCGATTCCGCTCGGTCCCCTGCCGGCGGTCGCCGAACTGGGTCAGCCCGCGGATCGTCTCCTTGTAGCGCTCGAGATCGAGGCGCCCCACGAGAATCGCAATCGGGTCTTCCGAAGCGGGCTGTGGCGGCAGAAAGGTCTGCGCGTAGCTTGGTGGCGCGGCCACGAGGGCGAGGGTGACGAGGGCGAGCGAGGATGGAGTGATCGACCGCATGATGGCCTCCGCCGACGTGATTGCAGACCCGACCGAAGTGAATTAGGCGGTCGGCGCCTCCAGGGCAACGACCCCGGTCGAGACGGAGCGAGTGCGGTCATGACCTACATCCCGATCTCCTGTTCGATCCACGACCGGCTCGAGGCCGCCGCCACGCTGCGACACGCGGTCACGCTGTCGTATGCGGGTCCCGACGGCGACGTCCACGTGGCCGGTGCGATCATCCAGGACGTGTTCGCGCGCGCAGGCGCCGAGTACCTACGGCTGAGCTCGGGGTTGGAGCTGAGGCTCGATGCGCTCCTGGAGGTGGACGGCATCCGCGTTCGGGAGGGCGCTCAGCAGACCCCTTCGTCCGGTGAGCGGAATCCGCTTTGAACGGCGCGGGGCCGACGACCCGTCAAGACGCTGAGATTCGCTCGGAGTCGTACGCGTCGAGCTGCGCGTCGGAGCTGAGGATCGGCACGCTCTCGCTCATGGCCTGCACCACCAAGAGCCGATCGAACGGGTCTCGATGATGGCGCGGAAGGTCGGCGACCGCAGCCGCGTGGGCGTGGCTCACTGCAAGCGCCGACACGCCGCTGGACTGCATTCTCGACGGAACGTAGGTCGATACGGGCTCTGGCAGTTGCAGCTTACCGACCCCCACCTTGATCGCGATCTCCCACACCGAGGCCGCGGAGAAGAGGAGCTCATTGCCGGCATCCTCGATGAGCGCGCGGGCCTGGGATCCCAACTTCTCCGGTTCCGCTTGCATCCAGAGCCACACGTGCGTGTCGAGCAGGAGCCTCACTTCTCGAATTCCGCCAGGATGCTCGGTTCCAGCGCATCGTTGAAGTCGTCCGGAACCGTGAACCGCCCGCGGTCCCGGCCGAGTGCGCGGGCCGTCGATGGCTCGACCCCTACGAGTCGGGCCACTGGCCTTCCGCCTCGTGCGATGACGATCTCCTCTCCCGACTGGGCGCGGCGAACCAGCCGCGAGAGATGAGTCTTGGCTTCGTGGATGTTGACGATCTTCGGCATGACCGAC
>CAZBCN010000008.1:0-12123 GCA_964490285.1 uncultured Gemmatimonas sp. | reverse complement strand
GCGGTCTTGATCGGCGTCACCTTGTCGGGGTCGAAGCGGACCATCAAGTAGCGGATGTGATCGTCGATCTGCGTGAACAAATGGCCTGTTCCCGCCGGGATGATGACGACGTCGCCCGCCCTCAGGTTGTACGCAACACCGTTTCGAATTTCCGAGCCGTTGTGCCCCGGCCCGTTGAATTCCCGGACCGTCTGCATGGTCGCCGGACGGCGCTCTTTGTTCGCGATGTCGGGGCCGAGCACGAGCGTCGCCGAGCCGGAGATGATGTGGTAGACCTCGCTGACGAGATCGTGCTCCGCCACCGAGTTCGGCCGAGGTCCGTCCAGCGGTCCTCGATAGACCACACCGATGCCGACGTGAGCCTTGCCGATGTCGTGGGCCCGGACCTGCTGATCGGTCAAACTCTCGTCGATCGCCTTCTCGGTGTAGGCCTCGATCTCCGACAGCGGGATGTGTGCGCCCTGACACATGTAGCACGACGGCTGTGGGTCGGTCTGGTTGACCCTCGGCTGCTGCGCCGTCAGCGGAAACGGAAGCGACGCCACCGCCGCCCCAATCAAGAAGCTCCTCATGAGGTCCTCCCGGGTTGGTCAAGGTTCCGAACCGCCGCTAAGGATGCATGGTCTCCAGCCGCCGCGCCAACCGGAGAACGCCCATTTGCGCGCGACACCCCCGGGCGCTCATTTGAGTGCCCGAGGGACACCAGGTCACCCCAGAGCGACGGATGACGAAACGGATATGATGCGATCGAATCGGATGTGGCTGGCGTCGGTGCTCGTCGGAGCCGTCAGTGCCGGCTGCAGCGCTGGCTCGGATGCCGGGGCCGCGGCCGGGGCGAGCGGGACCATGAGCGCGACCGGGGTGCCCAGCTACCAGGCGGTCGCCTGGCCGACCCTCCCCAACGACTGGGTCCTGGGCCTCGCCTCCGGGCTGGCGACCGACGCCCAGGACCACATCTGGCTGGTCCATCGTCCCCGCACCGTCGTGGAGGCCGATCGCGGGCGTGCCGCACCGGCGGTCCTCGAGTTCGACGCGGCGGGAACGTACGTCCAGAGCTGGGGGGGGGCGGACTACGTCGATTCGCAGGAGTTCGAGTGGCCCGACACCGAGCACGGGATCCACATCGATCACGAGGGCAACGTCTGGATCACGGGGAGCGGCAACGGCGACCACCAGATCCTCAAGTTCACGAGCGACGGACGCTTCCTCCTGCAGATCGGAAAGCGGGGGGCGAGCGCCGGTAACTCCGACACGGCGAACTTGAACCAGGCCGCCGATGTGTACGTCCACCCCGAGACGAACGAGGCATTCGTCGCCGACGGGTACGGGAACCGCCGCATCATCGTGTTCGATGCCACCTCGGGAGCCTTCAAGCGGATGTGGGGGGCGTACGGAAACGCTCCTACGGATCCCGCACCCGACGAGCCCGAGTTCGATCCCAAGCACTTCAACCTCGTCCACGGCGTGCGGATCTCGAGGGACGGCCTCGTCTACGTCTCGGACCGTGGGGGTATGCGCCTCCAAGTGTTCACGACGGACGGCGAATTCCTGTACGAGAAGCCGATGGGCAGGTACCCCGACCCCGACCCGGCCGTCATGGCGGCCCGCGCCAGCGACACCTCGTTCGGCCAGCCCACGACGCAGCTCATCGAAGCGACCGCGCGGGCCCACCAGTCGGTCAGCAAGACCGCGTTCTCGTCCGACCCCGGGCAGCGTTGGCTGTACGTGAACGAGCGAAGCACGCACGCGTTGATCGTACTGGACCGCCTCACCCTCAGGGAGCTGACCCGCTTCGGTCAGCACGGGGACGAGCTCGGAGAGATGTACATCCTCCACGACATGACCGCCGACTCCCAAGGCAATCTCTACACCGTGGAGGTCAACAACATCGGAGGCACCCGCAAGCGCACCCAGAAGTGGGTGCTCACAGGGACGTCCCCGATGTGAGAACGCGATGGGTGACCGCTACAGGGGGAGGTACACCGCGGCGCCCGACTGCGAGCTCCGGTAGACCGCCTCGGTGAACTCCATGTAGTGGAGTCCCGCATCGAAGGTGAGCATGCTCACCTGCTCGGTCCCCCGGATCGCGTTCACGAACTCCTCCTCCACCCGGTAGAACGCCTGACCTTCGGGAGGGTTGGGAACGGGGGTCAGCCGCGTGTCGCCGCGGCGCCCCGCCAGGATGTTCTGGCTGCCATCGACGTGGATCGTGCCCTCGGAGCCGTGTATCCACGTCTGGTTGCCCGACGACAGTCCCGAGGTCTCGCTCATGCGCATGTGGACCTGCGCGCCGTTCGGGAGCTCGTAGATGATGTTGAAGTGGTCGGGAATGCTCACCGCGGTGAGCGTCCCGCTGGCGTTGCGTCGGAACGGGACGTGCACCTTGGACATGGCCATGACGCGGTTGCCACGCCCGAACCAGCGCATCATGGACTCGTACGTCGAGCCGATGTTCAGCGCGTTGAAACCGCTGAACTCGATGTCGCGCCGCCAGTCCAGCTCTCCCCCGAAATCCGGGAACGCACGGCCCACGCGTTGGATCTCGACGGAGAGCACCTCACCGAGGTAACCCTCGTCGATCATGCGCTTGAGCACGTTGTCGATGGTGTAGCTCGTGGACGTCGGCACGAGCTGACAGATCAAGTGCGGGTACCGCTGGGAGGCATCGAGCATCTCTCGGGCCTCACCCGCCGTATTCGCCATGCGAGCCTGGCACAGCACGTGCTTTCCGGCTTCCAGAGCCGCGAGCGTGATCGTGCGGTGCATGTAGGGCCACGTGCCGATGAGCACCGCGTCTACGTCCGCGTCTTCGAGCAGCTCACCCCAATGCGCGTACGCGCGCGGAATGCCGAAGGCGTCGGCAACGCCCTGGCTGGACGATAGACTGCGATTCGCCACCGCCACGATCTCGCATCCGGGAATGCGACGGAATCCCGGTATCTGAACCTCCTGCACGTTGGCTCCGGCCCCGATCAAGCCGACCCGGACCGTGCCCCGCACCTGGCGGACGCTTCGCTCGCGAGCCTCCGGAAGCGGGAGGACGCTGGCGCCGGGGTCGACACCGGACACGGCAGCCAGCGGGACGGTGCCGACGGCCAGGAACTCTCTTCTGCTCAGCATGTGACGGACTCGCTTCCTCGGGGTCGTCGATGCGCTCGCGCCAGGGCAAAGTGCGCCGCCTGCATGCGCCTCGTCAACGCGAGCCTGGGAGGGTCGCGCCCCGCGTCGGTGCCTGCTCGTACCGCGTGAACGGCTCCCGGGTGTGCCGCCGGTGGCGGCGGACTCATCCGGCAGGCGCCGGGAGTCCAGGGCGTCTATACTTCGAGCATGAGTCGCCGCTCCACCGCATCCACGCCAGCGAAGTCCGCAGCACCCGAGGTAGCGGACACGGCGCGCGTGCACCTCCGTGTTGGCTGGTGGTCCCTCCTGGCGTTTCTCACACTCGGCCTCGTGCTCGAAGCCCTGAGTGGCTTCAAGGTCGGGCTGTACCTCGACGTCTCGAGCAGCACGCGGCGCCTCATGTGGACGCTCGCGCACGCCCACGGCACCCTCTTGTCCGTTCTCAACATCGTGTTCGCGCTGTCGCTACGACTCCTCCCCGGGTGGAGCGAACACCTGCGGACCACCGCCTCGAGGTGCCTGCTCGGCGCGCTGGCGCTCATGCCACTCGGCTTCTTTCTCGGAGGCGTCAGGACACACGGTGGTGATCCGGGGCTCGGCGTGTTGCTCGTACCGCCGGGTGCGTTCCTGCTGTTCGTGGCTGTTCTCCTGACCGCGCGGGCGTCCGGCGGGCCCGAGAAGTGACCTGAAACGCAGCCTCCCCCAACTGCGGGGGCCTTCGACCCGGGCGCCCCGGTCGCCGAACGGCTATCATGTAGTCGATGATCCAGCGGTGGTCCGTCGGCGTGTGCCTGAGCGCCCTGTGCTTGGTGGTCGCACCCCCTCGAGGGGCCGTCTCGGCCCAAGAGCTCGGCCTGGTTGCGGGCATGGTGCTGGACGAAGCGAGTGGCGAGCCGCTGACCGGTGCAACGATCGCGTTCCCCAGCGCGGGAATCAGCGTCCAGAGCGACGAGGACGGCAGCTTCGTCGTGTCCCTGCCTGCAGGTGCCTATACCGTTCGCGTCGAGCTCCCAGGGTACGTCTCGACGACCGACCGGGTCGAGTTGGTAGCGGATGAGGTGGGCTTCATGCGGTTCGATCTCGGCCGTGTCGAGGCCATTCTCCAGGGCATCGCGGTGCGCGTCATGTCCGGCAATGGTCCAGGCCCCTCCGTGGAGATCGATCGCGGCGATCGCTCGCCACGGACCGCGCTGGACCTGTTGCGAGAGCAAGTCCCGGGCGTGTTGGTGCGCACCCGCCCCGGCACCGCCGGAATCCGGGTCAGGGGCTCGAGCTCGTTGCTCCCCAGCCGCCCCGTCATCTACCTCGACGGAGTGCTCCTGGCCGACGGCGGCGGCGTTTCGGCCGCCCAGTTCCTCGAGCAGGTACCCGCCGAGCGGGTTCTCCGGATTCGCGTCCTCCGTGGGCCGTCCGCGGCCGCCCAATACGGGGACGCGACCAGTGGAGTCATCCTCGTCGAAACGCGCTGAGAAGTGCTCGTACCCGACCGCTTGACACTCTTTCTGCGCCCCCGGCATAATGCCGCAAGCGCTCGAATCAGGGTCGTCGCGGGCCATGGATCGCAGTCTTCAAGAGGTTCTCTCGTCCCATCGAGCAGGGGGTGCCATGAGGCGGCGTGATTTCATCCGCACTTCGGTTGGAGCAGGGTTCGTAGTCGCGATCCCCCACAGGAACCTCTTCGCGCCGACGCAGGCTCAGGTCAGGCGCACGACCCTGTTCGACAAGATCTGGGATTCGCACGTGGTCGCGAACCTGGGCGGCGACACCTACCTGCTTCAGGTGGACCGGCACCACATGGCCGACAACGGCCCCGCGCTCGTGCACCGCTTGCTGCAGGAGGGCCGCACGATCGTGGATCCCGAGATTCACTGGACCGTGCCCGATCACTCGGCGTCCACCGATCCCAACCGTTACGCGGATCCGACGCTGAACGACGGCGATAGCTGGCGCGACTATCTCGACTACGCGGATGAGCTGCGAGGGCTCGGAATCAACTCCTTCGGACACAGCGATCCCCGTCACGGCATCCAGCACGTCGTCGGACCCGAGACCGGGCTGAGCCAGCCGGGTATGGTGCTCGTGGCAGGCGATAGCCACACCTGCACCCATGGAGCGATGGGGCTCATCTCGTGGGGTGGTGAGAGCGATGAGAACGTGCTCCTCACGGGCACCGTCATCCGGCGGCGCCCGCGTACGATGCGCGTCATGGTCGTCGGCACACTGGGCCCGTGGGTGCGGGGCAAGGACGTGATCCTGCGCACCATCGGAGTTCTCGGCGCTGACTCGGGGAACGGCTACGCCGTGGAGTACGCGGGTCCGGTCGTGCGCGCGCTACCGCAGGAAGGCCGGTTCTCCATTTGCGCCATGGCGGTCGAGATGGCCTCTCCGACGGGCATGGTGGGCCCCGACGACACCACCTACGAGTGGATGGCGGGCCGCGAGTTCGCGCCCCGGGGTGCCATGTGGGACCGAGCGCTCGCGCACTGGCGGACGTTGGCCACGGAGCCCGACGCGGTATTCGATCGAGAGGAGACCATCGACATGTCGGGCGTCGAACCCCAGGTCACGTGGGGCGTGAGCCCGGAGCACACGATCGGGATCGGCGGCCGCATTCCCAGCCCCGCGAGCGCCCCCGCGGAAAAGCGCGAGGCGTACGAGATCGCTCTGGCGTACACGGGCCTGCGGCCGGGCGACCCGATCGAGGGCACCCCGATCGACGAGGCCTTCATCGGATCGTGCGTCGAGAGCCGCATCAGCGACCTGCGGGTCGCGGCCGAAGTGGTCCGCGGTCGGAGGGTCGCACCGAACGTGGTGGCGTGGGTCGTTCCGGGGTCGCGGCAGGTCAAGAGTCAGGCAGAGGCGGAGGGCCTCGACCGCATCTTCAGGGAGGCGGGCTTCCAGTGGCGTGAGCCGAGTTGTTCGAAGTGCTACGGCTCGAATGGCGACCACGTCCCGCCCGGCAAGCGTAGCCTGTCGAACTCCAACCGCAACTTCATCGGTCGACAGGGCACGGGCGCGATCACTCACCTCGCCAGCACGCCCATGGTGGCGGCCAGCGCGATCACCGGTCGCATCACGGACGTGCGCCGGCTGATGGCGGGAGGTCCCGCGTGATTCGCCAGCAGGCCCCGTCCGAGGCGCCGGTATTCCGTCGTCATACCGGCATCGCCGCGCCTTTCCTGCAGCACAACGTCAACACCGACGTCATTTCGCCGCTGAACCCCAACCCGATCCTGCCGGGCGCGTCGCCGGGCGAGCGTGCGTTCGAGGGGATCCGGTATTTCCCCGATGGCACGGAGCGACCGGACTTCTTCATCAATCAGGAGCCGTATCGCAGGGCATCGATCATCCTGACGGGGCGGAACTTCGGCACCGGGAGCTCACGGGGAACCGGCGTGACGTGGCCCATGGCGATGGGCGTTCGAGTGGTGATCGCGCCCAGCTTCGGGCCCATCTTCGAGACCAACGCGTTCAGGTACGGACTGCTGGCGGTGCCCCTCGACTTCGAAGTGATTCAGCGGCTCGCGACATGGGCCGAGGCGAATCACGGAGTCGAGATGACGGTCGACCTCGAGCGTCAGGTGATCGAAGCCCCGGGACTGGCCCCCGTCAGGTTCCAGATGGACGCGCGGGTTCGCAACAAGCTGATGAACGGCTTGAGCGACCTGGACGAGATCCGCGAGCACGCCTCTACCGCCAGGACCATGCGGAGCGAGGACCGCACGCGGCGCCCCTGGATCTACCAGACCGCGGGCAACGCCAACCGCTGAGGCGGGAGGCCATCGCCGACCCTCCAGGCGGTCGAAAGGACGACGTGGGACGGGACATGGATGACGGTGCCCGCAGGGCACATCCGAGGAAGCTCCCGACGATCGCGACAGGGAGCGGCCCGCGCTTCGTGCGACACACCGGCACCGCGGCCCTCGTTCAGGTCCGCGACGAGAGCGACGAAGTCGTGGCCCCCGACAGGATGTTCGAGTCCCTGCAGGGTGCTTCGATCGTGCTGGCGCGCGAGCCGTTCCAAAGCAGTGCGCCCGAGACGGCTCTCGCCCGGCTCACGTCGCTCGATGTCCGTGTCGTGCTGGCGTTGGGGTTCGAGCCGCAGATCTACGGCAAGTGCGTCGCCGTCGGCGTGCTGCCGCTTCCCCTGGAGGAGGCGGCGCTGGAGATCCTCATCGACCGCGTGACTTCACGCCCGGGGGATCCGATCACGGTCGACCTCGAGCGACAGGTGATCGAGACGCCCGGCGGAGAGCCCCTTCCGTTCGGCATCGACCCGAGGACGCGTAACAAGCTGCTTTCCGGCCTCACGGACCTGGAAGAAGTGCTCAAGCACGCGGAAAACGCCGAGGCGCTTCGACGCGCAGACCGAGCGCGGCGCCCGTGGCTGTACGAGGGGCCCTGAGGCCTCGGTCCGAGGCCTGTTGCCCAACTTCCCCGAGGAGGACGCGGTGCCTACGAGACGCGCGTGGACCGGATGGTGGCCGTTGGCGTTGCTGTGCGGGCTCACTCCGCTGCCGGGCTCGGGGTTGGCCGGGCAGGTTCGCCTTCCGCCCATCCCTGAAGAACGGCTCACGGACGAACAACGAGCGGCGATTGCCGAGTTCCGCGAGGTCCGGGGAGACCTCTCGGGGCCGTGGCACGTGATCGCGCGTAGTCCGGGGATGCTCAACCCCGCGCGGGCGCTCAGCGACTACGTGCGCTTCAACAGCTCACTGCCGCCGCGACTGTCCGAATTCGCCATTCTCATCACGGCGCGCGAATGGACCTCGCAGTACGAGTGGAATGCCCACCATGGACTGGCCATGCGCGGAGGACTCCGCCCCGAGATCGCGGCGGCGCTGGCGGAAGGCCGACGCCCCGAAGGCATGGCCCCCGACGAGGCCGCAGTCTACGACTTCTGCATCGAGCTACACAGGAATCGTAGCGTGAGCGACGTGACGTATGCCCGGACGCTCGAGCAGATCGGCGAGCGTGGAATCGTGGACATCATCGGGCTGAGCGGGTGGTATACCCTGGTGTCGATGACGCTCAATACGGCGCGCATCCCCGCCCCCGACGGGGCGACCCAGCGGCTCGATCCCTTCCCGCGTTAGGCTACCTCGGCCCGAACGTTCGCGTCCCGATGTCTGGTTGGTTCGGGTATCCCCAGATGCCCATCTGCGACGCCAGGTCGTGGAAGTCCATCGCGATGAAGTCGAACCTGCCGGCCTCCGGCGGGTCCCACGGCTCCGCGTCCGGACCGCGTTCGAGCGGACGGTGCACATCGGCTGTCCTGAGTCCGAAGCTCTTCGCCGAGTCGAGGTCGCCCGGGTGCGCCGCGACCAACATCACCGCCTCGGGTGGAATGTCGAAGAACTCACAGGGCGCCAGGTACATCTCCCGATCCGGCTTGTAGTGCCGAACGATGTCGGTTCCCATGATGCAGTCCCACGGAATGCCCCCGAACTTCGCCATCTCGGTCAGCAGCGCGACGTTCCCGTTCGACATCGGCGAAATCACGTAGCGCGTCTTCAGTCGTGCGAGCCCGCTCGGCACGTCCGGCCAGGGATGCAGCCGGTGCCAGACCTTGTTGAGACGGACCTTCTCCTCCTCCGTGAGCCCCGCGATCCGGTAACGCACGAGCAGCTCGTCGAGCGTCATCCGATGCAGGTCGTCGAGGTCGGTCCAGGGGAGCTCGCCCCGGCGGACGCGATCCCGCGACGGCCCGTAGTTCGCGCGCCATGCCTCGGCGAACTCGACGGGGTCGAGCTCCCAACCCTTCTGGCGCGCGAGCTCCCGCACCTCGGCGATGACCGAGCCGCGCCAGTCGACGACGGTGCCGAACGTGTCGAAGCCGAGGTACTGCACCGACGCGGCGACCTGCCGCTGCTGCTCCGTGGCGGGACCGCGGGGCGCCGAGGGCTCGGGCTCGTCTAGGGTGCCGGCGCCGCGCAGGGCCTCCGGAAGCGCCGGGGTGATCCCGCCGGCGACCAATGCGGCACCGAGGAAGTCTCGTCTCTTCATGGTCTTTCGGCTCCCTGAGTCGTGAGAAGCGCAACCACTCGCGAAAGCTCGTTCGCGGCATCCAGGCCGGCCTGGACACTCGACTGCTTCACGAAGATCTCCATGACCGCGGCGGGCTCGCCTCCGAGGTTCCGGAAGCCGTGACGGGTGCCCCGCGTGAGGAAGAAGGCCTGACCCGGCTCGGCGACCGTGGCGCTTCCGGATTCGATCGTGATCTCGAGGCGACCTTCCAGGGGAACCCACACGTGGTACTCCACGTCGTCGTGCGCGTGCACACTGCGCACCGCACCCGGCTGCAGCTCCACGCGAGACACGCGGATCTCCGCTCGATCGATGAGACGCGTGGGCCTGACACCCGGGTCGGCTTCTCCCGGAACCTGTGCCTGCGAAGTTGCGGGTGCCCCCGCCAGCAGCGCGCAGGTCGTGAGGAGCGTCGCCTTCCAGAAGTGCATGTCGCCTCCAATATGTCCCGGGCTCGTCAGCGCTACCCGTCCACCTGTTGCACTCGCCATCCGTTTTCTTCCGGGGGCGTGTCGCCTCGAAGCCGATCCCTACCGATCTCGCGCCCCTCTCGCGTCCCACTCCTTCCACATCCACTGGCCTGCGACCCTCAGCGGCGCGACGTAGTCACCCATCATGCTGTGGTTCGCTCCGGGGAGGCGCATCATCTGCACAGGGTAGCCTCTCCCTGACAGAAGCAGCGCCAGCTCCTCGACCGGCGCGTAGGGGACGACCTCGTCGTCGGGGCTGTGAATGATGTAGAGGGGAGTCGAGGACAGGCTCTCCAGAGCACCGTCGCCGGGCCCGGTCGCCATCACGATGGCCCCCGTGAAGAGGTCGGCATGGCGAGTCACCATGTACCACGTGCCACGCCCGCCCATGCTGAACCCGGTGACGAGGACCCGCGTGCGGTCGATCACGTGCCGGTCGAAGACGTCGTCGAGCAGGGCGAGGAGCGCGCGCTCCGACCGCTCGGTCGCCCACCGCTCGTCCGGGACGTCGGGTGCGACGATGACGGCCCCCCAGCCTCGCAGCGCCGGGTCGACGATCGCCTGCATGAACCAACTGCCGTAATACGGCGATCGTCCCCCGGGGTGCAACGCGAGAATCAGGGGACGCGGCTCCCGGGGGGAGTCCCGGTAGCCCTCCGGGAGAGAGATCGCATACCGCATCGCCTCGCCCCCGCCGAGGTCGAAGACCGTCTCGGTTACCTGCGGGGCCTCGACCACCTGCGCGCTCAGCGGCGGCGGGGGAGCCGCCACGAGCGCGCCAACGAACGCGCTCGCGGTGAGGAGGGGCGCGCGCCCGGGCATCCGATCGAAGGTCGGCAGGGGGCCTCCTACGGGCGAGGGCAGACGTTTCCGAGGGGGCCGCCGCCGCCGCAGTAGCTCACGTCCTGCAGCTGGATCCTCACGCCATCCGGTCCGTCCACGAGGACTTCGGGCGTGACGCCTTCCCGCAGCCTCACCTGAGCCGACACGCCGTGTGCTGCGAGAGCGGCCATGACCCGATCCGGGTCGAACCCCTCCACACCGAAGCCCACGTGGAGTCGGAAGGCTTCGGGCCCTGACCCCTCCACGAGCGCGAGGTGCTGGGGTCCCGCGCCGACCCTCAGCACGGGGATGGGCCGCCCTTCGTACCCGGCGGTCCGTGGCCCGCCCTCCGGCTCCTGGTAGGTCACGACCCGCATGTCGGTGAGCCTGAGATACCACTCGAGCGCCCGGTCGAGGTCGGCGTGATAGTACTTGATGTGGTTCATGCTGACGACCTGGATCGGCGGTGGGTCGCCGGGCCGGCGCACGGCCCGAGCCGACGTGTCGCACACCTCGCCCAAGAAGCCGACCCCGCCACAGGCGATCACCGGATTGAACTGGAGGGGGGCACCCTCCGGGCCGTCGAAGTTGACACCGTTGATCGTCGTGCCTTCCCGCAGAACGGATTCCGCGGGCGCCTTCATCTGGGCGAGCGCAGCCAAGACGCGGTGGACGTCGAAGTCCGCGATGCCCCAACAAAAGTGCGGGCGGGCGGTCCGGGGGGCGCCGATGCTCGCTTGCGACCTCTGTGACAGCGCCATGTAGGCGGGCGGGTCGACCGACGCCCTGAGCACGGTCTGGCCCAGCCCGCCCCCTGCGTAGTCCTGAAACGCATGCCGGGGAATGCCCAGAACACGCTCGAACCAGGCCACGGTGCGTGGCAGGTCATCGCACCCGAAGCTCACATGGTTGATCGTGAGCACCCGGACGGGGAGAGACGACTGGAACGAGTCCCTGGGATCGCCCTGCCCCCAGAGGACGCGCGGCCACGCCGCTCCAGCAGCCGCCAGTGAGAGCAGGACCTGCCGGCGAGTGGTCGGGGCGCCCCGACCGAACTTCGTCGGGTCGATGGTCGCTCGCATCGCAGACCTCCCGCCGTCCTGAGGCCATCCAAGTCCCGATCAGGTCGGGATGGGGCAACCTACTGCCGCGCGGGCGGTCGCGCACGGGCGCGCGCCGTGCGGCACCGAGGTCGCGATGCGCCTACCGGCCCCGGTGGCCGGTGCGCCTACCAGCCCGGCAGGATGATGAAGTCGATGTGCTCACCGGGTGACACCAGAATGGGGTCGCCCAGCGGCATTCCGCCGCCGCCGAGGAAATCCACGCCGAGGCGCAGCTGATAGTCCTCCCACGGCGTGCTCAGGGTCCTCGTGGTCTTGCCCGTGATGGTGCCTATCCGCTGCGGCGTACCGTTCCAGTTCAGGTACAGGGTCGCGTCCCGGAAGTCCTGGTTGTCGACCGTAATCTGGATCGTCGTCTCGGCGCTCTCGACGAAGGGCGACCGTGGCGCTCCCGCACCGGTGGCGCACGCGGCGGCCGAAAGCCCGAGTGTCCCCGCGACGGCCGTGACCAGGGTGCTGCGTAAGCGCTTCATGATGCCCTCCCGGGTAATGGGCCTCCCTCAGAATACACCGTCGGGACCCGATCGAGCCAGGTGGGCCTCTGGGGGGCCGCTAGGGGGGGT
>CAZBCN010000007.1:55334-77848 GCA_964490285.1 uncultured Gemmatimonas sp. | reverse complement strand
CCATCCCTCAGGTAGGTCACGTCGACCTCCTCGCCGGGCTCGAGCCCCCGAGCGATCGCCAGCAGACGCTGCACGGGCAGCGATTCGTCGAGATCGAAGTCTTCCTCGGCGTCGCCCGGCAGCGGCTCGAAGAGCGATCGGCCATCGATCCGCGTGATCACGTCGCCCTCACGGATTCCCGCATTCCACGCGGGCCCGTCCTCGAGGACGTTGGTGACGCGCGCGCCCCGAGCGTCCAAGTCGCTCCCCTGGTCCGTCGTTACCGAGATCCCCAGCCGCGGCCGCATGGGCGGCATGGGCGGCATCGGCGGCATCACCATCTCGAAGCGGCGCGAGCGGAGACAGGTGCAATCCGCGATCGCGTTTCCGTCCCGGTCCACGCAGCGGCAGTCGTCGTCGCTCTGTTGCAGGCTGACCAACACGGCGGCCGCGGCCGGCCCGGGCGCCGCGGACGCGGGCAGCGCCAGCGCGCCGAATACCAACATGCACATACCCCACCTTCCCCATCCCTTCGTCATCGCGCATCTCCCGTAGGATTGAAACTCTCCGACCTACGGATTGGATGCGGAGGGCCTCCGCGGGGTTGCCGGCGAGGGTGCCGCACGTCGTCCGGCCGGGTTGTCGGCGCCGGGGGACAGCCCGGCCCCCTACAGCGGGATGTTGCCGTGCTTCCGCACTGGGTTCTCGTCGCGCTTGTTGCGCAGCATGTCGAGCGCGGAGATGAGGCGCGGCCGGGTCTCGCGGGGATCGATCACGTCGTCGACGTAGCCGCGTGCCGCGGCGATGTAGGGGTTGGCGAACTTCTCCCGATATTCCTCGATCCGTCGCTCCGTAGCCGCGGCGGGGTCCTTCGAGGCCTCGATCTCCTTCCGGAAGAGGACCTCGACCGCCCCCTTGGGTCCCATCACCGCGATCTCGGCCTGCGGCCACGCGAGGTTCACGTCCCCGCGGATGTGCTTCGAGTTCATGACGTCGTACGCGCCGCCGTACGCCTTGCGCGTGATGACGGTGACCTTGGGCACCGTCGCCTCCGCGAACGCGTACAGCAGCTTCGCGCCGTGCCGGATGATGCCGCCGTGCTCCTGAGCCACCCCGGGCAGGAAGCCGGGCACGTCTTCGAGAACGACGAGCGGCACGTTGAACGCGTCGCAGAAGCGCACGAAGCGCGCGCCCTTGTCCGCGGAGTCGATGTCGAGCACGCCAGCGAGAACGGAGGGCTGGTTCGCCACGATCCCCACCGCGTGCCCGCCGAGGTGCGCGAACCCCACGAGAATGTTCGCGGCGAACCGGGCGTGCACCTCGTAGAACTCGCCGTCGTCGACGACGCTCCGGATCACGTCGTGCATGTCGTACGGCTGGTTCGCGTTCTCCGGTACGACCGCGAGGAGCTTCTCGTCCTGACGGTCGTGCGGATCGGTCGTGGACCCTGCGGGCGGAAGGTCGCGGTTATTCTGCGGAATGAAGCGGAAGAGGTCGCGTACGGACGCCAAGCAGTCGGGCTCGGAGTCGCAGGCGAAGTGTGCGACCCCAGACTTGGACGCGTGCACGTCGGCTCCGCCGAGGCCCTCCATGTCGATATCCTCGTGCGTGACCGTCTTCACCACGTTCGGGCCGGTCACGAACATGTAGCTCGTGCCGCGCACCATGTACACGAAGTCGGTGATCGCCGGCGAGTACACGGCACCTCCGGCACAGGGGCCGAGCACCACGCTGACCTGCGGGATCACGCCCGACGCGAGCGTGTTGCGCAGGAAGATGTCCGCGTAGCCACCCAGGCTCACGACACCTTCCTGGATCCGTGCGCCGCCCGAGTCATTGAGCCCGACGATCGGCGCCCCGTTCTTGAGCGCCATGTCCTGGATCTTCACGATCTTCTCGGCGTGCGCCTCCGAGAGCGATCCCCCGAACACCGTGAAGTCCTGGCTGAACACGTAGACGAGACGGCCGTGGATCGTCCCATACCCGGTGACGACTCCGTCGCCGAGCACCTTCTTCTCGTCGAGCCCGAAGTCCGTCGAGCGGTGCGTGACGAAGCGATCGAGCTCGACGAACGACCGCTCATCGAGCAAGAGGTCGAGGCGCTCGCGCGCCGAAAGCTTTCCTCTGGCGTGTTGCGCCTCGAGCCGGTCAGCCCCGCCACCGAGCTCCGAAGCGCGACGAAGCTCCTCGAGGCGGGTGAGCTTCTCGTCGATGGACATCAGTACACGACCGGGACGAGACGGCGGCGCTCGATCCGCACGAGGTCGGTGCGCCGCACGACGCGGTCGCCGAGCACGGAGAAGGTGCCCGTGGCCCCCTCGATGTCGCGCAGGCCCTGGAAGGCGGTGCGGACGTCGCTCGGAGAGGAACGCCCCGAGCGGAGCGCCTCGAGCAGAAGGAGGGTGGCGTCGTACCCGATCGCAGGCGTCGAGCTCACGAGGGTACGCTGGAAGTGCTGCTCGTAGGCTTCCTGGAAGCGCTCGAGACCCGGCGAGCCCGGCCCAGTGCCCGCGGGCGCGGTGGCGACGACCCCGTTGAGGTACAGCGGATCGAGCGAGGCGAGCACCTGCGGGTCCGTCCAGCCGGAGGTGCCCATCAGCTCGATGGCGAGTGTGTCGAGCGCGAAGTGGGCCAACTGAGGCGCGAGGTACTCGACGTCTTCCGGGGGAATCGGCATGAAGATCCCCACCGGCTCGAGCATCTCCACGCGAAGCGTGTCCTGCGGACCGAGTCCCAGCGCCGCGATCTCCGACGCCCGCAGCGCGTTCTGGGCACCGAGGATCTGGCTCTCGAAGAACGTCGCCTCCGGCGAGTATGGATATCGGCCGACGATCAGCACGCCGAACCGCTCGGCTTCCGCCTGGAACGCGTCGGCCTCCTCCCTGGCTGTCGGGCTCTCCGGGAGGATGATCGCCACCCGCTGGAGGGCTCGCGAGGCCGCGTACCTCGCCACGGCCTCGGCCGCCTCGGGATCGGCACCCTCGAGCGAGTACACGCCTTCGCCGGCCGCAGACGCGCTGCGCGCGGTGGGCGACACCATGGGGACCGGAACCCGCCGTGCCTGCCCCGCCGCCATGAGCGCCCCGTCTTCGAGGAAGCCGATCACCCCCGCCACGCCCTCGGCCTCCACCTGCGCCACCAGGCCCGCCGCGGTGACGGGGTCCCCCAGGTCGTCGTGCGAGACGACCGTGACCTGATACGGCTCCCCGAGCACCGTAGCCGCCGCGACCTCGACGCCCTCGGCCACGAGCCGCGCGAACTCGGCCAACGCGGGTGGTCCCCCGAGGGGGAGTACGGTCGCGATGGCGAACGCCGTCGCTCGGCGCCGCTCGGGGGGCAGCTCTCCCCGCAGCACGCCCTCGGCCAACTCCCGCTCGGGAGGCATCACGCCCCCTTCGATGGCCGCGCTCGCGAGCGAGGACGCACCCTGGCCGTCACCACGCTCGAGCAGATCGACGGCTCGGCGCACCTGCGCCAGGGGCGCGAGGGGTCCGCTCGGGGGCACCGTGGCGAGCACTTCGCCGAGCTCTTCGCTCGTCACCGAGTCGAGGGCCGCCCGCGTGAGCGGGACTGCGGCGTCGAGCTCTTCGGGGCTCGCGCTCGAATCGATCCTGAGCAGGCGGTCGAGCTGGAGGGCCGGACGCCCCGCCCATGCCTCGGCCTGGAGCAGGCGCACGGCGGTCGCGCGGGGATCGTCCGGGCCGAGGAGCTCGAGGTATCGCTCTGCGGCCGCGTCGGCCCGCTCTCCCGAGCCGACGGCGAGCTCGGCGCGTGCGCTGAGCAGGAGCGCGTCGCCGGAGACGCTCGAGGAGGGATACCGCTCCATCAGCTCGGACGTCGTGCGCAGCGCCTCGAGATAGCGACGCGCCTCGAACGAGGTCTCGGCGGAGCGCATCAAGCGCTCCGCCTCCGCTTCCTCCGCCCTCGTGATCGCACCGGGCGCGAGCACCGGTGGCGGAAGCTCGCGCGCCGCCCCCGTGCCGCCCGCGATCTGACACGCGGTCATGGCCAACGCGAGCCAGACCGACGCGTGACGCCCGATCACGAGCCGCACCCACACCCCCTTTGCTTACGCGTCTGTTTTCGGCGCGCCCTCTGCGGCGGTCGCATCCACGACGCTCGCGGGCGCGACGCCGCGCTCCCGAGGCGCCCGCGAGCCCGAGCCCTCGGGTCTCGGCGACTTGCTACGCTTGCTCGCCAAGGCCGCCGCGATGGCCTCCTCCTCGTCGTCCTCCTCGCCGGCCTTGGCCGCAGCCGCCGCGGCCGCCGCAGCCGCAGCTGCCGCAGCGCGGGCCGCCTCGATCTCAGCCTGCGATTTCCGTGCCGGACGCTCGGTGATCTCCAGCACGATCCGACGGTTGGCCGCGTCGGACTCGACGACCCGGAGCGAAACCGAGTCACCCGCGCCGTAGTACTCCTCGAGCTTGGTCGCGTCCTCGACGCCCGAGTTCGACACGGGCACGAAGCCCTCGATCTCGTCCCCGAGGTCGACGACGAAACCCTTTTCCTGCAGCCGGACCACCTTGCCGTCCTGCTCCACCCGCGGCGCGAGGCGCTCGGAGATGGAGGGCCACGGATCCTCCTGGAGCTGCTTCATTCCCAGGCTGATGCGCTTGTTCTCGGAGTCGACGTCGAGGACCATCACCTCGAGCTGCTGTCCCTTGTGCACGACCTCCGAGGGGTGCTCGATGCGCCGCGTCCAGCTCATGTCGGACACGTGAACCAGCCCGTCGATGCCCGGCTCGATCTCCACGAAGGCGCCGAACGATGTGAGGTTGCGAACCGTGCCGGTGAGCCTCGTGCCCGTCGGGTACTTGGCCGGAAGCGCGAGCCACGGATCCTCTTCGATCTGCTTCATGCCGAGAGAGATCTTCTCGTCCTTCGGATCGACCTTGAGCACCACGGCCTCGATCTCGTCTCCGACCGTCACGACCTTGGACGGATGGCGCACGTTACGCGTCCACGACATCTCGGAGATGTGGACGAGGCCCTCGACACCCTTCTCGAGCTCGACGAAGGCGCCGTAGTTGGTGATCGACACAACGCGTCCGCGCACGCGCGAGCCGACGGGGTACTTCTTGTCGATGTCCGTCCACGGATACGGCAGGAGCTGCTTGAGCCCGAGCGAGATCCGTTCGCGATTCCAGTCGATGTCGAGGACTTTGACGTCGATCGTCTGTGCGATGTCGACGACCTCCGAGGGGTGACCCACACGCCCCCAGGACATGTCGGTGATGTGCAGCAGACCGTCGATGCCGCCCAGGTCGATGAAGGCGCCGAAGTCCGTGATGTTCTTCACCACGCCCTCGCGCACCTGACCGACGAGTAGCTCCTTCACCAGTGTGCCGCGCTTGGACTCGCGCTCGGCCTCCAGGATCACGCGCCTCGAGACGACGATGTTGCGGCGGCGCTTGTTGAGCTTGATGATCTTGAACTTGTAGACCTCTCCGATGAGGTCCTCGATGTTCGGCACCCGGCGGAGCGCGATCTGCGATCCGGGCAGGAACGCGTCGACGCCCATGAGGTCGACCGTCACGCCGCCCTTGATCTTGCGGACCAGCGTGCCCTTGACCGGCCGGTCGGCTTCGTGCGCCTCGCGGATCTTCTCCCATACGCGCAGGAAATCCGCCTTCTTCTTCGAAAGCACGACGACGCCGTCGTCGTCCTCGAGGCTCTCGAGCAGCACCTCGATCTCGGTGCCGGGCTCCGGCGCCTCCTTGAACTCGTCGAGCGGAACCGCGCCTTCGCTCTTGAACCCGAACTCCAGGATGACCGAGGAGGACGTGACGCGGAGAACCCGCGCATTCACGATCTCGCCCTCGCGGAACGCCTGGAACTCCCCGCTGAACTTCGACAGCATCGCCTCGAACTCTGCTTTCGAGGTGTCGAGCTCCTCCTCCCCGTACGGATCGCTGAAGAGCTCGGGCGAAATGCCGGACGCGATGGCCTCCCGGATCATCCGATCGTCATCGTCCTCGGCGGCGAGCTCTTCCGCGGTGAGGGTCCTCACCTCGCCGGTCAGAGCATCGACGACGACGTTCTCGTCGTCGGACGGCTGGAGTGCGTGCGGGGAGTCCGAAGTGGAGCTGCGGGAAGGAGTCATGGTGCCTCGCCTCGCGCGGGAAGCGCGAGATCTCGGACCGGGCTCAAAGGAGTCGAGCGCCGGGCTGGGGGTGATCGCCGCGAGCGGCCCTCCGCTCGTCGGCCGCTCCGCACCGCGCAGGAAGCCAGGTGTGGAGCCTGGGAAACCTAGGTCTGCTCCCAGGGACCGTCAACGGACCCGTCAGCCGTGGGTGTTCGCCCGCACGAGCTCGACGACCCGCGAGACCTGCTCCTCGAAGGTGAGGCCGGTCGTGTCGATCTCCACCGCACCGTCCGGCCTCCGCAGCGGCGAGATGTCCCGGCCCGAGTCCTCGTCGTCGCGGGCCGCGATGGCTTCCGCCTGATCGGCGAGCCGAGATTCGTGGCCCGACGCGTCGGCGCCCGTCTCGCGCAGGCGCCTCCGCGCGCGCTCCCGGAGATCGGCGACGAGGAAGACTTTCACTTCTGCGTCGGGAAAGACCACCGATCCCATGTCGCGGCCGTCGGCCACGAGGCGCCCCCGCTCGCCGGCCCGCTGCTGCAGCTCCAAGAGACACGCGCGCGCCGATGGCAGCTTCGCGAGCCCGGCGACGCGCCCGGTCACGCTCGGGGTGCGGAGCTCGGCCTCGAGCACGCGCGTGCCGAGCACGACCTCGAAGCCCGCCTCGGTCGGGCGAAGGGCGACGCCCAGCGCCCTGAGGTCCTCGGTCCCGAGCCCAGGCCACGAGCTCTCCGGGACATCGGCCTCCAGGAGCGCGTACGTGAGCGCCCGATAGAGCGCGCCCGAGTCGAGGTGGCGGAACCCGAGCCGGCGCGCCACCTCCCGCGCCGTGGTCGACTTACCCGACCCCGCGGGGCCGTCCAGCGTGACGACCGGGCCCTCGCGGCCCGCGCTCACGCGCGCGTCCGCTCGCCGACGAGTCGATCGAGCAGCGCCCAGAACCCCGGGAAGCTCACGTCGGCCGCACCGCGATCGTCCACGTGGATGTCGTTCCCTTCGATGGCACCGAGGACGCCGAACGCCATGGCGATGCGATGATCACCCCGCGTGCGGACGCGCCCGACGAGCGGCCGGTCGGTTCCCTCCACGTCGAGGCCGTCCTTCCGCTCCTCGGCGTGCACGCCCAGCGCCCTCAGGTTCTGGACCATGGCCGCGATGCGGTCCGACTCCTTCGCGCGCAGCTCCTCGGCCCCGGTGATCGTCGTGACGCCATCGGCTCGGGCGCCGAGCGCGGCGAGCATCGGAAGCTCGTCGATCAGGCGCGGAACCTCGTCGCCCCCGACCTGGACGCTTCGCAGCCTGGCAGGACCGACCGATACCCGCCCCACCGGCTCCACCCCCCAGGCGCTCCTGTCCGGCTCGATCCGCACGTCCGCGCCCATCCGGACCAGCACGTCGAGGAACGCGGTCCGGGTCGGATTCAGTCCGACGTGCTCCACCTCGAGCACCTCGTCCACCCCACCGAGTAGCGCGAACGCCAGGAGGAACGCAGCCGAGGAGATGTCGCCCGGCACCGCGAAGTCGAACGGCCAGATACGTTCGGGCGGAGCCTCGAGCCCCACGCGCCAGCCACCCGGAACCGCGGCCGCGGATACCGGTACGCCGACGCTCTGGAGGAGCCGCTCCGTGTGATCCCGCGACTGCGCGGGCTCCTGAACCTGGACCGGAGCGCCGCCGACCAGGCCCGCGAGCAGGATCGCGCTCTTCACCTGCGCGCTCGCGATCGGCGTCGTCCAGTCGAGGGAGTCGAGGGGGCGGCGGCCGTGCACCGTGACCGGGAGCCGGCCGGCCTCCGATACGTACTCGAAGCGAGCGCCCATGCGAGAGAGCGGTTCCGTGACTCTGCCCATGGGTCTCGAGCGGAGCGAATCGTCACCGGTGAGCGTGGCGCTGATCCCGCTCCCGGCCAGAACGCCGAGCAGGAGTCGGGTACCCGTGCCGCTGTTGCCGAGATCGAGGGGCCGATTCGACGGCGTGAGACCCGTGAAGCCGACACCCTCGACGAGGATCTCCGAGCCGTCGGGTGGCAGGACCCCGATGCCGGCACCGAGGCAGCGCAGCGCAGCCGCAGTGGAGGCCGCGTCGCCCCCGTGCAGCAGGCCAGACAGGCGGGTCTCGCCCTCGGCGAGGGAGGCCAGAATGAGCGCGCGCTGCGTGAGCGACTTGTCCCCAGGTACGATCACCTTCACGACTGCCTCCAATCCCGAGTCGCTCGCATCATATCAGCGAGACCATCCACGTCCTGTCGCTCCAGCATATCGGCGAACCGGTCGGCGGTGGCGGCGAGGTCACGAAGTCCCTTCGCCAGCTCGGGGGACGCGTGCGCCAACAGGTCCTTCCAAAGATCTGCGTTGCTTCCGGCCAGTCGTGTCGTGTCGCGTCCGCCCGGTCCGAGCTGGTCGGGACGGACCTTCGACTCCATGAGCACGCATGCGAGCGCATTGGCTGTCAGCTGCGGGAGATGGCTCACGCGGGCCATCAGACGATCGTGCTCGTCCGCATCGATCTCGGCGGGCGAGGCGCCGAGCGAGCGCCAGAGTGCGTGCACCTTGGGCACACGCGACGCGGCCCCGCGCGTCGCGACGGTCCACACACGGGCCCCGCGATACAGCCCGGCCCTCGACGCTGCGAAGCCCGACTCCTCACTCCCCGCCATCGGATGACAACCGACCCAGCGCTCGCCGACCCCGGCGTCTTCGGCCGCGCGGGCGAGCGGCGCCTTGAGGCTCGCGACGTCCGCGAGCGTCGCGCCCGCGGGAGCCGCGCTCGCCACATCCTTCAACAGCGCACAGCTCGCGGCGAGCGGCGCCGCGAGCACCACCAGATCCGCGTCCTGCACCGCCTCTCCCAGGGTGCTCGGCGCCGCGTCGGCCGCACCGGCGCGAAGGGCGGCCTCCCGCTCCTGGGAGCTGGGAGACCAACCGATGACACGGGGGCGCTCCGCCAGCTCCGAGAGCCCTCGCGCGAGCGAGCCCCCCATGACGCCGAGCCCGATGACGGCCACCGAGCCGAACGGACGTGTGGATGCGCTCAGCCGACCCCCTCGGTGGCCGGTTGGTCCGCCTCGACCCCGCCCCGCACAGGGATCTCGACCACCAGGCCGTCGCGCGCCACGCGCGCCGCCGGAAACACCGCCCTCGCCTCGTCCTCGAGCGGGCGCGGGTCCTCGGAGTAGCGAGCGGACACGTGCGTCAGAAAGAGCCTTCCGACACCCGCGTCCTTCGCGATCCGTGCGGCCTGCGCCGCCGTGGTGTGGAACGTCTCCGCGGCGCGCTCCCGCTCTTCCTCGCCGAAGGTCGCTTCGTGCACGAGCACGTCCGCTCCTTCGGCACGCTTCGACGTGCCGGCACACGGCCGTGTGTCGCCGGAGTACACCACGGAGCGACCCGGGCGGGCGGGCCCCACGAGGTCGCGCGCCGAGATCGTCCTTCCGCCCACCTCGACGTCTTCCCCCCGGTGGAGTCGTCCGTAGATCGGGCCCTCCGGCACACCCAACTCTCGCGCGCGTTCCACGTCGAAGCGACCGGGACGCGGATCCTCGACCAAAGCCCACCCGAGCGCCGTCATGCCGTGCTCGACGTCGAAAGCGTACACGCCGTACTCATCCGCGCGCAGTCCCTCCCCCGCCCGACACTCCTCGACCGCGACCGAAAACTTCACGCGATCGGCGCCGAGCGCGGCCAGCGTCTTGAGGACGCGGGACGATCCCACCGGGCCGTACAGCGTGATCGGCTCGGTGCGACCCTGCAGCGCCATGGTCCTGAGCAGCCCCGGGATGCCCAACAGATGATCCGCATGGACGTGCGTCACGAAGATCGCCCGGACGTCGAAACCCGTCTGGTAGCGCATCATCTGGCGCTGCGAGCCCTCTCCGCAGTCGAAGAGGTACAGGTCCCCTTCACGCTGGACGGCGAGCGAGCTCACGTTCCGCCCCACCGTGGGGCGGGCGGCGGCTGTGCCGAGGAACGTGAGGCGGATCATGGTGCGCCCAAAGTAGCCGCCCGTCGGGGGCCCTCCAACTGGCGGCGGGCTAGAGCGAAACGCGGTTGCGACCGTCCTTCTTGGCGCGGTAGAGCGCCTGATCCGCTTTCTTCAGGATCGCCTCGGGCGACGTGTCGGCCCCCGCCGAGTCGGCGAGCCCGATGCTCACCGTGACGGAGAGCGCCCGTGGGCGTTTCTTGGACTTCTTCGGCTTGGGTCTGCTGGGTCGCTTCCGGGGGCGCTTCCAGGACCGGAGCGAGAACGTTGCCTCCTCCACGGCGGCGCGCACCGCCTCCGCGCCGGCCATCGCATCTTCGCGGGTCTTGCGGGCGAACAGGAGCGTGAACTCCTCCCCTCCATACCGGTACGCCCGAGCATCGGAAGACGCCGACAACCGGGTCGCCACGAGCTGGAGCACCTGATCTCCGACGTCGTGACCGTGGTCGTCGTTGAACTTCTTGAAATGATCGACGTCGACCATCGCGACGGTATATGTGCCGCCGACCTCCGCGAGGTCACGCATCAAGGCTCGGCGTGCGGGCAGGCCCGTCAGCTCGTCCCGGTAGGCCATGAAGTAGGACTGCTCGAGGATCGAGAGCGAGAGCACGACGCCGGCCCCCATCATCAGCAACGAGGCCTGTCTCGTGCCGGCCGCGGGGTGTACAGCGACCAGGATGAGCCCCTGGGCCCAGAGCAGCCCACGCTCCACGGGCCCGTTCCACCGAAACACCGCGAGCGCGCCGAGCAGCAGGCTGATGGCGCCGACCACGAGTGTCGCGTCGGGCGTCCGTGCCCATGCGGACAAGCCGCCCGGTAGTAGCCGCACCTCCCCGAACGCGTCGAGCGCGACCGGGTCCTGGAGGAGGGCCGCTACGAGCGAGATCGTCGCCGCGCTCAGCAAGAACTGGAGGAGACCGCCCCGGGAGCGTGCGCCCCGATCGCGGGTGAGCGCGAGCGCACCGAAGAGGGCGGCGTGCGCGGTCCCCAGCGCGACGAAGAGGTCACCCTCGCTCGGGACCGCCAGGGCCAGGAAGGCCAGCGCAGTCAGCGCAACGACCACGCGACTCCGATGGAAGACCGCGGCCAGCAGGACGCCCCCACCGTAGACCAGCAAGGCGTAGCGAGCGGTCAGCGTCGCCAGCGTCGCATCCCCGACGAGAAACGACGCCAAGACCGTCGGTGCGACGACGAGCAGGCCGGGAATCACCGCCCGCAGGAAAGGCTTCAGTGGGGCCTCCGATCGGCAGCGTGGATGGCCTGGCGGCGAACGATAATACCGTGGCTCGGAAGGGTCGTAGGAACCGCATCGGCGCGTGGGTGTTCGATTCCTCCGGATGTACCTATAGTGCGTCAGACACGACCCTGGCTCCGCTCGAACCCCTGGGGAGACCTCCATGATCATCCGGCGCCCCACCGATATCCCGTCCTCGGAGATCACCCCCGAGAGCGTCTACTTCAATCGCCGCACGTTCATCGCCGCGGCTGGCGTCGGGGCGGCGGGCCTGGCGGTCGCGCCGAAGACCCTCCGCGCGTTCGCCACCGAGCAGGAGCAGGAGGTCCCGGCACGCTTCCAGGGCATGAAGTCGGAGCAAGGCGAGTCGCTCAACTCGTATCGGGACGTGACGAACTACAACAACTTCTACGAGTTCGGCACCGACAAGCGCGATCCAGCCCGAAACTCGGGCGACTTCCGTCCGCGACCCTGGACCGTCTCCATCACGGGCGAGGTCAACAAGCCGGGCGACTATCAGCTCGAGGACTTCCTGAGTCCGGCTGCCATGGAGGACCGGGTCTACCGGCTGCGCTGCGTCGAGGCGTGGTCGATGGTCATTCCGTGGAGGGGGATCCCGCTCTACGAGATCATCAACCGCGTCGAGCCGACCGGCAACGCGAAGTTCGTCGAGTTCCGCACGATCGTTCGTCCCGCGGAGATGCCGGGCCAACGCATGTCGATCCTGCAGTGGCCCTACGTCGAGGGACTCCGCATGGACGAGGCCATGCACCCGCTCACGCTGATGGTGACGGGCCTTTACGGTATGGACCTGCCGAACCAGAACGGCGCCCCGCTCCGCCTCGTCGTGCCGTGGAAGTACGGCTTCAAGGGCATCAAGTCGATCGTCAGCATGCGCTTCGTCGAGGAGATGCCGCTCAACACGTGGCAGCAGGAGAACTCGTACGAGTACGGGTTCTACGCCAACGTGAATCCGGAAGTCGATCACCCGCGCTGGAGCCAGGCGCGCGAGCGACGGCTTCCGAGTCTCTTCGCGAACCGCCCGACCCAGATGTTCAACGGGTACGCGGACCAGGTCGCCCACATGTACGCGGGTATGGACCTAGAGCGCTGGAAGTAACGGCTCGCGGGTCGTGGCCGGCATGAAGCGAGACAGGGCGGTCCTCGCGCTGAAGGTCGTCCTGTGGCTCGGCGCACTCGCCCCGGGTGCGTGGCTCGTCGGCGGCATCTTCCGCGGCTGGCTCGGCGCGAACCCCGCGGAGATGCTCACGCACGTCACCGGCATGACCACGCTCGTGCTCCTGCTCGTCACGCTGGCGGTGACGCCGGTGCGTCGCCTGACCGGCTGGAATCCGGTCATCAAGCTGCGGCGCCCACTCGGGCTCTTCGCGTTCGCCTACGCGCTCACCCACTTCACCATCTGGTTCGCGTTCTACAACGTGTTCAACGTCGGATACATGATCGCCGACGTGGCCGAGCGCCCCTACATCACGGTCGGGTTCACGGCGTTCTTGATCCTCATCCCCATGGCCGTGACGTCGACCAAGGGGTGGATCCGCCGGCTCGGCAAACGCTGGGGCACGCTGCACAAGGGGATCTACGTCGCGGCAACGCTCGGCGTCGTGCACTTCTACTGGCTGGTGAAGGCAGACACGCGCCTTCCCCTCCTGCTCGGCGGGTGCTTGCTCGTGCTGCTGGTGCTGCGGGCACGCGCGCCGGCATCGCGCGCCGCGCGGGCCGGCTCCCCGACGGCGGTCGGTGCCCCCTAGTACGACGGCGCGAGCACCCTAGCCGCGCATCAACCCACCCGTAGCCAGAACGAAGCTTTCGTGAGGAAGACGTTCGACTTCCACGCTTCCCTGAACCGTTGCGTCGAGGGGGCGAATCGCCGGACCTCCCCTCACTACGTAGGCTGACGTATTGGGCGTGACAGTCCACCGTCGCAGACTACACCAAGAACGACGAACTCAACCCGCGCAAGGTAGATGGCCAAGTCAAGAAAACGGCGGCATGCGTACCTCGCTTTCATGCTGGCGCTGGTTGGATGCGAGGATCCCATAGATGCGACCTCGTGTGCCTCCGCAATCCAGGATCGCGTCGGCACACTGGAGCTCGTCGTAACATCTAGCCTTTGGGGAGGGGGTTATCGGTACCCATATGTGAGATCGGATGAGCCGGCCGACTTCGACGCAGCTGTGAGGCCCATCTCCGGGGCGTTGCAGAGGTCCGCCCAGGAGCCGTGCGAGCTGCTCTACGGTGCGGAGATCCCAGATGACTTCGTGTGGACGTCGTCCGACCCCGGGGTGGCAGCCGTCGATCAGATAGGAATCGTGCGCGCAGTCGGCACGGGATTCTTCACGATCACTGTGCGAGCGACGCGCGCCGGACTCGAGAGTCAGATCGAGTTGGTGGCAGTGGGCTAGCTCCGCGCCCCGCCTGCGTCGAAACCCCACCGGCGGTTGGCGCCCCCTACGACAACAGCGCGAGCACCCTAGCCGCGCATCAGCCGACCGGTAGCCAGAACGACGCCTTCATGAGGAAGATGTTCGACCCGTCTTCCCCGACCGATCCGAGGAGGTCGCCCAGGTCGGCACGGCGCCCCACCCCTTCCACGTCATCTCGGTTCTGCTGCCACACGAGGTAGAACGTGCTTCCGGGCCGCCACTCCCAGCGGAGCACGACGTTGCTCTGGAAGGAGGTGAAGTTGAAGTCCCGATTCGCGATGGTGAACGTGTCGGGTCCCCACGTCACGGTGCGGTCTCCGTCCGGATCGACCGTGACCGCGGTCCCGCTCTCCTGGCCGTACGTGATGCGATCGACACTCTTCGGCTCAGTGAGCTCGCCGAAGTCGTAGTACCGGCCGGATGCCGCGAACGGCTCCGCGTATACGTCGAGGTTGAGGTCCGGCTTGAGGGTGAAGCTCGCGCGGAACTCGATCGCGTACTGCGTGCGGTCGATGTAGGCGAAGAGGTAGCGCCGTCCGAACGTGTCGGGACGCCCCCCGCCGAGCGACGTCACGTACTGTTGCGAGTCCTTGTTGGTCGAGTACGACGGACGCGCCGAGAGCTGCCACCGCGGACCGGGGCGCACGCTCACGTTCATGTTCGTGCTGAACGAGTGCCCACCCAGCTCGTCGCCCGAGATCGAGACGCCGCCCGACACGCGCGTCTGCGCGGTCGACGGGTTACCGACGTTCAGGTTCGAGGACCAGCGCGCAGCCTGCCCCATGAGCGGACCTCCGCGGGTGAGCAGCGCGCTCTCGACACGGAAGTTCCGGTTGAACGACGCCGAGGTCGTCCAGAAGTTACGCCACGTCAGGTTGACGTTGGTCCCGAGGGAAAAATTTTGGCGGTCGCCCTCGAAGTTCCACTCGTTCCCCTGGTTCAGGCGGACCGAGTAGCTGCGGAAGACGGTGCCGGGCCGGGTCTCGCGGTAGGTCACGTTGAACCCGGGCATGATGCCGTCGGCACCGTTCAGCTGCGCGATGTCGTTCGTGTCGAACATGGGGTGGTCGATCTTCGTGGAAGTGCCGAAGAGCCAGTGGCGGCCGCTCGTCTTGTTGAAGCTCGTCTGCAAGGACCAGCCGGCCATCGCGGACCGGTACGGGTCGTAGATCCACTCTCCGGTCCGGTCGGGACGCTGCAGGTAGTGGGAGCTGCTCCGCTGCACGCGCGCGACCGCGTCGGGATCACCCTCGAGGTAGCTCCCGATGACCGCCCAAGCCCACTCGTACTCGCCCCCACGGATGCGCCAGAGTCCGTCCGTGCCCGCCACCAGCGCGTATTCGGTCGACAGGTCAGCGAGGGCATCGCTGCCGCCGAAGTCGCGAAACACTCCACCTGTGAGCAGACTCACGTGCGACCCTGACCCGAACTCCTGCTCCACCTTCGCCAGCCCATACCCGGTCCGTGGACCGACCTGGACCTGGGCGATCTGGGGTGCGCCCCCCGATACCGTATCGGCCGCATCCGCGTACGACTTGTCGGTCACAGCCGCGAGCACGCCGATCGAGGTGCCCGAGGGTAGGCGGCCCGTGAGCTTGGCTGCGCCCAAGATGCGGCTGGCCGAAGGAGCGTCCACGAAGTCGCCTGACGCGCGGCCGACGGGCGGCGCGCCGATGCGGCGCGAGTAGAAGACGTTCGGGTGGCTCAGTGTCAGCAGCCCGGAGCCCTCCGCGAAAAAAGGACGCCGCTCCGGGAAACGCGTCGCGAAGTCCGAGAGGTTCACCTCGGCCGGATCCGCCTCCACCTGACCGAAGTCCGGGTTGAAGGTGGCGTCGAGCGTCAGGTTCGGGCCCACGCCCATCTTCAGGTCGAGCCCCATGCGGCCCACGAGGTTCTTGCCGTCGTCGAAGGGGTCGGCAGGATCGCGATCCCCGTTGCGCGTCGTGGCGCCGACCACGAACGGCAGCATCTCGATGCGGCGGCTCGGTCGCACGCCCTCGATCCCCTCGAGGTCGCCGAAGCGCGACGCCCAGCCGACCTCCGTGCGAGGCACCAGGATCCAGTACGTCTCTTCCTCTAGTGTGGGAACGAAGCGACGCGCGTTCACGCCCCACACCTGGACATCGCGTTCGTTGAAGCGAAGCTGGGTGAAGGGGATCCATAGCTCGGCGGTCCAGCCCTCATCGTCGACGCGCGTCGTGGCCCTCCACACAGGATCGAAACCCGCGCCCGCGTCGCCGCCGCCCTCGTTGTCGGACGCGCTGAAGCGATCGATGCGCACGCCCGCCGCGGTCACGCCGAACGTGTATGAGGTCCTCCGGTCGAGGAACGTGTCCAGCGACACGAGGAACTGTTCGGTGACATCCCCTGCCTGGTCGCGCCTGCCCAGCGGTGCCTGGATGGCCGACGGGTCCGAGCTATACATGCGCGCTCCCACATAGAGCGCGTCGTCGTCATAGAGAAACCGAACCTCCGTCCGCTCCGTCGCGGGCGCCCCCTCGACCGGCTCCTTCTGCGTGAAGTCGCCGAGCGCAGGGGCAAGTGCCCACGCCTCGTCGTCGAGGCTTCCATCGAGCCGAACGGACCCACCCGGCACCCGCACGGCCCGGGCCAGCTTCCGCCCGGTGCGCGCCGCGCCACTCGACGCGGAGGCGGGCGGCTGTTGGGCACGGAGCCCTGGAGCCAGCAGGAGACCAACGAGCACGACCCAGCCGATCGGACGCATCATGGATTGGGGTTGGTGGTAGGAGTCCACGCAGCGGAGCTGCGCCCTGGCGTCCGACTTCGACGCTTCCCGGGCCGATTGCGTTGAGGGAAACACTTCGCGGGCCCGACGGCACATCTTCGCGCGACAGGCGCCGGCCAGTCCCCGGCTTGGCGCTGCGACGCATGCCGGGGGTGGGACTCGAACCCACACGGGAATTACCCCAGGGGGTTTTAAGCCCCCAGCGTCTACCGATTTCGCCACCCCGGCTCCGGCACGTAGAAGCTAGTCCCGTGAACGAAGGAGCGGCGAGTGGCTCGGAGGCGACCCCTCGCTCAGCCGGGAACGCGCAGCCCCAGCGCGAAAGCATCCCTGTCGGCCAGCGCCGCCCCGAACCGCAGCATGAGCCCGGAGCCGAACCCCAGGTCGACGCCGAGGTCGATACTCCCGTCGAAGTCGAGGTCGTCCCCCGGCCCGGTGTAGGCGTCCAGCACGACGTGCCCGCCCACGTAGGGCGCGAAGCGGACGTCGTCCTCGGTGATCGACCAGCCGATCACCGCCCCGAGCGGGAACGAGACGAGCACCTCGTCTCCCACCCCCACCCCGGCACCCGTCCACCAGAGGACCGAGGCCTGGTTACGTGAACCCAGACTTCCGAGCGACCCCGAGAAGTCGAGGCCGACGAAAGCGGCGAGGTCGCCGCCCGGGTCGTCGGCCAAGCCCCCGCGCAAGCCAACACCGGCGGGCGCCGGCGATCGCCGCCACATGGCGAGCACACCGAAGTCCTCACCGGGGTAGGGCTCGAGGAGGAGAACGGAGATCCCCTCGGGCGCTCCGGGACGCATCATGGCCGGAACGTCCCAGGCGACCTGCGCCCCGGCGCCGAACGGCAAGGCGAAGCCCAGAACAGCGAGTCCAAGAAGCCTGCGACACCAAGCCATGATCTCCCCTCCTTCCGTCGTTGTGTGTTCTCCGTCGAACCGCCATCCGAACGCAAATCACGTGCCCGCGCCCCCGGCGGGCGGGCTCTGGCACGATTCCTTCAGGGCTGATGACCCATGGCCCTGAACCCCCTGCCCCTCCTCTCGCGAGCCCGGCGCCCCGTCATCGCCGGCGTCGGGGTCGGGCTCATCGCTTTCGTGGCTCTCGCGCGCACGTTCTCGGTGTCGTGCCCCGACCGCTCGGCCTGCGTCACGCTGGACGAGCTCCGACGCGGAGCGGCGTTGCCCGAGGCGCTGCACCTCTACGACCGGGACGGCGCACTGTTCGCCGAGGTCGGAGGGCCGATTCGCCGGGCGCTCTCCGCCGAGGAGATCCCGGACCTCCTGGAGGACGCGTTCGTCGCCGTGGAGGACCGGCGCTTCTGGGAGCACGGCGGTGTGGACGGTCGCGGAGTCGTACGCGCCGCGCTTCGCAACCTCCAGGAGGGTGGTCGAGCCGAAGGCGCGAGCACCATCCCGATGCAGCTCGTGCGCACGCTCTGGGCCGAGTCGCTGCGAGGGGCTCACCCCTGGCGAAGGAAGTTCATCGAGGCGCGCCTCGCGCCGCGCCTGATCAAAGACCTGGGCCACGAGCGCGTGCTCACGCTCTACCTGAACGCCATCTACCTGGGAAACGGCGTGTACGGTGTCGAGCGCGCCTCGCAGTACTACTTCGGGATCGGGGTCGACTCACTGAGCGTCGGCCAGATCGCGACCCTGGTGGGGATGACGCGATCGCCTGAGTCGTACGAGCCGTTCGGGCATCCCGAGCGCTCGCTCGACGTCCGTAATGGGGTCCTCCTTGCGTTGATGGAGGCGGGGCTGGTTACGCCGGAGCAAGCGCAGGAAGCCGCCACGATGGGTCTCGAGCTTACGCGCAGGCGGCCCCCGGGACCGGTGACGCCCGAGCGCAACCACGTGACCGCGGCCGTAACGCGCGAGCTCAGGCGCATCTCGACCCGCCTCGCGGCTCAACCGGGCCTCCGGATCCACACCTCGATCGACTCCCGCATGCAGGTCGAAGGCGAGGCCGCGCTGGAAGCGCAGCTCGCCGGGATCGAGGGCGGACGATACGGACCCTATCTGCGACGCGACTCCACTGCAGTGCTCCAAGGCGCCGCCCTGGCGCTGGACGCCAGGACCGGCGCGGTGCGCGCCTGGGTCGGCGGGCGCGACTTCTCGCGCTCCGAGTTCGATCGCGTCGAGCAGAGTCGGCGCCAGGTCGGGTCTTTGATCAAGCCGTTCCTCGTAGCCGCCGCCGTGGAGCGCGGATACGGCATCATCGACCTCGTTTCCTCGGACACGGTGCCCATCGCGACCGAGTCGGGTGGGTGGCTCCCAGCCGATCACGTCGAGGACACCGCCCTACCGCTGCGAGAGGCGCTGGTCCGGTCGTCGAACAGGGCCGCAGCCCACCTGGGCGCCGCGCTCGGAACGCAGACCGTCGTGAGCGTCGCGGAGCGCGCCGGGCTCGGCGAGGTGCCCGCGCTCCCCTCGAGCTCGCTCGGCGCCTTCGAGGCGTCGCTCCTCGAAATGACCGCGGCTTATGCCGCGTTCGGAAACGGAGGGCTGAGCGTGACCCCCTATCTCATCGAGCGCGTCGAGGGCCCGGATGCCGAGGTCCTCTGGACCCGCACCGAGGCGGAGCATGAACCGGTCATCGATCCGCGCGCGGCCTTCGTCGTGCTCGATGCCTTGCAGGCGGTGGTGGACCGCGGGACGGGCTCCGCGGTGCGCTCGGCGGGCTATCGGGGCGCGGCGGCCGGAAAGACGGGCACGACCAACGAGGGACGCGACGCCTGGTTCATCGGCCTGACCCCCGGCGTCGCCGCCGGCGTATGGATCGGGTTCGACCAACCTCGTGAGATCGTGGCCGGGCGCGGCGGATCCGCGCTCGCCGCGCCGGTTTGGGGAACGTGGATGCGCAAGTCGTCTGCCCAGGGGATCGGCGGCGAAGGCGGATGGATTCCTCCCGCGGGCGTGGAGCGCGTGCGATACGATCCGACCACGGGCGAGGTGCTCGATAGGGGGTGCGGTCGTCCGCTGCGCGCAGATTTCCCGGAGGCGTGGGTGGTGAGCGGCAGCTACGAGCCGCAACTTTGTCGGGGAGGACTCAGGGGATGGCTCGACGGGATCTGGCGGGGTATCGCGCCCCGGAGACCAGGGCCCCTCCGGCCCCTCATCCGGAGCTCGCGCTAGCGTCCACTTGTGCGCTGGATGGGCGCGCCGCACACTCCGCGCCTTCATGACTCCCGAGCGCTTCCGACGACTGAGCGCGGCGCTCACGCGCCGTCAGCCCGACCTCACCATCCTCATGGACCGGGTGCACAAGTCGCACAACTTCTCGGCGATCTTGAGGAGCTGCGACGCCGTCGGGGTATTGGAAGCCAACGTCGTCGCCACCGAGGACGCGGTCGCGATCCACCACGCGACCTCGGCCGGCAGCAAGAAATGGGTGGGCGTGCGACAGCACGCGAGCGTCGAGGAGGCCATCGGCCGACTCCGGGAGCGGGGCTTCAAGATCCTCGCGGCGCATCCGTCACCCGGAGCTCGCGACTACCGCGACGTGGACTACACCGAGCCGACGGCGCTCGCGCTCGGCGCCGAGCTGCGTGGGCTCTCGCCCGAAGCGCTCGCGCTCGCCGACACGCACGTTACCATCCCGATGGTCGGCCTGGTGCAGTCGCTCAACGTCTCGGTTGCGGCGGGGCTCCTGCTCTTCGAAGCGTCACGCCAGCGGTCGGCGGCCGGGATGTACGAGCGGAGCCGACTTCCCCCCGAGGAGTTCGTCTCGCGCCTCTTCGAGTGGGCGTATCCGACGCTGGCGCGGGGTCGACGCGAGGCCGGGCGCCCGTACCCTGCGCTGGGGGCCGACGGAGAGATCCTGCCGGACTAGCCCTCTCGCCCGAGCTGGAACCGAAGCGACTCCTCCACCCCGTCGTAGAAGAAACGGAACCCCGCCTTCGTCGCCTTCACCGGATGCACGCGCTGCCCCCAGAGAAGCGCCTCGGTGCCGAGCTGGCCGAACAGCGCTTTCACCGCAAACGCCGGAACCGGCACGACCGTGGGGCGCCCGAGCGAACGGCCCAGCGCGGAGGTGAATGTCGCGTTCGTCACCGGGTGGGGCGCGGTCGCGTTCACCGGCCCCGAGAGTGAGTCCGTGTAGATCGCGTGTACGATGAGGGCAATCAGGTCGTCCAAGTCGATCCAGCTGAGATACTGCTTGCCCGACCCGATGCGGCCACCGACGCCCAACTGGAACGGGAGGAGCATCTGGCCCAGCGCGCCTCCGGCGGGAGATAGCGCCACGCCCTGGCGGAGAAGGACGACACGAACGCCCGCCCGCTCCGCCGCGCCCGTGGCCTGCTCCCAGGCGCGGCAGACATCTGCTAGGAATCCACTGCCCGGCTTCGCCCCTTCGTCGATCGCCTCGGAACCACGGTCGCCGTAGTAGCCCACCGCGGACGCCGACACCAAGATGCGCGGGCCCGACGTCGCGGCGGCGAGCGTACGCGCGATCAGCTCGGTCCCCTTCGTACGACTCGTCAGGATCGAGCGCTTGCGGTCGTCGGTCCAGCGACCGGAAGCGATCGACGTGCCCGCGAGGTGCACTACCGCATCGACCCCTTCCAGACCAGCCACGTCGATCTCGCCGGTCGCCGGGTTCCAGTAGATCGCGTCGCCGCCGAGCTTCCGGCTGTCGCGTACGAGCGGGACGACGCGATGGCCGCCCGTGGTGAGGAAATGCGTGAGGTTCTGGCCGATCAATCCCGAGGCCCCGGTTATGGCTACGGTGAGCCTCGGGCGATCGCCGAACTCCGCGTGCCGTGCCAGGTCGGTGAACAGTCGCCGGTACCGGAAGCGGAAGAGTCGGTCCAGTTCGTGTCCGATGAACGCCGGTCCGATCGTTGCACCTAACGGGCCGAGCGGTGGCTCGAGGTCGATCTCGTCGTCGACGCGGGTGCCCCCGCCCTCCAGCGCGGAGAAGCGGTGGGTGTGCACCCAGCTCCTGAGCGGTCCCGACGTCTGTTCGTCGCGGAACTGTCGTCCGTACTCGTAATCGCGGTGTCGGAGTTCCCAGCGGAACGCCATGGGCCCCCGCTTCACCTCGAGTCGGATCTCCCCACCGTCGCGAATGCCTCCGGAGCGATGGAGGACCTCGACCTCACCCCACGGCGGGGTCAGCCGTTCGAGGGCGCCCCCCCGCTCGTGCCAGTCGAAGACCGCGGCGGGCTCGTGATCGGGAAGGTCCGTGCTATACGCGAGTCGCATGATTTGCTCAGGCCCGCTCGGCCTGCTCCGTGCCGAACCCCTTCCGGGTCATCTTTCCCCAACCCTGTACGCCCCGAATGGCCGAGGCCGTCCCTTTCACGCGCCACCATGTGTTGACCTGCCTGTACCCCAGGTTCTCCAGCGCCGCGAGCCCGAAGAGGTGCAAGAGGTCGGCGAGCCGCGGGTAACGCCGGAACGAGAGCTCCTCGAGCGCCACCGCCGACAGCGACAGTACGCCGCCGAAAACGATCGCGACGGCGAAGAATGCGCTCACGAAATACCAATCCGCCCGCCCCGCCGCGATCGTCACCGCGAACGACACGTAGCCCAGGAACTCGATGACCGGCCCGAGCATCTCGAGAAAGAAGAAATACGGGAACGCGAGCATCCCGGCAGTACCGTACGTGGGCCGAAGCAGCATTCGTCGGTGGCGGGTGAGCGACTGAAACAGGCCGCGCTGCCATCGATCGCGCTGCCTGGACAACACGCGCAGCGACTCCGGACACTCCGTCCAGGCTACCGGATCGGGCACGAACTGGATCTTGTACGGAATCCGGGCTTCCGAGTGGTAGCGGTGCAGGCGAACGATCAGCTCCATGTCTTCGCCCACCGTATCCGTGGCATATCCGCCGGCGTTCACCACAGCCGACCGACTGAACACGCCGAACGCCCCGGAGATGACGAGGCTGGCATCGAGCGCGGCCCAGCCCATACGACCGGCGAGGAACACGCGCAGGTATTCGAGGACTTGGAAGCGAGCCAGGAGGCTTCGTGGAAGGCCCACCTCGACGACCCGACCCCGTTCGACGCGACATCCGTTGGCGATTCTGAGGATGCCGCC
>CAZBCN010000007.1:0-55234 GCA_964490285.1 uncultured Gemmatimonas sp. | reverse complement strand
GCTCTGAGGCGCTCCACCGTGTCGTCTTTGGAGCCGTCGTTGACGACGATGACCTCGAACTCGGAGTACTCGATCGACAGCAACGACCTGACCGACTCCACGACCGTGAGCCCTTCGTTGTAGGCTGGAGCGACCAAGCTGATGGGCGGAGCGCCGCCGGACGTGATCAGGTCCGTGAGGTCCAGCGTCTTCAGGCGCAGCGCATAGTGGCGCAAAGCCCGAAACGCGAAGATGCTCGTGCCCAGGTACACGGCGTTGAGAAGAACGAAGTAGGCGAGGACCAAATAGTTGAATGCGGAGACGACACCCCAGAACACGTCGCTCACGAGGCCATCCCCTCGGCCAACACCTGGCGAGCGAGGGGGGCCACTCGGCTCTCCGACTCGCCGATCTCCACCAGGGCCGAGCGCGCACCCGCGAGGTTCGCGGCGCGCGCCGCGCTCAAAGCAATCCACGGCAACGGATCCGCCATCGCCTGGAGCAGACGAGGCACATCACTCTCGGCGCCTACGGCGCCGAGAGCGGAAAGCGCACTCGCCCGCACGGCCGGATCCGCCGCGTCCACGAACGGACGCACGGCGCTCGCGTGCTCCGGCCGCCCGACTGCGTGCAGAAGCCGCAACACGGCCACCTGGAGGTCAGGATCGCCGGCACTCTGGAGAACCTCGACCGCGACATCGCCCGCGAGCAGGTCCCCTTGGAGTTGGAGCGCCTCGGCGAGTACCGCCCGCACGCTCGGTCGGACCTGCGCGTCCGCGAGGGCCGCGCGTAGGGTCCCCGCAACTTGAAGGCCCATGGCGGCAAGCATCGAGGCGAGGAATCGCCGATTCCATCCATCGAACCTCGGTAAACGCTCCAGCACGGCAGCCGCGTAGGCAGGCGACTCCTCCTGGGCGAGAGCCCTCGCCGCCACCATCGCCACCAGCGGAGAGGGATCGTCCAGCGCGGAGATGACCTTCTCGGCGTGCTCGGGCAAACCGAGCAGACCGAGTGTTTGGACGGCACGCGCGCGCACCTCGACGCTCGTTGCGTCGGCACGCGCCACGACCTCGCCCAAGTAGGGTCGCACGATTTCTCGCAGCGCCGCACGACCTTCGCCACGCAACCTACGCGCGTACTGAACCGCGAAGCCCACGAAATGCAGGTGCTCGTTCTCGCGCACGAGCGTCCTCAGATCCCCGATCGCATCCGGATCCGCGATGGCACGTAGAAGCGAGTCACGCCAGCGATCGTCGAAGATCGCCCTTCTACGTTCTCGAGCCCTGTTGCGTAGCCTCAGCACGACGACATGCACCGAAAAGAACAGGGTCGCGAGGAACAGCGCCGCGACCAGGACCAGAAGCGTGGCCAGCGTCGCCTCTCTCCCCGTCCACGAGCCTCCGAGCTGGAGGATGGACCCCATGCCTCAGGTGCCCGCCCGGACCGGGCGCCCTCGCTTCAAGAGGCGACGTACGCGGGCCGCGAGCTCGACCGGCGAGAAGGGCTTGAGCACGTAGTCGTCGGCGCCGAGTCCGAACCCCCGCACCACGTCGGCCTCCTGGCCCATCGAGGTGAGCATGACCACGGGGGTCTTGGCGAAACGAGCGTCCTTCCGTAGGCGGTCGAGCACTTCGAATCCGTCCAGCCCCGGCATCTTCACGTCCAAGATCACCAGGTCGGGCACTTGCTCGAGGGCGGCCTGGTAGGCGTCCTGGCCGTTCTTGAAGCGCCTGACCTCGAGTCCCTCCTTCTTGAGCTTGTGCACGAGGATGGAGGCCGAGATCTCGTCGTCCTCGGCCACGAGGATTTTCCCACCCGACTTGTCGTCGGCCGCGTCATCGGCCACGACGTGGTCCCCCGAGCCCTCGCGAGTCTGGAAGATGCGTCTCCGCGCCAGGTCGAGCGCTTCGTCCAACGGAGTGCCGGCTTCGGCCACCACCAAACCAATCGTCGCCGTGAGCGCACCCGCGCCGAGTCCGGCTTCGGTCGACTCGACGCTCTTCACGGCCACCAGCGCGTCCGCAGCCGCCGCCGCGAGCACCGAGTCGGCGCCCTCCCGAAGGAGCGCGAAGTCCCCGCCACCGATTCGCGCCAGCACGACCCGCTCCGCCACAGCCGCGCGGAGCGCGGCAGCGACCTTGCGGACCACGCCCTCGGCCTTGGACCACCCCCAGCGCTCGGCGTGCACTCCGAACCCGTCGAGCTCGACCAGCCCGAGCGTGTACCCGGCGTCCATTTCGGCCCATGCGCCTTGCAGGCCTGCCTTGTTCAGGAGCCCGGTGAGGGCGTCATTCAGGGCCGCTTCACGGGCCCGCGCCGCGCGCACGAGCCGCACCGCGACATCCGCCGCCAGCTCGTCGGGGTCGAACGGCTTCTCCACGAAGGAATCGGCCCCGAGTGCGTAACAGTCCTGCCTCGCCTCGGGTCCGCCTCTCGCCGTCACCACTACCGCCTGGACGGCCGCGGTCTCTGGGCGGTCCCTGAGTTGCACCAGCAAGGAACGCCCGTCGACGTCCGGCAGGATCAAGTCCAGGATCACGAGATCGATACCGCCCGCGTCGAGATAGCGGCGGGCCTCCGCTCCGCTCGCCGCGCTCAGCACCTCGCGATCCGTTCCGGCGAGAACGGCGGCGAGTAAATAGCGTATCTCGGGGTCGTCTTCGACGACCAGTAGGCGCTGGCGCGCCGTCACGCCCTCCGCTCCGCGGCCGTGGCCATCGGGAAGAGCGCCCCTAGGAGATCCTCCAGCGCGCCTGCCGGGTCCGCCCGGGACACCACGATCGTCATGAGGTCCTGCAGCTGATCGCGCTGCTCGGAAGTGAGATCGTCGTCCGCGAGGACCAATGTCGGGATACCTGCAAAGAGTCGGTTGGCCCGGATCTTCTCCAACACCTCGATGGTCACCGGCCCGTGGGGCGCCAAGTCGAGCAGCACCGCATCCGGCATCTCGGCGGCGAGGGCTTCGGCTGGCCCGACTCCCGCCTTGGGTGTCACGACCTCGAGTCCTCTCCCGTGCAGGAACTCGCTGAGCGGCCCCTTCACTCGCTCGTCCTCCACCGCCATCAGAACACGGCCTCCGCGGCTGCGCCCCAGGTGCCGCCACAGCACACGCAGGAGGTCCTCGCGCTCGAACGGTTTCGTGACGAGGTCCACGGCGCCGAGGAGGCTTCCCCGCCCCTCCCCCGCGACCACGCTTACGACCACGACGGGAATGCGACGCAGCTCGGGATCCGCCTTCATGCGCTTGAGCACGTCCCACCCCGTCAAGCCGGGCATGATGAGGTCGAGCGTCATCAGGTCGGGGGCGTGCTCGCGCGCGAGCTCGAGCCCCTGCTCACCCCCCCCCGCCGTGATCACGTGGCACCCGAACTCCTCCAGATAATGCGCGATGAGCATGCGGGAGTCCTTCTCGTCGTCCACCACCAGGACCTTGAGGTCTCGCAGGTCTCGCCTCGCCGGAGGGTCACCGACTCCTGGCGCCTCCGCTTCGCCCACGTCGGCTACCCGCTCGACCTCGGCGGCGGCGGACCGCTGGGCCTTCGTCGACGAGGACGCTCGTGTTGGCACGGGTGTCGCCTCGCCATGCGTATCCGTCTCGCTCTGCTTGATCGGACGTTGAGCGCGCTCGCCGAGCACGATCTTGAAGGTGGAGCCCTTGCCGACCTCGGACTCGACGATCAGGTCGTAGCCCATCAGCTGGCATATGGAGCGTGACAGCGTGAGTCCGAGGCCCGTGCCGCCGTACTTCCGGGACGTGCCCGCGTCTGCTTGCTGGAACGCCTCGAAGATCGCCTCCAGCCGGTCGGCGGGAATGCCGATCCCGGTGTCGAGCACGCTGATCGCGACCGGAGTCTTCTTATCGGGCGCGAGGTCGAGCCGCACGGTGACCGAGCCCTGCTCGGTGAACTTGAGCGCGTTACCCACCAAGTTGATGATGACCTGCTTGAGCTTCGCGGAGTCGGTCTTCACCATCGCGACCACGTCCGGAACGTCGGACTTGAGGACGATGGCACCCTCCTTCGTCTTCGCCTGCCCTTCGAGCTGCTGCACCGTCTCGACGCATAGCTTGGCGAGGTCCACATCCTCGATGATCAGCTCCATGCGACCGGCTTCGACCTTGGCGAGATCGAGTACCTCGTTGATCAGCGCGAGCAGGTGCTTCCCGTTCGTGAGCACGCGCTGGAGGAAGCCGAGGTCCTTCTCACTGAATCGGTTCTCCTTGTTCTTCAGCAGGATGTTCGTGAAGCCGATGACCGAGTTGAGCGGCGTCCGGAGCTCGTGGCTCATGTTCGCGAGGAAGTCGCTCTTGGCCTTGTTCGCCGCCTCGGCATCGTTCTTCGCGATCATCAGTGCCTCTTCGGCCCGCACGCGAGGCGTCACGTCCTTTCCGAAGATCACGGCCCCAGAGACGCCGTCCGTCGAGTGGATCGGATTGGCGTACAGCTCGAAGTAACGTACCTGCCCGTCGACGTGGTCCGTGCGGAGTGCCACATGCCGATCGCCTGCGAGCGCGCGGTCGTACAGCTCTTCGTACCAGGCAATGTCCTCGGGCGGAAAGACCTGCTCCGGCAGCTGACCCACCGCCGGCTCCGAGCCCGTGCGCGCCTCCATGGCGAGCGCGAACGCCGAGTTCAGCGTGATCAGCCTATGGTGGCGATCCACTGACCAGATCGAGTCACCCGTGTTCTCCACGAGCGCGGTGAGATTGCGCTGCGACTGGTCGAGCTGCCTCTCGGCGAGGCGCTGTTCGGTGACGTCCCGCAGGATGCTCTGGGCCGCCACGATCTTGCCGGCCGCCTGCTGCGGCTGCGTGCTTCCCGAGAACATCACCACCCGACCATCGGCCGCCACGTAGTCCACATCGAAGCGTGCCGGACGTCCCCCGTTCAAGATGCGCTTGAGCTCCGTCTCCACGGCGCCGCGCTGGGCCGGATGCACGATGTCGAGCAGCTTGAGGCGCTCGAGGTCTGCGTCCTTGTATCCGAGCAAACGCTTCCACGAGCTGTTGACGTAGAGGAAACGCCCGTCCGGAGCCACGCTCTGGATGACGTCGTTCGCGTTGTCCAGAAACTCCTGCAGGCGCGCCCGGCTCTCCTTGGCTGCCTGCTCGGTGTGGGCCCGTACCTGGATCTCGTGGGCCAACGCGGAGTTGCTTTCCGTGAGAGCGTCGAGTGTCTCGGCCTCACGCATGAAGGTCTCGTACACGCTCGAGAGCAGCCCTGCGAGGATCGCGATATAGCTCGCGATCTTGAGGAGGTGCGCCGCGTCGAACATCGCGTCGTAGCGCTGTTCGCTGAACGACATGAAGGCCCCGTGCGCGAGCGCGGAGATGAGCAGCGACACCAGCAACCAGTGCTCGAACGAGTCCCGCCGCCAACTCCCCTTCGCGACGAAGCCGAGGAACGCGAGGGCGAAGAATAGGGCGGGCAGGAACTCGGCCGGCCGGCTGATCGTCCGGAACGGGAACGTCAGGGTACCGAGCGGCACCCATTCGAAGAAGACCAGGCAAAGCAGCGTCATGAAGAGTGCATTGCCGTAGACCCAGACCTCCGGCAGTGACTCGGCCCGCCCTTCGTCACGTACTTCCTGCCGCCACGCCAGCAGGCTGACGAACAGGAACAGCGAGAGGAAGACCCGCTCGGCGATCCAGCTCCAGGCGTCGAGGTCGCCGGGCCGCAGGTTCGGATCGAGCACCAGGCGGGCCGCCGTGTAGACGTCGCTGGTGATCAGCGCGTGATTGAGATCGAGCAGCCCTGCGCCGAGAAAGCCGCAGCCGATGAAGAGGAAAGTGATCTGCTTTCGGCTGTAATAGCGGACGAGAGCGAGCCCTCCGATGATGAAGGCGAGCAGGGTCGCCGTCGCCTCGAAGAGGGTATGCGTGCTGGCGCCCGTTTCCCACACGAAGTTGCGGCGGAGCAGGACGGACCCCGCCACGAGCAACACCAGGAGCGTCGCGTAGAGCGTCGCGTGCTCACGGCCCCGGTCGGCACCGCCGAACGACCCCTCACCCAGGTCTGGAGCGACACCTGTGCCGCCCAGGAGGGTCGACCCTCGAATCCGTTGTCGCTCGGGTCTCAGCCCTTCGGCGTCAGGCAACGCTCGATCGCCTCGATGAGGAGGGCCTCGTCGACGATGGGCTTGGTAACGTAGTCGTTGAATCCGGCCGCCAGGTACTTGTCGCGGTCACCGGCCATCGCGTGGGCCGTGAGCGCGATCACGGGCAACTGCTTCAGGCCGTCCTGTTCGCGAATCCAGGCCAACACCTCGGTCCCGTCCATCTCGGGGAGCGAGATGTCGAGGAGGATCAAATCAGGAATGTTGCTCGGGAGCCCCTCGACCGCCTCCATCCCCGTCTCGTACTCGGAGATCTCGAAGCGATCCTCGAGCAGCGCCTGTACCAGCATGCGATTGTCGGGGTTGTCCTCGACGACGGCGATCTTCGGGGTCATTCCACCATTCCTTTCTCGAGGGTCGCTAGCTCCCTCATCGCATCTGCGTACGCGGCCTCCAGATCCGGCAGGAGCGCCCGCGCATCATCGACGCTTTCGTCCAACGCCGCGCTCTCCATCCGGGTCGCGAGTGCGCGCAGCGTCTCGGCGCCGATGTTCGCGGCGCTCGATTTCAGAGAGTGCGCTCCGCGTTCGGCCTCCTCGAGGTCCGACCCGGCTACGCCCGCGCGGATCTGGTCCATGCGCGTGCCGGAGTTCTTGAGAAAGAGCCGCACCATTTGGCCGGCCAGCTTGTCTCCGCCCCACTCCCGCAGTCGGTCGAGCGCTTGCGGGTCGATGATCTGGGAATCGGTCATGACTCGAGGGTTCGGAGGGTCGGAACTGGGATGCAGTCTAGCTTGGGCCTGCGGGCATCGCCAAGCAATTCTTCGGCCAGGCGGGACGCGGCCTCAGGACCGGGCCTCAGCCGATCCGGACCCGGCGGCTCGGCGAATGGCCCGTACACCCTCGGCTGCGCCCCCCGCGTACCGGTACACGGCCGACCCCGCGACGAGCACGGTCGCACCCATGCTTGCGACCAGGCCGGCGTTACCCATATCGATGCCGCCATCGACCTCGAGCTCGGCCGCCGAGCCCGCCTCGTCCAGGAGCCGACGGGCTCGCCGGACCTTCTCTGTGCTCGCCGGGATGTACGCCTGCCCACCGAATCCAGGGTTCACGGACATCACGAGCAGTAGGTCGATGTCTCGCAGCACGTGCTGCACGGTGTCCAAGGGCGTCGCGGGGTTCACCGCGACCCCGGCCTTCACACCGAGCTCGTGGATGCGGGCCACCGTGCGCGCGAGGTCGGGACACACCTCCTGGTGGACGGTCAAGCTGTCGGCGCCCGCCTTGGCGAACGCCTCGAGGTAGCGCCCCGGCTCCTCGATCATCAGGTGGACGTCGAGCGGGAGCTTCGTCGAGCGCCGCGCGCCCTCGGTGATGACCGGCCCGATGGTGATGTTGGGCACGAAGTGCCCGTCCATCACATCCACGTGGATCCAGTCGGCGCCCCCCGCCTCGACGGCTCGGATCTCCTCGGCGAGGCGGGAGAAGTCACAAGACAAAATGGAGGGCGCGATCTTCATGTCGGACGACGCATCGTTTCGACGCCCCGAGCCGTGGCGACGATCGCCTCGTCTGCCAACCCGAGGAAGAGACCCGTCTCGACCACACCCGCGCGTCGCGCGAGCGCGTCCTCGAGCGCGGCCGGGTTCTCGATGCCCTCCGGGAAGCGACAGTCGAGGATGATCTGCCCGTTGTCCGTCGTGAACGGCGTGCCGTCCTTGCCCGTCCGGAGCGACACCTCTGCGCCCCATTCGTGCAAGAAATGCGCGTGCGCCTCCCACCCCCACCGCACCACCTCGATCGGGAGGGCGAAGGTCATCCCCAGCCGATCCACCCGCTTGGCGGCGTCCGCGATGATCACCACACGCCTGGATGCCTGCGCGACCATCTTCTCGCGGAGGAGTGCCCCGCCACCGCCCTTGATCAGGTCGAGCGACGGGGAGATCTCGTCGGCACCGTCGATCGTGAGATCGATGTGGTCACGGTCGGCGAGCCCGATCAGCGGGATTCCGATGTCCGACGCCCGGCGTTCCGTCTGGAGGGACGTGGGCACGGCCACGATGTCTCTCAGGGTCCGCGAGGAGATCGCCACCTCGAGCAGATCGAGCAGATGAGCGACGGTGCTTCCCGTGCCGAGGCCCAGCACCATACCACTTCTCACCTGCGCCAGCGCCGCCTCGGCGGCCAGGCGCTTGAGTCCCTCGCTGTCCTGCTTCGGTCGATGCATTCCCCACCGCTGGATCGGGAGGCCGAGGGTGCCGGAGCGCTCGGCGGATCGAAGGCGCCCGAATGTATCCGCGCCTCGACGCGGGTTCCAGCCGATGGCTCGCGGTTGACACGGCCTCCTCGATCGCATCATCCTATCGCCCATGCACTCGCGTCGCGGCTTTACGTATCGATACTGGCGCTTTCCCGCCCGGGGGAGCTCCGAGCCGCTTCGTGCCTAGTTAGCCAGCCACTTCGCACGCGACGAGCACCGGGCTCCCGACCTTCGTCGGGGGCCTTTTTCACGTCCAGAGGAGACCGAGCATGATCATCGTGACCAAACGGGGTGTGACCCAGGACGAGCTGGATCACATCCGGGAGCGCGTCGAGGCGCTCGGCCTCCGCACGCACGTCTCGCAGGGAGAGCACCGAACCGTGATCGGCTGCGTGGGCGACGAGGAGCGGCTCCAGAGCGTTTCGCTCCTGTCGATTCCGGGCGTCGAGGCCGTCCACTCGGTGATGAAGCCGTACAAGCTCGCCTCGCGCGAGTTCGCCGCCGACCTGACTCGGATCCCGCTCGGCGGCGTGGAGATCGGCGGCCCGGAGGTCATGGTCATCGCCGGCCCGTGCTCCGTGGAGGGCAAGGACATGCTCCTGCTCACGGCCCGGGCGGTCGGTGCCGCGGGTGCGCGCGCGCTCCGGGGGGGCGCCTTCAAGCCCCGCACGTCGCCCTACTCGTTCCGGGGGCTCGGCGAGGAGGGTCTCGAAATGCTCGCGCAGGTCCGCACCGAGACCGGCCTGCCGATCGTCACGGAGGTGATGGACACGCGTCAGGTCGACCTGGTCGCTTCGTACGCCGACGTTCTGCAGATCGGTGCGCGCAACATGCAGAACTACAACCTGCTCACCGAGGTCGGGCGCCTGCGGCGGCCGATCTTGCTCAAGCGCGGAATGTCCGCCACCGTCGAGGACCTTCTCCTCGCCGCCGAGTACGTCATGGCCCAGGGCAACCCCAACGTGATCCTCTGCGAGCGCGGCATCCGCACCTTCGGCACCGCCACGCGCAACACGTTCGACCTGGCGGCGATCCCCGTGCTCAAGAAGGAGACGCACCTGCCCGTCCTCGCGGATCCGTCGCACGCGGGCGGCCGACGCGACCTGGTCGCGCCGCTGTCGTACGCGGCCGTCGCGGCCGGAGCGGACGGCCTCATCATCGAGGTTCACCCGGAGCCCGAGTCCGCCACGTCGGACGGCGACCAGTCGCTCGACTTCGACGAGTTCGCGAGCCTCATGCGCGCGCTGCGGCCGTTCGTGGCGGCGGCCGGCAGGACGCTGGCGAGCTGACATGGCCATTGAACCCGTGGATCCGCGGCGCAGCGCCACCCGCATAGAGCCATTCGACCAACCTTCAGCCATGAGATTACACCCATGAGAACGGACACAGCCCTGGTACTCCTGCTGGCAGCGAGCGTCGCCGCCTGCTCGCCGGCAGAAGAAGCAGCCGCGCCGCCCGCCATCGCCGCATTTCGCGGGGGTGAGAACGTCGCGCCCTTCACCATCGGTGCGCTCCAGGCCGCTGCACTGAGGGATGCCGCGTTCTCGCCAGTCAACGACAACAGGACGCTCGCCATCAATCAGTCGAAAGCCGACGTGGACGCGCTGCTGACCGCGGCGGGCCTCGCGACCGATGTTCTTCAACTCAGTGTCCAGCCACTCATCGTCCGCACAGCCGACCGCGTGCTGTTGTTCGACACCGGCAACGGCCCGTCTGCAATGCTATCCGCCTCGATGGCCACCGCAGGCGTCGCGCCCGGCGAGGTGACGGACATCTTCATCAGCCACAGCCACGGCGACCATGTCAACGGGCTCGTGGGTGCGGACGGCGGGCTGGCATTCCCCAGCGCCGCCATCCACATCTCGGTCAACGAGTGGTCGGCGATGCAGGCGAACACCCAGCTCGCCTCGTTGGTGACAGCGATCACGCCAAGAGTGGCGACATTCGCGCCCGGCGCCGATCTGGTGCCCGGCGCTGTCAAAGCGGTCGACATCCAAGGGCACACGCCCGGCCACTCCGGCTACCTCATCACATCGGGCGAGGCCTCGCTGCTCTACATCGGCGACACCATGCACCACTCGGTGATTTCGGTGCAGCGACCCGACTGGACCATCGCCTTCGATGGCAACGCCCCGTTGGCGCAGGAAAGCCGAAAGGCCGTGCTCGCCTCCGCCGCCGCTTCCGGCCAGCGCGTCTACGCCGTGCACTTCCCGTTCCCGGGCCTCGGCACCTTCGAAAACCGTGACGGCACCTTCGTGTGGGTGGCTGAATGACCGACTGAAGGGCGAGACGCCGGAAGCCGCGTCGGTGATCTACGCGCTTCGTCCCCGACCCGTGGCGAGTTAGCCCTCGGCGGCCAACCGGGCCAGTCGTTCCTTCGCCTCGACCAGCTGCGCCCGCACCGCGCGCTCGGATGTCCCCCCGGCCACGTCGCGGGCGTCCGTCGACGCCTTCCAGTCGAAGACGCCGGCCACGTCGGCTTCGAACGCCTCGTGCTCGGCGCGTAGCGCCGCGAGGTCGAGCGCCGAGAGCGCGACGCCGAGCGTCTCGGCCTTCCGCACCAACCGCCCGATGACCTCGTGGCTGGTCCGGAACGGGACGCCGCGCCGCACGAGGTAGTCGGCCAAGTCGGTAGCGAGTAGCTGCGCGTCCATGTCCGCGCGCATCCGATCGGGCTGGAGCGCTGCCGTGGCCACCGCGCCCGCAACGGCGGGCAGCGTGAGCAACAGCGTGTCCACCGTGTCGAAGAGCATCTCCTTGTCCTCCTGGAGATCGCGGTTGTACCCGGTGGGGAGCCCCTTCAATAGCGTCAGCACGGACATGAGGTTGCCGATCAGCCGCCCGGACTTCCCGCGCGCGAGCTCGGCCACGTCGGGGTTCCGCTTCTGCGGCATGAGGCTCGAGCCCGTGCTGTAGCCATCGGACAGGCGCACGAACCCGAACTCCTTGCTCGAGAAGAGGACCAGGTCCTCCCCGAGGCGCGACAGGTGCACCCCGATCATGGCACCCGCGTACGTGAAGTCACAGATCCAGTCGCGGTCGGACACCGCATCGAGCGAGTTCTCGCTCACGCGCGCGAAGCCGAGCTCACGGCGCAGCATTTCCCGATCGATCGGGAACGGACACCCGGCGATCGCACCCGACCCGAGGGGAAGTACCGAAGCGGCCGCCTTGGCGGCGCGCACCCGCTCGCCGTCCCTCAGGAACGCGAAGAAGTGGCTCAGTGCCCAGTGAGCGGCCCGGATGGGCTGGGCCTGCTGCATGTGCGTGTAGCCGGGCATGACGGCATCGACCCCCTGCTCCGCCATGCCGAGGAGCGCACCCAGGAGACCAAGGAGATCATCGGTGACTCGATCGGCCGCCGCCATGCCGTACAGCCGAACGCCCGTCGACGATTGGTCGTTCCTGGACCGGCCCGTGTGCAGCTTGCCCGCGACAGGCCCGGCGGCCTCGCCGAGCATCCGCTCGACCACCGAGTGGATGTCCTCGTCGTCCGCGTCCGCGAGCCCTTCCTTCGCGATGCGCGCATGTACGCGCGCCAGGCCCTCCACGATCGCGTCGCGCTCCGCCGCGGTCAGGACGCCGGCGGCACCGAGGGCTCCGGCCCACGCGACGCTGCCGCGGATATCTTCCGCCCAGAGCCGTCCGTCGACCCCGAGGCTCAGGTTGAACGGGACCATCTCCGGGGCCATGCCGCTCTCGAAGCGGCCCCCCCATAGCCCCCCGGCCGACTTCTCGGACCCGGCTATAGCGCCCCCGCCTCGATGACCTCGTCGATCAGCTTCGACACCATCGCATCACTGTCTCCGGCCGCGCGGTCCACCGCGGTCTGTGCGCGCACCGGAAGGCCGAACAGCCGAATGAAGCCCGCGGCATCCGCCTGATCGTAGGTCGCCGACTCACCGAAGCTCGCGAGATCGTGCCGGTAGAGTGACACGGGGCTCGTACGCGACGCGACCGTCGCCGAGCCCTTGTAGAGCTTCAGCTTCACGGCGCCCGTGACGTTCTTCGAGAGCACGTCGGTCATCGCCTGCATCGCCTGACGCTCGGGCGTCCACCACCGGCCCTCGTAGACCATGTCGGCCCAGCGCTGCGCCATCTGGTCCTTGAGGCCCTCGACCCGGCGGTCGATCGTGATCGCCTCGATCTCTCTGATGGCCGTGAGCAAGATCGTCCCGCCCGGAGTTTCGTAGACGCCCCGCGACTTCATGCCGACGAGGCGGTTCTCGACCACGTCCGCCCGACCCACGCCGTGGCGCGAACCGATCTCGTTGAGCAGCTGGAGCAGCGCGACTCCGCCGAGCACCTCACCGTTCACCGTCACCGGGATCCCCGCCTCGAAACCGACCTCGACGTACTCAGGCTTGTTCGGCGCACGCTCCGGGGAGACTGTCCACTTGAACATCTCCTCCTCGGGTTCGAACGCCGGGTCCTCGAGAGGACCGCCCTCGTGGGAGATGTGCCACAGGTTCTCGTCGCGCGAGTAGAGCTTCGTCTCGTCGACACCCTCGAGCGGGATCTTCCGCGCACGCGCATAGGCGAGCGCGTCTTCGCGCGACTTGATGTCCCACTCCCGCCAGGGCGCGATCACCTTCAGGTCTGGCGCGAGCGCCGCGTACGCGAGCTCGAAGCGCACCTGGTCGTTCCCCTTCCCCGTGCAACCGTGCGCCAGCGCGTCGGCCCCCACCTTCAGCGCCACGTCCACCTGAGCTTTGGCGAGCAGCGGCCGGGCGATCGCGGTGCCGAGCAGGTACTTCCGGCCGTACACCGCGCCTATCTTGAGCGTCGGCCAAGCGTACTCCTCGACGAACTCACGGCGCAGGTCCTGTCCGTAGAGCGCCGAGGCACCGGTGGCCAGTGCCTTCTTCTCGAGACCCTCCAGGCCGCCGCGCTGGCCCACGTCGCCAGCCATGCATATGACCTCGGCGTCGTAGTTCTCTCTGAGCCACGGCACGATCACCGAGGTGTCGAGCCCGCCCGAGTACCCGAGGACGACCTTCATGCTCGCTTTCTCCGAGCGCCCCCCAACTCACGGAGGCGCTCCTCTGTGAAAAAGGGCCCGGGGGTCAGAGGACCGGCCGCTTCCCGCCAAAGCGACCGGGGGGCCCCTTGCCCCTAACCTCCGCCCCCGGTCCCTGAATCAGGTTCCGTGGAGTCATTTCCACCGCTCTTGGCGAGCGGCGATGGCATAAATATGCACTGTGGATGTATGACGTCAACCCTCCGCCCTCCGCCAGACCCGCGCTCCCCCACAACGAAAAAGGCCGGGACCCCTCGGGGTCCCGGCCTGCATATATCTGACAATCGGGCCTACTCGGAGGGCTCCAGGCCGGCCATGCGCTCGATACGCCCACGGAGGTCCGGCAGAGCCTCGGTGTTGCGTACGATGATCAGGATGGTGTCATCACCGGCCAGCGTCCCGACGATCTCCGGCCACTCCTCCCAGTCGATCGCCGCCGCCACCGTTTGGGCCGCCCCCTTGAGGGTATGGATCACCAGCAGATGATCCACCCCGTCGACGCTGCGGAAGAGCGTGGGGAGCAGGGACTCGAGCGGCGGGGTGCTCTCCCACTCTTCCGGCAGCGAGTAGTGACCGGTCCCGTCCGCGTCGGGCACCTTCACGAGCCGAAGCTCCCGGATGTCCCGGGAGAGGGTGGCCTGCGTCACTTCGGTTCCCCGCTCGAGGAGGAGTTCACGGAGCGACTCCTGGCTGGTCACCCGGTTCTCCTTGATCACGTCCAGGATCTGTGCGTGCCGGTCACGCTTGCTCACGCGGCCACCTCGGCAATGAGCGCCTTCAGGCGGTCCGGCTCGAAACCGACACTCCGCCCGACTTCCTTTCCGTCGCGGAAGAGGATCAGCGTCGGAATGCTCCGAATCCCGAAGCGAACCGAAACGTTCGGGGCCCGATCCGTATCGACCTTCGCGACCAAGAGTTTGCCCATGTGCGCGCGCGCGAGCTCGTCCACGAACGGCGCCACCATGCGGCAGGGTGCACACCAGTCGGCATAGAAGTCGACGAGAACCGGCACATCGGCCCCCTCCACCGTCTGGGCGAAGTCTCCGTCGGAGACCTTGACCGGCCGATCGAGGAGCATGGGCTTGCCGCACTCGCCGCATGCGGGACGGTACGACGCGCGCGCCAGGTCGACGCGGTTCAGCTTGTCGCAGAACGCGCAGCGGAGCGTGACGGAGCTGACGGCCTCGGTGCCGGGCAAAGGGATCCTCGTGTCTCGATGGAAGCTCGTGCAACAGGGGTACCCGGGTTGGTTCCCGGGTTTCCGCCCGCACCAAGCCGAAGGCCCGGCAGGCGCAGGCCTGCCGGGCCTCGAGACGGCGGTGCGCTAGAAGAGATCGTACCTCATGCTCAGAAGCGCGAAGCGACCGATGCGCGGAACGCCGACGAACGAGCGGTACCCGGCGTCGAAGATGTTGTTGACCACGAGCTGCAACGTCGCGTCGGTCCCAGGGATCTCGTAGCCGAAGTTGACGTCCACCAGCGCTCGCCCGACGCCGCCGATGCCCCAGAGCCCGCGGGCCTCCACGCAATCCTCCACGAAGACGCCCGCGCCGCCGATGCAGCGCGTGCCGACATAGCCGGCGGATTCCGCCGGGAACTGCGACTGGAAACGCCAGCGGGCCCCACCCGTGATCCCCGAGCGCCGCCCGCGATACGACGCCCCCACACTTCCTTTCAGCTCGGGTGAGTTCAGGGCGATCGGGGCCCCCTGCTCCGGACGGAAGTAGTCGTCGCTGACGACCGAAACCGTACCCGAGAGAGACCAGTTGTCCGTGATGAAGTACTGCAGGGCCAGGTCCCCGCCCCACAGATCGATATCCCCGATGTTGCGGTACGTGGCGATGAGATCGGGTGAGGAACTCGGGCCCACCCCCGCAGCCGCAAGTACCCCGAGCGGGATCCCGGCCATGGCCGTCCCGAGGGTGACCGCCGTGGAAGCCCCCACGAGCGGCGTGAGGTGCGCTACCAGCCCCGGCCCACTGAGGGTGTAGAGCGGAGTCTGGACGATGAGCGGGGACACGAAGTCGTTCTTCTTCATGTAGTACACGTCCGCGGATATGCTGAGTGCGTCCGCGAAGATCCCCGTCCACCCCAGCTCGTACGACTCCGTGTAGCTCTCCTGAACCGGCGGAACATCCGGGAGCGTGGTCCCGATCATCGGAGCCACGGTCTGCGTGTTGGGATCCAGGAACATCCAAGGAACCGAGGCGCTCGAGGGCGGATTGCCGTTGAGGTACGACGCCGTCCCGGAGCTGATCGCACCTTGCGCCTGCAGGATCCCGATCAGGCACGGCCACAGAACCCCGGCGTCGGGCACCGGGAAGGGCGCCGTCGGCGTTCCGGGACACGGTGAGCGGATGCTGTTCACGCCCCCGGGCTGCAGCGACCAGCCGTCCTTGCCCGTGCCGAACGCTCGCACCGTGTAGCCGAGGCTGCTCAACGGGGCCGGCGCGAGCCCGCCGGAGATGTCGAGGAAGTAGTTGAGACTCGACGGGGTCGAGAACGCTCGGTTGTACGAGAGGCGGAAGCTGTGTCCCTCCATCGGCCGGTACACGAGCCCCGCCCTGGGCGAGAAGACCTTGTCCGCGAGCAGCGAGTGATCGTCCATGCGGCCGGCGAGCACGAGGTCGAGCTGGTCGGTCAGGGCCGTCTTCGACTGGAGGTAGACGCCCCACTCATCGATCTCGTCGTCGTTCTCGTACGATCCGTTGATCGTGCCCCGGGTCTCCGGCCGCGTCGCGAAGTAGTCGAAGCCGTAGGTGAAGTCCTGTCGCCCATCCATGAGCTCGAGGCCATGCTGGATCTGGCTGACGAAGAGCGTGGACTCGTCGACCAGGTCGGTGCCGGAGCGCAGCAGATACGTGTCGCCTGCGTTGCTGGTGTTGTAGTAGGCCTGCGCGAAGAGCCGTCCCTTGTTCGCGCGCGCCTGGTAGAACTCGTATACCCAGTTCCCAGTCTGGCCTGCACCGAGACCCGTGAGCTCGATCCCGGTGGCATCGGTGCGGCCGTACGTCGCAATCAACGCGCCGTCCTCGGCGAACCGCCAGTCGGCCCGCACTTCACCACTGAAGCGTTCGATGTCGAAGTCGCGGACGCCGACGCGGTCGCAGGCTGCGCCGGCCTCGGCGGTGGACAGACCGCGCACCACTTTGTCCGCAATACAGGTGGGCCTTGTGCTGGGCGTCGTAGCCTGGATGCGCGCCGCCTCCTCGGTCGGGTCGAGGTAGGGCCACTCGTCACCCTTCAGGTACTGCCCGGAGAACTTGATCCCGAACCGGTCGTTCAGCGCCCATGCCGAACGGAACGCTCCCTGGAAGACCGACTGCTCGCCCCCGCCGAGCGTCACCGTGGTGCCTTCGCTGTCCAGCGGCGACTTCGTGAGGATGTGCACGACGCCATTGGCGGTGTTGGGGCCGTAGAGCGCCGACCCAGGGCCCAGCACCACCTCCATCCGGTCCACGTCCTCTTCGGTCGTGGGGATGAAGTGCATGAGGTTGACGCGCAGGGACGGAACGCCGGCCAGGCGGTGGTCCGAGAGCATGTGCAGCGCGCCCGAGAAGATGTTGTTGAAGCCCCGCACGACGACGTTTGCGGACTGCACGCCCGTCGAAACGAGGTCCACGCCCGGTGAGCCCACGAGGTGGTCGGAGAGTGTGGGCGCGGGCCGGACGCTGATCTGCTCGGCATTCACGCTGTGCACCGTCGCCACACTCTCGGTTCGCCGCTCCTCGCGACCGCGACTGCCACTCACCACGATGGGGTCGAGCTCGATGGCCCGCGTGGGCAAAACGATGTCGAGCGTCACGGTCTGTCCGGCTGCGACGCTGATCCCGTCGCGTCGCTGCGTGAGCGATCCGATCAGGTCGACCACGACGTCATAGGTCCCCGGCGGGACCGCCAGCCGATACTGACCGGTCGCATTCGTGAGGACCCCCTGCTGCACACCTCCCCCTCGTGCCTCGACCTGCGCGTTCAGCACCACCGCGCCCGACTCGTTCGTCACCGTGCCGACGATCGTCCCTTGCTGGGCGGCCAACGGCCCACCGATACACAGGAGCAGCGCGGCTACGAGCGGCCCCACGCGTTCGCTTCGCATAACGCACCTCGTCGTGGAGGATGAACCCGAAAGGCCCCAAAGGAGGATCGCCCTGAAACTACGCTGCGGTTTCGCACCCGGGCAAACGCCTCGCCGACGTAGGGGGAGCCCTGCCGCCAGGCCCCGGACGTACGTAGGCCCCGCATGGCAGTCTGCCTTGCGGGGCCTCGTTTTTCAGGACTGGGGCGGCAGGTCTCGAACCTGCAACCTCCTGGTTAACAGCCAGGCGCTCTGCCAATTGAGCTACACCCCAACGTGCCTGTCGGCGGGCCACAGTCTCGCAACGTGGCCCCGAAGTCGTCAACCGTCGTCGGCAGAGATTTCCGCCCTGTCACCCCAGCGCTTTGAGCTCCGCAACGGTCGTCCTCACGGCCTCGGCACTCGCCTCCAGCGCGGCCTTCTCCGCCTTGTCGAGCTCGACCTCCACGATGCGCTCGAGACCCTTCTCGCCGAGCAGACACGGGACGCCGAGGAAGAGGCCCTTCATGCCGTACTCGCCCTGGAGCCAGGCCGCGCACGGCAGGATGCGACGCTTGTTCTTGGCGATCGCCTCGGCCATCTGGACGGCTGCCGCGGCGGGCGCGTAGTACGCGCTGCCGGTCTTGAGGAGCGCGACGATCTCGCCGCCGCCCTTGCGCGTGCGCTCGACCAACGCGTCGATGCGGTCCTGCTTCATCAGCTGCGTCAGCGGAATGCCGCTCACCGACGTGTAGCTCGCGAGCGGCACCATGGTGTCGCCGTGGCCGCCGAGCACGAGCGCCTGGATGTCCTCGATGCTCACGTCGAGCTCGAGTGCGATGAACGAGCGATAGCGCGCGGTGTCGAGCACGCCTGCCATGCCGATCACGCGCTCGCGCGGGAACCCGGTCGCCTCCATGGCGACCTGCGCCATCACGTCGAGCGGGTTGGTCACCATGATGACGATCGACTTCGGCGCGACGCGCTTGATCTCGCTCGACACGGAGCGGATGATGCCGGCATTGGTCTTGAGCAGGTCGTCCCTGCTCATGCCCGGCTTACGCGCGATCCCGGCGGTGACGATGAAGATGTCCGAGCCGGCCGAGGACTCGTAGTCGTTGGCTCCCTTCACGCGGGAGTCGAAGCCTTCGATGGGCGCGCTCTCCCACTGATCGAGCCCCTTCCCCTGAGGCACCCCTTCGACGACGTCGACGAGGATGACCTCCCGGGCGAGCTCCTTCTGGGCGAGCAGCTGCGAACAAGTGGCGCCGACGTTGCCGCCGCCGACGACGGTGATCTTCTTGACCATGAATGACGAAAGCCGCGCGATGGGTGGATACCGGAAATCGCGATCCGCGGCGCGGAGCGCGGGCAGGAGTGTAAGCGAGGCTCGGGCCTCGGTCTACTGCCCCTCTACCCGCCCGTCTGCGAGAGGGCGACGAGGCCCCCGGAGCCCAACATGCTCCCTTGGATCAGGTAGTGGCGCTCGGGTTTGATCCGCAGCGTCTCGTCGATGAGGGGGCGGATGTCCCTCCCGGCCCGCAGGGGATCGCGCAGGTTCGTCTGGATGTGGCCGAAGAGACAGGGCCGCAGCTGTCCGTCGGCCGTGAGCCGCATGCGGTTGCAGCGGTCGCAGTAGTTGTGGCTCATCGGCGTGATGACGCCGATCGTGCCCGGAGCACCACGGAACTGATAGTAGCGTGCGGGGCCGTTGCCGAACGGGCCGGCGACCGGCTCGAGGTCCGCGATCCGGCGCACGCGCTCGATGGCCTCCGTGCACGACACGAACTGCTTCGCGGCGAGATCGAGGTTGGCGCCGGTCGGCATCATCTCGATGAAGCGGACGTGCCAGGGACGCTCGCGGGTGATCTCGGCGAAGTCTTCGATCTCGTCGTCGTTCTCCCCGCGGATCAGGACGACGTTGATCTTGATGGGCGCGAAGCCCACCCGCTCGGCCGCGTCGAGGCCCTCCATGATCTTCGGGTAGGAGCCTGGACGACGCGAGATCGCATCCACGCGCTCGGGCCTGAGAGAGTCGAGAGATACGTTGAGTCGGTGAACGCCCGCCGAGCGTAGTGCGTCGGCTTCGTCGGCGAGCAGGACGGCGTTCGTCGAGAGCGATAGGTCCCGGATCCCGGGCACCGCAGCGATCATGCGCACCAACTCGGGCACGTCGCGCCGGACCAGCGGCTCGCCGCCCGTGATGCGCACCCTCTCGAGCCCCATCGGCGCGAGCGTGCGGATGATCTCGGCGATCTCCTCGTAGGTGAGCAGGTCCTCGCGAGGAAGCCAAGGCAGCCCCTCGACCGGCATGCAGTACACGCAGCGGAGGTTGCACTTGTCGGTGACCGAGACCCGCAGGTACTGAATCGTGCGCCCGAATTGGTCGATCATCGCGAGATCCCCTCCAACCGCTTCGCCGGCGCGGGCGCCCCGGCGGGCGAAGGGTCGACCCCCGTGACCCACTCGGAGCGGCCGTCCTGGTAGTGCTCCCGCTTCCACACGGGCAGGCGCTTCTTGATCTCCTCGATCACGTAGCGGGAGGCGTCGTACGCCTGCGCGCGATGCGGGCTCGAGACCGCGATCGCGACCGACACGTCGCCGACTGCGAGATCACCCACGCGGTGGACGACGACCAGGCGGTCCGTGCCGAGCCGCTCGGCAGCCTCGCGCGCGATCTCCGCGAGCACGGGAGACGCCATCGTCTCGTACGCCTCGTACGTGATGCCGTCCACGGCTTCGCCACCGGCGTGGTTGCGCACGGTGCCGAGGAAGAGGAGCACCGCGCCGTCCCCCGGCGTGCCCACACGCCCGAGCACGTGCATGGGGTCGATCGGCTGGCTGACCACCGCCGCGTGGACCACGTCACCCACCCGCGACCGGCGGAATGAACGCGACCTCGTCGCCGGGGCTGAGCGCCTCGGAGTGCAGCGCGTAGGCGCGATTCACGGCGATGGCCGGCTCGCGCGGCAGAGCGTCGAACGGAGCGCCCCTGCCCCGCAGCTCCTGCACCAGGTCCGCGACCGTGGCGCCCGCCGGGAGGTCCACATCCAACCGGGATGTGCCCAGGAGGTCGCGATACGCAGCGAAGAAGAGAGCTTGAACGGACACCGACGCCTCGGGAAGGGGGGTCGTTCGACCGATCATCAAATGAACCGGCCCCGCCGGACGCGTCAACGATGTCGAGCGGGCCGCGGCACTCCGTCAGCGGCCAGGAGCCCCACCGGACGGCGGGCCCCCGCCCGGCGCGAGCCCCCTCCCCATCCGCCCGCCGCGAGGAGGACCCGAACCCGCGCCGCCGCCGGGTTGACCATTTCGGCCACCGAGGGCGCGGATCCGCTGGCCGAGGTCCTGCCTCAGCTCCTGGAGCCGAAGCACCTGCACGGGCGTGAGCACATCGAGCAGCGCCTCCTGCTCCGTGCGGAAGAGCTCCGCTTCCTGCGCCCGGAGCTCCCACATGCGACCGATCAGCTCACGAGCTTCGTCCTGGTCGTTGCCGCCCTCCAGCAGGAGCGCCTCGACGCGCCGTCGGGTCGCCTGCTCCAGCTGGAACAGCTCCCGCCGTTGGCCTTCGAAGTCCTCGACGACCGCCGACAGCCGAGTCGCCTGCTCCTCGCTCAGCCCGAGCCGCTCACGCATGACGCGCCCCATCTGCGCCCTCACGCGCTGCTCCAGCTGCTCGCGGTCGCCACGGCGACTCGGAACCTGGGCATCCGTCGAAAGGGGCGCCCACGCGATCACCATGCCGGCGGCGAGCGCCATCGCTCGGAGTCGTATGATCACGCCCCACCTCCCCCCGCTCCGGTGCTCAGCTCGTCGAGAAGCTCGAGCAGCGCTTCGTCACTCAGGTCGCCGAACGCCGGAGCCCCGGCGAGCAGGCCGTCATCGCTGAGCCAGATCTCGCCCGCCTCGGCCTCGTAGGCGAAGCCCGGGATTGCTACGTCGGCCTCCTGCGTGGGATCGGCCGTGATGCCGATGCCGAGAGCGAGCGCCGCGATCGCCGCCGCGGACACGCCCCACCAAGTGCGCGTCGGGGCACGACGGTCCGCAACCGCAGAACGATGGATCCGGGCCAGGAGCCCCTCGGGCACCGCCGGACGGCTGGCCAGGAGCGCTCGAACCAGCTCGAGCTCGGCGCCGCACTCCGCGCACTCGACGACGTGCCGCATGACCCTCCCCCTCTCGTCGAAGGAGAGCGCCGAATTCACGAAGTCCGGGATCGACTCCCGGACCCATCCGCATTCCGGCTCGTTCGTCTGGTCGCTCATCCCATCATCTCCCGGAGTCGTCGGATGCCGTGAAAGTAGTTCACGCGTGCCGCGCCTTCACTCGACCCGATCACGTCCCCGATCTCCTTGAAGCTCAGTCCCTCTTCGATCCGCAGCGTAACGGATAATCTCTGCTTTTCCGGCAACTGCTCCAGCATCTTGCGCGCCCTGCCCGCCTCCTGCTTGACCATCGCCTCGTGCGCGGGTCCAGCGTCCTCGGATCTGATCTCCTCGGCATCCTCGAGCGTGGTCTCCTTGCGCCGACCGCGCTTCCTGAGAGCGCCCTTGGCCTCGTTCGCGGTGATCGTCAGCAGCCACGTGCGAAACGCGGCGTCCGCCCGAAATCCCTCCAGGGCCCGAAAGGCCTTCATGAACGCGTCCTGGACCACATCCTGCGCCAAGTCCTCTTCGTGGACGAAACCGAGCGCCACACGGTAGGCGGCCGCGTGGTGCCGCTTCGCCAGGGCGCTGAGCGCTGCCTCCTCTCCGGCGCGTCCACGCTGGACCAGCTCCAGGTCGGACGGCTCCGCGCCCTGCCGTTCCTCGTCCGTCACCGACCCTTAGACGCCGACCGTGAAGAGAGTGTTAAACCCACGAGCAGCCGGACGGCCGCGAGGGCTCAGACGCCCGTCTCGTCGAGGCGCTCCACGCGGGTGCGCAGATGCTTGGATGGCTTGAAGACCGGCACGGATCGTTGCGGCACCTTCACGGAGTCGCCCGTGCGCGGATTGCGCGCCATGCGCGTCTTGCGGCGGCGCACCTTGAACGTGCCGAACCCACGGATCTCGATGTTCTCTCCGTGGGCGAGGGCCAGCTTGACGGCGTTGAGGAACCCGTCGACGACCAGCGCGCAGTCCTTCTTGGTGATCCCGGGGCCGATCGCGTCGGCCACCTGTTCGACCAAGTCTGCCTTCGTCATGCTCCCTCCAAAGCGGCGTGCGCGAGCGGTCGCTACGGTGCGAGTGGGCAGGGACGGTAATCAGCACCCGCGGGGGCCGCAAGGCGACCGGACTCGTTGCGGCAAAGGAACTTGCGCGAACACGCGATCAGCGTCGCGGTCGCCTCCGCTGCTCCATCAAATCGATGAAGCGGTCGAAGAGATACCTGCTGTCATGCGGCCCCGGAGCGGCTTCCGGGTGGTACTGCACGCAGAAGACCGGCAGCTCGCGGTGCGCCACGCCCTCGACGGTTCCGTCGTACAGGTTCACGTGCGTGAGCCGCAGTCCGGGCGCCCCGGGGATCTCGTCCCCCTCGCCGCTGCGCACGGCGAAGCCGTGGTTCTGCGACGTGATCTCGACCGTCTGTGTGTCGAGGTTCTTCACCGGGTGGTTCGCCCCGTGATGACCGAACGGCAGCTTGTAGGTTGCGGCTCCGAATGCCCGGCTGATCAGCTGATGCCCCAGACAGATGCCGAAGACCGGAACATCTGCCTCGGCGAGTCCGAGGATCGCCCCCTCCGCCCGCTCGACCGCAGCGGGATCGCCGGGTCCGTTCGAGACGAACAGGCCGCTCGGCGGATTCGCGAGAATGTCTTCGACGGGCGTTTCAGCAGGAATCACGGTGACGCGGCACCCCCGCTCGGCGAGCAGCTTCGGCGAATGCGCCTTCACGCCGAAGTCGTACGCGAGCACGTGGAAACGCTCCTCGCCGACCGCCTTCACTTCGTACGGCTGGTCGGTGGAGACACCGCATGCCAGGTCGAGCCCTTCCATCAGCGGCTGAGCCCGCACCTGCTCGAGGACCTTCTTCTCCGTCAGCGACGTGGGCGCGATCGCGCCGCGCATGGCGCCGTGCGTACGCAGGTGCCGGGTGAGCGCCCGGGTATCGATGTCGGCGATCCCGGTGATGCCGTTCGCGCGCAGGTATTCGTCGAGCCCCTGCTCCGAGCGCCACGAGGAGCGCACGCGCGAAGCCTCGCGCACGATGAAGCCCGCCACCTGGGGTACGGGCGACTCGCGGTCCTCGGAGTTGACCCCGTAGTTCCCGATGAGCGGGTATGTCATCGTCACGAGTTGCCCCGTGTACGACGGATCGGTGAGGATCTCCTGATATCCCGACATCGCGGTGTTGAAGACCACCTCACCGAACGCCAATTCACCCGCGCCGATCATCGCGCCGTCGAAGCGGCGCCCGTCCTCGAGGAGGAGGTAGGCGGTGCGGTCCAGTGCCGGAGCCTCGCGTGAGGGGGTCAGGGGTCGGGCAAAGCTACCGAGCACGAGGTCACGGTCAAGCCGCCCTCACTCGCTCGCCGGCGAGACATTACGTTCGCACGTGTCCACCATGGAAACCGTCTACGTCCACGCCGACGAGTCGTGCCTCGGCAACCAGTTCCAGGACCGGGCCACACCCGGTGGAGCGGGCGGGCTCGTGGAGGTCTGGAAGGACGGCCGGTGGGAGCGGCGCGACTACTGGCTCTCGGAGCCTGACACCACGAACAACCGTATGGCGATCCGCAGCGGGATCGAGGTACTGCGCGCCCTCCGGCGTCCCTGCTCCGTGCGATTCGTCTCCGACAGCCAGTACCTCGTGAAGGGCATCAACGAGTGGCTCGCCGGTTGGAAGGCCCGCGGGTGGCGTAGGAAGGCGGGCCCGATCGAGAACCTCGAGCTATGGAAGGATCTCGATGCGGAGCTCGCGCGCCACGACGTGCGGGCCGAGTGGGTTCGGGGTCACGTCGGGCATCCGGAGAACGAGTACGGCGACTTCCTGGCCACCCGCGCGGCAAAGGAGCAGACCGCGTCCGGAGGCCTGGTCGACTCGAAGTTCGACCAGTGGCTCGCGGGGCAGCGCGCCAAGGGACGGTATGCGGACTACGACGAAGCCCGTGATCCCGCCAGGCGCTTCGGCTGAGCTCGGACCCGAAAAAGCGAAACGGCCCGGTCGCAGTTACCCACGACCGAGCCGTTTCTCTCGAGAGACCCCGGCGAGACTCACGAAGTTCGCCTGGACATCTCCTGCTGCGCTGGCGGGACCATCGGCCTGCTTGGGTCCACCCTTCGTGAAGGTGGCTGACCGTGCTCCCTCCCTCCGTCTACCGCGCGGTCCGCGGTTGGAGGCGCCCCGAGCTCTTTACTTTGGGACTGTTCGGCGAGGGCCAGCGACCTCCCTCGTCGGGCTCCCCAAGATCTCCCAAGTCCTGGTTCGCCTGTCACCGCTGCGCCGTCGCGCCCGGCAACTCACGCTCAGATTCAACGAGGGATGACCAACGTCATCGATCTCGATGAGCCGCATCTGAAACGCGCCAGGATGATAGACGAGCAATTGGAGGGCAGCAAGCCCTGCGATCGCCTCTCGGGTGCGAACCGCACATCACGGTGTAAGCGTATGTACACCAGCATTTTACGACGTCGAGCGAAGACTCCTTTCGGGCCTGCGCCATCTGTTTGAAAACATCTGGATTTGGGAACATGCTTTCCTGGCGCTGTGCAGGTCGCGCCGATCGGTACTTGGGAAACGGACGCGTTCGGCCGGCCCTCGAGGGAGCACGAAAGTGTTGTCTAGGCGACCACGCCGGAGTACCCGAACACCCCCGTGAAGCGCTCCGCGAACGTCCGCGCGATCGCCTCGACGCCGATGTCCTCGCCCAGCTCCCGCTCGAGCGACGTCACGCCCTCCCCGGCGATCCCGCACGGCACGATGCGGTCGAAGAAGCGGAGATCCGAGCTCACGTTGAGCGCCACGCCGTGCGACGTGATCCACTGAGACGAGACCCGTACCCCCACGGCCGCCAGCTTACCTGCAGGGGTCCACACCCCGGTGAGACCTTCGCGCCGCACAGCGCGAACCCCGTACGCCGCCGCCACGTCGATGAGCACCTGCTCGAGGTCCCGCAGATACGCGTGCAGATCCTTCCGGTCGGGCTTGAGGTCCAGGATCGGGTAGGCGACCAGCTGTCCGGGGCCGTGGTACGTGACACCGCCACCGCGCCCCACCTCGTGGACCTCGATGCCCAGGGTGGTACGCTCCGTCTCGTTCACCAGCACATGCGCCTCGTCCGCGCTCGACCCGAGCGTGATGACGTGGGGGTGTTCCAGCAGGAGCAGCGTATCGGGCACGGCCCCGGCTCGTCGGCTGGCGACGAGCTCGTCCTGGAGGCGAAGCGCTTCGGCGTAGGGAAGTACTCCCAGACGCCGCACGTCGAGCGCCCGCATCACGCGTCGCCGGGGAAGCTCTCCAGCGTCTCTTTCAGGCGGACGAGGAAGCGCGCGGCGTCGGCGCCGTCCACGATGCGGTGGTCGTAGCCGAGCGAGAAGTAGGCACGAGCGCGAATTGCCGTGGAGTCGGTACCGGTCTCCGGGTCCTCGACGACCACGACACGCTTCTCGATCGCTCCGGTTCCGAGGATCGCGGATGTGCCCTTGGGGATCACGGGCATCCCGACGAGCGTACCGAGAACTCCGGGGTTGGTGATGGTGAAGGTCGCACCCTGAATCTCCGCGGGCGTGAGCTTCCGCTCGCGCGCGCGCGTCGCGAGGTCGACGATGCGGTTGCCGATCCCGACGAGCCCGAGATGATCCGCATCGTGGACGACCGGAACGATGAGACCAGGATCCAAGTCGACCGCAACACCGACGTTGACGTTGCCGCGATAGATGATGTTGTTCCCCGAAATCGTCGAGTTGACCGTCGGGAAATCCCGCAGCACCCGGGAGACCGCCCAGACCGCGAACGCGGAATAGCTGACGCGCGCGCCCTGCGCGGCCCACCGCGCCTTGCTCTCGGAGCGAATGCGGTCGATCGCCGAGAAGTCGATCTCGATGAACGAGTGCACGTGCGGGGCGACCCGCTTCGCCAGCACCATGTGCTCGGCCGTGAGCCGCCGGATCTTGTCCATCGGCTCCACCCGGTCGGCTGCGCGGACGTGGTACTCCGGGTGTTGTACCTCGCGGTAGAAGGTCTCCCAGAGACCCGACGGAGCGAGCACCGCCGCAGCCGGGGGCGGCGATGCAACCGGCGCCCGCGGAGGAGCCGGTGCCGGAGCGGCCGTCTGCGGCGGACCCGGCGGCGCCGAAGCGCCCTCGATGAAGCCGAGGATGTCCTGCTTCGTGACCCGACCGGCGTGACCCGTTCCGGGGATGGCCTCGATATCGATGCCGTGCTCCTCGGCGATGCGACGCACCACGGGGGTGGAGCGCGTGCGGGCCCGATCTTCCGCCGCAGTCTGCGCGCCGGATGGGGCCGCGGCGGCGATTCCTGCCGGCGGTGCGGCCTCCGCTTCTTCCGGGATCTCCTCCACGACGGCGGGCGCCGCAGGCACTGCGGGCGCCGGAGCGGGCGCTTCGGTGGCGCGGGGCTGGGTCGCGCGCGGGGCGCCGCCGTCCGGGTCGATGTAGGCGACCACGGTCCCGACGCCGACCGTCTCGCCCTCTTGGACGGAGATCTCCACCAGCGTGCCAGCGGCGGGAGCCGGGATCTCGGCGTCCACCTTGTCGGTCGAGATCTCGAGGATCGGCTCGTCACGCTCGACCGCGTCCCCGAGCCGCTTCAGCCACTTGGAGACCGTGCCCTCCGCGATGGACTCACCCATCTGCGGCATCGGCACTTCGATTCGCGCCACGCGCGCTCGCTCCGCTAGTTCCCGGTGCCGCTCGGTGCGACCGGACTGCTCTCCGGCGCGGGCGTCGCTGCGCCTCCGCTCTGACCGCCGAGCCCCGGGAGCACCGGCTCGGGAGCCGACGTGGAGGTCGTGGCGGGCACCTGGATCACCGACTGCGGCCCCGTAGACCTCGACGACATGATGGAGAGCACCAGTGCGAGCAGCATGAAGAGCGACCCGGAGACCCAGGTCGCCCGCGTGAGCACCGTGGTGGCTTGCCGCCCGCCCATGATGCCCTCGGTCATGGCGGCCCCGCCGCCGACGGACGCGAGGCCGCCGCCCTTCCCGGCCTGCAGAAGGATGACGACCGACATGAAGAGGCCGTCGATCACCAGGACGGCGAGCAGAAATCCGTACATCGGCGCTGTGTCCCTTCGGGGATTTTGGACGGCTAAACGTCGGAGAGCCTCAGGGGGGTGTCAACCGCTCAGGGGGCGGCCGCGGCGATCTGCGCGAAGGACGCGGGATCGAGGCTGGCCCCACCCACGAGGACCCCGTCCACCTCGTCCGCCGCCAGGAGCTCGGCAGCATTCCCCGGCTTGACCGAGCCCCCGTAGAGGAGCGGCACGTCCAGCGCCCGATCCGTCCCCAGCCCTGCCACGAGCCGCCGACGAAGCGTGCCGTGGGCCTCGGATGCGTCGCGAGGCGTGGCGGTCTCGCCGGTGCCGATGGCCCACACGGGCTCGTATGCGATCAGCACGCGCGCGGCGGGCGCGAGCTCCGGGAGCACGGCGTCGAGCTGCCGGAGGATGACCTCCTCCACGCGCCCGGCTCGTCGCTCCTCGAGCGTTTCGCCGACGCATACGATGGGCACCAGGCCGCCCCGGAGGGCAGCCCCGGTCTTCAGAGCGACCTGCTCGTCGGTCTCTCCGAAGACGTGGCGCCGCTCCGAGTGTCCGATCAACGCGAAGTGGGCACCTGCGTCCCGCGCCATCGATGCCGACACCTCGCCGGTGAACGCGCCCTCGCTCTCCCAATGGATGTTCTGCACTCCGAGCCGCACGCGTTCCGGGCGAGCCGCCGAAGCGGTCGCCAGCGACACGACCGAAGGGAAGATGACCAGCTCTTGGCGGTCCGGGATCTCGTCGAGCCGGAGTTCCTCGAAGAACGCGCGCGTCGCTGCCGGACCCAGGTGCATCTTCCAGTTCCCGGCGATGATCGCCACGCGTCTAGGCTCGGTCGGTCAGGGAGTCGCGCCCCGGGAGCCGCCCCCCCGCGAGAAGCTTGATCGAGGCGCCGCCCCCCGTCGACACGTGGGTCACACGATCCGCGACCCCCGCCCGGTCGACCGCGGCGCCGGAGTCACCGCCCCCGATCACGCCGAGGGCACCACGGTCACACGCTGCCGCCACGGCGTGCGCGATGGCCACCGTACCTTCCTCGAAGCCGTCGACCTCGAACACGCCCATGGGGCCGTTCCAGACGATCGAGCGAGCCCGGGCGATCTCGTCGCCGAACAGGGCGCGCGTCTTCGGGCCGACGTCGCCGATCATGTCGTCGTCGGACACTTGCTCACGCGCCACGGCCCGCGTGGGCGCGCCCGCCTCGATCGCGTGGGCGACGATGCAGTCCACCGGCAGTAGGAGTCGGTCCTTGCCCTCTCGCAGCAGCTTCTCTGCCAACTCGAGGCTGTCTTCCTCGACGAGTGAGCTTCCCGTGTGGAGTCCCATCGCTCGGAAGAACGTGTTCGCCATCGCGCCCCCGATGAGGAGTCGGTCCACGCGCGTGAGCAGGGCCGAGATCACCCCGATCTTGCTCGAGATCTTCGCCCCGCCGAGGATCGCGATGAACGGGCGCTCCGGCGAGCGTAGCGCGTCCTGGAGGAACTTGAGCTCCCGCGCCATCAAGAGCCCCGCGACCGACTCCCCACCCTGGGCCGCCATCGCCTCCGCGAGGCCCGACGTCGACGCGTGCGCCCGGTGCGCGACACCGAAGGCGTCGTTGACGAACAGATCGCCGAGCCCCGCCCAGAATGCCGCCAGATCCGCGTCGTTCCCCTCGTCACCCGGGTGGAAGCGCGTGTTCTCGAGGAGGGCCACGCCTCGCGCCGGCAGATGGTGCACCATTTGCGCGGCCTCGGGGCCGTTCGGAGACGGAATGAAGACCACGGGCTTGGCGAGCAGCGTGGCGAGACGCCTCGAGACCGGCTCGAGCGAGAACTCGCTCGCGGGCTCGCCGTCGGGACGGCCGAGGTGGGAGAGGAGCACCACGCGCGCACCGGCCCGGGTGAGCAGCTCGATCGTCGGAACGCACTCGCGGATGCGGCGGTCGTCGGTCACCTGGACGCCGTTCAGCGGGACGTTGAAGTCGGTCCGAACGACGACGGTCCTTCCGGCGAGCCAGGCCGGATCGATCTCGGAGATCGTCTTCTTCACGTTCACGAGAGATCTCGCCCGACGTCAGCCGCGCACTTTGCTCGGAAGGCGCTCCCCGATGTAGCGCGTGAGGTCGACCACCCTCGCGGAGTAGCCCCACTCGTTGTCGTACCAGGAGAGCACCTTGACCATCCTCTTCTGCATGACGGCGGTGGAAAGGGCATCCACCACGGAGCTCCTGGGGTCCCCCGTGTAGTCCACGGAGACGAGCGGCTCGTCGGACACGCCGAGAAGCCCCTTCATCGGTCCGTCGGCCGGGGCGCGGAACGCCGAATTCACCGCCTCGGGCGTGGTGTCCTGCTCGACCTCGGCCACGAGGTCGACGACCGAGACGTCGGGCGTGGGCACGCGGATGGAAATGCCGTCGATCCGCCCCGCGACCTCGGGCAGCACGAGCCCTGTCGCCTTCGCCGCACCGGTGGTCGTCGGAATCATCGAGAGCGCGGCCGCGCGGGCACGCCGGAGGTCCTTGTGCGGCAGGTCGAGGATGCGCTGGTCGTTCGTGTACGAGTGGATCGTGGTGACGAGCCCGTGGCGCAACCCGAACCTGTCGTGGATCACCTTCACGACGGGTGCGAGACAGTTGGTCGTGCAGCTCGCGTTCGAGATCACGTCGTGCTTCTCGGGATCGTATCGGCCCTCGTTCACGCCGAGCACGATCGTGATGTCCTCCTTCTTCGCGGGCGCGCTGATGATCACCTTGCGCGCGCCGGCCTCCAGGTGCTTCGCTGCGCCGGCCCGGTCGCTGAAGTGCCCGGTCGACTCGATGACGATGTCCACGCCGAGCTCGCGCCAGGGCAGCGCGCCGGGATCCTTCTCCGCGAAGACCCGGATCTCGTCGCCGTCGACCACGATCCCGTTCGCCGATGCGCTCACGGTCCCGGGGTACCGCCGGTGGACCGAATCGTACTTGAGCAGGTGGGCCAACGTGGCCGCGTCGGTGAGGTCGTTGACGGCCACGAAGTCCATGTCCGTGCGGCCGCTTTGTTTGGCGCACCGGAGCACGTTGCGGCCGATGCGTCCGAAGCCGTTGATCGCTACACGCAGAGCCATGCGTTTCCGCACCGGAGGTCAGGATGATCGCTGTACCCGCGCACCATTATCGTCTACGCCGGGCGGCGCGGGGTAGAGGGGAGCGCGCGGGCGAAGGCGAGGAGCGTGACGGATCGAGCACCCAGGTCGACCAGGGTCGACGCCGCCTCGCCTGCCGTGGCCCCCGTCGTGAGCACGTCGTCGACCAGCATCACGTCGGCCCCTCTCACGCTGGCCTCCCGAGGGCTCGACGGCGCGAAGACGCCGCGCACGTTCTCACGCCGCTCGGTCGGGGTCAGCGCCGTCTGGGAGCGTCCCTCGGAGACGCGAACGAGCGCGCGACGGAGCGGCAGGCGACGCTCCTCGGCCACGGTCTTCGCGAGCAGCTCCGCCTGGTTGTACCCTCGTCTCTTCAGGCGGCCAGCGGTCGTGGGAACCGCAACGACGACGCGCGGCGCGGTCGGCGGCGCCATCGGCACCTCGAGCCGCGCCAGCTCGCGCCCCATCACCGTCGCGAGCTCGGGCCACCCCTCGTACTTGAGCGCATGGACGAGATCGTCCGCGGGGGGCGCGAGGACGTACGCGAAGCGGGCCGCCAAGAGCGCCGGCGACCACGGACGACACTCGATGCAGTCGGCGGACTCCACGCGCCCCGCGGCCCGCGGAAAATGACAGCGCGGGCAGCGAGGCCACGGAGCGACCTGGAGCCGGCTCCGGCAGCGCGAGCACACGAGCCCGTGCGCGACGCGAGCGGGCATCCAGCTCCCGCACGCCACGCATCCCGACGGGAGCAGCAGGTCGAGGAGGTCGGCGCCCCAGCCGGCTCCTCGCCCCGGCTTCAACGGCCGAGCGACCGCCGCACGGCCGCACGCATGGCTTCGATCGGTGCCGGCCGATCCCACCAGCGCTCGAACGACACCGCGCCCTGTTGGACCAGCATCTCCATGCCGTCCGTCGAGCGGATGCCGAGCCGCTCGGCGCCCGCCAGGAACGGTGTCTTCTCGCGACCATAGACCAGGTCCATCGCCGCCCCTGCGCGGTGGAGGCGACCCAGGTCGAACGGCGGAGGATCGCCCGGGTCGAGACCGAGTCGCGTCGTGTTGACCACGAGATCGAAGCGCTCGCCGTCGAGACCCTGAACCACATCGACCACCCGAGCGCGCTCGCCACCGATGCGGCGCGCCACTGCGCGTGCGCGCTCGGCGGTCCGGTTGAACAGCACTACTTCGCCCGCGCCTTCGTCGAGCAGGCCGACCAGCGCCGCGCGCGCCGCCCCGCCGGCACCCAACAGGAGGACGCGAATCCCTTTGACCGGTCCGTCGAGGAAAGTCCGCACCGCACGCCGGAAGCCGTCCACGTCGGTGTTGTCGCCGTGCACCTTTCCGTTCACACCCCAGAACGTGTTGCACGCACCCGTGCGGCGAACGGCCTCGCACGGAACGTCTACGACCGCAGCCGCCTTCTCCTTGTGCGGAAGCGTGATGTTGCCGCCCCCTCCCGCCCGGGACAGGCCGTGCATGAAGCCGGAGAGGTCCTCGGCCGCGCAGCGTACAGCAACGTACACGCCGTCGACGCCTGCCTCGGCGAAGGCCGCGTTCTGGACTTCGGGTGATGCCGAGTGGGAGATCGGATCGCCGAGAAGCGTCAGGACCCTCGTGCGCGCGGTGACGATCATCGGGCAAGCACCGGCTCGAGGCGCGCGAGCACCCGCTCGATCAACCGCTCCAGCAGCTGATAGGTGGCCTCGTATTCCTCGTCGGGACCACCGATCGGGTCCGGAATCGAGACCTCGCGCGGGTCGTCGGGATGCCCGCCCGCATACGACGTGAGGAGCGCGGCGCGTTCGCCGGCCCCGAGCTCTACGAGCCGCATGAGATGACTCGGCGACATGGCCAGGATGAGGTCGGACCGGACGGCATCTTCTTGCAGGAGCGGCTTGGCTGTGTGGCCTGAGAGGTCGAGTCCGTGGGCCATCGCCGTTCGCACCGCCCCCTCGGACGCCGCCGAGCCTTCGTAGGCGCCCACGCCCGCGGATTGGAACTCGACGTGGTGCCAGCCGAGGGCCTCCGCCTGCTTGCGGGCGATGACCTCGGCCATGGGGCTGCGACACGTGTTGCCCGTACACACGAAGAGCAGCCGGAAGACCTCGCCGTCGCCTTTCCTGTCAGCCATGGATCCCCGGTACGACGCAGCGTAGGCGATTCGTGGGCACCGCACCCTCCCTGAGCACGACGGGCTCCGGGCCCGTGCAGTCTACGACGGAGGACGGCATGGAGGGTGCGAGGGTCCCGCCATCGAGCACCAACACATCGAGTGCCCCGAGGCGACGCACGACCTCGCCCGCCGCGCTCCCGGACTGCGCGGGAGGCTCACCCGCAGCATTCAGGCTCGTGGATGTGAGCGGACCCCCGAACCTCTCCACGAGGCGAGCGACGAAGGGGTGCGGGCTGACCCTGACTCCCACGGCGTGTGTGTCCTCGTCCCTCACGCCGGGGGGGAAGATACCGAGAGGGTCCGCGAGAACCAGGGTCAGGGGGCCCGGCCAGAAGATGCGGGCGAGCTCCCTCGCCCCGTCGGTCCAGCGCAGGTCGGAGACCGCCTCGACCGAGGGCACCAGCGCGATGAGCGGCTTCCCCCGGTCCCGCGCCTTCAACGAGCGCACGCGAGCGACGGCACCCTCGCGAATGCTCCCCCCGAGGCCGTAGACGGTCTCGGTCGGGTACGCGATCACGCCGCCCGCTGCGAGGTGAGCGACCACCTCTTCCAGGTGGGCGTCCGGGTCCGTTCGCACATCCAGCGTGCGCGGGCTGGCGATCATCGCTCTGAGCGGCGGCGCAGGACGGCTTCGGCAACCGGCAGGTCCTCCGCGCGGGTGACCTTCAGGTTGGAGGGACCGGCGTCGACCATCTTCACACGCACGTCCGGTCGCGCGCGCTCGACCAACGCCGCATCGTCGGTCCCCTCCGCCCCCTCGTCTCGGTACGCCATCCTGAGGACGGCGGCGGGAAAAGCCTGCGGCGTTTGCGCGTGCCAGAACGACGCACGGTCGGGCGTTTCCAGGATCAGCCCCCCGACGTCGACGCGCTTGAGCGTGTCCACCGCGGCACACCCTGCCACGGCGCCGAGCCCGTCCAACGCCGTGTCGATGCACCGCGCCACCACGTCCGACGTCACCAGCGGTCTCGCGGCGTCGTGCACGGCGATCACGTCGAGATCGTCGGGCAGCGCCCGGATCGCTCGGCGCACCGACTGGCTCCTCGTCGCACCACCCGCTACCAGGGTCACGCGCGGATCGAGGCCGCTCAGCCAGGGGGGCGGCGCGGATGCGTCGTCCGGCGCGAGGGCCACCGCGACGGCCACCACACGCGCATCCGCCAGGAAGGGGCGCAGCGCGTGCAACAGCACCGGCTCGCCCCCCAACTCCAGGAAGGCCTTGCGCACTCCGCCCATCCGGAGCCCCGAGCCCGCGGCCGGCAGGGCCACGCCGACCCGAGCCGAGCGCCCCGGGCCCGTGGCCCGCGCGGTCATAGCTGGTAGCCGGCCCCTTCGTCCTGGGCGCGCGGGCCTGCGCCGGCGCCGGGCAGCACCGAGTCGAACCGGGTGTAGGCCTTCTGGAAGTAGAGCTCGATGACGCCGGTCGGTCCATTGCGCTGCTTGCTGAGGATGAGCTCGGATTTCCCTGCGAGCTCTTCGCGCTTCTCGGCTGGAGCGTAGTACTCGGGGCGGTACAGGAACATGACTAGATCGGCATCCTGCTCGATGCTCCCGCTCTCGCGCAGGTCGGAGAGCATGGGGCGCTTGTCCGTACGCTGTTCCGGGCCGCGGCTGAGCTGCGACAGCGCGATCACGGGCACTTCCAGCTCCCGCGCGAGCGCCTTCAGCCCGCGAGAGATCTGGCTGACCTCCTGAACGCGGCTCTCGGCCTGGCTGGTACCGGACATGAGCTGCATGTAGTCGATCAGGATCAGCCCCAGGTCCTTCTTGTCGGAGCGGAGCTCGGACTGGAGCCGCCGCGCCTTCGCGCGGATCTCGAGCACGTTCGTGCCCGGCTGGTCGTCGATCCAGATCGGCGCCGTGTTGAGGTGTCCCGCGGCGGCCGCGAGGCGCTGGTGCTCCTCCTGGGAGAGTTTGCCGCGCCGCAGCTTCTGCGCGTCGATGCGGCCCTCGGCGCAGAGCAGCCTCTGCACCAGCTGTTCGGACGACATCTCGAGTGAGAAGATCGCCGTGGGAATGCCTTCTTCGATGGCCGCGTGCGCCGCGACGTTGAGCGCGAGCGACGTCTTGCCCATCGACGGCCGCGCGGCGACGATGCACAGATCGCCCTTCTGCAGCCCAGTCGTGAGGCGATCGAGGTCCGGCAACCCTGTCGGGACGCCCGTGATGCCCGTGGCCGACTCCTGCAGCCGCTCGATGTGCTCGAACGCGGACCACAGGATCTCCTTGATCCAGACGAAGCCCTCGCGCTTGTGGCTCTCGGCGACCTGGAAGATGCGCGCCTCGGCCTGGTCGAGGATCTCGTTGACGTCACGCTCTCCCTGCTCGTACACGTCGCGGATGATCTGCGAGGATTGCTCGACGAGGCGGCGCAGGAGCGCCTTGTCGCGCACGATGCGCGCGTGGAATGCGATGTTCGCCGCGGTGGGAACCGCGTCGACCAGCGCGCCGAGGTAGTCGTACCCGCCCGCCGACTCCATCTCGCCCGTCTTCTTGAGCTCCTCGGAGACGGTGATGACGTCGATCACATCCCCACGCTCGAAGAGGCGGACCATCGCACGGTAGAGGCGACGATTGGCCTCGCGATAGAACATCCCCTCGTCGAGATGCTCGACGGCGCGCGTGATCGCTTCGCGGTCGATGAGCATCCCGCCCAGGACTGCGGTCTCCGCCTCCAGCGAGAACGGCGGAGTGCGGTCGAATACGGCTTGAGCGAAAGTCGCTGCGGCTTCCATTTCCGTGCTGTCGAGCGTGCGCTGCTTACGCGCCGTCCATGATGTTGCGCAGCAGTTGGAGATCGTCCCAGAAGGATCTAGTCCAACGAGGGTTCCGGAGCAACGCCGCCGGGTGGTAGGTGCAGACGAGAGGGATCCCCTTGTAGGAGTGCACCTCGCCTCGCAGCTGCCCGAGCGCCACCCCCTGGCGGCCCGTCAGGAGCTGACCGGAGAACGAGCCTACCGCCAAGAGCGCCTCGGGACGGATCAGCTCGATCTGCTTCTCGAGAAAGGGCGAGCACGTCTCGATCTCGTCGGGGAGCGGGTTCCGGTTCCCGGGGGGTCTGCACTTGAGGACGTTGCAGATGTAGACCGAGTCCTCGCGCGAGAGGCCGACGGTGCGGAGGAGCAGGTCGAGGAACTTCCCGGCGGCGCCGACGAACGGCAGTCCCGTGGCGTCCTCGTTCGCCCCGGGCGCCTCACCCACGACGACCAGGCGGGCGTCGGGCACGCCGTCGGAAAAGACGACCTGCGTGCGTGTCCCGGAGAGCCGGCAGCGCGTGCACGAGAGCGCGGCCTCGCGGAGCTCGGCGTAGGAGGCCGGAAGCACCGGGAGGGCCGGCGACGGGTGCGCGGCCTCGGACCCTGCCGGCTCCCGTCGAGACGCACGGGAAGGCCGCGACGGGGCCTCGGGCGCCCTTGGGCGGGTGGTGGCGGCGGTGCTCGCCCCTGCGAGCGCCTGCGCCCGCGTCAGCCCCTCGAGCACGATCTCGTGCTCGCCGAGCTCGGCGCGCTGACGCAGGAGCCGCGCCGCTTGGTCGGCAATCGGCGATCGGCTCATCGCGGGGCCTCGAGCAGGCTGGCGACCCGATCGAGGACCTCCTCGGCCACCGCGTCCTTGGACAGGAGTGGCAGCGCCTCCGCCTTCCCGTCCCGCGCGAGGATGGTCACGCGGTTGGTCGCGACCTCGAAGCCCGCTCCCTCCTCGGTCGCGTCGTTCGCCACGACGAGGTCGAACCCCTTCCCCTCGAGCTTCTTGGTGGCGTTGGCGAGCAGGTCCGAGGTTTCGAGCGCGAACCCCACCGCCACGCTTCCAGGCCGACGAGCCGAGGCCGTCGAGCGCGCGATGTCCGGGTTGGCTGCCAGCGTCACCGCGAGCTCTGCCCCCGCGGCCTCACGCTTGACCTTCTCCCCGCGCGGCGTGGAGGGACGGTAGTCGGCCACCGCGGCCGCGAAGACCGTCACGTCGGCGCCGCCGATGTGACGGGCCACCGCGGCGTGCATCTGCTCCGCGGTCTCGACACGGACGACCGTGACGCCCACGGGGGGCTCGAGAGCCGACGGGCCCGAGACGAGGGTCACGTCGGCGCCGCGCCTCCAGGCCGCCTGAGCGACGGCGTATCCCATGCGGCCCGAGGACCGGTTGCCGATGTAGCGCACCGGGTCGAACGCCTCGCGCGTGGGTCCTGCCGTGACCAGGACCGACCGCCCGGCGAACGCGGACTCCGTTCCGAGCGCGCGGCCCACGTGCTCTTCGATCTCGGACGGCTCGAGCATCCGACCCGGACCCTCCTCCTCCCCGGCGGCGAGCGGACCCGCGGCGGGACCCGCGATGCGATAGCCGAGCTTCTCGCGCAGGTGGCGGAGGTTCTCCTGCACCTGCGGGTGCGCGAACATGTGGTCGTTCATCGCGGGGCACACGACGACCGGCGCGGTGGTCGCCAGGAGTGTCGTGCAGAGCAAGTCGTCCGCCCTTCCCTGCGCCGCGCGCGCCAGGAAGTCGGCCGTCGCGGGCGCGACGCAGACGACGTCGACCTCCCGGCCGAGACGAACGTGCAGCGCGGCGCCCTCGGCCGAGAACAGGCCGGTCAGCGCACGACGGCCCGTGACGCCTTCGAAGGAGAGCGGAGCGACGAACTGCTGCGCCGCCTCCGTGAGCACTACGTCGACGTGGGCGCCCAGCCTCGTGAAGTCCCTCGCGAGCTGGATCGACTTGTAGGCGGCAATGCTGCCGGTGACGCCGAGCAAGATCCGCCGCCCCTGCCACGGGCGGCGCGGGACGAGCTCGGCGTCTGCCAAACTACTCCCTCCCGATCGTCTCTTCCTTGCGGCGACGCTTCACGAGGCGGAACTCGATCTGACCCGACGTCAGAGCCTCCAGCGCGCGCGTGGTGAGCTTCTTCTCTTCACCGAGCGGCATCGCCTCGCGGGGAAGCGAGTTGAGCTCGCGTGCGTACTTGGCGGCCACGAGCACACCGAGGTACTTGCTCTCGGTACCGGTGGCGACCTCGTTGGGGGTGAACACTCTCATGCGTACTCCTATCTATGGGCGTTCGTGTACTCGGCGTATTCCTGGTCGAGGATGCGGGAGATCTCCCGCCTGAGCATCCGCGCGCTCTCGAGCGCTCCGGCCTTTTCACCCGCCTCGACCCTTCCAGCCACGATCCCCCGGATCGTTTCCAGGCACCGATCCAGGTCATCGTTGACCACTACGTAGTCGAACTCTTCGACGACCTGCAACTCCTCGAGGGCAGACCGTAGCCTCCTGGCGACCGCGGCGGGGGCTTCGGTGCCACGGCCCGTCAGCCGGCCCATCAGGGTCTGAACGTCAGGTGGCAGTAGGAAGATCAGCTTGGCGTCGGGGATCTTCGACTTGATCTGACGCGCCCCTTGCACGTCGATATCGAGCACCACGTGATCTCCCCGGGCGGAGGCGCGCTCGAGCTCCACGCGCGGCGTTCCGTAGAGCCGCCCGTGCACCTCGGCCCATTCGACCAGCTCGCCGCGCGCCACCATCGCCTCGAACCCCGGCCGGTCGACGAAGTGGTAGTCGACGCCATCCACTTCGCCGGGGCGAGGGCTGCGTGTCGTGGCGGAGATCGAGAAGACGTAGTGGTCGGACTGACCCACCAGGCGGTGCGCGAGGGTGGTCTTGCCTGTACCGCTCGGCGCGGCCAACACCACCGGGCAGGCGCGCGGGCTCACTCGACGTTCTCCACCTGCTCGCGGATGCGCTCGATCTCCTCCTTGAGCACGATCGCCGACCGAGCCATGGGTGCGTCGTTCGCCTTCGAGGCAATGGTGTTCGCCTCGCGCTGCATCTCCTGGGACAGGAACCCCAGCCGCTTGCCGACCGGCTCGGAGGCGTCGCCCGCCAACGCCTCGCGGAAGAGATCCACGTGCGAGCGGAAGCGCACGATCTCCTCGTTCACGTCCCAGCGCTCGGCGAGATACGCGATCTCGCGCGCGAGCCGGTCCTCGTCCACGTCGACCTGGTCGGCGAGCTCGCGCACCTGTTCGCGCAGCCGGTCGCGCTGTTCGATCAGGCGGGCTGGCGCCCTGGCCTCCACGGCCGCGAGCTCCTCGGCGATGGCGTCGAGGCGCGCACCGAGGTCCGCGGCGAGCCGCTCGCCCTCCGCTTCACGGAGCGCTTTCACCCCCGATGCCGCGGCCTCGGCGATCTCGCTGATCACCGCCCGGTCGATGTCGGTCGTGCGGTCCGCCTCGGGGCCGCGGAAGAGCTCCGGGAAGCGAGTCAGCATCTCCAGGTTCACGGCGCCCGGCACGTTCATCTCGTGACGGAGCGCCTCGATCGCCACCAGGTAGGCTCGGGCCTTCTCCAGGTCCGGACGGATGCCGGTCTCGCGCTCTCCGTCCTTGCGTCCGAGAGAGAGCACGACGCTCACGTGACCGCGCGAGATGTGTCGCTTCAGCGCATCCGTGATCTCCAGCTCGAACCTGTCCAGCGCAGACGGCATCTTCAGCGAGGCATTGAAGTAGCGGTGATTGACCGTCTTGACTTCTATGCGCAACCTACCCGCTGGCGTGTCCCGCTCTGCCTCTCCGAACCCGGTCATGCTCCGGATCATCTACGTCCTCCCCGAGGGCGGGAAAGCTAACGAGGAAGTCTGCCGCGCGGACATCAGTTCCACAGATCCCAGTGCAAACCGAAGAACGAACGGGTGATCGGGAGTACGCGGCCGGGGAAGTTCTGGAGATTGCGGCGGATGGTGAAGTTCTCCCACCCGAGGAAGAGACGCACCGTGAGGATGCGCGCCGTGATCCGTCCGTACCAGCTCTGGTAGAACGGGACCTCCTCCAGCCCGGTCGTCACGAACACGTCCATCGGATCGTGACCCCGCACGCCCAGCGTCCACCAGAGCTCGAAGTTGCCGGTCTCCAGATAGCTCTTCCGGAACACCAGCGCGCCGCGATACACCTGCTTCGGCAGGTAGGGCCCATCCTCGTCCCAGAGCTGGTAAGAGCCCTCGAGCCGCAGGGACCTCCAGGGCGTCGGAAGCGAGCCCCACGCTTCGAGCCCGGTGCGCTCGCGACCCGCCGCGGCCGGCGCCCCGCGATCCAGCTCGAGCCCCAGCGGCAGGTGGACGTCGGCGTCCGCGCGCAGGGCGGCCGCCGCGAGCGTCGCCCCGAAGAGATCCACCGAGCCTCCAGCGCGCAGGACGGTGCGCTCCGTCGTCGCGTACGTGGGGCCCGGCGGGGGCGTGGGCCACGCGAGCGGCGGATCCGGCGCTGGCTGGACCTCGAGCGGGGGGCCCGAGCGCGCAGCGTACGTGCCGGAGTCCCACGAGCCGAACACCGACACGCCCGACACCGGCGTCAGCCACGCGGCGCCGCGGTAGCTCAGCACCGACTCGCCCGCCCACGACGACCGTGCGACTCGCGACGTCATCCCCACACGTCCGGTCGTGTATCCCGCGGCGCCATCGAGCCGGTACGACTGGAGCTCGTCGTCCGAGAAGAGTCGATACTCCGCGCGCGCCCACAGCCCGCCCCTGCTCGTGGCGATGCGCGCGCCGTGCTGCCGCCGCGAGCCACCTTCGAAATCGTACGCGGCGCGCACGTCGTCGACGTCGTGGGACGAGCGCCCGGTGTAGCCTTCGAGCACGACACCGGGGACGAGCTCGGCGCGCGCCCGCACGGTCCACTCGGTGCGCGAGACCGAGGCGGCGTAGCTCGGAACCTGCGTCTCCGAACCCATTCGCCGGTGCTCGAACGCCAGCCCCATGCGGTTGCCCCGGTGCAGCTGATAGCGGAACCACGTCCCCGTGCGGTTTCCGCCCTCGTTCTGACCGTAGCCGCGAGTGTCCACGCGCTCGATGGCGACGGCGAGGCTCCCGCGGAGCGCCGTCGGATCCGAGTACAGGCCCCGGAACATGTTGGTGTCGAGCTGCCCGGTCCCCGCCTCGATCAGCGAGTACGACCGGCCCTCGACGTACGTGTGGGAGGTGAGCTCGATCACCATCTCGCCGCCGCTGCGCTCCAGGCGCACGCTCACGATGCCCCCGAGACCCACGCGTTGCAGGTCGGCGACGCCGCCTTCGAGGGGAAACACCTCGAAGCCATCGCGGAGCACCCGGACACCCCCGCCTCCCGTCCCGAACGCGCTGATCGCCGCCGGCGTGCCGTAGTCGCCCCCGAGGAGCGTGATCACTCCAGGAACCTCCGCGACCAGCTCGGCCAGCGTGTTCGCCCCGGACACCATGATCTCGGAGTGGTCCCACACCCAGACCCCGGTGGCGAAGCCCTCGGGAGGCCCCGCGTCGAGCGAGGGGAGGTTGTAGTAGATCGTGTCGGCGGACACCGTGTCCGGCGGGACACCGAGTGAGTCCTCCGGGATCGGCGGACCGACGACCACCGTGGTGTCGACCGCCTGGGCCGCACCCGCCGGCACCTGGGCGCTCACCGGAACGGCCCACGCGATCGCGAGCGCGACGAGCGCGCTCGTCCTCACCGGGGTACCCGGCTCCGCACCCACTCGACGAGGAGCCGCGTGGGAACGCCGTAACCTCCCTTCCGGTGGTAGGGCAGCTCACCGTCTCCATACGCCGTCCCGGCGATGTCGAGGTGGGCCCATTTCGCGTCGCCCACGAACTCCGCGAGAAAGCGTGCAGCCGTGATGGAGGAGCCGGGCCGCCCTCCCACGTTCTGGAGGTCCGCCGTCGTGCTGTCGAGCTGCTTCCGGTAGACCTCCCAGAGCGGCATGCGCCAGCAGCGCTCCCCCGACGCCTCGCCCGCCGCGATCACTTCGGCGACGAGCGCGTCATCGTTGCCGAAGACCGCGGAAGCATGATGCCCCAGAGCGACCACCACCGCACCCGTGAGCGTCGCACAGTCGATCATCGCAGCCGGCTTCATACGCGCGCCGAAGGCGAGCGCGTCGGCGAGGATCAGCCGACCCTCGGCGTCCGTGTTGATCACCTCGACCGACTTGCCGGCGAGCGTCCGGATCACGTCGCCAGGCTTGAGCGCGCGCCCCGAAGGGAGGTTCTCCGACGAGGGTACCAGGCCGATCACGTTCGCTCGGAGGCCGAGCTCGGCGATGGCCTGCATGGCGGCGATGACGGCCGCGCCCCCGGACATGTCGAACTTCATGCTCTCCATGCCCTCGGGAGGCTTGAGCGAGATGCCTCCCGCATCGAACGAGAGTCCCTTCCCCACCAGGATGAGCGGCGCATCGCCCTCCGCTCCGCCCCGGTGTTCGAGGATGATGAAGCGGGCCTCCTCGTCCGACCCCTGCGAAACCGCGAGGATGGCGTGCATGCCCTCCTCCCGCATACGAGCCTCGTCGAACACCGTGATCTCGAGCCGGGCACCGGCGGCGATTCGGGTCGCTTCCTCGGCGAGGTGCGTCGGTGTCGCGACGTTCCCGGGTCGCGACTGCAACGTGCGCGCCACATTCTCGGCTCGGCCGATGACGGCCCCCGCCATGGCACCGGACTCGAGGGCGTCGGCCTCTCCGGTGCCGACGAGGTCGACGGCGCGCACATCCACGGCCGGCTCGTCGTCGCTCGGGGCCTTGAGCTCCCGGAAGCGCCACGCCGCCAGGGTAGCGCCCTCGGCCGCCGCTTGCGCGCGCGCAGCGTCGGCCACACCCGGTAGGCCATCGAGACTCACCGACACGCTTTCCAGGCGCAGCTTTTCAGCAGCGCGTACGGCGCGGCCTGACATGCGGCGAACGACCTCGGTGGTCACGTCCTTCGCGGGACCCACACCCAGCAACACCACACGCTTCGGACCCGACTTCCCGCCGTAGAGCAGGAGCTCGTCGGTGGCCTTCCCCCGCATGTCGCCCGTCGCGAGCGCCCGACCGAGCGAGCCCCCGAGCGCCTCGTCGACCGCCGCGAGGTGCCCGTGCGGCGCCGCCGTCCCCTCGACCACCGCGACCGCGAGGAGGTCCGACTCGTGCGCCGAGGGATCCGTCTTCACGTACCGAAGCTGCATCGGGTCAGATTCCGTCGATGATCGTGTTGAGCGTCTTACTCGGGCGCATCACGGCCGCGGCGCGGACCGGATCCGGTCGATAGTAGCCGCCCAGATCCTGCGGCTCGCCCTGGGTGCCGTCCAACTCGGCGATGATCTCCGCCTCCGCAGCCGCGAGGGCTCGGGCGACCGGGCGGAACCGCTCGGCGAGCCCCTCATCCGAGCGTTGGGCGGCGAGCGCCTCGGCCCAGTACAACGTGAGGTAGAAGGTGCTCCCCCGGTTGTCGAGCTCGCCGACCTTCGGCTGTGGTGAGCGCGCCTCTTTCAGATACCGCGCGACGGCTTCGTCGAGGGTGTCAGCGAGAACGCGCGCGGGCGCGTTGTCGAACTGGTCCGCGAACTGCTGGAAGGACGCGCCGAGAGCCATGTACTCGCCGAGCGAGTCCCACCGCAGGTGACCTTCCTGCACGAGCTGCTGCACGTGCTTCGGCGCCGAGCCGCCCGCGCCCGTCTCGAAGAGCCCACCACCCGCGAGCAGCGGCACGATCGAGAGCATGCGCGCGCTCGTACCGAGCTCGAGGATCGGGAAGAGATCGGTGAGGTAGTCGCGAAGCACGTTGCCCGTGACGGAAATCGTATCCTGACCAGCCCGAATGCGCTGCAGCGAGACGTTCATCGCCTCCACAGGCGACAAGATGCGGACATCGAGTCCGTTCGTGTCGTGCTCGGAAAGGTAGCCCTCGACCTTGCGGATCAGCTGAGCGTCGTGCGCGCGGGCCGGGTCCAGCCAGAACAGCGCGGGGGCGCCGCTGGCGCGGGCTCGGCGCACGGCGAGCTTCACCCAGTCCCGAACGGGCGCGTCCTTGGTCTGACACGCGCGCCAGATATCCCCGGCTTCGACCGCGTGCTCGAGTAGGGTGACCCCGCCCGCGTCCACCACGCGCACGGTCCCGGTCGACGCGATCTCGAACGTCTTGTCGTGCGATCCGTACTCCTCGGCGGCCTGGGCCATCAGGCCGACGTTCGAGACGCTCCCCATCGTCGCGGGATCGAACTGACCGTGCGCCTGGCAGTCGCGCACCACGGCGTCGTAGATGCCCGCGTAGCTCGAGTCGGGAATGACGGCCTTGGTGTCCTGCAGCTCTCCGGCGGCGTTCCACATGCGGCCCGAGTCGCGCACGAGCGGCGGCATCGAGGCGTCGATGATGACGTCGCTCGGCACGTGCAGGTTCGTGATTCCCTTGGCGGAATCGACCATCGCGAGGCTCGGACCGCTTCCATAGGCAGCGCGCACGTCGGCCTCGATCACCGCCCGCTCGGCAGCCTCCAGAGTCGCGACCTTGGCGAGCACATCGCCGAGGCCGTTGTCGGGATCCGCCCCGAGCTTCTCGAGCGTGGCCGCGTGCTTCGCGAAGACGTCCGCGAAGAAGACGCGTACCGCGTGGCCGAAGATGATCGGATCGGACACCTTCATCATCGTCGCCTTGAGGTGCAGCGAAAACAGCACCCCGCGCCGCTTGGCATCGCGCATCTGCTCGTCGAGGAAAGCGACCAGCGCCCGCTTGCTCATCACGGTGGCGTCGAGGATCTCGCCGGCCTGGAGGGGCACGGATGACTTCAGCACGGTGACACCCCCGTCCTTGCCGACGTACTCGATGCGGGCGGTGGTAGCCTTCGCCACGACCACGGACTTCTCGTTGTGGCGGAAGTCGCCCGCGCTCATCGTCGCGACGTGCGTACGGGAGTCCGAGGGCCAGGGGCGCATACGAGGCGGGTTCGCGCGCGCGAAGTCCTTCACGGACTTGGGTGCCCGCCGGTCCGAGTTGCCTTCGCGCAGCACCGGGTTCACCGCGCTCCCCTTCACCTTGTCGTAGCGCGCCTTCACCGCGCGCTCGTCGTCGTTCGTCGGCTGCTCGGGATAGTCGGGAAGCGCGTAGCCTTGGGAGCGCAGTTCGGCGATGCACGCCTTCAGCTGCGGCAGGGACGCGCTCACGTTCGGCAGCTTGATGACGTTGGCCTCGGGCGCTTCCACGAGCCGGCCGAGCTCCGCCAGGTCGTCCGTCACGCGTTGGCGCTCCGGCAGCCGATCCGAGAACGCCGCGAGCACCCGGCCCGCGAGTGAGATGTCCCGCGTCTCGACGGGCACCCCGGCGGCTCCCGCGAACGCGCGGACCACCGGAAGGAGAGCGTGCGTGGCCAGCGCGGGGGCTTCGTCGGTCCAGGTATAGATGATCGGGGTGGGAGTGCTCATCGCCGTCGACGCGGGTTGTTCGGGTGCGTGGCGTGGGAGTATAGGGGGGATGGGGGCGCGTTCGAAGGGGCTTCCGGGAGCCCCGGCCCCAACAATCCGCTTGGTTTCCCTGTCTCGGGGACAGACATTTCTCCTCCTTCGGTCCCGTGCCCTTGCCTCCCCGATCGCTCATGCAGCCACGGCCGCTCCGCTCACTCCGCACCGCGCGCAGCGCGCCAACCTTCGCAAACGCCGTGGGGATGCTCGCGATCGCCTCCGCTCTGTCGGCCGCGGTTCTCGGTGCCCAGGTGCCCGAGGGCCGGCCGCGACCGGCCAACGACACGGCGCCGACCCAGTCGGGCGAGTACCGTCACGACCTCGCTCCGCGGGCGACCGCCGTGCGAGCGAATTCGTCCATCGACGTGGACGGCCGTCTGGATGAGCCGGTTTGGTCGCAGGCGACCCCGATCACCGACTTCATCCAGGAGCTCCCGCTCGAGGGGCAGCCCGCGACCCAGCGGTCCGAGTTCCGCATCGCGTACGACGACGACGCGATCTACGTGGGCGCGATGCTCTTCGACACCGGAGCGCTGACCGGCCGGCTGGCGCGTCGCGACGTCGGCGCGGGCGACTTCGACTACATCGTCGTGTCGCTCGACAGCTTCCACGACCACGAGACGTCGTATCAGTTCTTCCTCAACGTCTCCGGCTCCTTCCGAGACGGCGTGAGCGGCGGAGGTGGAGGCGGAGGAGGCCGAGGCGGCGGCGACAGCTCGTGGGACCCGGTGTGGACGCGGGCCACGCAGGTACGGGACGACGGTTGGTCCGCGGAGATGCGGATCCCGTTCAGCCAGCTCCGCTTCAGCCCGGGCGATGCGCAGGTGTGGGGGGTCCACCTCCAGCGTCACGTCCACCGGCTCCAGGAGCGCACCGTCTTCCCGTTCATTCCCACCCTCGAGCGCGGCGGCCCTTCCCGCTATGCCCACCTCGACGGCATCAGCGGGATCGAGCCCGGACGTAGGCTGGAGCTGCTCCCCTACGTCACCGGGCGGGGCGAGTACCTCGAGCTGAGCACCCCGTCGGGGATCACGTTCGGCAACCCGTACCGCACCGGGTCGGACGAGTTCGGAGACGCAGGAGTCGATCTCAAGTACCGCCTGACGTCCAACGTCACGCTCGACGCCACCGTGAATCCCGACTTCGGGCAGGTGGAGCTCGACCCGTCCGTGATCAACCTCTCCGACTTCGAGACCCGCTACGAGGAGCGGCGCCCGTTCTTCGTCGAGGGCGCCGACATCTTCAACTTCAGCGAGGGCGGGCCCATGGGGAGCACCGGCCGCCCTCCCCAGCTGCTCTATTCGCGCCGTATCGGCCGTGCGCCGCAGGGCTCCCTGCCCTCGAGCGCCGTGTTCTCCGACGTCGCGACGACCACCACCATCCTCGGTGCTGCCAAGGTCACCGGTCGCACCCGGAACGGGTGGTCGCTCGGACTCCTCGCTGCCCTCACCGGCGAGGAGAAGGCGCGTTACGTCGATGCCAGCCAGGTTCGGAGCGAGGCCGTCGTCGAGCCGATGACCAACTATCTGGTGGGGCGGGTCCGGCGTCAGGTCAACGGCGGAGCCACGCGCTTCGGTGTGATCGCCGCCTCCGTCAACCGATCGCTATCGGGCACGGGCATGGACGCGCGCCTGCACTCCGCGGCGTATTCGGGCGGCGTCGATTTCACGCACGAATGGGCGAACCGGGCCTACCGCTTCAGCACCGCGTTCACGGCGAGCTACGTGGAGGGCGACTCGGCGGCGATCACCCGCACGCAGCGTTCGTCCACCCGTTATTACCAGCGGCCGGACGCCGACCACCTGGACCTCGACACCGGAGCGGGCTCGCTCGGCGGCTACTACGGGATGGTGGACCTGGTCAAGCAGTCCGGGGCGTTCACGTGGAAGGGCGCCATGTCGCTCTCGAGCCCCGGGTACGAGGTGAACGACCTCGGGTTCCAGTCGGCTTCGGACCGCGTGATGTTCGACACGAACTTCCAGTACAGCCAGCCGAACCCCGGTCGCTTCTTCCGGAACTGGAACGTGCGCTGGAGCCCGGACGGAACCTGGAACTACGCGGGTGATCGGGTACACGCCGAGGTCAACGGCAACATCAACTTCCAGCTCCTCAACTACTGGGGCGCGGGCGCACGGTTGGCCTACAATCCGCGAAACGACGACGATCGCCTCACCCGCGGCGGCCCGATCGCGAGAACCCCTCAGCGCTGGGGTGGCACGGCGAACCTGAACTCCGACTCGAGGCGGCCCGTCGTCGGGCGCTTCAACTACGACTGGCAGCGGGACGAGGCCGGCGGGTGGAGACACAACTTCGGACTCAACTTGTCCGCCAACATCAGCGAGCGGATCGGGGTGCGCTTCGGCCCCGGGCTCGAGCGCCGCCTCGAGACCGCCCAGTTCGTGACCTCCGTGGCGGATGCGCTCGATTCACTCAACTTCGGGCGCCGCTACGTCTTCGCCGACCTGGAGCAGACCACGCTCTCGCTCGAGACGCGCGTCGACCTCACGCTCTCGCCCGACATCTCCCTGCAGCTCTATCTCGAACCCTTCATCTCCACCGGCGACTACGAGGGTCTCAAAGGGCTCGCGCGCCCGCGCAGCTTCTCCTTCGTCGAGTACGGGCAGGATGCGGGCACGCTCTCCCAGGACGCGTCGGGACTCTACACCGTCGACCCCGACGGCGGCGGACCTGCGCCCCAGTTCACGGTAACCAATCGCGATTTCAGCTACCGCAGCCTACTCGGTAATGCCGTCCTACGCTGGGAGTGGCGCGAGGGCTCCACGTTGTACCTCGTATGGCAGCAACGGCGGATCGACTCGCTCACCAACCGGGGGCCGAACGGGACCGACCCATGGGTGGGCGGCTTCGACTTGAGCCGAGACGTCGCCGACATGTTCGGAGCGCACGCGGACAATATCTTCGCCATCAAGGTGAACTACTGGCTGAATCCCTGAGGAAGGGGTCGACGGTCGTCGACCCCTCCCAGGCTTCTCAGAACCCATTTTCCGGGTCCCGCCACGGAGCGACGCGTGCTGCCACCCATCGCGAAGACGATCCTGCTGCTCACCGCCTCGAACGTCTTCATGACGCTCGCCTGGTATGCCCACCTCCGCGAGCTCAGCCACCGACCCTGGATCGTCGCAGCGCTCATCAGCTGGGGCATTGCGCTGTTCGAGTATCTTCTCCAGGTGCCCGCGAATAGAATTGGGCACACGCAGCTCACGATCGGACAGCTCAAGATCCTCCAAGAGATCATCACGCTCTCGGTGTTCGTGCCCATCGCAGCGTTCTATCTGCGAGAGCCCGTGAGGCTCGACTACCTTTGGGCCGGGCTGTGCCTCTGCGGCGCGGCGTTCTTCATCTTCAGAAGCGGAGTGGCGGCGCAGTGAGCTGGAGGATGACCCTCGGGCGCCACGCCCGCTTCGCGTCCCTTCTGTTGGTCACCGCTTGCGGCGGCGGGGGCAACACGACCGGGCCCACCGGCACGCCGGCGTCCATCACCCTGTCGAGCACGAGCCTGAGCTTCTCGTCGTTGACCGCGACGCAAGGCCTGAGCGCGACTGTGCTCGATGCGAACGGCGCGACGCTCTCCGGGGTCAGCGTGACCTGGTCGTCGAACGCCGGGTCGGTCGCGACGGTCTCGAGCACCGGTGTCGTCACCGCGGTCGGGAACGGCATGGCCCAGATCACGGCAACGGCAGGAACCGTCCAGGCCTCCGCCGGCGTCACCGTGCAGCAGGTCGCCGCGACGCTCACGCTCTCGCCGGACACGCTCCGATTCGCCGCCGCGGGTGACACGGCGACCATCGGTCGCACCGTGCGGGACGCCCTCGGCTCCCCGATGACCGGCGTGCCCGTGACCTTCGCGACGTCCAACACGGCGGTCGCCACCGTGGTCGTGAACACCGGGCGAGTCACGGCCACTGGCGATGGCGCGACGACCGTGATCGCCCAGGTGGCGCCCGGCGGAAGCAATCTGACCAAGCAGGTGCGCATCGAGGTCGGTGGTGTCCTTCCTCCCGCGTATCTCGTGGGCGGTTACGTGGGGACCGCCTACAGCGACCAGATCGGACCCGTGAGCGGGGGCGGCGGCGGATTCACCTTCGCCATCACCGACGGCGCGCTTCCGAACAACCTCTCCTTCAGCTCCAGCACCGGGCAGATCACCGGCGTGCCGAGCGCATCCGGGGCGTTCTTCTTCCAGGTGACGGCGTCGAACGGCGTGCTCACGCTCTCCGAGCGCTACGCGATCACCATCTCGACCAAGCCGGCCTCGGCGTTCAACCTGTGGCTGACGTACAACGGCGGGGTGATGCCTTCGGCGAACGCTCGGGCGGCGGTCAGCGCCGCGCTCGCGCGCTTCGAGCAGGTGGTCACGGGTGAGGTCGCCAACGTGACGTATCCTTCGTCGGGTCTTACTCCGTCCACGTGCCAACTCGTCGATGCGTCGCTCATGAACGGCGCGTTCATCGACGACGTCGCGATCCTCATGGCGGTCGGCCCCATCGACGGGGCGAGCGGCACGCTCGCCCGGGGCGGCTTCTGCGGATATGGACGCAACCCGGCGCCGCCCGCGACCATCACCGGCCAAATGAAGCTCGACCAGGTCGACCAGTCGACCGCCTCAGTGACCTACCTCCAGGACGTCATCTGGCACGAGCTCGCGCACGCGTTCGGTATCGGGACGCTCTGGCAGGGATCGACCGTCTTCGCGGCGACGGACAGCGTGCGCTTCACGGGCGCGAACGGAAAAGCCGAGTGGACGACGCTCGGCGGGCCGTCCATGGGTGGCCCGAACGACGTCCCGCTCGAGCCAACCATTGCGGCGCACTGGAACGAGGGTTGGTTCAACGGCGAGATCATGACGCCGACCACCGAAGGCCCCTTGCTACGCATGCCGATCAGCCGTCTGACGATCGGCGCACTCATCGACCTGGGGTGGGGTGCGGTGCTGGGTGCCGCGGATGCGTATTCGTTACCGGTGTGCTCGCCTGCATGTACCGTCAGCCCAGCACCTGTGGGTACCGAGGGCGGCATTCCGGACTTCGTGATCGATCCGCTGTTGCCGCTGCCGCCTGGGTACATGGAAAACTGACAGGGGCGAGTCTGCTCTCGTCGACGACTCTCCCAGGGGGGCGGCGCGTCCGGCGCGCCGCCCCCCTTTTCTCGAGGCTAGGAGCCGCAGAACAGGAGCTGGAGCTCGTGAACCGTCGAGATGCCGACGAGCGGTCCGAAGGTCTCGACCCAGAGATGGAGCGATCCCGGAGGCGGCGGGAAGGCGATCCGATCGTCGTGGGCCCAGGGCCATGTCGAGGCGATCCCGGAGGTGATCTGCCCATAGCATCCGTCCGGCGGCGTCGGGATGTCGTGAAACCGACAGGTCATACTGGCATCCCCGTTCATGGCGATGACGAAATTCGACTCGTTCGTCGTCGTGAGGCCGAAGAAATTCAGGAAGCAGTTGAATCCGCTCCGGCGAAACGCCCTGTCGAACTCGGACGTGGTGGGCCACGGACGCCAACTGCAGGTGAGGAGCCCGCCGCCCGCGGGGTTTCGTACCATCACCACTTCCGTGGTGATACGCCCACCGAACCTGCAGGTCCTGACGAACGGCTCGCTCGAGGCGCCGTCGTTGAGAACGATCGCCCCGACCAGCGGATCGGCTCCGATGACGCTGAGTGTCGGGGCGGTCGACGCCGCGTCGCCGATCGCGGTGGGCTGCTCGCCGCAGGCGCACAGTATGATCGATAGGGACAACATGCCGAGTCGTCTCATCGGGATATCCTCGGAGGCGGTGTGACAGAACCAACGTCTTCCGGAAACTATCCCTCTCCTGAGAGCAGGATATACGTAATGCGACGTATGCGCATACGTATCTAGGGCGGCTCACCGCATCTGGCTCAACGAAGCGCGCTCGGGCACCGGTCTGTGGACGTACATCGCTTGCGATGCAGCCACTGGCATCGAATCTTTGGCGAATGTCAGCCCTGGATAGAGTCCTCTATTCGCCTTTGTGGCTCTTGCTGGCTTCACTCCCAAGCGGCGTATCCGCTGTGGCCCAGGGACCGGCGGCGATTCGGGACACCGTGCTCGCCAACGACCTTCACGTCATCGTCCTGCCGAACCCGACCATTCCCGTCGCCACCTTGGAGGTCGTAGTACGCGCGGGTGCGTTCACTCAAATCGAGCAGGCCGACGAAGGGATCCCCCACGTCCTCGAGCACATGTTGTTCAAGACGTATCGGGGTGGCCGGGGCTTCGCCGAGGACGCGGGCGAAGCGGGCGCGACGTACAACGGCACGACCGGCGACGAAAGGGTCACCTATTACGTGACGCTCCCGTCCGAAAACGTCGAGCGTGGCATCCAGATCCTGGCGGAGCTCGTGCGCGACCCCGAGTTCGCCGGTCGGGCGCTGGAGGACGAGCGGCTCGTGGTACAGGGGGAACTCCAGCGAATGGCGTCGAATCCGTACGAGGTGCAGGACCTCGTCACCGATATGGTGCTATGGGGACCGGCGTTTCGCCGGAAGAACGCGATCGGAAATCTCAGCACGATCATGGGCGCGCGGTCCGATCGTCTGCGCGCGCACTACCGCAAGTACTACGTGCCGAACAACGCGGCGCTGATCGCCAGCGGCGACGTCCGCGCGGAGGACGTCTTCCGCTGGGCCGCCCAGCGCTTCGGGCGTTGGGAACGGGGCACAGATCCGTTCGTCGGATTCGAGCCTCCGCCCATCGAGCCCCTCGCAGCCGACACTGCCTTCGTCTTGGATATGCCATCCAGTGACGTGACGTTCGCGATCAAGTGGCACGGCCCGAGCGTGTCGGATGATCCAGGCGGTACGCTGGCCGCGGACGTGTTCTCGACGATCTTCAACGAGGCTGTCTCTGGCACCCAACGTCGGCTCGTCGACAGCGGACTGTTCCAGAGCGTCTCGATCTCCTATCAGACTCTGGAGCACGTCGGACCCATCCGCCTGATCGCCCGAACGACGCCCGACAGAATCGCCAGAGCTCTCACGGAGCTCGGCGTGGAGCTCTCGCTCTTCGACGACCCGGCCTTTTTCGACGAGGCCGACCTCGACATGGCCAAGAAGGCCCTTCTCGTAGGGAGTGCGATCAGGCGAGAGAGTGGGACGTCTGCAGCTCATACGCTGGCGGACTTATGGGCGATCGGTGGCCTCGACTACTACCGCGGCTACGAAGCGGGACTCCAGGCCGTGACGAGCGCCGACATACGCGCCTACCTCGACCGCTATTTGATCGGGCGCCCACGTGTGGTCGCCGTGCTAGCGACCGCGGAGCTGTCCACCAGGCTCGCGCCCGTCATCCACGAGGTCGTGCGCCGGCAGTGGCCGCTCGTCCGATGAGGCGCCTCCTGCGGTGCATACCCTCCGTCGCGTGCCTGCTCGGAGGCGCCGCGGCGGGAATGCAGGCGCAGGCGCCCGAACCCGACGTGTACGATGTGGACGGGACTCGGGTCGTGCATCTGAGGCTGCCGGACCGTGAAGTCCTGGCTGCTCAACTCTATATCCTCGGCGGCGCCCGTCAGCTCACGGAGGCCACCGCCGGCATAGAAGGGCTCATCTTGGAGGCGTCCGAGCGGGGGACGGCGGGTTTCCCCGGGGACTCGCTGCGTCGGGCCCAGGCACGCACGGGGAGCCGCTACTTCGTCAGAACCACGCCCGACTGGTCGGTCATCGGATTCACCGGCCTGGCAGAGGAGTTCGGACCATCGTGGACGATCCTCGCGGACCGCGTCGCACGACCGTCGCTGGACTCGGCGGCCGTCGAGGTCGTTCGAAACCAGGCGCTGACGTTCCTACGCGCGTCGAGCGAGGACCCCGACGAAATGGCGAGCCGCCTCGCCGAGCGACTCGCTTTCGAGGGCCACCCCTACGCCGTGGACGTGAACGGAACGGAGGCCTCGCTGACGACGCTCGATTTGGATGACCTCCGTACGTACCACGAGCAACAGTTCGTGCGCTCGCGAATGCTGCTCGCTGTTGTCGGGCCGATCGACCGGTCCACGATCGAGACCACCCTTCGGAGCACGCTCGGTAACCTCCCGCCAGGCTCGTACGCCTGGACACCACCACCCCGCTGGGCCAAGCCCGAGGCGCGCGTGGCGGTCGAAGAGCGCATGTTGCCGACGAACTACATCGTCGGGTACTTCGCGGGCCCGGAGACCGTTGCAGATGACTACCCGTCGTTCCAAGTCGCGGTGAACGTTCTTTCCGGGTACGTGTCGTCGCTGATTCGTGATCGCGGCCTTTCGTACGCCGCCGGTGCGTACGTAATCGATCGTGCCGCGGCCGGAGGGGCGGTCACCGTGAGCACCGTCAGACCCACGGAGTCCCTCGAGATCATCAATCGGGCGATCGAAATCTTCAGGGAAAACGCCATCGACCGGTCTGTGTTGAGGAACTATGCCGAGGACTCGGCCCTGGAGTATTACCTCTCGAACCAGACCAGCTCACAGCAGGCGGAATTCCTCGCCACGTCGCTGCTCCTCCGAGGACGCCCGCAGTCGGTCGTGGGCTGGGTGGCCGACCTCCGCGCCGTCGCCGGGAACCAGGTCAGGGGGATTTTCCGCAACTACATCGGCAAGATCCAATACGGGTACCTGGGTCGTGCCGGCGCCGTGCCTCGTGACCTGATGCTGAGGTGGTGAGATGGCGTCCGAAGGCCCCTCGTAGCATCTCTCGACCGAGAAAAGGGATCTTGGCATCGCCGACGTCGCGTTCGACTCGGCCTTCCCATACCGCAGCGAAGTCGCTCACGCCGCTGATCTTCGGTCATGGTGTTCGCGTGACGCGAACCGGCATCTGGGAGCGCGGATAGGATGGAAGGGGCCTCCTAAGCGAAAAACCCGCACGGAACCCCGTCCCGTCCCGACTTCTCCAGCCAACTCGGGCTTGCCCTCCCCTGCTTGCCGACCCTCCATCCCCACTGTACCTTCCGCATGCGTTTCGGTTTTTGTTCGGTATCCGTCCCCGGCTCCGAAGCCCGGGTGGTGACGACGTGGGGGGTGCCACTTCGGAGCCGGGGATCGCTGTCTCCTGCATCCTCGAAAACGTCCCATTCCGCCATGCCCCAGGCCGCTCCGCGCGCGCAAGGTGTTCCCACCCACCAAGGTCGAGGGTGGGTCCACAACAGCGCCTCGGAGCCATGGACCCCCAGCACACCCGACAACGGCTGGGCCTCGGGCCCCGGAACCGCGTTCCTCCCCACCGCCCCGCGCCCCTCCACCGGAAGCCGTCAGGCGCTCTGCCTCTGGCTCCCCACCTTCGAGCTCCGGCTCGAGCTCGTGCGCTCCCCCGAGCTCGACAGCACGTCGGTCGCCCTGCTCTCACCCGGCGAGAGCACGCGCCGCACGATCTGGCAGGTCTCGGAGCGCGCATACGATGCTGGCGTTCGCCCGGGCCAACTCGTCTCGCAAGCGATATCGCTCTGTGCCTCGCTCACGCTCCTCGAGCCCGACCCCGCCCACTACGATGCCGCGGTGGACACGCTGCTCGAGATCCTCGGCGAGGTCACGCCGGTCCTGGAACCGGCCGGACGCGGACGCGTCTTCCTGGGCATGGACGGCCTCGGCCGTCTCTTCGGCTCGCCTCCACGGCAGGTCGACCGCGTGCTTCGCTCGCTCTTTCGCGTATTCCCTGCTCCCCTTGTCGCAGCGACCCGAGCGGGCATGGCACCTGGAAAGTTCGGTGCCTGGGTCGCCGCGGCGTCCGCTCGGCCGGGCGAGCCCGTCATCCTCTCGGAGAACGACCTCGCCCGCTTCCTCGACCGTTGTCCGGTGAGCACGCTCCCCGTCGATCCGCGCATCGTGGAGCGTCTCGAACGCCTCGACATCCGCACGCTCGGTCAGCTCACGCGCTTCCCCGAGCCCTCGCTCGTCGCCCAGTTCGGCGAGGATGGAAGGAGCGCGCTCGCTTGGTCGACGGGGCGGCGCATCGATCCGGTGCGTCCGTGGCACCGCCCTCGCCCCATTCGCGTGGCGCTCGAGTTCTCGGACCCCGTCGGTCTCACCGAGACACTCCACGGAGCGCTGGACCGCTTGATCGAGCGCGCGCTCTCACGCCCCGCGCGCCGCGGACGCAGCGTGAGCGGCGTGCGCATGGGCGCGCATCTCGAGGGCGGCGGATCCTGGTT
>CAZBCN010000006.1:78284-78497 GCA_964490285.1 uncultured Gemmatimonas sp. | reverse complement strand
CCCGGGCGTAAGGGGGACGGACGGGAACTCGCTATCGTGCGGGCTCAGGCGTGTAACGAGACCACGGTCTTGGGAGTCGCCATGAGGGGCCCCGGCCGGCTGTTTGGCTGGCCGGGGCCCTGCGGTCGCCAGGTCAGTTACAGACCAGGTCGAACGCGGTCATCACCGTGAGTTCCGTCGCGCCCGACGGCACCGCCACCGTGCGCGGGTTCG
>CAZBCN010000006.1:11305-78184 GCA_964490285.1 uncultured Gemmatimonas sp. | reverse complement strand
TCGTGCCCGTGGTCAGGGACCCGACCGACGTGCCGTCGATCCTCGCGTCGACCGTTCCCGGGAGGTTCGCCCCCGTCGCGTTCACCGTCAGCTCGATGTATCCCTGTGTCGACACGCAGGTGAGACTGAAGGTCGTCATCACCGTGAGTTCCGTCGCGCCCGACGGCACCGCCACCGTGCGCGGGTTCGTCCCGCTCGACAGCGTGCAGTTCGTCGGCAGCGTCAGCTCGACCGTGTGGTTGCCCACCGCGTACGGCCCCAGCACGAAGCTCGTGCCCGTGGTCAGGGACCCGACCGACGTGCCGTCGATCCTCGCGTCGACCGTCCCCGGGAGGTTCGCCCCCGTCGCGTTCACCGTCAACGCGATGAAGCCGGTCAGGGAAGTGCACTCGACTGCTAACGAAACGTCGGCGGTCGCCCCCGCGGTGACCGGCACCGAGCGGGGGTTCGCCCCCACGACGGAACAGTTCGCGGCCAAACCCGTGAGTGAGATAGAATGACTTCCGGCCGACACGTTCGGCACTGTGACCGTGCCGTTCACTCCGATCGCCTGCGGGACGCCGCCATCCACGGAGAACTGGAATCCATCAGCGTCGAGGTCGACCCCCGTGGTCACCGTGGCGACCCTGATCGACCCGGTCGTCACCTGTGGGCCCGTGGAGTCGCCCCCTTTGCACGCGCCTGTGAGCGCGGCGAGGAGTCCGAGTACCAATCTCAGCCCGCCGCTCCGCTTCTTGCCCCGTAACATAGGTCCCCCCGCCGAGTATGGGCCTCCCAAAGGGAGAGCCCTCCGGGGAGGCAGAGCGGGCGGTCCGATGGGAGTACGGACAGTTGTCGAAAGAGACTACCGCGGGGTGGGGCCTACCTCTGTCGGGAGGGCTCTGTCAGCGCGTGTGGGGCGGAACCTGGTTGAAGATCTCCGTCACGGCCGGAAGGTCGCGCTCAACGTCTGAAGCCCGCGCTCGCCGCAGTCCTGGGCGCGGAGCGCTTCCTCGCCGAGATCCATACGACAGCGAATCTCCAGCACCCATAGCCGAGGTCGCGCTCCATCCGCGGTTTGCGGAGACCGCTACGTCTATCTCACCTACAGGACGGCGAACGAAGAGGCCCGGGTCGCGCTGGCCCGCGCGCGCTTCGACGGCGGCGCGCTCCGCGATCTGGAGATCCTGTACGAGTCGACCGGCACTCCGTTCACGACCTCGTCCGGAGCGCGTATCCTCTTCGCTCCCGACGGCACGCTCTTCTTGCCCGTCGGGAGAACGCGGGACCGGTACGTCGACCGAGGACAGCGCCCTCGGGCCGACCGTGGAGGACGGAGGTGAGGCCGCCGCCCACGCCCGTCACGATCCCGGTGCTCGCGCCCACCGTGGCGAAGGCGCCCTCGCTCGTAGCGCGGACCGTCGGACTCGGTCGAGGTGTCGCCGAGCCGGAAGCCCAGGCGTTCCTGGGCTTCCGGCTCCCGGCTGCAACAGTAGCTCGAATCTCAGGGAAGTCCGCGCAGGATCGCCCCGGTCTGCGGCACTGTCGTCGAGATGCTGCTGACGACGACCGCGTCGGTCGATGAGGCGAACCAGATCCCCTCCAATACATCCGCTGACGGGACCGGCTGCGGGACCCAGCCGCCCACGCCCGTGCGGCGTAGGTACGTGCCCTGAGCGCCGATCGCAACGACGGCGCCCGTCGACGTGCCGCCGACCGCCTGCAGCGTCTGGGTCGTGTTGCTTGTCTCCGCGATCCAGTTGCTCCCGTCGAAGCGGTAGATCATCCCGCCCTGACCGACCGCGTACACGTTGCTGATCGACGTGCCCCATACGCCACGGAAGCTTCGCGTGGGCGGACCTACCACCTGCTCCACCCAAACGCCGCCCACACGACGAACGATGACCCCGCCGTCTCCGACTGCCCACACGTTGTTGGCGTCGGCCGCCCACACGTCTTGCAACTGGACCGCCGTGTTGCTGACTTCCGGCGCCCAGCTCACGCCATCGTACGCCATGATCGTGCCCGCGCTGCCGACCGCATACACCCGGCCGCCGGCACCCCACACACCGTTCAGGAATACGTCGGGGATACCGGGCGCGGGGGCACTCCAGTTGGCTCCATCGAAGTGAATGATCCGGCCGCTCCAACCAACTGCATAGACATCGTTGGCGCCGGTGCCCCAAACGTCGTTGAGGGGCCCGTGCGGCGGCGTCGTGGGTGTGTTCACCACGCCCCAGGTTCCACCCTGGTAGCGTAGCGGATGGGCGCCAAATCCAACGGCCCACACGTCGCTCGCGGATGAGCCCCAGACCGAGCTGAGGGGGAAGCCGTTGTCCCGCACGTTCGTGTACGACGGTAAGACACCTCCTTGGATCACCCTCGCGAGCGTCGTCGCAGGATTCACGTAGACGCCGAGAGGCGTCCCAAAATCATTGGTCACGAGCCAGGGATGCGTCGTGAATGTGCCGATGCCCTGGGTCTGACCCGGGGCCAGGTCGAGGTACGGCTGCGGCGTTCCATTGTAGTCCAGCCAGAACACCTTGATGCCAAAGATGCCTGCGTTCGTGAACTCGATCGTGGTCGCGGCGGGAGCGCCGACGGAACGGAGGTACGGCGCGAGCGCGGGCACGTGACCCGTCAGCACGCAGCCGGCCACGGGAGCCGCGGCACAACCGCCCTGCACCGTGATCCGCGATTGGCCGAACGCGGGCGAGGCAGTCGCCGTCAACACGCCGCTACCCACGAACTGCGCGGTCACCTGGCCGGTCGGTGTCACGGAGATCGGCCCCGTGGTGGAGAACGTCGCCTGCACGGGCACGACCGTGCCCTGATTGTCCCGAACGGTGACGACTGGCGTCAGGATCGTCCCTACCTGCAGTGTAGCCGCCGCAGGAGCGATCGCCACCGACGCGATCTCGTAGCACGGAACCTGGATGAGCAGCCCGGGATTTTGACCACTCTGAATCGTCCAGTTGATGCCGGGATCGACGCACCCGGCCGGCAGGAACTCGAGCTTCAGCGTCGTCGGGCCCGGAATCATTGGGCCGAGCGCATAGGCCCCCTGCGCGTCCGTCAGCGACGGGAACCCATAGGTGGGTGATACCCGCACCGTGTGCAGCGGCGTGTTCAAGAACAGCCGCTTGACGGACCCGGACAGCGACCCCGGGAGGAGGCCCGGTACCACCGTGAACGCGCCGACCTGTACTGGCGCATTTCGGCTGGTGAGCGAGTTGTCCCCCAACTGCCCGAAGGCGTTGAGGCCCCAGCACCAGCCACCGCCGCCCACCTCCGTCGCGCATACGTGCCCCCCACCGGTGGCGCCGACTTGGCGGAAAGTTTCGCCGCTGCTCACCTCGACGGGCACCGCGCGGTCGATGTTCGTGCCGTCGCCGACATTGCCCGCCGCGTTACGGCCCCAGCAGTACAGCTTGTCGGGGTTCAGGCTCGCGGAAGTCGTGAGGGCGCAGGTCGTGCCGGTGGATCCACCGGCGTCGATCTGAGACCACAGTTCCACGCCGCTGACCGGCAGGTTCGCGAGGCCTCGATCCGTCGTAGTGTTGTCACCGAGCTGGCCAGCAGTGTTGCGGCCCCAGCAGTAGGCTTCATCGGACGTCGTGATCGCGCACGTGTGCGCGGGTCCGGCGCTGATCGAACGGAACGGCCTTGGCGGCTGGACTCGGTTGTAAGCGAAGGTCGAGTTCGTGGTCGACCCATCGCCGAGCTGACCGTTGCTGTTGAGCCCCCAGCACGTGGCGGCACCGCCAATCACGGCGCAGGTATGACCCAGGCCCGCGTCCAGACTGCTGACGCCGCCGGCCGGGTTCACCTGAAGGGCAAACGGCTGCTTTGCTGCCGCTCCGCCGAGCGCACCGCCGGACTGGCCCCACTCGTTGGATCCCCAGCAGAGCAGAGCGGCTGGTTGGGTCGGCTGCACCAGCGTGAAGCCGCACGTGTGTCGGTCACCCGCCGTGATCAGCGCGAAGCGCCAGTCCCCCATGACCGGCGCGGGCGCCGCGCGATCGATGAGCGTGTTGTCACCCAGCTGACCGAAGTTGTTGCGTCCCCAGCACCAGGCCCTGCCATCCACGGTGAGTCCACACGCGTGCGCGCCCCCGGCGACAACCGTGGTATACTGCAGGTTACCAGCTACCGGCACAGGTGTCGAGCGATTCGTGGTGGTGCGATCACCCAGTTGACCGAATGAGTTCTGGCCCCAGCAATACGCGACACCACTTCCGTCCTGGCCGCATGTGAAGTTGAACCCGCCCGTCACGTTGTGGAGAGAACCGATGCCCGGTGCGCTGACGTTCACCCTGAGTGTGTCCGCCCTCACGACCGTCGCGACCACCGGGTCCTCGGTGGTGAGATAGATGTTCGCCGTGCCTGGCGTCCTGGCCGTGATCCTCCCGCTCAGCGGCCCGATCGGCGTGTCGACGGAAACGATCGTGGATGCGCTGGACCTCCAGTACGCCGCGCGACGGTAGCCGACCTCGCCAATCAGGTCGAGGACCTGCCCTGTGACCATGTTCAGCGGGTCTGGACCAGTGATGACCGGCTTGATGATCGCCGCGATGTTCACCAACGTGAAGTGCGCCAGATCTGCGCTTACAGTGCGGGCGCTCTCATCCACGGCGACGTTGCCGAGGTCAGCCCAGAGTCCGTCGATCTGCGTCACCAGCGTCAGCTGGTCGGGAGTCATGTCACCGAGATTCGCCGGATCGTAGTGAATCGTGACGCGGATGCCTGGGGCGTCGAACACGGTACCGTCGGGCCCGAAGTCGTACGTCGTGCCCGGCATCAGCGCGGCATCCGCGTACTCACCCGCATCGAGCGGAGCGCGACGCACGGTGATGCCCAGTGGCTGCTGCAGGAGACCCTCGGGAACCGTGATCTCGACGTCGCCGTCCGCCAAAACGAAGTGCCCGCCCGACGGTCCGAACGCCGCAACCGTTCCGGCTTGGATGTAGAACTTGATGGGCAGGGTGCGATCCTCGACGAGCGGAATGAACTCGCCGGTGTTCACGTTCTTTAGCTCTCGGCCGTTGGCGACGACATCCACATCGGCAAAGCCCAACTCCGTTCCACCGACGGCCACGACGATCCGGTAGGTCTTGGCAGGGTCGAGATCGTAGTCCCTCGCGTGCCAATTGACCTGGTAGTGGTCGCCGTTGGCCCTGACGCTCTCCGCCCCCGGGCCCGACGTGGTCGTGAAATGCGCGATGAGCGCGGCGCAGGTCGTCCCATCCCATTCACAGACCGTGACCTCCGGATTCAATCCAGGATCGAACGTGCCGGGGAGCGGCACGTCGGGGACCATGGGAGAACGGAAGTAGAAGCCCGCGACTCCATCTCCGTGCACAGCGTCTGAAATGGCGAAGTTCGGTCTATCCGCCAGCGGGGCCAGCGGCTCGACTTCTCGGCAACTGATGAACGTGCCGACCATCAGCATTGCGACCAGGGCATTCGCCCAACGACGCGTGCACTTCACGATGTTCTCCTATTGACTTGAGCTATCTAATGGCGGTGCCGTTGCCGCCGATGCCTTGACGGCAACGTCGACCCACGTACGAGACCCGGCGAGACGCGCCCGGGTGGAAAAACAGTGAGCTGGATGGCTTGAAAAACGTCGGCTCGGATGACGTGATCGTTGCCCCGTGCTCCGGTTCAGGCCGACCGTCCAACACGAGGGGTCGACGAACGAGAAGCGTCCGTCACTCGGCGCCGCAGACGATGGCGGGAGGGCCACACCAGCGAACAATGCGGCTACCACTGCGCGCGACTTAGCCGCAGCGAGCGGATGCACGGGTGCGTCGCGCAAGGTGAGGATTACAGGGATGTTCGCCATGGGGGGGCGGCGGACAGTCTTAGCTAGCCCACCGGAGTCCGCAAGATGGCGCCGAGGCCGCCCCTGAATTCACCCGTTGCGGGGCGAATCCGGCCGACAGGACGATGGCCCGTTGGAGTGCCCGATACCTGGCCCGCTTCGACAGGCCGACTTCGTCCAGACAGGAGTCGGACGATCTCCATCCCTTCGCAGATCACGACCTCGGCATCGAAGGGAGCCTGCGCGCCAACTCGGCGCGGAGCCGGCGTCGGGGGACGGGGCGCCGAACCACGAAGGTCCCGGCGGCGCCGATGTTGACCATGTCGAGGTGCTCGATGAACGCCTTTCGTCGGCCGTGAACCTGTCGTGCTTATCCTGGAGGTCTCGGCTTCCGGCGTGGTAGATGTCGGACATAACACTCCCGTGCGGTTCGTCTCGTCCGTTCTGGGGTCCCGTCTCGATCACCTCAGCTCGACCCGCTCAGCACGACCGGCGCCGTGTACCGATCCCACCACGGATGAGGAACGCCGGCCGAGGTCCAATCGTTGCGCGTCGTGGCCTTCTCCCAAAGGAACCGCAGCCAACCGGCGCCGCGCGGCGTCAGGCCGGGGTAGCCCCCGACGTTCCGGAGCGTCAGCGCGGGCCCGGCTGGAGCGGACACCTGGGGCGAGTCCGGCGGCGTCCAGTGGTCCGTGGGCAGCGCGGCGACGCCCGCCATGCCGCCGGCCGCCTTGACGAACCCCCTGCGCGATACAGGTGTCGACTCTGCCAAGATGGCTCCACGTCGAGACATGCTCGGGTCGACGTCATGACACGGGACCCCCGCGGCATGGACCAGCGAAGGCCCGAGTGCGGGGGGCGCATGGCGGCGCCTATCGCACGTACCGCGTCTTGTCGCCCGTGAACGCCAGTGCCAGGTCCGTAGCGCCCGGGAAGAACTCGACATCGAGCGAGGTCGCGTCGACGAGCTGCACCACCAGGACCCCGCGCCATGGGTCCGAGCTGTTGTCCATCGCGTCGAGACGGTAGCCGATGCGCCCGGTGCCGGGCCCGACGTCCGCGAACTCGGGCGCTCCGGCCTGGACGCCGTAGAGCCCTTGGATCGAGAAGCCCTCGCCGATCGAAACGCGCTTCTCCGTGGGACGACGAACGTCCGGAGCGAAGACGATGGCGCGAGAAAGGAGCGCGCGATCGGCCGTATTCACCGGAACGTCCTCCCGGTACCACATCCCGGCGAGGCTCCCGACGACGTCGACTTCCAGAGTCCCGTCCTTGTCCGCCCCTTCGCGGTTCACCCGAGCGTAGATGTCGCTGCGCACCGGCTCCGCGAAATAGCGGAAAGGCGAATCGATCCAATGGGTGTCGGCGTGGTCGTAACGCTCCGGCCGCGCGAAGCTTTTCCGCTCCAGACGCCGATTGATGACACCCAGGTCGAGCGTATTCGCGATCCCGAACGTCACGCCGATCTGCTCGCCTGCGGTGACCGCCCGCCCTGGCGTGTATTTCGCGGGATCGAGATCGATCAGGATCATGTAGTACGACAGCCAGGGGTTCACCTGGATGTCCACCCGAAAGCTGTTCGGGTGGTCCATCACCATCGTTCGCGTCACCCTTCCGGAAGCGGGGACGAAGACCGGCAGCCGCGGGAGGGGCGCGCTCGGAGCGTAGTCCTTCTCGAAGAAGAAGTACGCGTGCTCGGTAGGGAGCGTGTGCCCAGGGGGCGCCAGGTTACCGATCGAGATGATCTCGGTGATGTCCGAAAGCCGGAGCGGTGATTGGACGAAGACGGCGGGACGCAAAGGGCCCGTCCACTCGTCCTCCGGACTCGTGGTTCCGCTGCATCCCGAGAGGGCGGCGCCCGCGGCCCAGAGGGCCATCGCGAGAGCCGACGTACGTACGCGCGTCAAGCGCCGCCGAGGAAGTAGAGGCCCGAGCCGATGATCAGGGAGTGAATCAGCATCCACGCGACGGGCGCCTTGCGGTCATACCCTCTCTGCAACTTGTAGATGTCGACGACCATACCCGCCAACTTCTTGTAAGCCTTCGCTTCCAGCAGGTGCAGCGCCACGTCCTTCTCGAGCCCTTGGAAGAAGGAAATGCCGTCACCGATCAAGACGGGCACGATCGAGTAGCGAACCTCGTCTGCCAACCCCAGTCGACGGCACGATCCGCAGAAGCTCCTCATTGAGGAGCCAGTCGACCAGGGTCATGGAAGGAGGGGCAAGGAGGGCACAGCGTTACGAACGCGCCACTCTCCCCTCGAATCAAGGCAGAACCGATTGGTGCCATCCCCCCAAGAGCCGTTGGGAGGGGGAACGCGACGCCGCGTCCCCCCCCCGACTCGGTTCAGCCGCTACTTCCTGTGGATGACGATCGAGCCACCTCCGAGCGCTTGATCGAACCCGTTGTCGTAGACGACTGTCTCGACCCCTCCGGACTCGCTCCAGATCTTGATGCGGAACGTGTCCGGCGATCCGTCGGTCGCCCAGATCATGAACTGATAGGCCCCGGCGCCGTTGATCGTGCCGGCGCCCTTGTACTGCGCTCGGGTTCCGCCCTGGGTGATGACGAGGAACTCGTACGCCGAACTCTTGAAGTTCAGGTCCCCGGCGCGGAACTGGAATTCCGTGTTCCCGCTGGGAGTCGACGCGCCCTGCTTGTAGCGGGACACGAAACCGAAGTTGGCCCGGCCCGTGAGCCCGGTGTCGGGCCGATAAGCACCCGCGGGCGAGTCGATCCAACCGCCGCCGGTCACGAAGCCCGCGTCCGGATCGTACACGACCACGAACTCGTAACCGAGTTGGTGCACGCCCCCGTCGTCATCCGTGAGTGTGACGGTCACGGTATAGACCCCGGCCGCAGCGTACACGTGGCCGGCGCCGACCCCGCCCGAACCGCCGCCGCCGGTGACGCTGCCCACGCTCGTCGCCCCGTCGCCCCAGTCGAACGCGACCGAGTGCGTATCGATGACGCCAGGATCCGTGAAGTTGCCGCCCACCGTGACCGGGGTCCCGACCCGCGTCGGATCGATCGGACCGGTGAGGCCGCCGAGGGTCGGCGCCACGTTCGCGACGCTCACGGTGGTCGAAGCGGACCCGGTCGCCCCGGACGGATCCTCGACGACGAGCGTCACCGTGTAGACACCATTGTCGAGGTAGGTGTGGCTCGGCGTCGCCCCCACGCCCGTCGCCCCGTCGCCGAAGTCCCATGTGTAGGTGAGCGCATCCCCGTCGGGGTCGGCGGAGGCCGTTCCGTCGAAGCTCACCATCGACCCTTCGAGGCGGACGTACGGGCCTCCGCCGTTCGCCGTCGGCGCCGCGTTGCTGTCCTCGACGACGATCTCCAACGTCGCGGATCCGGAATCCCCGTCCTTGTCCGTCACGACGACGGTGACGACGTAGGTGCCGGGAGCCGCATACACGTGCGTGCCGCTCACACTTCCCGAACCGTTGGTCTCGCTGACGGCTCCCGGCTCCACCGTCCCGTCTCCCCAGTCGTAGCTGACCGTGTGGGTGTCGAGGACGCCCGGATCGGTGAAGGCTCCGCCCACGGTAACGGCGGCTCCGGACGCGACCGGCGCGTTCGGGCCGGCGAGGGACGGAAGGCTCGGCCGGACGTTCGCGATCGTAGCCGTGGCCGTCGCGGAGCCCGTTGCGGAGGAGGGGTCGGCGACGGTCAGCCCCACGGTGTAGACCCCGTTGTCGGCGTACACGTGGGTCGGATCCGCACCGGTCGCCGTACCGCCGTCGCCGAAGGTCCACGCGTACGTGAGCGCGTCGCCGTCCGGGTCGGACGAGCCGGCTCCGGTGTACGTCACCGGTGAGCCCTCGAACCCCGAGTATGGTCCACCCGCGTTCGCGGTGGGTGCGTTGTTGGTGGGAGCGGGCGTCTGCGCGATGGAAAACGCCGCGAAGAAGAGGTTGTCGTCCAGCACCCCTTCCGCGTGCCCCAGCTCGATCTGGATCTGCGTCGCGCTCGGTTGGACGAACGGCACCAGGTTGTAGAGCTCGTCGTCGTAGAACGACCCGTAGGATGCGCGGCAGTTCGGGTCCGAGGGGTTCGCGATGCTGTTGCCGACGCCGCCGACCGTGATGAACGCACCGATGGCGGCCCCACCGTCGTCGTACCCTCCGGCGCACGAGGTCATACGCGCACCGTTCACGCTGATGTACGTGGCGTCGTCGAGGCCGAAGCCCTGATTGCTGTGCGAGATCCCGACCGACATGTCGATTCTGAGCGCCGGATCGGAGAGGTCGATCGGATCGTCGAACTGAACATTGAGCCGCGCGTCCACGACGCCGTTCTCTCGCATCGCCCCGAAGAAGAGCAAGATGGTGTTGTCGGTCGTGACGGACGGATCGTCGAAGATGACGGAGAGGATCTGGCCCTCGGTAATGCCCGGGAACGTCTCCCAGAGCCTGACGTCGACGACACCCGCGGGGGCGGTGTCGATCTGGCTCTTCACGTGCTGCGTGACGTCGGCCCAGCCGTTGTGTGAGGATATGTGGTTGACCACGACCACGCTGTGGGCCACGGACGTCGCGACGGTCGGGCCGCCCGTGGGCTGGAGGATATGGGTGTCCCCGGGCGGCATGTTGCGCGCCAGGGTGTTGAAGGCGTTCGACGTGGCCAGGTAGGCCTTCCGGACCGTGGCGCCGGCCGGCTTCTGGACCTGGATGAGCCCCACGTTCCCCGAGAGGAACCCGAGCCCGTCCACGGAGAGCGAGACCTGGCCGGTCTCGCGCACGGTGGCGGCGTCCAGCCCGCCCGGGGTTCCGTTGCCGCCCGTGATGGCGAGCTGGGGCGCGACGAGGTCCGAGCCAGTGGGAAGTGCCTGCTCGTCGGTGCACGAACCGAGGAGCAGGAGCGCGAGTGAGCCGGGTACGACGAGCCGAGAGCTTCGGCTGAAGTGCCGACGCATGGGGGGCCTCCTGGTGGGGGGTTGCCAGTCAGCGCCGGAGGGTGCCCTTCGTACCCCGGTCTCGGAGACCAGGAGCACGGTCAGGGGGGCGCATTTCCCACTCTAGTCGACGGCGATCGCCCTCAGCAAGGGGGCCCCACACCTCGGCGGGCACGGACTGATCGAGCTCGAAACCGGGAGGCGCTCGGGCTCGGAGGGGTCGCGCGAGTCCGACGGGTCTGAGGAGAGTTCGTCTGCGAGCAGCTCGATCTGGGCGGCCCGCGCGCGGGCGAGAGTGGGGGGGCCGGTGGAGGAGCTCGAGGTGAAGCAGGATCGCCGAGACCACGGCTCGCCGTCTCGATCAGCCTCCCGGCCACGGGTGTGGCTCCGTTCGCTCCTGCCCGGCCCGACGGGCCGTGTCCCTGTGGCCCGCGGCGCCAATGCCCACACCGACGTACCCTCCTCGGCCGCGATCGAGCGCAAACGCCGAATCAGGTCGTCCGGCAGTGAGATGGTGGTGCGTTCCAGCACCATGCTGACCCAGGGTGATGCACACGGCCAAGAAACCGGCTTCCTGACCTTCAGGAACGCCCGCGCCCCCCTATATTGGCGGGCCTGCGCCGCCCCCTGCCTGAAGGAGCCCCCCCTGAGTCGAGACCCCGGAAGGGCCCGTCTCGCGACGGTGACCATACCTGCGCCCGACCTCCGGCCCGAGGCGTTCCTGCGCCACGCCGAAGGTGAGGAACGGGGCTTCTGGGCGAGGGGCGACCGATGGATCGCCCACCGTGGCGTCGCGGCCGAGCTGCGCTGCGTCGATTCGGCGGGGGACCGCTTCGAGGAGGTCGCGTCGGCAGCGCGCGAGCTCGCGACGGACCCGTTCGTGCCCGAGGGCACGACGCGGGCGCCCCGGCTGCGCTTCTACGGAGGCTTCTCCTTTCGTCCGGATCACGTGGCCGAGGGGGTATGGGTCGATTTCCCGGCTTGGCTCTTCCAAGTCCCGGTCTTCGAGCTCGAGGGCGAGGGCGAGGGGGACGCCTGGCTTCGCGTGCGGGCGATGGTCGATGCACGATCGGGTCAGGATGTGTTCGGGCGCCTGCGTCGGCGTGCCGAAGCACTCAGGGCCGAGCTCACCGCCGCCGGCGAGGGCGCGTCGCGCGCGCGCGCCGCGGTTCGCGGTAGCGGGGCGGCCACCGATCGCGCCCGGTGGGAGGAAACGGTTCGAGAGTCGCTCGAGGCAATCCGCCGTGGCCTCATCTCCAAAGCTGTGCTCGCCCGGACGTTGGACGTCGAGCTCGAGGAGTCGGTCGACCCGGTCGACGTCGTGGCCCATCTCTGGAGGGTCAACCGGGGGAGTTACGTCTTCCTGTTCGAGCCGACGCGCGGCTCGACGCTCGTGGGGGCCGCGCCGGAGACGGTGGCGACGCTCCGCGACGGCGTATTCCATGCGACCGCCGTGGCGGGCTCGATCCGGCGGGGCGACACGCCGCGCGAGCAGGCGGAATTGGCGGCTCGTTTGCTCGCCAGCGAAAAGGACCGAGTGGAGCAGCGCATCGCGCTGGATGACATGGTTGCGAGGCTCGGGACCGTGGCACACCAGATCCGCACGGATCCACAACCGCACGTCTTGACGCTCGATCGCATCCAGCATCTCGAGACGGAGATCCGGGCGAGCGTGCCGTCCGAGATCGGAATCCTCGATCTGCTGAGGCTCCTGCACCCCACGCCCGCGGTGTGTGGGCTGCCACGGGACGCGGCGATGGCGTTCCTCGCGGAAGAGGAACCCTTCGAGCGCGGATGGTACGCGGGACCCGTGGGCCTCTTCGACGCCGACGGGAACGGCATCTTCGTGCCTTCTCTCCGCATGGGCGTCTCGACGGGGTCCGGCTGGCGCCTCTTCGCAGGCGCGGGGATCGTGGAGGGCTCGGTGCCGGCTTCGGAGTGGGAAGAGACTGCAATCAAGTTCGAGCCCATGCTCGAGGCCCTGGCGGCGAGCGGCGCTCAGCTCGCGCTCGCGGGCGATGTGAGCGTGCGGCGCGCGGCATCTCCGCGCACGAGCGTATGAGCGACGCGGCCGCGAACACCGCCTGGGCCCGAGCGTTCGTCGACGAGCTCGCGCGCGCGGGCGTCAGGGAAGTCGCGCTCGCACCCGGGTCGCGATCGACGCCTCTCGTCATGGCATTCGCGGCCGACGGCAGATTTCGGCCGAGGGTCCACCTCGACGAGCGGTCGGCGGCGTTCTTCGCCCTCGGTGTGGGAAAGGCGAGCGGGACGCCGGCGGTTGTTCTCACGACTTCGGGGACGGCCGTCGCCAACGTCTATCCCGCAGTCGTCGAGGCGTGGGCTGCCGAGGTACCGCTCATCGTGGTGACCGCTGACCGACCGCCGCGGCTGAGGGGTGCCGACGCGAACCAGACCATCGATCAGGTGCGGATGTTCGGCGGCTACGTGAGAGAGTTCTTCGAGTCACCCGAGCCCGCGCTCGAGGGCCCCGCGCTTCGCCATTTCCGCGGACTGGCCGGTCGGGCGGTCGCCGCAGCCGTGGGACGACCCGCCGGACCCGTGCACGTGAACATCCCGTTCGACAAGCCCCTCGAACCCATCGAGGTTCCACAGGCGTTCTCCGCCGCGCATCCCCTGGCCGCGCGGGGGCGACCCGACGGCGAGCCGTTCGTGGCCGTCACGTGTGCGCGCGCCCAGCCGTCCGTCCCGGAGCTCGAGGCCCTGCGCGAGGAGATCGCGAGCCCGAGGGGCGTGATCGTCGTCGGGCCGAGCGCCGATCCGGCGAGGGTCGGGCCCGCGGTCCGGGAGCTCGCGGCGAGCACGGGCTTCCCCGTGCTGGCGGATCCTCTCTCGGGTGCGCGCTTCGGTCCAGCGGGCGGGGCATACTGCGTCGCGGCGTACGACCTGTTCCTGCGCGACGCTCTCACGATCGAGCGACTGAGCCCGAGCGTGGTTCTGCGGATAGGTGCGTCGCCGACGTCCGGTGCACTGCTCTCGTGGTTGCTGCACCACAACGGCGTGTCGCAGGTGGTCATCGACGCCGGCGGCAGGTGGAAAGATCACCTGGCCACCGCGACGCGATACGTTCAGGCCGACCCGGCGGACACACTGCGGGCGTTGGCCGCGCGCGCGACCCGTACGGTGGCACCCGAGTGGGAAGACCTCTGGCGGAGGGTGGAGTCCGCCGCGCTGGAAGCCCTCTCGCCCATGCGGGGGACGCTCCTGGAGGGAGATATCTGGGGTGCAGTGCTCTCGTCATTGACCGAGGGAAGCACGCTCTTCGTGTCCAACTCGATGCCCGTCCGGGACCTCGACGCCCTGGCCCTGCCTCGAGAGGAGGGGCTCGAGGTGCTCGGCAACCGGGGTGCGAGCGGCATCGACGGAATCGTGTCCACGGCATTCGGCATCGCGTCGCAGGGGCGGGGTCGCACGGTCTGCGTGACGGGTGACGTGGCCTTCTTCCACGACCAGAACGGTTTGCTCTGGAGTCGCGAACCAGATGCGGCGGTGACCTTCGTGCTCGTGGACAACGACGGCGGCGGCATCTTCCACGCGTTGCCCGTGGCCGAGCACGAGACGCAGTTCACGAGGTACTTCGCCACGCCGCACGGACTCGACTTCCGTCACGCGGCTGCGCTGCACGGCCTCGAGCTCGAGGACACCGAACTCGGCGACCTCGGCGAGGCGCTGGAGAAAGCGATCGCTGCGGGAGGGACGAAGATCCTGCGGGTCCGCACCGAGCGCGCGGCGAGCCATCGACGTCGCCTGGAGCTGGCAGAGGCGGTTGCGCTCAGCGTGCGAGGCGCCCTCGACCGAGAAAGCGAGACAGTTTCCATGGAGACCGCTCCGCAATGAAGAAGCCAGACTGGAAGGAAGTGAAGCGATATCAGGACATCACCTACCACAAGTGCGATGGCGTGGCGCGGATCGCGTTCAATCGCCCCGAGGTCAGGAACGCGTTTCGTCCGGATACCCTGCTCGAGATGAGCGAGGCGTTCCGCAACGCCGGTGAGGACACGGAGGTGGGCGTCGTACTTCTCACCGGGAACGGCCCCTCCAAGGACGGTAAGTGGGCGTTCTGCTCGGGCGGCGACCAGAAGGTCCGCGGCGACTCCGGCTACGTCGGCGCCAGCGGCGTTCCGCGGCTCAACGTGCTCGAGCTGCAGCGCTACATGCGCTCCATGCCGAAGCCGGTGATCGCCCTGGTCGCGGGGTACGCGATCGGCGGCGGACACGTGCTCCACGTAGTCTGCGACCTGACCATCGCGGCGGAGAACGCGGTGTTCGGCCAGACCGGACCCATCGTCGGCTCGTTCGACGGGGGCTTCGGGTCGTCCTACCTGGCGCGGTGCGTGGGGCAGAAGCGCGCTCGCGAGATCTGGTACCTCTGCCGGCAGTATTCGGCGGCGGAGGCGTACGAGATGGGCCTGGTGAACAAGGTCGTGCAGCTCGAACGTCTCGAGGCCGAGGGGTGGGAGTGGGCACAGGAGATCCTCGCCAAGAGTCCGCTCGCGATCCGGCTCCTCAAGAGTGCATTCAACGCCGACCTGGACGGGCAGGCGGGACTCCAGGAGCTCGCGGGGAACGCGACGCTCCTGTTCTACATGACGGAGCAGGGACAGGAGGGGAGGAACGCCTATGTCGAGAAGAGAAAGCCCGACTTCCGGAAGTATCCATGGCTCCCGTGGTGAGGCGCGGCGCATGAGGCCCCTCCTCCGCTCGTGGGCGCTCGTGACCGTGAGCGTCGCGGCGCTGCCGGTCGCGGCATGTGGGCCGAACGCCGCGCTCTGGCAGCCGACCCCCGAGGCACTCGCCGTCGCCGCTCCGGACTCGTTCGTGGCGGAGGTCGTCACGAGCGAGGGCACGTTCGACGTCGCCCTGCATCGCTCCTGGTCTCCGCTCGGCGTGGATCGGATGTACCACTTGCTGAGCAACGACTTCTACGCGGGGGCCCGCTTCTACCGGGTCGTGAGCGGGTTCGTCGCCCAGTGGGGCTTCTCAGGGGACCCCGTGCTCGACTCGATCTGGGAGGAGCGTCCGATCGCCGACGAGCCCGTCGTGGAGAGCAACGTCCGAGGCATGGTGAGCTACGCGCGGGCGGGGCCGGAGACCCGCTCGTACACGCTCTTCGTCAACCTCGTGGACAACGAGAGGCTGGACGAGATCCCCGCGGGCGGCGTCGTGGGTTATCCGCCGATCGGGCGGGTCGTTCGCGGCCTGGACGTGATCGACGGGTTCTATCCGGGCTATACGGACGACCCGCCGCAGCAGGACTCGATCGCCCAGCTCGGGAACGAGTACCTGCGTCGGCGCTACCCACAGCTGGATTCGATCGTGACGACGCGCATCGTCCAAGAGTGGCGATAGGCACCGTCCAAGCCTGGATCCTGGCGGCGCGGCCGAAGACCCTCACCGCCGCGGTCGCGCCGGTCCTGGTGGGCACCGGGTTGGCGAGCCATGACGGTCGGCTCGCCGTGTTGCCTGCAGTCGCGGCCCTCGTCGGGGCGATCCTGATCCAAGTCGCCACGAACCTCGCGAACGACTACTACGACTTCGTGCGCGGCGGCGATACCGTCGACCGCGTCGGGCCCGTGCGCGTGACCCAAGCGGGTCTGATCGCACCCGACGCCGTTCGGCGCGCCATGGTCGCCGTGCTCCTCCTGGCCTTCCTCCCGGGCGTGTATCTGGTGGCCGTCGGTGGCTGGCCAATCGTGTGGATCGGCCTCGCTTCGCTCGCGTGCGCCGTCCTCTACACGGGCGGCCCCTACCCGCTCGCGTACCACGGGCTGGGAGACCTGTTCGTCTTCGTCTTCTTCGGCCTGGTGGCCGTCGGCGGCACGTATTGGGTGCAGGCGCTCGCGTGGCCGCCCGGCGCCGTGCTGGCGGGCGTCGGCCTCGGCGCTCTCAGCACGGCGATCCTCGTGGCGAACAACCTCCGTGACATCGACACGGACGCGGCGGCAGGGAAGCGCACGCTCGCCGTCCGGCTCGGACGGACGGGCACCAGGGTCGAGTACCTGGTCCTGCTGGCGACCGCGATGGCCGTGCCGCCGGTCGGGGTCGCGACGTTGGGCTGGCCATATCCCGCACTGGGCGCCCTGCTCGCGGCGCCGCTCTGCTGGGCGCCGGCGCGCGCCGTCATGACCGCGACGGAACCGCACTCGCTGATCCCTGCGCTCGGCGCCACCGCGCGGGTGGTCGCCGTCTACGGGACTTTGTTCGCCCTAGGGCTGGCGGTGGGATGACCGTCGTCGACCTCCTGGGCGCCACGCGAGCGAACGACGAGGCGCTCGCGCTGATCGAGCTCGACAGGACGTGGACGTACCGCGAGCTCGACCGTGCCGTGGACGAGCGCGCCAGCACCTTGCGGGCGAGCGGCCACCGAAAGGATGAGACCGTGCCCTGCGTGCTCCACCCGGATGTCGCGGGCGTGGTCGAGCTGCTCGCGCTCTGGAGAATCGGCGCGACGCCCGCGCCGCTCAGCCCCAGGCTGTCTCCGCCCGAGCAGGAGGCGGCCCGGGCGGGTCTGAAGCGCGCCCCCCCAGGAGCGCAGGCGATCCTCTGGACCTCGGGCACCGCGGGCAGACCGCGGGGTGTCGCGATCGGCTTCGACGCGCTCCGGGCGAGCGCCGGCGGGGCGGCCGAGCGCCTGTCGCTCGGCGCCGGCGACGTCTGGCTGGCGTCCCTCTCGCCCGCGCATGTCGGGGGGCTCGCTCTCGTCACGCGGTCGATCCTGCTCGGCGGCGCGCTCGTGGCTGTCGGTCCGTTCGATGCCGCGCTGGCTTGGGGGCTTCTCACGGGCCGGGGACTGCCGAGCGGCGTGCGGACACCGGTGACCCACGTTTCGGTCGTGCCGACGCAACTCCTCCGGCTCCTCGACGTGTCGGCGGGCGCACCCCCACCGGGGTCGTTCCGTTGCGCGTTGGTGGGAGGGGCGGAGACGCCGAGTGGCTTACTCGCGAGAGCGTTGGCCGCGGGCTGGCCGATCGCGCTCACGTACGGGCTGACGGAGGCGACCTCTCAGGTGGCGACATCGCCGCCCGAGGCAACGCGACGCAAGCCCGGGACCGTGGGCCGTCCGCTGCATGGAGTCGACCTGTGCATAGGCATCGACGAGGAGATCCTCGTACGCGGGACGACGCTGGCCTCCGGGTACGTAGGTGAGGACGTCGACTCGCTCGTCGATGCGGACGGATGGCACCACACGGGAGACCTCGGCCGGCTGGACGCGGATGGCGACCTCTGGGTGACGGGCCGCCGCATCGATCGGATCGTCAGCGGGGGTGTGACCATCGATGCGGTCGAGGTCGAGGAGGCGCTCCGGTCGCACCCGGCGGTGGCCGACGCCTGTGCGGTGGGCGTGGCCGACGCCGAGTGGGGAGAGAGGGTCGCCGCCTGGATCGAGCCGGTCGGCGACCGACTCGATGTCGACGAGCTCGACGCGTATCTGCGGACCCGCCTGAGCGCGGCCAAGCTGCCGCGAAGTTACCAGGTCGGGGGCGGCCTTCCCCGGAACCCGAACGGGAAGGTGGATCGCCGGGCGGTGCGTGCCGCGCTCGGAAAGCCCGGCTGACCCACACACGTGGCATCGAGCCAATCAGGCCTATCGCGGGTAGCACGCTCCATGTCCCCGCGCGCCCTGCCGCTCCTCCTCGTGCTCGCTGCGTCGTCGGTCGCGCCCCCGGCGCTCGCACAGACGAAGTATGCCGTCTTCGTGGGCATCAACGACTACATCGAGTTCGACGACGAGCCGGGAGGCGACCTGCTCGGCGCCGAGCGGGACGCGCGCGTCATGAGGGACGTGCTCGTCGAGCGTTGGGGACTGGACCCGGCGAACTCGATGGCCCTGTTGGGGCGCGAGGCGACGAAGGAGGCGATCCGTGAGGCGATCACGGTCTGGCTCGCCGGCCGCGCAGCCCCTGGTGACCTCGCGATCTTCTACTTCGCGGGGCACGGGTCCCAGGTCTACGACCTCGACGGCGACGAGCCGGACGGCCTCGACGAGACGCTCGCTCCGGTCGATGTCCTGCCGCTGTCGAGCGCGAACGACATCCGCGACGACGAGTTTCGCGCCTGGCTGTCGACGATCCGTACGGACGTCGTGGTCATCTTGGACAGCTGCCACTCGGGCACCGCCACACGGGCCGCGAACATGCGGACGCGCTCGCTCGAGCGTGCGGTCCCCTCCGAGGGCGGTAGGGAGCCTGCGGTGGTTCGCCAGCGGTACGATCCCGAGTCCATGGCCGACGCGGCGACGAGCATTCTCGAGCTCGCGGCGGCGGCGCCCAATCAGGCCGCGCTCGAGGGCCCGCTCGATGCCACCGCCTCTCCCGGCGGCGAGCACGGAGGGATGTTCACGCGCTACCTGGCGGAGGCGCTCGGCGAGGTTACGCCGTCCGCGACCTACGAGGACGTACTGCGCCGCGTCGCCGAGCGGCTCGAGTACGAGGAGCTGGGTCAGAGCCCGCAGATCACCGGGGATGGGGCCAAGGCCTTGTTCGGGCCGCCGGCTCGAGATCGATAGCTGCGGCGCCGACTCAGCCCCGGGACACCCGGCCGTGGATCCCCTCGACGGCGCGCCACGCGGCCTCCACGGCCCCCTCCATCCAGGAGGGATCCGTGCTCGCTCCCGCCGAAGCGAGATAGACCCGCCCGTCCGGCACGCTGAGCCTCGCGAGCAGATCGGACGACGGGCTCCTGCCGTAGGCCCCCGCGCTGTACGGGACCTTCTCCCACCACACGCAGTAGCCGGACTCGAACTCCTCTCGGATCTGGGGGTGCACCTTGCTCGCTTGGGTGAGCACGTGCTCGATGCGGTCTCGCACGGGCAGCCGGTCGAGTCCCGCTTGTAGGCTGCTCCCGTAGTAACCCAGCAGCACACCCTTCGCCGAAAAATAATCGTTGCTCGGGTACGAGAACTCGCCCAGCTGGAGGCCGGGGGCCCAGAGATGGCCGCCGAAGATTCCGTCGTCCTCCTCCCAGAAGCGCCGCCGCATCTGCAGGCCCATCTTGGCAATGGAGGCGTGGGCGGTCTCACTCACGGCCTGAGCCATCTGGGGCGACAGGTTGATGTCGATGGTCTTCAGGATCGACATCGGCAGGCACGAGACGCAGTAGTCCGCCACGATCTCGCGGTCCTCGCCCGTGCGCACGTCGCGGTAGACGATCCGCACCTCGTCCGCGGTCTGACGGACCGAGCGGACCTCGGCACCGAGCGCCAGCCTGTCGCCCAGCGCGCGTTGGAACGCGAAGGCGATCTGCTGCATGCCGCCGACGGGCTGGAAGAGCGGAGCGGGGCCGCCCGTCTCCTGGTTGAGTGAGCGGGCACGCGCGCCGAAGCCGGAGCGGAGCAGCTCCGACAGGTCGTACACGTCGTCCGAGCCGCGCGACGCCGGTGGACGGTACACCTGGTCGGCATTGTCGAGATACCCCGAGCGCACGAGGAACTGGACGAGCAGCTCCTTGTCCGCGTCGCTCAACGGGACGTCGATGTCGCCGCGATTCATGGCCTTGGCGAGCAACTCGGTGGTAGCGCCCCACAGATCCGCCTTCACCTCGCGCAGCCGAACTCGCTTTCCGGAGAGGCGACCGATCGCGGCGTTCTCCTGGTAGAAGTAGTTGGCGTCATCGGCGTTCACGAAGAGCTCGAGCCGAACCCCGAGCTCCTTGCAGTAGCCGAGGATGCCCTGGTCGGAGTGTGGGATGCGCCAGGCTCCCACATTGATGTACTGGCCCTCGTCGAAGTCGCAGACCTGTCGCTCGCCGCCGATCTCGGTGTGCTCGGATCCGCGGCGCACCGTCCAGAGGAGCCCGCCGGACCAGTCTCGTGCCTCGAGCACCCGGCAGTCGTAGTCGAGCTTTCGGAGCTCGTGGCCGACGATCAGGCCGGCGAGCCCGCCTCCCAAGACGACCACGCGCGCCTTGGGCTGTGCGCCGCGCCACGTCGGCTTCGGGCCCGCGGGGGGGCCCTTGAGCCCCCAGGCGTCCATCGCGCCGAGCATGAGGGACGAGCCACCGAGCGCGCCGAAGCTCTTCAGGAGTTGGCGTCGGGTGATGGGCTCGATGGGCATGCGCCGCGGATCCTGTCTCATGGAAGGGGTCGCGCGCGAATCTACAGTGAGCGTCGAGCGCCGACAGCACTCTTGCTGCCCTGGCCGCGGCAGGGCCATGTTCGATTTCGGCTCCGGCGTTCGCCGGCGCCGACTCCGCGGAGGGACGAGATGGACAGGGAGAGAGTCCACCTGGCGCCCCGTTGGCGGGCACTCGGCCTCCTGGCGGGCCTCGCTACGACGTGCGTGCCAGTCGGGGCGCAGACGACCCGCGTCGGGCCAGAAAACGGTGCGCTGGTCGTGGTCGGTGGGGCGATGGCGTCCGAGGAGATCTACCGGGCATTCATCGATCTCGCGGGCGGGCCGAGCGCCCACATCGTGTTGATCCCGACGGCGGCGGGCGACGACGAGTACGACGACTCCTACGCGGGCCTCGGCGCCTGGCGAGAGCACGGGGCGCGTAACCTGACGGTCCTGCACACCATCGACCGGACGACCGCCGACACGGAGGAGTTCGTCGAGCCGCTGACCACGGCCCGAGGCGTCTTCTTCTTCGGCGGGCGGCAGTTTCGCCTCGTCGAGGCGTACGCCGGCACCAGGACGGAGGAGGAGCTACGCCGGGTGCTGGAGCGCGGGGGCGTCATCGGCGGCACGTCGGCGGGGGCTTCGGTTCTCGGTTCGTTTCTCGTCCGCGGCGACACGAACACCAACGAGATCATCATGGGCGATCATCAGGAGGGGTTCGGGTACCTCCGTGGGGTCGCGATCGACCAGCACGTGCTCCGGCGCAACCGGCACTTCGACATGCTCGAGCTGCTGGATGCCCGTCCCGACTTGTTGGGGATCGGGCTCGACGAAGACACGGCGATCATCGTGCGGGGCGACTTCTTCGAGGTGATCGGCGAATCGTACGCGCTCATCTACGACCGCCGTACCACGACGGGTCGTGATGGTACGTTCTATTTTCTGGCGCCGGGCGATGGCTACGACATGGCTACTCGACGCGCCACGCGACCCTCGCGCACGTCCGGACCGGTGCCCAACATCGAGCGACGGCCCTGGTAGACGTAGCACTTCATCGAACCTCGCTGCCTCCGATGAAGACGCGCTCCAGACGTCGCGTCGCCTGGATGTCTCGAAGGGGATCGGCTCCGAGCACCAGAAAATCCGCCCACTTGCCAGGCTCGAGCGTCCCGACGTCCGGGAGTTCCAGACATTGGGCCGCGACGCCGGTCGCGCTGCGGAGAATCTGCTCGGGAGAGAGGCCGGCGTCGGCCATGAGCTGAAGCTCCATGTGCTCGAAGTAGCCGGGGAAACGCACAGCGGGTCCGGCGTCGGTCCCCATCGCGATCGGGATCCCCTCGTCCGAGAGCACCTTCAGGTTCCGCTGGGCCTGGCCGAGCGCGACCCGATACGCGGCCGCCGACGCGCTCTGGCGCATCTCCGCCATGAACCGAGGATCCGAAGCCCTTTCGAGTTCGCCACGGTGGGCGTACGCGACGAAGAACGGGTCGTCGAACCAGGTGGGGCGCTCCGCGTACACGAACGTGCTCACCTCGCGCACGAGCGTAGGCACGTAGCAGGCGCCACTAGATCGAAGGCTCGCGATGAACTCCGCGTCCACATCGGTATCCCGCACCGAATGCGCCAGGAGTCCGGTGCCCAGCTCGAGGAGCCTCTTCGCGTCCCCCAGATAGAAGAGGTGCGTCGCGACCCGGATGCCGCGCTCCCGCCCCACCTCCATGACGGCTGCGACGGCCTCCCATGGCATCTTCTGGGCGGATCCCAGATTGTCGTCGACACGCAGCTTGAGCCAGTCGACGCCGGCATCGGCGTTGGCCGTCGCGGCGGCGCGCGCCGCCACAGGATCGTTCGCGGCCACCACCGGACCGGCGGCGAGGAGGCGCGCCCGAGGGTCCCTGGGGGAGGCCGCATCGCGAGCCGCGAGCGTCGGCGCGTCGTCGCCGAGGCTGTTGACCGTCGTGACTCCGTAGCGCGCGTACAGCAACAGATCGCCGCGCACGCGCTCCACCGGATCCGTGACCTCCTCGGGCGCCCACGCTCCGGTGACGTGGCCGTGGGTCTCGATCAACCCGGGGATCACGTACTTGCCGTCGAGGGGCACGACGGTGGCGCCGCGGGGCGGTTCGACGCCCGCGCCGACCGCGACGATCCGGCCGCTGTCGACCACGAGCGTTGCCGCCGCGGCTGGAGCGCCGGTTCCATCCCACACGATCGCCCCGGTGTAGGCGGTCGCGGTGCTTTCCGTGCCGCAGGCAGTGGCCACGATCAGGGTCGCGACGATGAGGCCCGAGCTTCGATTCATGGTTGATCTCCGATTCGTCCCTCGCCGCGCTTCAGGAGGGTCATGTGTTGAATGGCCTGCCGCAGACCGCCCTCGCCGGGCCGCGCTCCGGCTCGGCCGTCGCCATCGGCGTCCCTGCCTTGGACGAGGGCCGCGCCGAGGGCGTTCAACTGATCGATCAGCGGATCCGCTGAGGCGCCCGAGCCGGCCGCCTCGATCTGTCGGGCCAGCGAAACCATCATGTCAGCTCGCTCCACCGCGTTCGCGATCGCAGCGGAGATATGAGCCGCGTGTAGCTTCACGTTGTCCGACGCAGCCGAGTCCGCCGTGATCAAGCCAATGTGGGTCGCGGCGTCGGCGACGGCCCGTCTCACGCCGTAGCCGAGCCCGGGGCCTTCGGCGGTGAGCGTAGGGTCGAGGGCGTGGAGCACGTGCCCGACATGGAGCCTCACGTCCTCGAAGTTGGACCTGGCGGCAACCGCCAGCTCGGCATGCTCGGCGGCGATTTCGGCCTCGGCTGCGGCCGTGGCCAGAAGACCTCCTCCGCTCGGCGTACCGGGGTAGGCGTCCGCCAGATATCCGATGTGCAGGTGGGTCGGGTTTGCCTGTGCGCTCAGGGATGACGCGGTCGCGAAGACGAGTGTGGCGACGCGGAGGATCGTATCACGCATGGACCACCTCTGGATGGGATGCGGCTGCCGGTGGAGATACGAGTCGGCTCCCCGCGCGGCAAGCGGTCTCGTCGACGGCCCCGGCCGCCATCGGCCTCAACCCGGCTGCTTCCTCGAGCGGTGAGTGGCCGCCTTCGCGCGATTGCCGCAGCGCGCCATCGAGCACCACCGCCGCCGCCCCCCCTTGCTCGTGTCGACGAACCAGGCCCCGCACCGGGCCGAGGCGCACGCCCGGAGCCGCGAGGGCTCCACGCGCGTCACCAGGCGCGCGGCCGCGAGTGCGACCGGGCCGAGCAGGCAGATCGGCATGTCACCGGCCGCACGCTCGACGAGGCGCGGGCCGCCGGGCGTTCGCTCCAGGTGCCACGACCAGTGGGTGGCGGAGAGGACGCGTTGGATGCCGTGCGTGGCGAGGCTGGGGGGCTCCTGCCTCCGGGCGTGAGCCTCCACGAGGGCCCCGATGTCTGCGCGTAGACGGCGGGCTTCGGTCAATAGCGCGCGCGCGGCGGGCACCCCGATGGGGGCCTGAGACTCGGCGCCGAGGCCACCCTCTGGATGGGCTGTGAGCCATCCAACCAGGTCTTCGGGCGTATGGACGAGATCCACCGTCCCGTGCCTGGTCCGGCGTAGGGTGTGGAGGAAGTCCAGGGCGAGGCTGCCGAGGGCGACGTCAGGAGTGGCTTCGGGCGCCATGATAACCGTATAACACAACGTTTTCAGGTTCAGGTCAAGAATAACCTGTAAAACCGATTTTATCGGTGTTGTGGCTTGACTGCAAAGACCATGAGGTCTATGCGCCCGTGCGGATCGAAACGCACACCCTCGGACTCCAGGAGGACGCGTTGGAGCCGTTCGGCCGCGGGGTCCCGAGCCCGCACGCTCACCTGGCCGCGCGCGTTGACCACCCGATGCCACGGCACGTCGGAGTCGTCCTCGAGCGCGGCGAGCGCGTAGCCCACCTGCCGCGGGTGCCCAGGAATTCCTGCGGCCGTGGCGACCGCGCCATAGGTGGCCACGCGGCCGCGGGGGATCCTCTGGACGGCGGCGTAGATGCGGGCGCGGCTGGACATGGCCGGGGAACCGTGGGAAGATTCGCGCTTCGACGCAAACCGAGGACTCCCAACGAGGACTGCCCGCATGGACGCAGCCATGTCCGATGATCTGAGGTACCCCACCGGTCGATTCTCGTCGGTGAAGCGACCGCTCACACAGGACGAGAGGGCCGCCCGAACGCACGCGATCCGGATCCACCCCTCGAAGCTGCGTACCGCCGTCGCAGGTCTCGGCGACGCGCAGCTCGACACCCCGTATCGCGACGGCGGGTGGACGGTGCGACAGGTCGTGCACCACGTGGCGGACTCGCACCTCAACGCGTACATCCGGTTCAAGCTCGCCATCACCGAGGACAAGCCGACCGTCCGCCCCTACCAGGAGAAGCTGTGGGCAGAGCTGCCGGATGCGAGGACGCTGCCGGTCGAGGTGTCGCTCTCGGTCCTCGAGGGGATCCACGCGCGTTGGACGGTCCTGCTGGACTCCCTCACGCCCGAGCAGTTCACACGCCCGCTCCATCACCCGGAGATGGGGGACATCACGGTCGATACGCTCGTCGAGCTCTATGGGTGGCACGGCGCGCATCACGTCGCGCACATCACGGGCCTGCGGGCGCGCAAGGGCTGGTAGCGTGAGCGCACCGATCCCGACGTCCGTGCTCGACGAGCTGCAGTGGAGGGGGTTGCTCCACGACGCGACGGAGGGCGCCGCGGAGCACTTCGCCGAGGCACGGAGAACCGTCTACATCGGGTTCGATCCCACCGGAGCCAGCCTACATATCGGCACCCTGCTCCCGATCATGGGGCTCGTACACGCACAGCGCGCCGGCCACACGCCGATCGCCCTCGTGGGTGGGGGCACGGGCCTGATCGGCGATCCGTCGGGGAAGACCTCCGAGCGGCGGCTCCTGACGAAAGAGCAGGTTGCGGCCAATACCGAAGCGATCCGCGCGCAGCTCGAGCACTTCCTGGACTTCGAGGTGAAGTCCAACCCCGCTCGCATGCGCAACAACCTGGACTGGCTCGGCGGGCTGTCGCTCGTCGACTTCCTGCGCGACATCGGCAAACACTTTTCGGTGAATCAGATGCTCGCCAAGGAGTCGGTGAAGCGTCGCCTGGCGACCGAGGAGACCGGCATCTCGTTCACGGAGTTCTCCTACGCTCTGCTCCAGTCCTACGACTTCCTCGAGCTGTACCGATCCGAGGGGTGCACGGTGCAGATGGGGGGGAGCGACCAGTGGGGAAACATCACGTCGGGCATCGATCTCGTGCGTCGCGTTGAGGGCGCGCGCGCCTACGGCGTGGTCTTCCCGCTCATCACGCAGGCCTCAGGCGTGAAGTTCGGCAAGACGGAGGAAGGAGCCGTTTGGCTCGACGCCGCGCTGACGTCCCCGTTCCGCTTCTACCAGTACTGGATCAACGTCGACGATGCCGACGTGGTGAAGTACCTGAAGTTCTTCACCTTGCTCGACGTCGGTCGCATCGCGGAGCTCGCGCACGACGTCGCCTCGGCGCCGGAGAAGCGCTCCGCGCAGAGGGCGCTCGCGGACGACGTGACGCGCCGGCTGCACGGAGAGGCCGGACTCGTCCGCGCCCAGCAGGCGACGCGTGCCTTGTTCGGTGGTGAGGTGGAAGGACTCGGCGCCGACGACATCGCGGACATCTTCGCGGACGTGCCGTCGCACGACGTCGCCAAAGAGGTGCTGGGGGGCGACGGGAAGGCCCTGGTCGACCTGTTGCCCGAAACCGGGGTGGCCAGCTCCAAGGGCGATGCCCGGCGGTCGATCGAGGGCGGTGGGGTCTACGTGAACAACGTCCGCGTGGACGACGTCGCGCGGGCCGTCACCATGCGAGACGCGATCGAGGGGCGCTTCATCCTCATCCGCATGGGGAAGAAGCGGTACCACTTGATCGGCATCCGGGGCTGAGAAAGCAGAGAGCGCCCGGGGGTGTCTCCCCGGGCGCTCTCTGGTCCGACCTTGGCGGAATGCCTCAGAAGGGCATCGTCCAGCCGAAGTTGAGTCCCCAGTCGAGTCCGAGCCGCACGCCCTCGTAGTCGTGGTGCATCGCGTAGATGGCCTCGACGGCGAGCTTGTGTCCGCCGAGGACCGAGCCCTCGGGCATGAGGAAGTTCACGCCGATCGGCATGTCGGCCCGCTGACCACCTGCCATGCCCGTGACGTTGTCGTTGCCGGGGTCCTGGGTCGGGAGCAGCTGCGGATCCGCGCCCTCGAGCCGCCCCCAGATCTGCCACCGGAGTCCGGCCGATACGCTCAACACGCTGTTGACGCGGTACGCGGCCCAACCATCGGCCTGGTAGCGGTCTCCGGGGGTGTAGTCCGATACCCCTTCGCCGACGTGAATCCTGGCCTTGAACTGCGCGCCGAGCGAGGCGACCTCGTTCTGCACCTGAGCGCTGGCACCGGGCATGACCGCGAAGGCGCCGCCGCTGGGCCGCTGGTCGTACGGTAGAGCCTGGTCGGCGCCGAACGGGGTGTCCGCATACGTCCGGGACGCGCCTGTCGGTAGGACCGCGCCAAGGGACATGTTCATCCGGTACGCACCCCCGCGATACACCTCGTAGAGGGCGGATGCGGTAACGTCGCCCAGGGCCTCGACGCCCGTGATGTACAGAACGCCGCCGTTCGTGATCTGCTCGCGCTCGATCAGCGAGAACTCCGCGGTGCCCATGAGCGTGAGCCGATCGCTCACGCCGTACGAGGCGGTGACGCTGTGGGTGATGTTCGACAGGGTCAGGGGTGCGACCGTGTAGAGCTGCAGAGTGGTCGCGAGCGGCAGCGAGTCCGTCGAGAACCAGACGCCGCGCGAGTTCTGCTGGTTGTAGCGGTACGTGAGCTCCAGGGCGCCGGCGTCGAGCGTGGCCGCGCCGAGCACGCCAATCGGGGCGTCGGAGTCGGGACGACCCGACGTCCACGCGTATTCCTCTTGGGCGGCCACCGGGGACGACACGGCGATCAGGGCTGCCGCGATCAGGCTCCTACGAACCATGGAAATTCCTCCGACACGGTTTGGGCGCCTTACCCCGCGCCTTTCGGACGTCACGGTGCGCCTAATATAGGAGCGCCGGGACCGCTTTGCCCGGCTCTCCCACATGGCGAACCCCAGGAAAATGCCGGGGCAGTGGCCAAAAAACAAATGTTTTCTTCAGCGCCCGCCGATCCGGGCCATCTCGGGGAGGACCGGGTCCGGGATCCCGAAGCCCTCCACGAGCAGCTCGGCCTGGTCCCGGAGCTCCCCGCAGAGGATGCCGACGCGGGCCCGGATCGCCCGCGCCTTCGGAGCCTCCAGGTACCCCGATTCGAGGAACCAACCGCGGTCGCGCTCGATGCTCGACAGGGTGAAGAGCGCCGAGGCGGCTGCGAGGACCTCCGAGAGGCCGGGGGTCGGGGCATGCAGGATGGCCTCCTCGAACGCATCCAGGACCACGCGCTCGACGTGCGCGAGCGCAAGCGACACCAAATGGTCCTGACACTCCACGACTGCGCGGAAGGAGTCGACTCCTTCGTCGAGCCGCGCGCGGATTCTCGTCGCCGCGGACCGGACTAGCCGCGCTTCCCGGTACGCCAGAGCCGCCCGGTGGAAGTCCGGGTCGACCAGGTGCTCGGCGTCCGTGCGGCGGGTGACCAGGGGGTTGAGCTCGGTGAGCGCGGTCTCCGCTCTTTCCGCCAGATACCGTACCGCGCCGCCGAGCGTCAGGTCGCCCATCTCCTCGCGGAAGCGGGAGAGGAGCCCCTTGGCCACCAGCTGATAGAGGACGAGGTTCGCGCCTTCGAAGGTCGTGAACACGTCCGTGTCCGCCTTGAGGGCCGCGAAGCGATTCTCCGCCAGGTAGCCGGCGCCGCCACACACCTCGCGACTGGCCTGGAGGGCAACCACGCAGTGCTCGGAGGCGTAGGCCTTGAGGCCCGCTGCCGAGACCTCGAGCTCGGCGGAGTCCGCTCGTTCGGCATCGGCCAGCTGCTGCTCGAGCCGGCGGATCGCGAAGTGCAGTCCCAGCGTGGTCGCTAGGCGGGGCATGAGCTCGCGCTGGACGAGAGGATAGTCGAGAATCGGGATCTCGTTCGCTCCTTCGGGGCCGAACTGACGCCGCGAGGCGGCGTATCGCACGGCGATCGTGAGGCCCACCTTTGCGGCACTCACCGATGCTGCGGCGATGCTCACCCTGCCGATCACGAGGGTTCGGAGCATCCGGAAGAAGCGTCGGCCCGAGCTCGGAATATCGCTGTGGTAACGGCCTCGATCGTCGATCGCCCCGAATCGGTCGAGCAGGTTGGCGCGCGGCACGCGCACGTGGTCGAACCAGATGCGGCCGTTGTCGACGCCATTGAGTCCCGCCTTCAAGCCGCAGTCTTCGATGCGGATCCCGGGCAGGACCCGGAGTTTTTCGTCGCGCAGCGGAACCAGGATGGCGTGTACGCCGTGGTCCTCGTCCGCGACGATCAAGCGCGCGAATACGGTCGCCATCCGACCGTGCACCGCCGCGTTGCCGATGTAGTCCTTCGCCGCACGCTCGTGAGGAGTGTGGACGACCAACTCGTCCGTCGCTGGGTCGAAGCGCGCGATGGTTTCGAGATCTCGCACGTTCGATCCATGTCCCGTCTCGGTCATCGCGTAGCAGCCCGGCAGCTCGAGGCTGCCGATGGCGCGGAGGTAAGCCGCGTGATGACGGGCGGTGCCGAGCTGGAGCACGCTCCCGCCGAAGAGCCCGAACTGCACCCCCAGCTTCACCACCACGCTCAGGTCTCCGAACGCCAGCGTCTCGAAGACCGCGACCGCGGCGGCCGGGTCACCCGAGCCGCCATATGCGACGGGGTACCCGTGTCGGCCGAGGCCCTGGTCCGCGAGATATCTCAGGGCTTCCAACACACGCTCGCGGTACTCGGCTGTCGGGAGGCCGGGCGGGATGCGCAGCGCTGGCGCGGCCAGGGCTGCGAGCGCACGCGCCCGAGCCTCGGCGCGGTCTCGCTCGAGATAGGCGCGAAGCGTCGGGACGTCGAAGCCCGAGGCGGGCCGGGCAAGTGGGGCAGTGGCGGGTAGGAGCCCGAGCGCCGACCGCGCCGCCTCGGCGCCGAGCAGACCGAGCGCCTTCTCCAGGCCGCGCAGTGCTGCCTGCGTCTCAGGACGCTCCCAGGGCCCGGTGCCGGACGACTGGCGCCAAAGGGCGAGGCCGAGACCGGTCAGCGAGCGTGTCGCTTCTTTGTCGTGGATCGGGACGCGGCCGCGAATGCGCGAGCGCAGCGAATGAAGCGCCGAGGGCGTCGGCGGTGCCCCGGGATCGAGCCACGCGGCCAGGAGGTTCCGGGCCTGAGGGCGCAGCCAGTCGAGCGAATCGACCGTGCGCCCGAGCGCCGCGAGCTCGGGCGCCGAAAGCGATCCGTCGACCCACACCGAAAAGACGAATGGGAGGAAGGGCACGAGCTCCGGCTCGTCCTCCGGCCACACCAACTCTTTCGCGATACGTGTCACGCCAGCTGCTCCATGGAGGTCGATCGCGGTGTACCCTTGATCCTGCACGGCCCTTCCGCCAACGTGCCGAGCTACCGCGCGCGGGTGCGCACGAAGATTACCCCCGAAAGAGGCTTGGCACGATGGCGAACGCCTTGGCGGGTGCCTTGCTAGACGGCCGGACCCTGGGCTCGAGGGACGAGCGGATCCGCGCAGCGGTGAAGGCCGATCGGGACGCCCGCCGGCGATCCGTGCTCGAGAACCCGGACCCGAGGGGATAGGGAATGGCGAACCGTTCCATGCTCGACGAGATCCGCGCCAAGATCGAAGGGGAGATCGCGAACCTCACGAACGAGCTGACCCAGGACCTGCCCGTTCGCATCAAGATTGCGAGGGAGCACGGGGACCTGAGGGAGAACGCCGAATTCAAGGCGGCCAAGGAGCGACAGTCGTTCGTCGAGGCGCGGCTGAACCATTTGACCACGCGCATGACGGAAATCTCGCGTATCGACATCACTCAGATGGCGTACGACCGGGTCGGCTTCGGCTCGCAGGTGACGATCACCGACATCGAGATGGGCGAGGAGTTCACGTTCACCATCACCGCTGGTGACTTCATCGACCTCGACGCGGGGCAGGTCTCGCTCGCGTCTCCCATCGGGAAAGGTCTGCTCGGCTCGAAGCCGGGTGAGGAGGTCACGGTGAATCTCCCCGCGGGCGTCCGTCGCTACAAGATCCTGACGCTGACGACGCTGCCCCAGCAACTGGACTCCACGAAGTAAGGGCGCTACCCGAGGCTCTCTACCATCGCGACGGCGTCCGCGACTTCCTCGGCCGTGATCCAGTGACCTACGCGGTAGTCCCGCGCGAGGAGCTTCGCACCGGAACGTCGCAGTCGGCTCCGACCCTTCTCCGCCAGAGCGATCGGAATGGCCGGGTCGCCCGTGCCGTGGCCCCAGAAAATCGGTGTCGGTGGCGGGGCGGCGCCGGACTCGTCGAGTTCGACCCAGGCCGCCAGGAAGCCTGAGAAATTCAGGACTGCCGTCACGGCCCCGGGTCGGGTGATTGCATAGGCCAGGCTGACGGTGCCCCCCTGCGAGAACCCTCCCAGGATGATTCGCCCGGGCCGAAATCCCAAGATCTTGCGCGCAGCACCGAGGAAGTCATCGACCTGGCTCAAACTCTCCTCGAGCGTATCGGTCACGACCCTGTCCTCTTCCTCGTATCGGTACCAGGCATAGCCTGGTCCGTAGCCCCAGGGCGCCGCGGGGAATGGTGCGCGTGGCGTGACGAGCGACCAATCCGCGGGCAGGAGCGGTCGCAACCCCTGCAGGTCGTTCTTGTCGCTGCCGCGTCCGTGCAGGAGCACGGCGACCGTGGCGCCGTCGGCCGCCGAGCCGTGCGCCACGTCGAAATCGAGACGGTGGCCGGGCCTCGCGGAGCTCATCCGAGGGCCACCAGGCTCTGCTCGATATCGTGTCGTCGGGGTTCCAGCCACGACGGCAGCTTCAAGGCAGCGCCGAGCTCGTGGATCGGCTCGTCGATCGCGAAGCCCGGGCCGTCCGTCGCGATCTCGAGGAGCAGCCCGTCGGGGGCGTTGAAGTAGATGCTCTCGAAATAGATGCGGTCCCGCACGGTGGTGACCTCGATGCCGAGCGAGAGCAAGCGCTCGCGCCAGGCCGCCTGCTCCTCCGCGCTCTCCGTCCGGAAGGCGATGTGGTGCGTCTGGCCTGCGCCGGGGCGCGCGACGTAGCGCGAGCCTTCCCAGCCGAAGAGCGTCAGGGCCGAGTGAGGCCCGACCGTTGTGCCGTCGTACCGGGCCCAGAAGTAGTGCTTGGTGCGCTCGTCGTCCTGGTTGAACGTCTTCTTGACGATCCGGAGCCCGAGGGCCTGCTCGTAGAAGTCGCCGGCGCGCTCGATGTCGTCGGTGATGCCGGTGATGTGGTGGATCCCGTCGAGGACCATGTCGGGCGTGACGTCCGGCACCGGCTCGGGGTGTGTGAGCCGCCCGATCGCAGCTTCGTCGCGGCCACCCGGTAGGCGCTCGGCGGGCGGCACGACCAACCGCCGGCCGAGCGCGTCGGTTGGCTCGTCGATCGCGTAGCCCGGACCGGCGGTCGCGATCTCGAGCACCTGGCCGTCCGGGTCGGCGAAGTAGAGGCTCTGGAAGTAGCCACGGTCGATCGGTCCGCTCACGGCCACGCCGGCGTCGGTCAGCCTACGCTTCCACTTGAGCTGCGCCTCGGGGCTCGCCACCCCGAGGGCGAGATGGTGCACGCCGCCTACGCCCCAGTGCCCGCGCCGCGCGTGCGCCCACTCGAAGAACGTGAGGATCGTGCCCGGGCGACCGCCGTCCCGTCCGAAGTAGAGGTGGTAGGCACCCGGGTCGTCGAAGTTGACCGTCTTTTTCACGAGGTCGAACCCGAGCAGCCCGCCGTAGAACGCGAGGGTTCTGGGCGCGTTCGTCGACACCATCGTGATATGGTGGAAACCCTGTGTGAGGAGCGGCTTCATCCTGTGCGTCCGAATTGCGGGAGGGGATGACGTGCCAATATCATTTAAGTTTCAAGGATTATCAAGGCCGGCGTTTCCGGTCTCTTTCACCCGCAGCCAGAAGCCGCTCGCCCGGATCTCCCGATCGGCGGGCGCGATCTGCTGCCAGGTCTCGAGCGTACGAGGTGCCAGCTCCGGGTCGGTGGCGCAGAAGTGCGCGGGGAACAAGACCTCGAATCGGCGCCCTTGGTCGGCCAAGAGAAGCACCGCCAGGAGATACTGCTCCGAGTAGAACCGCGACTTCCACTCCTCGGGGTAGTCGCTGGGAAGGAAGATATCGTGGATGAAGACGAGCACCCCTGGTCTGAGCCTCGGTAGCAGCTCGAGGAACGCCACCGTGACGTCGCTGCTCTGATAGCAGCGGTGGGACCCATCGAGCATCAGGATGTCGTTCGGCTCCAGCGCGTCGAAGATCTCGAGCGGCGCTTCCTCCAGGCTCGTCCTGATCACCTCGTCACAGATCTCGTCCACGAAGCCGCGCGGCTTCGGATCGATCGACGTGATCCTCGTCGTGAGGTCGTGGTCCCGAATCGACCGACGCACGAAGCGGGTCGAGTTCCCCGAGCCGATCTCCAGGTAGCGTGCCGAGGAGTAGAGCTTGGGGAACGCATACAGCGTGGCGGCGTCGAGCCCCGCCATGTAGGCATTGGTCCAACGAGGCTCGCGCTCGTCGGTGGTCGTGAAGGGGATCGCCCTCAACCCTCGTCCGAACGGCGCGAGTTCGTCGAGAATGCCTGCGTATCGACTCCTCTGCGAGGCGATGAGGTCGTTGAGCCTGGGGTGGAGGGGTCGCCCCCACCCGTATCGGGGAGAGGGATGCACCGGATAGTCGAGATAGATCGGGTGCCGTCCTTGGTTCACCTGGCCGATGTGATGCCAGAGCCTCCGCAGGAATCGAAGGTGGTTCGTGGCCATGGATGTCGCTGAGTCCATTCTAGGCGTGCGGAGCGGCGCCTATAATGTCCTGCGGAACCTCCACGTCGCTACCGCGAGCCCCGTCGCGGCCATTCCGCTCAGCACCACGAACTGCACCCAGAGGTCGGCGACTCCAGCACCCCGCAGGAAGATCCCTCGTACGATCTCCAAGAAGTGTCTGAGGGGATTGGCCAGCGTGAGACGCTGGAAGAGCTCTGGCATCGTGTCGATCGGGTAGAGGAAGCCGGACAAGATGATCGCGGGCAGGAGGAAGAGGAACATCGCGAGGAAGGCCTCCTGCTGCGTCGCGGAGATCGTCGAGATGAAGAGGCCGAGGGAGAGCCCTGCGAGGATGAAGAGCGCGGCGGCGAGGACGAGCGTGGGGAGGGGGCCTCGGAGCGGCACATCGAACCAGAGGATGGCTACGGTGGTGACCAGGGCCATCTGGACGAGCGCGATGCCGGCGACGGGGATGGTCTTGCCGAGCATGAGCTCCCCCGCGGAGAGCGGCGACACCAGGAGCTGCTCCAGCGTGCCGACCTCCCGCTCGCGCACCACCGCCAGGGCGGTGAGAAGGAGGCACATGAGCAGGACGATCACCCCGATGACGGCGGGCACGTTGTAGACGCGAGACTCGAGAGACGGGTTGAACCAGGCTCTGGCCCGCAGGTCGATCGCTGGCTGCGACGCAACCCCTGCGGGAAGCCCTCCGGCATCCAGGCGCGATCCCAGGTTGGCGACGATGCGAAGCGCGTACCCTTGTGCGACCGTCGCCGTGTTCGAGTTGGTGCCGTCCACGAGCAGTTGAACCGACGGCGCGCGGCCCGCCGCCAGGTCCCGCCCGTACCCGACGGGAATCTCGAGACCCACCAGCGCGTCCCCTGCGTCGAGCGCCCGCCGGAGGTCGGCGGAGCGGTCCGAGGTGCTCACGACCCGGAAGTAGCCCGAGGCCGTGAGCGCGTCGACGAGCTCGCGAGAATCGCCGGTGCGGTCGTGGTCGACGAGCGCCATCGCCACGTTCCGGACGTCCGTATTGACCGCGTACCCGAAGAGGACGAGTTGAATGATGGGCGCAACGAAGATGACACGCTTGGTTCGTGGGTCGCGGAAGAGCTGTCGGATCTCTTTGACCACCATGCGGCGTATACGCAACATGGAGAGCCGAACTCCCGTGGTGCTCATGGCTCGAGCTCCTTACGGAAGGCTCGCGTCGCGAGAGCGAGGCCCAGGCCGGCGTAGATCAGCATGAAGATCGCCTGCGGCCAGAGCACGTCCGCCCCGACGCCCTTGAGGAAGATCCCGCGGGTCACGGTGACGTAGTAGCGCGCCGGAATGAGGAACGTGATTCCGCGCAGCACGGTCGGCATGCTCGCGATGTCGAACATGAAGCCTGAGAGCAGGACGGCGGGCAGGTACGTCGCCACCATGGCGATCTGCATCGCCAGCACCTGAGACTTCACGGCCGCCGAGATGAACATGCCGAGCCCGAGCGCGCCGACGAGGAAGAGCAGGGTCAGCACCGCCAGGAGGGGCACGCTGCCATTCAAGGGCGTGCCGAAGATCAGCATTCCGGCGAGGACCGTGACGGCCACGTCGAAGAGGCCGATGGCCAAGTAGGGGAGGAGTTTTCCGACCACGACTTCGAGGCGCCTCACCGGTGTGGCCGCGAGCTGCTCCATGGTGCCGCGCTCCCACTCGCGTGCGATCGTGAGGGCGGTGAGCATGGCGGCGATGATCGACATGATCACCGCGATGAGACCCGGCACGATCATGTGCCGGCTCTCGAGGTTCGGGTTGTACCACGTGCGCGCTTCGAGCGACACCGGCGCTTCGAGTCTGCGGCCAGCGAGCGCGGCTCGTGCGCCGTAGCGCGCCAGGATCGCGTCGGCGTAATTGAGCGCGATCGTCGCTGTATTCGCGTCGCTTCCGTCCAGCAGGAATTGCACCTCGGCCGGTCTTCCGGGCGCCGACAGGTCGCGTGTGAAACCCGCCGGAATCCAGAGCACGCCGAGTGCATCGTCGCCGACGAGACGCATGTCGATCTCGGCAGCCGACTCCAGGTACTCGGTTACGGTGAAGTAGCCGCTGGACTGGAGTGCCTCGACGAGGGACCGGCTCTCGGGCGTGCGGTCGAGGTCCAGCACTGCGATGGGAATGTCGTTCACGTCCCACGTGATCGCATACCCGAAGAAGAGGAGGAGGAAGAGCGGAAGGACGAACGCGAGGATCATGCTCCGCGTGTCGCGCCGGAGCTGAATCCACTCTTTGCGGGCGATCGCGCGGAGGCGGACGAGGTCCACGTCGCCCTCAGCCCACGACGGCGCCGCCCTCGGCGCGGACGAGAGATACGAATACGTCTTCGAGCGAGGGCTCCACGGGGGCAACCGTCTCGACGCGGCCACCTGCTGCGGCGACGGCTCGCCGCACTGCGTCGGCGCCGGTCGCGGCGTCGCCCACGGTCACATGCAGGGTCCGCCCGAACATCGCAGCGTCGAGTACGCCGTCGGCTCCGCGCAGCGCCTCGATCGCTCCGGGCGCGTCATCGATCTTCACCTCGAGGATCGGCTCCACGACGCGAGCTCTCAGGGCGCGTGGCGTGTCGAGCGCGATCAAGCGGCCGCGGTTGAGCAGCGCGAGTCGGTGGCAGTACTCCGCTTCCTCCATGTAGTGCGTGGAAACGAAGACCGTGGTTCCGCGGTCGGACAAGCCGTCGATGAGGTCCCAGAAGCGCCTGCGCGCCACGGGATCGACGCCCGACGTCGGCTCGTCGAGGAAGAGGATGGGGGGCTCGTGCACCATGGCGCACCCGAGGGCGAGCCTCTGCTTCCACCCGAGCGGGAGCTCGGCCGTGGGGCGGGCCTCGGCGCCCGAGAGCTCGGACATGTCGAGGATCCACCGCCGCCGCTCCTCGAGCCGCGCGCCGTCGACTCCGTAGAGCCCCGCGAAGAGGTCGATGTTCTCCCGCACGGTCAGGTCCGTGTAGAGGGAGAACCTCTGGGACATGTATCCGATCCGGCTCTTGATGGCGCGTCGTTCGGTACGGATATCGAGCCCCGCCACGCGACCCTCGCCTTCGGTGGGTGCGAGCAATCCGGTGAGCATCTTGATGGTCGTCGTCTTGCCGGCGCCGTTCGGGCCGAGGAAGCCGAAGATCTCGCCCGGCCGAACGTCGAACGTCAGGGCGTCCACCGCTGTGAAGTCTCCGAAACGGCGTGTGAGACCCTTCACTGCCACCGGAGTCGCGAGGGTGTCATCCATGCGCCAGGATCTCGGGACGGACCCGGTGGATGAACACGTCCTCGAGGGATGGCTCGATCGTGCGTGAGTCGGTGACGCGGATTCCGGCACGCGCGATCACGCTCGTGAGGTCCCGCGCGTTCGTGCCTGGGGCCACGAGGACGTGAATGGTGTCACCGAAGAGCGTCGCGGTCTCCACGGACGAGGAGGTACGCAGCAGATCTCGCGCCTCCCGGGGCCGATCGGCGCGGATGGCCAGAAGTGATCCGGGAAGCGAAGACTGCAATGCGACAGGCTGGTCGAGGGCGAGTGCCGTGCCCTCGTTGAGCAGCAGCACGCGGTCACAGCGCTCGGCTTCGTCGAGATACGACGTCGACACGAGGACGGTGACGCCCTCTCTGACCATCTCGTGGAGGATCAGCCATAGCTCCCGGCGCGAGATCGGATCCACCCCGAACGTGGGCTCGTCCAGCAGAAGGACTTCGGGATGGTGCACCAAACAGCACGAGAGAGAGAGCTTCTGTTTCATCCCTCCGGACAGCTTGCCCGCCAGTCGGTCCTTGAACTCTCCGAGGCGACTGAACGCGTAGAGGCGATCGAGGCGAGCTGGGCGCACGGCGCTGGGCACGCGGTACAGATCCGCGTAGAAGTCGAGGTTCTCCGCGACGGTGAGGTCCTCGTAGAGACCGAACCGCTGTGCCATGTACGCGATGAGCGGTTTGACCTCCTCGGGCTCCTGGCCGACGTCGATGCCAGCGACGCGCGCGGTCCCGGACGTAGGGCGGAGGACGCCCGCCAGCATCCGGAGCGTGGTCGTCTTGCCGGCTCCGTCCGGCCCGACGATGCCGAAGAGCTCGCCTCGCTCCACGTCGAAGGTGAGGCCGTCGACCGCAGTCACCGATGCGAACGTGCGGACGAGTCCTTCGACCTCGACTGCGGCTCGCTTCACGCGCCCCCTTCCAAGAGAGTCACATCCGCGGGCACGCCCGGCTTGAGCTCGAAGTCGGGATCGCCGGTGACTCGGACTTTCACCGGATAGACGAGCTTGATGCGCTCTTCCGCGGTCTGGACGTTCCGTGGCGTGAACTCCGCTTCACTCCCGATGAAGACCACGTCGCCCGTGTAGACGCGATCCGGGTGGGTGTCGGCGACGATCCGTGCGCCGAGCCCCAGCCGTAACAGTCCCATCTGGTCCTCGCGCACGTAGATGCGAACCCATCGGTCGCCCGGGTCGAGGAGCGTGAGGACCGGCGCGCCGGGCGTGACGGCCTCGCCGACCTCCCGATGCCGAATCGTCACCACCCCATCGAACGGTGCCGTGATCACGGCGTTGTGGAGCACGGCCTCCGCTCGGGTGACGTTCGCGCGAGCCTGCGCGACGGCGGCGCGTTGCGCTTGGATCGTCTCGGTGCGCGGTCCTTCCTCGACGAGCGCGAGATGCTCCTCGGCTTGATCGTGGGCGGCCGTGGCGACTTCGAGCGCCGCCTCGGCTCGGTCGAGGGCCTGTCGGCTGATCGCGCCACCGGCGAACAGGCTCACCGCGCGCTCCCGCTCGCGCCGGGCTTCCTCCGTGCGCGTGGCCGCCGACCGCACCGCCGCTTCCGCGGTCTGCACCTCTTGAGGGCGCGCGCCCCGCTCGAGCTCGTTCAGGCGAGCCTCGGCCGCGTCGAGCTGCGCGCGCGCGCCTTCCAGGGCGGCGTCGAGCTCACGCGTGTCGAGTCGGGCGAGCTCGTCCCCGATGGTCACCGCGTCGCCCTCGCCGACGGAGATCCGCAGAACGCGGCCGGCCATCTGGAAGCCGAGGTCTGCATCGGTCGCCTCGACGGTTCCCGACGCGACCACGCTCGAGTCCGCAGCACCCCCGCGACCACGCAGAGCGAGCCACGCGCCCGCAGCGACCAGCGTGAGAATCAACGCGATCCGGATACGCACCGTCATCATCGATCCTCCATCGATTCGTCGATCCAATCCCGATTGAGAACTCCTTCAGCCCGAGCCTGCTGGACCCGCGCGAGGATCGAGTCCTGCCGGGCTCGGGCCTGCCCCGCTCGCGCCTGGAAGAGGCCCGCCTCGGCGCGCAGGAGGTCGCGTTGCTCGCCCGAGCCGGCCTGGAGCGCGAGGGCCTCGATGCGTGCGACCTCCTCCCACTGTTCGACCGCCGCGCCGAGCGCCTGCACGCGTGCGTCAGCCTCGAGCACGGCGGTCAGGGCCGCGTCGATCTCATGCTCGACCAGGAGACGCGCCGCGCCGAGCTCCGCGCGTGCGACCTCGAGCTCGGATGCCGCGCGTCTCACGGAGGCGCCGCGCGCGCCCCCCGTGAACAGAGGCCAAGAGACCTCGACGCCGGCACGCCACTCGACGACGTGGTCCCCGGCTGCGGTGCCGAAGTCCAATAGGCCGGCGCCAGCCTGCACGGTCGGGAGGCGCGCCGCACGCTCCTCGGAGAATCGCGCCTCGGCCGCCGCCACCGAGCGGTCTGCTTGGCGAATCAGCGGACTCGCTCGCGCATCACCGCGCGCCGGCGTGGCCGCGAAGGTGACATCTGCGAGATCCCGATCGGAGATCGCGGTCGGCGCCGTGCCCATGACACGAGCAAGCGCCCGTTCCGCGAATGCGGCCCGGGCCGTGGCGCCGGCTTCCTCCGCTCGAGCCTCCTGCAGGACTGCTTCGGCCCGGAGCACTTCGAGCCGCGCGGCCGAGCCGGCATCGAAGTGGCGTTGGGCGCGCGCGCTCTCCTCGGCGAGGGCTACCACCTGGGCTCTCGCAGCAGAGAGCATGGTACGCGCCGTGATGACACCCGTGTAGGCGGCGATCGTCTCTTCGAGAACGCGCATCTCGACCGAGCTGCGACCGGCTCGCGAGGCATCGTGGAGCGCGTCCGCGCCGCGGATCCGCGATGCGCGCACGCCACCGTCGAAAAGGGTGTACTGGGCGCCGAGCTGCCCCTGGACCAGCGTGCGATCGAAGAGGGGCGGGGTGCGGATGTCGAGGCTATGGAGCGGAGCCACCACCATCGGCTCCTGGAAACGCGTGAGGTTCGCGGTCAGGGCCGCCGCGGGCATGCGCGCCGAGCGGGCGGCATCGCCCGCTCCGTCGGCCGCCAGCACTCGGGCATCGGCGGCCACGAGCGCAGGGTGTGTCGCGAGCGCCGCATCGAGCGCTTCGACGAGGGTGAGCGCCTGAGCTGCGAGACTGGCCGGGAGCAGCAGCGAGGTGCCGACGAATCCAAGGGTGACGCGGCTCCGCCGTATTGCTTTCATCTGTTGATCTCGTTCTTTGCGGGCGTCAGGCCTGCGCGGACGAAGGCGAGTGTATGCTCCAGTGCCACCCGGCGTGTCTCCGGGTCGGCGAGATCGAACGGGCCGACGGTCCGGAGCAGGGGAGCGACGAGCGCGAGGTAGACCGGCTGCGAGATGACGCTGAGGGCGGTCAAGACGGGGTGACCGGGGCGCACCGAGCCGTCGGCGGCGCCTTCGACCTGCAGACGTGCGATCGCCTCCTTCACGCCACGGATGATCTCGAGGACGACCGGCGGCGGTTGCTTTCCGGCGGCGACTTCCTGCAGCAGCAGGTGAGGGAGGTCGGGGTGGTGCTGTAGATGTTCGAAGTACGCCTCGACCACACGCAGCATCCGCTCCAGCGCGGGTCCGCCGGAGCGGACCGACTCCGCGACCCGAGCGGCGAGGGGTCGCAACCCCTCCTCGAGCACAGCGGCGTAGAGATCGCGCTTCGAGCCGAAATGGTAGGTGACCGCGCCGAGGTTCGCGCCCGCATCCCGCGTGATCGCGCGAATCGATGCGCCGTCGTAGCCGCGTTGAGCGAACAGCCGGCGGCCCGCGGTGATCAGCTCCGAGCGCGTCGACGCGCCCATGGGCGCGCGGGGTCTGGTGCGCCCGCGGGATGCCGTGGATCGCTTCTCACTCATACGTTCGTATGAATAGCCCAGAAGACCCCGACGCGCAACCGCAGGCGGCACTCGCCGAGGCGAGGGGGGTTGGTCTTCAGGTCCCACGAACCCGTGCAGGGGGCATGCGATGGTTCGCGTTCCGTCGACGATGGCGCCGCTCGGAAGCGTCGCTCCGGAGTTCCTGTTGCCCGAGCCCGCGACGGGGCGCACGGTCTCGCTCGCGGATTTCGCCGGCGCTCGAGCGCTACTCGTCGTGTTCCTGTCCAACCACTGCCCGTTCGTGAAACACATCGCCCCGGAGCTCGCGCGCTTCGGGCGCGAGTATCGTGCGAAGGGCCTGGCCATGGTGGGGATCTGCGCGAACGACGTCGTCCGCTACCCGGACGACAGCCCGGCGAAGATGGCCGAGGAGGTGTCTCGGCGTGGTTATACCTTCCCGTACCTCTTCGACGAGTCTCAGGAAGCAGCGAGGGCATACGCGGCTGCATGCACGCCCGACTTCTTCCTCTACGACGCCGACCGCCGGCTCGTCTACAGAGGGCAGTTCGACTCGAGTCGTCCCTCCCTCGACGTGCCGGTCACGGGGGCGGATCTGCGGGCCGCTTGCGACGCGGTCCTCGCGGGAGAAGTCCCCTCGGCGAGTCAGTTACCCAGTGTGGGGTGCAATATCAAGTGGAAGTCGTGAAGCACGCCCTGAAAAAAGCGACGCCACCGGACTGACTTCCCGGTGGCGTCGGCACTGTCGCAGCCCAGCGCGATGGCCGGGTACGGCGCGAACAGCGACTTACAGCAGGCGGTTCGGCTTCTAGAAGCCGCTCCGGCGATCGCTTGCCCGTGCCAGGCTGGACAGAGTACTCGGACTAGACAAGGGATCACCTCCTATCTGGAGTCGACAAAGGGCGGAACGGGGCCATCATACACAGAGTGCCCGGACGGGTGCAAGACCGTCGGCGCACGGCGCGATGGATGGTAGGTCGTGCGCGCCACGATCCCACCGGCAGGGGGTGCTCGTCAGGCGTCCCGGTAGGCCCGACGGAGGAGCCAGAAGCTGAACCCGAGCGCCGCGCCGATCCAAAGGACTCCCCAGGCCAAGGTGGGCACGCCCGTGATCTCGGCGAGCATGTACGCATCCGAGCGAACCTCGGGGCGGTCGAGCACGTCGCTCTTGATATCCAGGATCGCGTAGAGCGCGCTCGTGAGGCCGAGGGTGAGCAGGAGGGGCCGGTTCACCGCATCGCCGAGCTTCCGCGACACGACGATCATCGCGAGCCCGAAGATGATCCCGAACGCGAACCCGAAGCCGTTGCGCACGTAGAGCACCGTGAGGCCGATGACCAGCGCGCCGATGAGGCCGTTCACCCACTCGGACTTGATCCGGTTGGCGCGGGCCGCCGAGAGCATCAGCCCGCCCCACAGCAAGCTCCCGAGGTAACCTGCGCTCAACGTGAGGAAGGCGTTACCGCCAGGGCAGTGACACGCGCCGCCCTGAAACGGATCGAGCGTGATGCGGTCGATCGAGCCCCCGGTCGCGACCGCGACCATGGCGTGACTGACCTCGTGCAACAGGACGACGAAGATCTTGAGGGGATAGACGACCGGCGTCTCCCACAGGAGCCAGAGCACCGAGAAGAAGAGCCCGAATCCCGCCAGAAACCGAAGCTTGGACCTGGATCGTTTCGCCATGCGGGTTCGTGCCTACGGTTGGGTCCCGAGGGGCGTGCCCGGGAACCCTACGGTCGGCGCGCGGGACGGGTTCCATTGGTCGGGCGTCAGCACCCCGAGTGACATGACGAGCTTGATGCCGTCCTCGACCGTGATGTTGGTCTGCGTCAGGCGCTCCGGGGGCACGAGCTGGAGGAATCCGGTGGTGGGGTTGGGGGTCGTCGGAATGAACACGAGGTTCCAGATCGACCCGTCCTCGCGCTCGATGCGGGACGTCACGAAGCCGATGGCACGCAGGCCCGGATGGGGGAACTCCACGAAGACGACCGACTTGAAGGCCTGCGACTTCTGTCCCTGGAACGTCGCAACCACCTGCTTGGACGCCGAGTAGATGACCTTCACGAAGGGGAGCTTGAGCACGAGGCGCTCCCCGAGCGCCAGCACGCGGCGACCCACCGCCTGAGCCGCGAGCTCTCCCAGCACGTAGACCGTGACCAGCAGGATGGCGAGGGAGAGAGCGGCCCGAGCCGCCGCGGGCCAAGTCGCGAGCGCAGGGTCGAGGAACGGCAGCAGGATGCCGGAGGTGAAATTGAAGAGGAAGCGGATGACCGCGAGCGTGACGACGAGGGGAATCAGGACCACGAGGCCGGAGGCCATGCGGGTCTTGATGCGCCATGGGCGCGGGCGGGTAGCGTGTTCCATCGACGGCGGATGAGTCCGGGCGAGGTGGACGGCTGCTGGGGCAACGAATATATCCGAGGCAGTGTCGTCGGTGGACGTTTCCCGCCACTTTTCCCGACGTGACCCTCTACTCCCTGCTGCAGATCGAGCCGCCGGGCGGCCTGTCCGAGGCGCTGGCCTCGAGCCCATTGCTCGCATTGGGTGCAATGTTCGGCGCGGGCCTCCTCACGAGCCTCACACCGTGCGTGTATCCGATGATCCCCATCACGAGCGCGGTGATCGCGGGGACTGCGAGGGAGCAACAGTCGAAGGCTCGGACCATCGGCCTGACGCTCACCTACGCGGTGGGGCTCGCCATGCTGTACGCGGTTCTCGGCGCGATCGCGGGAATGAGCGGCCAGCTCTTCGGGACCGTGAGCGCGAGTCCGTGGGCGCGGCTCGCGATCGGGAATCTCTTGCTCCTGTTCGGGCTGGTGATGCTCGACGTGCTCCCGGTGCCCGTGCCCCAGAAGCTGCTCCAGCGGGCGGCGCAGACAGAGGGCGGCTCCTACGGGGCCGTGTTCCTCATGGGGGCGATGTCGGGCGTGGTCGCCGCGCCGTGCGGCGCGCCGGCCTTCGCGGTCGTGCTCACCTGGGTCGCGGCCACCGGGGCCGGCCTGATGGGCTTCGTCTATCTGTTCGTCTTCTCGCTGGGAATGACGGCGCTCCTCGTGGCCGTGGGCCTGTTCTCCGGGACCCTAGCGCTTCTGCCCCGGTCGGGTGTCTGGATGGTGTGGGTGAAGCGGATCGCCGCGTTGATCATGTTCGGCATGGCGGAGTATTACTTCGTGTCCGCCGGATACAACCTGTGAGGTGACCATGCTCGGGAAATCGTCGCTCCGCATCGCGTTGACCCTGGTGCTGGCGCTCCCCCTCGGCGTGCGGGCGCAGGCGGCGGGCGAGGGATCGGTCTCCCTGCCGATCGGCACGATGGGGCCCAGCGCGGCGCTCGAAGACCTCGAGGGCAACGCAGTCGACTTGATCGACTTCACGAGGGGCAAGCCCGCGATCATCGAGTTCTGGGCGACCTGGTGCGAGATCTGCGAGAGGCTCCAGCCCCAGATGGACCAGATCCAGGCGCGCCACGGTGAACGGGTCAACATCGTGGCGGTCGCGGTCGGCGTCGCGCAGACGGTGCGCAGGGTACAGCGCCACCTGGAGGATCACGACCCGGGGTACACGTTCCTCTGGGATGACCGGGGTGCCGCCGTTCGCGCATACAACGCCACGACCACGTCCATCGTCGTCATGCTCGACGCCCAGGGCAGGGTGGCCTACACGGGCGTAGGCGCCGAACAGGATCTCGTCGGCGCGGCGGCGCGGCTCCTCGGGAGCTGACGCCCAGGACTGCCGAAAAAGACCGAGGGCCCGGCGCGGACGTCCGCGCCGGGCCCTCTTTCGTTGCGTGCTCCGGAGAGCCCTCTACTACTGGGCCGGCTCCGGGGTCACTCGGTCCACGATCTCGGCAAGCTGCTCGTACGCCATCGGGTCGGCTTGGTTGAACTGCGGGATCGTCGCGGCGACCCGACCGTCGGGACCGACCACGATCACGGCACGGCTGTCGACCATGTTGTTGGGTCGGAGCCCCCCGCCGAATCGCGTGTACGTCGCGCCGTTATTGGCCGCGTCGCTCGCGAAGACGAAGGGGAAGTCCGCGTCCTTCAGCCAGGCTCCGAGCTCTTGCTGCGAATCATTCGAGATGCCCAGCACCACCACGTTCTGTCCGTCGTTGAATAGGCTCGCGTACTGATCACGGTACGCCGTCATTTGAACTGTTCAGCCAGGGGTCCTGACGCGGAAGAAGAACGCGAGGACGACCGTTTCGCCGCGGTAGTCGCTCAGGCGCACGGGGTTGGCGAGCGCACCGTACCGGGTCGCGCCCGGCAGCTCGAAATCGGGTGCCATCTCGCCTACCGCGAGCAGACCCTGAGCGCGTGCGTCGACCGGCGCGCCCATCGCGAACGCCCCCGCCAGCACGGCGAGGCAGATCGCTTTCTTCATGGGTGTGATGCTCCATTGGGGCAGACGACCACTATGGAACGAATCTGGGTGGAACCTGCGGAACGTGCCAGGGTGGGCGGTGTCACACGGCCGATTCCCGCGACCCGAAGTCGTCGGGTGCCGGCCTTGCGATCGCGACGCACCAACCCTACTCATTTCGTCCCGCCCCTTCTGAAGCCCCCCAAAACCCGAATGTCGACCCCGTTGCGGTGCGGCCCGCGGCCGGCGGCGGTCTGCCTGACGGCCATCGCCTGCGCGACCATGCTGCTCGGTGGGGGGGCGGCCTCGGCTCAAGAGGGCACGAAACGGGCCCTGATCATCGCGATCGGGGAGTACGGCCCGCCGCCGGTGAACCCGGCGACTGGGCGCGCGGTTCTCGCGTATCGTGACCTCAGCTCGGCGAACGACGTGGTCCTCGTGCGGGGCGCGCTGGAGCGGCAGGGATTCCTTCCGCGAGACATCCGCGTGCTCCCCGACTCGCAGGCCACGGCGGACGGCATTCGCTCGGCGCTCCAGCGGCTCGTGCGCGACACGGACCGAGGCGACGTGGTCGTGATCCACTACTCCGGGCACGGGCACCGGATCACGAACGACAATCCCGCGGAGGACGAGGAGTTCGACGGGCTGGACGAGGTGCTCGTCCCGTACGGCGCGCCTGCGGAGTTCTACGAGGGTTACGACGGCTCGCTCCACATCCGTGACGACGAGCTGGGGGAGTACATCGTCCAGATCCGTGCGCGCGCGGGACGGACCGGGAACGTGACGGTGTTCCTGGACGCCTGCTACTCCGGAACGGGGACGAGGGGCGTGGACGACGAGCTGCCTGCACGCGGAGAGGAGGCGCCGCTCGGCCCTCCCGCCTTCGTGGGGGGAACGGCGCCTGCCGCGCGCGGAGCGTCCGAGGAAGACCGCGGGACGGGGATCGAGGTTGGGCGGCCGGCCGCGACCCGCGGAGCGGTCGATCTCGCGCCCTTCGTGGTCTTCAGTGCCGCGAGCCCACGCCAGATGGCGAAGGAGACCTACGACCTCGATGGCCGCACGAAGGTCGGGTCGCTCAGCTTCGCCATCGCCCGCGCGCTTCCAGAAGCAGGCCCCGGGACGACGAACCGCGCCCTCTTCGCCACGATCGCGCGCAGCCTGCTCGGGAAGGTCAGCAACCAGACACCTCAGATGGAGGGGGATGCAGACGTCTCCCTGTTCTCGAATCGCCTCACGCAGCAGATGCCGTATGTGGTGGTGGACTCCGTCACTTCCGAAGGGGTCGTCTTGGCCGGTGGCACGCTGGTCGGCCTCAACCCGGGAACGCGCCTGGCGGTGCATCCCGTGGGCACGGCGACGCCCGGCGAACGCGCCGAGCTGGCCGCGCTCCTGGTGACGCAGGCGTCGGCAACGCGCTCCTTCGCCGAGGCGATGACGGGGTCCATCACCGAGGACGTGCGCGGAGCCTGGGCGTTCGTGACCCAGCGCAGCTATGGGGACCTCGTGCTCCGTGTTCGCCTCGACGGCTCGCTCCGGGAGACCGACCGGGCCGGCCTGTCGAACCGCCTCGCGGGGTCCGGCATGGTGCAGCTCGTCGACGAAGGCGGCGACGTCGTCATCGGTGATCGGGGTGGACGTCCCGAGGCGCGAGTGATCGCCGACGACCGTGTGCTCGCCACCGGGGCTCAGCAGGTCATCGGCCGAGTGGAGGAGTACGCGCGCAACCGATACCTGCGGCGCCTCACGTTCGAAAGCGCGGAGCTCGGCATCGTCGTCGAGCTATCCCCCCGGCCACAGCTCGTGCAGCCTCCGGGTGGCCAGGCGTACTGCTCGCCCGCGGATTGGGCGGGCGCCGCGTCTCGAGCCGAGAACCTCGGCGGGGGTCAGTGGCGGCTGAGCCCGGGCGACACCTACTGGCTCCGGGTCGCGAATCGGGGCCGACGGCGAGCGTTCGTCTACTTGGTCGACCTCCGTCCGGGTGGGCAGGTCGAGGTCCTCTGGCCCCGCCAGGGTCAGGCGGGGGAGCAGCTGGACGCCGGCCGCGAGATCGACCGCTGCTTTCGGCTCTCGGAAGGGGACGTCGGCGAAGAGGTCTTGAAGGTCTTCGCCACGGAGGCTCCGCAGGATCTGCGCCCGTGGTTCGAGTCGGAGCGCACCCGTTCGACCGGCGGCTCGGAGCCCGACCTGGCTGTGAGCCGTGAAGTGATCATCAACATCCAACCCAACTAGGAGATCGAAGAATGCTGACAACCGATCGTGGCCGGCGCGTAGCGAGCGTCGGCGCGCTGCTGACATGTATGACGCTGGCTGCTTGCGAAGCCGAGAAGGTGCCGGGCTCCAAGTCGCTCGCCGGCCTTTCCGCGAAGGGGGGCGAGAGCAGCGCCGTGCGGATGGCGCAGGCGACCACGACGCTCGTCAACGGCGAGGCGCAGAAGGGCATTGCCGCCATCGCTCCCGGCCAGATGACGGCCGGGGCCCTCGAGACCACCGACGCCAAGATGGAGAATGGCGCGTTCCTGGACGTCTGGACCTTCGAGGTCACGCAACCGAGCGAGGTCATGATCGCGATGAGCTCGGACGCGTTCGACACGTACGTCGCGCTGGCTGACGGCCCCCCCGGTCAGGCGAGCGGGATCCTCGCCTATAACGATGACCTCGTTGGGACGAACTCCGGACTGTCGCTCGCGGTTGGACCCGGAACGTACGCGGCCATGGCGACGAGCTATGGTAGCGGCGCCACGGGGCGCTACGGCATCTCCGTCGACGTGCTGCCCACGGGCGGTGAAGAGTCGCGCGTGCTCGTGCCGGGGAGGGCGACCGGCGGTGAGCTCGTGGCCAGCGATCCGGTGGCCGACGGGACTCACTACCACACCTGGACGCTCCAGGGACGAGCGGGCGACCAGGTCACCGTGACCTTGGCGTCGGAAGACTTCGACACGTACCTGGGCGTCCTCGCGGGCACCGACGTACTCGCAGAGAACGACGACAGTGAGGGCACGAACAGCCGCGTCGAGGTGACGCTCCCGTCCGGTGGAGCGTATACGGTATTTGTCACCTCGTACGCGGACGGCGCGACGGGAGCGTACACGCTGAGCGCTACCTCGACACAGCGCGTCCCGTTTGCGGGGTTCCGCACGGGCGGCGACCCGAACGGGCGCTACGCGCTCCTGGTGGGCATCGCAGACTATCCTGGAACGGATGCCGACCTCGGCCCGTTCGTCCTCGAGGACGTCAGCATCATGCAGGATATGCTCGTGAGCCACTTCGGCTTCGAGCCCGGAAACGTCGTGACCCTCACCGACTCCGACGCCACGCGCGAGAACATCGCGCAGGGCATCGCGCAGCACCTGGGCCAGGCGGGCCCGAACGGGCTGGCGTTCTTCTTCTACTCGGGTCACGGGACCCAGATCGGCGAGAACATCGGCGTGACGGGCTCGCTCGATCCGGAGAACGAGGAGGGCGATCAGGCCATCTATGTGTATGGCGCCGACCGCGAGTCTTCGGTGATCCTTGATGAGGAGCTCGGCTACCTGATCGAGACGCTCGACGCGGGCCGTTCGATGGTTGCGGTCGACGCATGTTTCTCGGGATCCGTCACGCGCGGAGCGACCGCGAAGATGGTCGACCTGAGCGCTCCGGGGATCGCGGAGCACGTTCGCATGCCGACCAACTTCATCACGAGTGATCTCAAGGCGGCGAACCTGACCGATTTCTCGCTCGGCTTCGGTGATTTCGGCGCGATCGCGCGGGTGATGGAGACGCCGCAGCGCCACGTCATGTGGGGTGCCTCCACCGATATGCAGGTGTCATGGGTCGGAGGGCCCGAGCTCGGCGGGGGCTCGAGCGTCTTCGCGTACTTCCTCGGGCAGCATCTCACCGAGGCATCTCCGAACACTACCCTGGCGCAGGTGCACCGGCAGGTCTTCGCCGACGTGACGACCTACTCGCGCGAGAACAGGGAGCTGCAGGAGCCTCAGATCCGCGGTGATCGCCAGAACATGACGGTGGCGGACTTCTTCCGTCAGCGTTGATCGACGTGAGCGGGGCGGCTACGGGGTACGGCGGACGATCCGTATCTCGTAGTCGCCCGCGGCGTCGGAGGCGAACGCGCTCGCCACGATCCTGAGCACTCCGTCGGCGGGCACCGTCAGGGTGATCCTGGAGTCGAGGTCGCCGGCGCTGTCGTCGTCCATGAGTGCCTCGGGGAGCGACGCCCCGTCGACGTAGAGCACGGGGTCGAACGCTTCCGAGATGAGCGTGATCTCGAGCTCCTCACCGGCGCTCACGGAAAGGGACCAGGGCTGGGCCGGCTCCCCGGAGCCGAGCCGCTGATCGTCCGAGCCGAGCGTGCCCTCGGCCAAGGTGACCGGCTGGACGGGACGTTCCTCGCCGGACGTGAGGCCCGCGAGCCGGCCGGCGTCGACGCCCGCGGCGTCGGCCACACCGAAGTCGCATTGGTTGTCCTCCAGCGGGCCGGGCTCGCTCGCGACCCGGACACGGAATACGCCCGAGCCGTCCTCCGCGTACGCTCCGGGGAAGAGGAGGATGGGACCCGACTCGGAGGGCGTGATCGACATGCGCGTGTTGCAGCCGGCGTCGGCGTCGTCGAGGAAGAGGATGCCCTCGATGCCCGCGCCGAGCGCGTAGAGAACGGTATCGAAGTCGTCCGACACGACGTCCACGTACACGGTGCGTCCGGCTACGCCCTCGAAGCTCCACGCTTGGATCAGGTGATTCGTGTCGGGGTGGCGCGAGTCGACCGCAGCATCCAGCCGGCCCTCGGCGTCGCCCCCGAGAGCGATCGACCGTCCAGCGGTGGGCAGTCGGCGAAGCACGGCGGCGATCGCCTCGGGCGCCATCTCGAACTCGGTGCACAGGCTGGTGGCGTCCGCCACCGAGGCGCGAACCGAGTAGATCTGTCCGGCCTCGCCGCCGGAATAGGGGCCTGCGAACACCCGGTACGTTCCGGTTTGCGGAAGCTCCGCGCAGAGACGCGAATTCAGGTTGCCACCACCGTCGTCGTTGAACGGCGGATTCCTCTCGAAGCCGGGACCGGTCAAAGACGTATAACTGTCGAAGTCGGAGGAGCGTACCTCGACCACTACCCTGGTGCCTGCTTGGGCCTCGAGGGTCCAGGCCTGCATGCGGCGCCCCATGTACTCACCTTCCGACCCGGTGAGCGTGCCTTCGCGGGTCTCTTCCCAGGCGAGAGCACCCACGGTCGCGACTGCCTCCTCGCCACCGCTCGTCGTGGTCGAGGGCGGGATGCAGGCCTCTTCATTCACGGGGCCCGGCTCCTCCGATACGATGAGCCGATATTCACCCATGCCGTCGTTGAGGGTCGACGCGACCACCCGGTACACGCCGGTCTCCGGGAAATCGAGCGTAATCCGCGAATCGCACCGACCGGCTCCGTCGTCGTTGCTGAGCCAGCTCTCGAGTCCGGGGCCATCCACCATGAGATACGCGTCGAAATCGCTCGAGCGCAGGTCTACGGATACGCTCCGACCGGCCACGCCTTCCAGCGCCCACGCCTGCGCGGGGGAGCCGAGGATCGTGGCGTCGGCGGTGGACAACCTACCCTCGGCCTCAGCACCGATGTCGAGCGTTCGGCCATCGAGCGGTAGGTCAGCGATGTCGTCGACCTCCGCGGAAGTCGCGGCCCCGGCGTCCTCCGGGCACGTTCCGTTGGTCACGCCCGGGCGTTGCCTCACGCTGAGCGTGAATCCGCCGGTCGCACTCGACAGTGCGGAGGCCACCACCCGGTACTCGCCCGGCTCGTCGAGGGTGACGCAGACACGCGCATTCAGACCATCGCCCCCGTCATCGTCCGCGAGGCCCTCGCCCAGACCCGGTCCCACGACGTACACGTAGGCGTCGAAGTCGCCTGAGCGGAGGTCGACCTGGAGTTGGTCGCCGACGTTGGCTTCCAGCCGCCAGACCTGCACGCGGCGGCCGCCGGTGGCGATGAGGTCCTCCGCGGAGAGCGTGCCCCGTGCCGGCCCGCTCAGCACGTCGACCACACGGTCTCCCGTATCCAGAGCCGTGAAGATCGATCGATCCTGCGCGAGCGCCGGCCCCGCGAGAACGCACACACCTACCCACGCCCAGGCCGTGTGCTTCACCGTGGTCGACAGTGAAATCACGCGCCCGCCGCCGGGCAGGCGTGCTTGGGGTTGGCGCAGAGCTCTTCTGCCATCAGCAGGAGTTCGTCGAGATTGAGCGCATCCAGGGGGATCGTCACTCCTTCGTCGGCGTAGCGCTTGAGACGCCGAAGCGCGGTCACCTGGGCGGCTACGTTCCTCGAGTTCGGGATGGTCGCGATGCGGAATCGCAGATATTCCGCGCGCGGCCCGTTCTCCTCGTCCTCCTCCGCGAGCGCGAGCTCGGCGGCTTCGACGAAGGCTTCGTACGACCGGTCGCGGTAATACTCCATCGCCTCGGTGTACGCGTCGTCGAATGGATCCACTGCGAACTCGAAGACCATCTGCCCTCGTGGCGCGTCGCCGCGCGCGAGGAACGCCCCGAAGGTCGGCGTCTGGGTCGATCCCGGGGCCCGACCGACTCGCTCCTGCACGTACTCGAAGAGCTCACTCGTCACCAGGCGGCCCCGCTCGGTCTGGAGCGTGTCGGGAATTCCGCCCTCTGCCGCGCGCAACAAACCGTCGACGAGGTAGCCGGTGAAGAGGGAGTGGCCCTCGAAGGGTCCCCCGTCGGCAGCGAGTTGGTTGGACTGCGCGGAGGTCACCACGAGCCGGCTGGGATTGCGAGCCATGTCCTCGATGAGCTGAGACATCTCGAAGTCCCGCGCTTCCTCCTTGAGGCCGTCGTCGGCGGTGAGCGCGAGACCGCTCTGGCATGAGTCGAGGATCAGGAGTACGTGATTGGCGCCGAGCACGCTCAGGGCCTCCACCAGCTCGCTGATCTCCATGTACTGCCGACGCGCCTCGGAGAGAGACTTCGTCACGTCGTGGGGCACCAGGTAGCCCCTCCGCTGGACGTCACCGGTCACGATGCTGTCGACCCGTTCAGTCCCGTGCCCGGCGTAGAAGAACACGAGCGCGTCGTCGGGACGCAGACCCGTCGCCGGATCGTCCAGCATGTCGAGCAGCTCTTCGATGGCGTCCTTCGTCGCAGCCGCGTTGATGAGCACCCATTCGTCCGGGGACTCGAAGCCGTAGCGCTCCTGGAGGACCTCCCGGACTCCCTCGAGGTCGTTGACCGCGTTGGCGAGCGTCTTCCAAGGCGATCCTGTCGCGAAGCTGTCGATCGCGACCCCGGCGAAGACGTATCGCCCGATGCCGTCGTCATCCGTGACGGCTGGCCCCGCTCCGATCGCCTCCGATCGCGTGGCGACCTGCGCCAAGCCGGGCGATGGCGTGGCCGCGGCCCAGACGAGGGCGGCCACGACGACTGGGGGGATCCAACGAAGCATCGAATCGAATCTAAGGAATGCGGCCGTGTGGATGCGAGCCGGCCCGACGACCTCGGGTCGTCGGGCCGGTCGCAGTCCTATACACGAAGATCCCAGCTAGGTGTCGTCTCTCGAGCCAGGCCCAGGGCCGCTGGGCGGAGTGGACGGAGGCGTAGGCCTCGGCCACGGAGTCGGCGCGACCCGCGGTGGGGTCGGTGGCGTCATCGGTCGCGGCGTGGCCGGGGCGGGCATCGGCGGCCGCGGCGCGGGCGCCGGCATCGGACGCGGAGGAGCAGGAGCCGGCATGGCTGGCCGAGGAGGAGGCGGCGCTGGCGCAGGTCGCGGTGACGCCGGAGCCGGCGCGGGCGTCGCCCGGCGGACCATCGGAGCGGGCTTCGCGGCCGGCTTCTTCGCCGCGGCGGTCTTCTTGGGCGCCGCCTTGCGAGGAGCGGACTTCTTCCGCTTCGCCAGCTTCTTGCCGGCCTTCTTCGCCGCCGACTTCACCTTTCCGGCTGTGCGCTTCACCGCTGCCTTCACTCGTCGCTTCACGCCGGCAACCCGCTTCTTCGCGGTCGGCTTGGCCTTCTTCCGAGCCTTCGCCTTCGGCTTGGCAGCTCTATTCTTAGCCGGCTTCTTCTTCGCGGCCTTCTTGGCCATGCTACACCTCCGTGGAGTGAGGTCCCTCGCGCAATAAACTAGGTCGTACGGCCGCCCGCTAGGTCCCCCGCGAGGCCGCTCCCGGCCGCGCTCTCGCTCCAACGTCATGCTTGAGCGCAGGGATGGCGCGCCTCATCTTACGAGAACCCCCCAGGAGCCCACGATGAGCGTGTCCATCCGGCGGGGGTACCATCCGTGCTGATGCCAGATCCAACCTTGTTGGTCGTCGAGGACGCGCGTGAGCACGCGATCCTCGTTCGGGTGGCTGCCCGCCGAGCGCTTCCCGGGCTGGACGTTCGAGTCGCCGGGGACGGTCGCGAGGGGATCGCCTACCTCGCCGGGACGCCTCCTTTCCAGGACCGTCGCTCGCATCCCATGCCGTCGCTGATCATCCTCGACCTGATCATGCCCGAGATCGACGGATTCGAGGTCCTCAGGTGGATCCAGGAGAAACGCGGCGCGGACAAGCTCCCGGTCGTCGTGCTCACCTCCTCGCCCGATCCCAAGGCCGAGGACAGGTCGATGGCACTCGGAGCGGTCGCGTTCTACCAGAAGCCCGCGGACCTCGATGGGCTCGGAAAGGTCGTGCGAGAGATCGTCGAGAGTTACCTCGGTGAAGAGCTCCTCGCGGGCTCGCTGGGCTCGTCGTTCTGACCGAGCCGGGGCCCGGCTCGGAGCTGCGTCGAGTCGAGACGGCCGAACGGGCCGCCAGGAGATGAACATGCGTCGCATCGCCGCAAGTCTCGGTTCCGCGATCGTTTTCGCGCTCGTCGCGACGCGTCCGGCGGGAGCGCAGTCCGTCACGGAGGTGATGGAAGGCATGTACGCGGCCGCCGAGCGCCAGGCAGCCGGTGTGCAGGACTACACGCTGACCCAGTTGGTCATGGGTGTCGAGACGTTCAGCTACTTCGAGAAGGAGCTGATCGGCGGACATCCGGTCTTCCGACTCCAGATGTCGGACGGGCAGGGGTTCAGTCTGAGTCTTGCCGGGGAGGAGTTCGGTTTGGGAGACGTCTTCCTCTATGGTCCGCGGCTGATCGAGCACGGGCGTTACGAGGGGACCGAGCCGATCGGAAACTTCACGGTGCACGTGATCGCGGTCGACGACGCGAGCGTGCTGGCGATCCTGCCCCCGAGCGGCGCGGGCTCGACGGAGTTCACCGCCAAGTCGGTTCGCCTCTACGTCGATACGACCATGTTCGTGCCCAGGAGGGTCGTGCTCGTCGGAGAGGCCGCGACTGCTGCCGGACCCGCGGAGCTGACGATCCAGATCGACATGGAGGGTTTCCTGCCCATCGAGAGCCTCTGGGTGCCGTTCAAGACGACGCTGAACGTGGCGGGCGCGAAGGTGGACGTCACCGTCGCCGAGGTGCTCATCAACGCGGGACGGCCGGAGGCCTGAGCCGCCGGCGAACTGGCATGAACGAACGCGGGGGCCCGGAGCCCGAGAAATCGGAGGGGTCGTTTCTCGACGAGGTGTCGCTCGCGACCAAGATATCGGTGGTCGTGACCCTTCTGGCGATAGCAGGCTATCTGGTCTTTGTGATCATCGACCCCTTCTTCTAGCCGATCGTCAGTCGTACCGCAGGGCATTCGCGGGGTCGGCCTTGCTCGCTCGGCTCGCCGGGATCAGCGTGGCGAGCGCGCCGGTCGAAGCGAGAACGAAGGCAATCCCACTGAACACGATCGGGTCGTAGGGGCTCACTTGGAATAGGACGAGCGCGAGGCCCCGAGAGGCGAGCGCGGCCACGCCGGAGCCCAGTAGGAGGCCGAGCGCGACCTGACCGAGCCCCTGCCGCATGACCAGCGAGAGCACTTGGCCCCGGGTCGCGCCCAACGCGAGGCGAATGCCGACCTCGGGCGTGCGCCGTGCGACGGTGAACGCCATCACCCCGTAGAGGCCGATCGACGCGAGGAAGAGCGCGACGCCGCCGAAGGCGAGGAAGAGCGTCCCGAAGATGTTGAAGACCCAGGTCTCTTCGTCGATGCGCGACTGGAGCGTCTGCACGAAATAGAGCGGGGTATCGGGATGCACCGAGGCCACGGCGGAGCGGACCGCTGCGCTGAGCGACATCGGGTCCGCCGGGCCCCGCGCGAGAAGACTCATGAAGCGCGCGTCGCCTTGAGCGATGGGGACGTAGTAGCCCGACTGGTCGGATCGCGTGTCGCTCATGCCCTGCATGTGCAGGTCGGGGACCACGCCCACGATGGTTCGCCAGGGCTGGGTGCTGCTCGCGTTGCCCTCGCGAAATCGAGCACCCAGGGCGTTCCCGGCTGGAAAATGGCGGTCGCCGAAACTCTGGTTGACGATGGCGACCGGCATGGCGTCGGCGTCGTCCTGGAGGTCGAACTCGCGGCCGCGCAGGACTTCGGCACCGACGGTGGCGAAGTATCCCGGGCTCACCTGGCCCGACTCCGCCCGTGGGTAGTCGCCGTCCTGGGCGTACGTCGCGCCCTCGATGGCGATGAAGCCACCTCCCGAGCCGAGTCCCGGCAGCACGGTCCCGAGGGCGGCGAAGCGAACCTCCGGGATCTCTCGGAGACGCGCCTCGACGTCGCGATAGAAGGCATGGCGGGAGACCGAGTCCGGGAAGTCCGCCTCGAAGAGCCCGACACGCGCCGTGAAGACCGCATCGGTCTCGAACGGGTAGTCGTAGTTTCGGAGGGTGGCGATGCTCTTGGTCATGAGCCCGGCTGCCACGAGCAGCCCCAGCGACATCGCGATCTGCCCGACCACGAGCACGCGGCTCAGCCGCCCGATGCGGAGGCTCGACGATCCGCGCGACTCGTCCTTGAGCACCGAGCTCACATCCGCGCCGGAGGCCTTGAGCGCCGGGATGCCGCCCGCCACCAGCGCGGCGACCATCGCTCCCAAGACGATGAAGACCAGCACGGGGGCATCGAGCCGGAAGACCATCCAGAAAGGCGGATTCGACACCACGATCGCTCGCGCGAAGTACTCAGTGCCCAGCCAGGCGACGCCCGTACCGAGGAGAGCCGCGACCGCGGCGATGGCAAAGGCCTCCAGGACCATCTGGCGGATCACGCGCGCGCGGCTGGCTCCGATCGCGGTGCGGATGCCGACCTCACGTGTGCGGACTGCTGCACGGGCGAGCAGCAGGTTCGCCACGTTGGCGCAAGCGATCAGCAACACGAGCGAGACCGTGGCGAGCATGCTGTAGAGCAGCGCCTTCCCCTCTGGGCCGATGAATCGCTCGGGGAAGGGGAGCATCGCCGGCGTGACCATGCGCTCGTTCGTATCGGGATACTCAAGGGCCAGGCGCGACATGATGCCGGACAGCTCGAGCATGGCTGCGTCCCGTGTCACCCCCTCGGCGAGCGTCCCGAACACGGTGAGCGGGAAGCCCTCGCCGCGCGGCACGCCGAGCACGTCGCGGCGCAGCGGCACCCAGATCTCCTGAACGTTGGGAAAGCGGAATCCGTCCGGCATGACACCGATGATCTCGGCGGGCTCCCCGTTCACCGTCACGACCTGGCCGAGCACCGCCGGATCGGAGCCGAAGCGATCCGCCCAGATGCGGTGGGACAAGACGACCGTGGCCGGGGAGCCGAAGTCATCTTCTTCCTCGCGGAACACCCTACCGGCCTGCGGTTGCACGCCGAGCGTGCTGAAAAAATTCGACGTGACGAACGCGCCGTCGAAGCGCTCTGGCGCGTCGATCCAGCGGACGTTGACCGTGCCTTCGTAATAGGCGGCGAGCTGGTCGTACGAGCTCTGCGTCGCGACCCAGTCGTAGTAGTCGTGCGCCGGGACCCCCAACACGTCCGAGTCGAGCTCGCGATCCACCCATCCGACGGTGAGGAGTCGCTCGCCGTTCTCGAAGGGGAGCGGGCGAAGCATCCCGCCGTAGACGATGCTGAACATCACGGCGGGCAGCCCGATTCCCAGTCCGAGCGCGACGATCGCGAGACCGGAAACGCCGGGGTGCTTGAGCAGCATCCTGCCGGCGTAGCGCAGCTCTCCCAAGAACTCGATCATCGTTCCTCGCGAGTCGCGATGGTCATCCCGACGCCCCACCCTACGCCCAGGCGGGGCGTCGGGTTTCGCCCGGCACGAGCGAGTCCGGCACCGGCTTCGTGTGCGCGGATCCCGCGACGGTTCCCTGGCCGCACCGGGGATGGGGCGCGCCTAGACGCCGTACGGCTCGGCCAGTCGGTACTCTGGATGACCCGCCAGATACCCCGACACCCGGTCCCCACGCGTCACCGCGGCCGCGATGAAGTCGACCGCCGTGCTCAGCCGGTCATCCGGCTCCGCGCAGCTGAGACGCAGGAAGCCGGCACCCGCCTCGCCGAAGCACTCCCCGCCCAAGCAGGCGACACCGCGCTTCGGGTCGGCGCCCTCGAGCAGGTACATGGCGAGTCCGTGCGAGGTGATGCCGAGCCGGTTGCAGACACCCGCTACGGAGGGGAACGCGTAGAACGTCCCACCAGGCATGGCACAGGTGATGCCCTCGACGCGGCCGAGCGCGGCCACCAGGAGCTCGATCTTTCTCCTGAACTCCTGCATGGTGCGGTCGCGCTCGTCACGGGCGTGCTCGAGGGCCGCGACCCCGGCCATCTGCACGAACGGAGGCACGCATGAGAGCGTCGTGTTCGTCAGCTTGCCGAGCATGTCGATGGTCGCGGGTGCACCCACCGCGAATCCCAACCGCCACCCGCTCATGCTGAACGACTTCGAGAAGGTGTAGGCGGCCACGGTCCTCTCCATCATCCCCGGCACCTCGAGGGGCGAATGGTGGCGACCCTTCCAGACCATGCGGTCGTACGGTTCGTCGCTGAAGATGACGATGTCGGTTCCCTTCACCGCTTCCGCGATGGCACGGAAGTCGTCGAGCGTGGCCACGCCCCCGGTAGGGTTGTGCGGGCTGTTGAGGAAGATGGCGCGAGGGCGCGGATCGTCCTTCAGGAAGCGGCGCACCTCGGCGGGATCGGGCCGGAAGTCGCGCGAAGCCTCCAGCCGCGAGAGCACCACACGGGCGGCGCGCCGCTCGATGTTGGGAGGATAGGTGGGGAAGTGGGGACTGAAGACGAGGACGCCGTCGCCGGCGTCGAGGAACGCCTCGCAGAACAGTTGCTCGAAGATCTTCGCACCCTGGCCGGCGATCACGTTCTCGGCGGAGACGCCGAGCGCGTACTCGCGGTTCAGGTAGGTCGCCGCCGCCGACCGATACTCCGGTAGACCCATCGACGGGCCGTACCGCGTATGGCCCTCGCGAACCGCCCGCGCCGCGGCGTCGACTGCGACCGTCGGGGTGGCGAAGGGGCTGTCGCCGATCTCGAGCTCGACGACGTCCTTGCCCTCGGCCTTGAGGCGCTTGGCGACGGCGAGGACGGAGAAGGCCGTCTCGACACGGATGGACGAAGCGAAGGTGCTGAAGGGGATCGTCATGGACTTGGGGCGGTTTGGGGTTGGGAAACTGGTACGTTGTCGATCAGTCGAGCTCGTCCGAGCCAGGCGGCGGCGAGCACCCGGGCGGGGCGTGATGGGTCGTGCACGGGCTCGAGTGTCTCGGCGTCTCGCACCGTCACGTAATCGACGCGGCCGAAGCCGGCCTGCTCGAGATCACCCACGGCCCTCGCACACTCGCGCTCAGGAGAGCCGCCCGCAGCGACGTGTACTGCGACACGAGTGAGAATACTGAAGAGCGCCGGCGCGATGGCTCGCTCTTCAGGCGTCAGGTAGGCATTGCGCGACGAGAGCGCGAGCCCATCCGCCTCACGCACCGTGGGTGCGGCTTCGATCCGAACGGGGACATCGAGGTCGCGGACCAGACGCATGACCACCTGCAGCTGTTGCCAGTCTTTCTCACCGAAGACGGCGACGTCGGGGAGCGCCTGGAGGAGCAGCTTGGTCACGACGGTCGCGACGCCCTCGAAGTGTCCGGGGCGAAACGTGCCGTCGAGCGTGTCACCGAGGCCCTCGACGCGCACCCGCGTCGAGTGATCGGCGGCGTACATCTCGGAGACATCGGGCATGAAGAGGACATCCACGCCCTCGCTGCGCAGCCGCGCTTCGTCGCCGCTCGGATCGCGCGGATACTTGGCGAAGTCCTCGCCCGGCGCGAATTGCGTGGGGTTCACGAAGACCGTCGCGCACGTGCGTGTCGTCAGTGCGCGCACGTGACGGATCAGGCTCAGGTGTCCTGCGTGCAGCGCCCCCATGGTCGGGACGAGCCCGATGGAATCTCCGGCTCGGCGCCAGTCCCTGATCCGCGCGCGCAGCGCGGCGACCGTGGTGACGGTGACCATCCGTCAGCGCTCGCGGAAGGTGTGCTCGGGGCCGGGGAACGCCCTTGCCCGGACGTCCTCGGCGTAGGTCGCGACCGCGCGCTCGATCGCCTCGCCGATCTCGGCGTAGCGCTTGACGAACTTCGGCGTGAAATCGCTGAACAGACCGAGCAGGTCGTCGGTGACGAGGATCTGGCCGTCGCACGAAGGCGAGGCGCCGATGCCGATCGTCGGGATCGGGACCGCCTCGGTCAGCGCGCGTGCGAGCGGCTCCACCGTGCCTTCGATCACCATACAGAAGGCGCCGGACTCGGCGACCGCGAGTCCATCCTCGAAGACGCGTCGCCAGGAGTCCTCGTCCCGACCCTGGATCTTGAAGTCACGTCGATGGCTCACGCGCTGGGGCAGCAGCCCCACGTGCCCCATCACCGGGATCCCGCGCTCGACCAGATGTTGGATCGTTTCGGCGAGCTCGACGCCGCCCTCCATCTTCACGCCCTGCGCGCCGGTCCGGTCCATGACCTGGCTCGCGGACGCGAACGCGTACTGAGGGCTCCGCTCGTACGAGCCGCGCGGAAGATCGACGATCACACATGCTCGCTTCGCGCCGCGCATGACGGCCGCCCCATGCGCGATCATCGTCTCCAGCGTCACGTCTCGCGTGGTGCCCATGCCGTAAACGACCATGGCTACCGAGTCGCCGACGAGCAGGAGGTCCACGTACGGATCGAGGCGCTGCGCGACCGGAGTCGTATAGGCCGTCAGGCAGACGATCGGCTGACCTCCCTTGCGGGACCGGAGACCGGAGACCGATACACGCCCCTGCGCTCGCGTGCCCGGGTCCGCCGTCTCCTCCATGCTGTCGCTCCCTCGCCGTGGGTCGACGGATTGTAACCGGGTCACGGGATCCGATGGAGTCCCGCAGGCGGCGGGCGCCTTGCGGGACCCCGCGCCGCGTCGATAGTTAGAGCCCACCCGCCTGCAGCCGTCCCACCCGGTCCCGCGTCGATGCTCAACTACATCTGGTCCGGGCTGATCGTCGCCAGCTTGGTCTTCGCGCTCTGGTTCGATGTGGGGGACCTCGCGCGCGGCACCTATCGAAACGGGGAGTCCCTGCCGGTCGAGGTGGTGGTGCCGGCGGACTACGACGCGGAGGCGCGGGCCGTCACCGTCGAGATCCGCCTCGAGCCGAATGCGTACCGGGCCTTCTACGGCACGGAGGCCGTGCCGGCCGCAACCTATGCAGGAGAGCTCGTCCAGTCGCTCGAGGGCCGGCAGTTGCGCTTCGACGCGGGCGCATCGCTCCCCGAGCCACTCGCCACCATTCGAGGCGTGTCGCAGTCCCAGGACGGCGAGCTGCAGGGCACGCTCACGCAGTTCGCCGTTCCAGCCGCCGGAGCCACGAGCGTGATCGGAGCCGCCGTCCGGTTCGAACCCGTCCGCTTCGTCAAGATGAACGCGATCGGGCAGGCGGCCCTCGACTTCGCCACGACCGCCGCGGAGATCGCGCTCGGCCTGATCGGCGTGCTCGCGCTCTTCCTGGGGCTCCTCAAGATCGGCGAGCAGGCAGGCATCATCCATTCGCTGGTGCGCTTCGTCCGGCCCGTGCTCCGCCCGCTCTTCCCCGAGATCCCGCCGGACCACCCGGCGCTCAGCATGATCGCGCTCAACCTGACGGCGAACGTTTTCGGGCTCGGCAATGCGGCGACGCCGTTCGGGATCAAGGCGATGGAGGAGCTCCAGACGCTCAACCCCGAGAAGGAAACGGCGACCAACTCCATGGTCATGCTTCTCGCGATCAACACCGCGAGCGTGCAGATCATGCCGCCCGTGCTGCTGCTTGCGCTGCTCGGACTCGGGGTCAATCAGCTGATCTTCCCCATTCTGATCACCACCGGGCTCTCGCTGGTCGTAGCCATCGTCGCCGTCCGAGTCTACGGACGCCTGCCGGGGAACCGCGCCACGGATCCCCATCGGGGTGGGGCAGCCGCGGCCGCGCCCCCGTCGAGCGGGTCGGTCTGAAGCTCCATGGAAATCATCCGCCAAACGATCGGTCTCGTCTCGGTCTTCGTGATTCCAGCGGTGCTCGTGGCCTTCCCGATCTACGGGCTCTACAAGCGCGTGCCCGTCTACGAGGCGTTCGTCGACGGTGCCAAGGAGGGCTTCCAGGTCGCGGTGCGCATCATCCCCTACCTCGTCGCCATCCTGTTCGCGATCGGGATGTTCCGTGCCAGCGGTGCGATGGACTTCATGACGGACGTGCTGCGCCCGGTGCTGGCATTGATCGGTTTCCCGGCGGAGGTCCTCCCCATGGCGATCCTGCGACCGCTGAGCGGTTCGGGCTCCGCCGCGCTCGTCGCCGAGATGATCCGCACGTACGGTGAGGACTCGATACTCGTGAAGATGGCCGCGGTGATGTACGGCTCGAGCGAGACGACGTTCTACGTCGTCGCGGTGTACTTCGGCGCGGTGAACATTCGCCGCACCCGCCATGCGATCGGCGCGGGCCTCACCGCCGACTTCGCCGCGACGCTGCTCGCGGTGTGGACCGTGAGCCTGCTCTTCGGCTGATGCGCTATCACTTCATAGGCATCGCCGGGACCGCCATGGCGTCGCTGGCGGGTCTGCTGCGGGCGAAAGGACATACCGTCACGGGTTCGGACGAGGGCGTGTACCCACCCATGTCCACGATGCTCGAAGAGCTGGGCATCACCTACGCACGAGAGTTCGATCCGGCGAACCTCGATCCGACTCCTGATGTCGTGGTCGTGGGGAATGCGATCAGTCGCGGCAATGAGGAGTTGGAGGCGGTGCTGGACCGGGGCCTCCGATACACTTCGGCGGCCGTGGTGCTGAAGGAGGAGTTTCTGCGTGGCAGGCACGTGCTCGCCGTGGCCGGTACGCACGGAAAGACCACCACGACGTCGATCCTCGCCTGGCTCCTGGAATGCGCCGGGCTCGACCCGTCGTTCCTGATAGGAGGGGTGGCGGAGAACTTCGGCAGCTCCTTCCGGCTGCGCGGCTCGAGTTTCTTCGTGGTCGAGGCCGACGAGTACGACACGGCGTACTTCGACAAGGGCCCCAAGATGTGGCACTACCTGCCACGCACGGCGGTGGTGACCAACGTGGAGTTCGACCACGCCGATATCTATCGAGACGAGATCGCCTATCGTTTCGCGTTCGAGCGCTTCGTGAACCTCGTACCCCGCACGGGCGCGCTCGTCCTCGGATGGGAGGGGGACTTCGAGCGTGATCTCGCGGCCCGCTCATTCGCGCCGGTGGAGTCGTACGCACTCGACGAGGGAAGCGGCGCCACGGGCGTCCACCCGCGCTGGCGCGCGCAGGACATCGAGTACGGTGCGGACGGCTCGACGTTCACGTTGCTCCATGACGGGGCCTCGCTCGGGCGATTCGCGACGCCGCTCACAGGTGGCTTCAACGTGAAGAACTGTCTCGCGGCCGTGGCCGCGGCCCGGGCGGTGGGCGCGTCGTGGGAGGGCATCCGCCAGGGTCTCGCTTCGTTCGAGAGCGTGCGCAGGCGGATGGAGCTCCGCGGCGAGGTCGGAGGGGTGCGGGTCGTCGACGACTTCGCGCACCATCCGACCGCCGTGCGCGAGACCATCCACGCGGTCCGCCAGCGTTTTGCGGGCGCGCGTGTGGTTGCGATCTTCGAGCCACGGAGCTACACGGCGCAGCGCCGTGAATTCCAGGACGCGTTTCGTGCCGCTCTCGCGACCGCCGACCGCGTGATCCTCGCGGGGCTCTTCCACCCGGAGCGCTACGACCGTCGCACCGGCATGGATCCGTCGGAGCTGGTCGCGGGGGTGCGAGCCGATGGCGTCGCGGCAGACTACATCCCCGAGGTCGCGGATATCGTACGGACGATGGCGTCCGAGGCGCGTTCCGGAGACGTCCTTCTCGTCATGTCGAACGGCGGCTTCGGGGGGATCCATGGGAAGCTGCTCGATGCGCTGAAGGCGCGCACGGGGGGCTGAGCTCCGTCCTCCGTCAGCGTCCGAGGGCGACCCCGCCGCGCCGGGGATCTGCGACGCCTTCGAGCGTGCCGTCATCGCCCACCCGAATCGCCTGGACGTCGCCGGTGTGCTCCGGTCCCTCCACGACCGTGTGCCCTCTGGAGCGGAGCGCTTCCGCGACGGCGGGCGGCACCCCGCCCGGCTCGACCTGGATCCGGTCCGGGAGGTGCTGGTGATGCACGCGCGGAGCGGCCACGGCATCGGGCAGGCTCATGCGGTGGTCCAGCAAGTTCGAGATCACCTGGAAGGCGGTGGTCATGATCGTGGCGCCGCCGGGGGTTCCGACGACGAGAGACAGTCGCCCCGAGGGATCCAGGACCATCGTCGGCGTCATCGCCGAGAGCATGCGCTTGCCCGGCGCGATCGCGTTGGCCGCGCCCTGGACGAGCCCGAAGAAGTTCGGCGCGCCCGGCTTGGCGGTGAAGTCGTCCATCTCGTTGTTGAGGAGCACGCCCGTCCCTTCCGCCACCACCTTGCTGCCGAACCAGGTGTTGAGCGTCGTGGTGAGGGAGACGGCGCCCCCACGCGCGTCCACGACGGAGACGTGCGTGGTGTGCGTCCCTTCGAAGGCTCCTGGTCCTGGACCCACGTCGAGGGACCGGCTCGCCCGGTCCTCGCGGATGTCGCGTGCCCGCCAACCGCCGTAGGCGGGGGAGGTGAGCACGTCGAGCGGGACCCTCGCGTGGTCAGGGTCGGCGAGGTAGTGGTTGCGGTCCGCGTAGGCCCGCCTCCACGCCTCCGCGAGCAGGTGCACGTGCTTCTCGCCGTGCCAAGGGAGGTCACCGAGATCCCACGCGGACAGGATATGCGCGGTCAGGGCCAGCGTGACACCTCCCGACGAGGAGGGCGGCATCGACACGACGGTGTGACCCCGATAGCCGAAGCGGACCGGCTCACGCCAGGCCGTCGCGTACGACGAGAGGTCCTCGTGCGTGAGGATGCCCCCGCCGCGCCGCGACGCCTCCACCAGGAGGTCGGCGGTCTCGCCGCGATAGAAGCCCTCGGCTCCCCGGTCGCGGATGCGCTCGAGCGTTCGCGCCAGGTCGGGCTGGCAGAAGAGGTCTCCCTCTCGGGGGACCGCCCCGCCGGGAAGGAAGATCGCGGCGCTCGGAGGAAACCTGCTCAGGCCTGCGACGATGTGCGGCTCGTACGAACGGACGAGGCGGTGCTCGACCACGAAGCCGTCGCGGGCGAGACGGACCGCGGGCTCGACGAGGCGCTCCCAGGCCAAGGAGCCGAAGCGGGCATGGGCGTCCGCGAGCCCCTGCACGGAGCCCGGCACGGCCACCGCGAGATGCCCGATCTCGGACTCATTCGTGGGGGTGCCGGCAGCGTCGAGGAACATGTCCCGCGTGGCCCCGCGCGGCGCACGGGCGCGATAGTCCAGCGCGGCCGTCGTTCCATCGGGGGCGCGTACGAGCATGAACCCGCTCCCGCCGATGTTCCCGGCCTCGGGATTCACGACCGCGAGCGCGAACGAGATGGCCACCGCGGCGTCCACCGCGTTGCCGCCCGCCTCCAGCGCGTCGACACCGATGCGACTCGCGAGGCGATCCGTGGTCGCAGCCATGCCCCCGCGGGCCTCCACGGCCGGGGCGCCGGGTCTGAACGGCCAGGCGTCTGGCCAGTGGACGAAGCGTGACGACGGGTTCAAGTCCTCGCCCTCGGGATGCGAGTGGTCGATAATCCTACCATGACATCGGCACCCCGTGGGGCTCGCGCACCGTCGGTCCGGCCTCGGGCGTTTCGCCCCGGATCCCGCGTCGCGCTGGTGGCGCCCGCGGGTCCCGTGGACGCACGCGGAGTGGATCGATCGGCTGATCGTTGTCGCGCGCTCGGGCTCGAGCCGGTCGTCTTCCCGCGGGCGCAGGGGCGTCACCGGTACATGGCCGGCACCGACGCGGAGCGTCTCGCCGATCTCCAGGCCGCGTTCGACGACCGCTCCATCGATGGTATCTGGGCGCTGCGCGGAGGATACGGGACGCTCCGCATCCTCGATGATCTGGATCTGAGGCGACAGCTCGAGGACCCGATCCCGTTCATCGGCTTCAGCGACAACACCTCCATCCACGCGCGCCACGCCGCGCTGGGGGTGATCTCCTTTCACGGACCCCACCCGAGCAGCGACTTCCCTGGGGAGACGGAGGCGGCATTTCGTCGCATGCTGTTCGATGCCGAAGCGCCTGGGACGTTGACGTCCGGGTCCGACGACCCCGTGTCCCGGACGCTGGTCCCGGGGCGGGTGGAGGCGCCCCTGGTCGGGGGCAACCTCGCGATTCTCGCTGCCATGTGCGGGACCCGGCACGCGCTGAACGCCCGCGGCTGCATCCTCTTCTTGGAGGACGTTGCGGAGCCGGCGTACCGAGTGGACCGGATGCTCTTCCAGCTCCACGCGTCGGGAATCACGGACGGCGCACTTGGCCTGGCCTACGGCCGGTTCACCGAGTCGCCCGACTCTCGCGAGAGCCCCGTGGAAGAGGTGCTCGCCGAGGTGGCGGAGCGACTCGGCATTCCAGCCGTGGCGGATCTACCGTTCGGTCACGTTCAGCACAACTGTACGCTACCCGTGGGCGGTATGGCGCGGTTGGATGCCGACGCCGCGACGCTCACCCTCGCCGAGGCTGCGGTGCGTCCCTGACGCGAAGCCTACCGTCCGCGGCGCGAGTAGCCCCAGCCCCCGCCGAGGAGGAGGAACAGCAGCAGGATGATGATCACGGTTGTCGTGCTCATGGGGCCCTCGCATGGTTGTCGCGGGACAGAGCCCCGCTGCGATGACGATTCGCAATAACGGTGCCGCGTCGCCTCGAGCCGATGTAGAGCACCGAGCCTGTCGCCCGGGGGCCGCGGGCTCGCTGTCTGTTGCGCTGCCGCGGCAAGCTTCGCGCACCAAAGTGTCGCATGAAACGTGCACCGGGTCCTCTCGGTCGGCTCGTGACGTCGAGGACCAGCCCGAGCGAACCGAACTGCGAACTCCCGCGTGCTGGCTCGACTCTTGAGTCGTCATGAGACGTGACCAAGCCGCCCACCGATCGCTCCCCCCAACCTCTCGGCTCCCAACCACGGAAGAAACGAAAGGGAGCGCGCATCATCCAGCGTCTCGCGGGAGACGCTCCGCACGCAGATACCGCGCAGCTTCCGAAGGCGGACCTTGGCACGCCCGGGGGCGTTGCCGCGACCGCCCTCGTGGGGCTGCTCGTCCTCGGCGTGTTGTATACGCTCTATCTTGCCCGCACGCTGCTCGTACCGATCGCCGTGGCGGCCCTGGTCGGTTTCTTGCTCAAGCCCCTCATCCGCCTACTGCA
>CAZBCN010000006.1:4024-11205 GCA_964490285.1 uncultured Gemmatimonas sp. | reverse complement strand
TCGCCGTGGCGGCCCTGGTCGGTTTCTTGCTCAAGCCCCTCATCCGCCTACTGCATAGCTTCGGCATTCCAGAGATGTTCGGCACCGTCGTGGTCTTCCTGACGTTCATCTTGACGGTCAGCATGAGCGCGTACCTCCTCGCGCCGCCCGCCTCGAGAATGCTTTCGCGTCTGCCCACAGACGCGGCGCAAGCCGAGATCCGCCTCCGCGGCATCACCCAGCGCTTCGGCGAGATGCGCGAAGCCGTCGATGAGGTGGCCAGCGTATCCACAGGCGCCCCCAGCGAAGCTGCCCAGCCCGAGGTCGTGAGGCTCGCGCCCGAACTGCTCAGCGCCCGCATCATCGGGGGCGCCCGGTCGCTCGTCGTCGGCTCCGTGGCCGCCGCGTTCCTGCTCTTTCTGCTCTTGGCCTCCGGTCAGACGTTCCTGCGTCGCACGATCTCCATGTTACCCACGCTGGATCAGCAGAAACGCCTCCTGCGCATCATCCGGGGCATCGAGCGGGATCTCTCCGTCTACATGGTGACGACCTCCATCGTCAACGCCGTGTTGGGGACCTCCGTGGGCTTCGTGCTCTTCTTGATCGGCGTGCCGAACCCGGTTCTCTGGGGCGTCGCCGTGGCGGTGCTGAACTTCGCGCCCTACATCGGAGGTCTCGTCGGTTCGCTGATGATCGGGCTGGTGGCCGTCGCGTCGATCGACGATCTCGGGCGCGCGCTCCTCGCGCCGGCAGCCTATCTCCTATTGAACGCGCTGGAGTCGTACGTGATCACTCCGCAGATCATAGGCGCTCGCTTCTCGATCAATCCGGTCGCGGTCTTCATCGCGGTGGCGTTCTGGGGTTGGATCTGGGGCATTCCGGGCGCCTTTCTCGCGGTCCCCATCCTCACCGCGACGAGCATCGTCTGCGCCAACATCGAGACCCTGCGTCCGATCGCGCAGCTGCTTCGCGCGTGACGGTTCGGCGCCGATAGGCCCTCCCGGGCAGTGCGGAAGCTCGCAAGGTTCCGTAATGTGAGCGACACACGCCGTTCATCGTCGGGGCCCAGCTTCGACGCTGATGGACCAACGAAGAGGATCCGGACCGCTCATGATCGAGTTCACGCTCAATGGCGAGCCGACCCGCCTCGACGTCCCGCCCGAGATGCCGCTCCTCTGGGCGATCCGGGAGAAGGCGGGGCTCACCGGCACCAAGTTCGGATGCGGCGTCGGCGCGTGCGGCGCCTGCACGGTCCACGTCGACGGCACCCCCGTCCGCTCCTGCTCCCTTTCTGCGGGCGACGCGGCCGGCCGTGCGGTGACCACGATCGAGGGGCTCGCCTCCGCGGACATGTTGCACGCCGTGCAACGAGCGTGGATCGAGCATCAAGTCCCGCAGTGCGGCTACTGCCAGTCGGGAATGATCATGGCCGTCGCGGCGATGCTCGAGAACAACCCCACGCCGAGCGACGAGGAGATGGACGCGGCGATCACCAACATCTGTCGCTGCGGCACGTACGAGCGCATTCGGGGCGCGATCCGCTCGGTCGCCGGAACCGCGGAGGTGCAAAGTGGCTGAGGAGAAGAAGCGCCGCCTTGGCAAGTGGACGCGCCGCGCCTTCATCGGCGCCGGCGGCATCGCGGGCGGAGGTTTGGTCTTGGGCGTCGGCGGCGTCGTGTTCGCGCCGAACCGTCTCAAGTACCTGCCGGAAGGGGTCGAGCCGGGCGAAGGCAACCTGACGACGTGGATCAAGATCACGCCGGACAACCAGACGACCGTCCTGATTCCGCACTGCGAGATGGGACAGGGCGCGCTCACCGGCATCGGCATGCTGCTCGCGGAGGAGCTCGATGCCGACTGGAGCCTCGTGAAGATCGAGCAGGCACCCGCAGAGGACGTGTACGCCAATGGATACGTGGTGCGTGCGTTCCTCGAGGAGACCGGCTTCGCCGTGCCGGGGTGGCTCGAGCGCGCGCTCGACTTCGGCGCATTCAAGATGGCCGATTTCGTGGGCCTCCAAGTCACGGGCGGAAGCACGAGCACGCGCGGGACCGGCGCGTTCGGCATGCGTCTCGCGGGAGCGTCGGCCAAGGCCATGCTGCTCGAGGCCTGCGCCCAGCAGTTCGGCGTTCCGGAGGAGGAGCTCACGGCGCGGGACTCGCGCATCGTGCACGCTGCCTCGGGGCGCAGTGCCACGTACGGCGAGCTCGCGAACCTCGCGGGGACGTTGGGCGTGCCACGTCGGCCGCGGCTCAAGGACCGCTCGGAGTTCCGCCTCGTCGGCACGTCGCGAGACCGCGCCGACATCCCGAGCAAGGTCGTGGGAGAGGCGCAGTACGGCATCGACGTGGTCCTGCCGGACATGTTGTACGCGGCGATCATGCGGGCGCCCGTGCCAGGCGGTCAGCTGACCAGCGTCGATCCGGCGCCCGCGAAGGCGATGGCGGGGGTTCACGAAGTCGTGCAGCTGGCCGATGCGGTGGCCGTCGTCGCAGACGGGTACTGGTACGCGCAGCAGGCGCTGAATGCGCTTTCGCCGCAGTTCACCGACGCGGGCGTGGGTGGGGTGGATACGCCGGCGATTCGCGCGATGCACGCCGCGGCACTGGACGGGGAGCCGATCGAAGCGGCACCCGCCGGCGCGCGCACCGTCACGGCCGAGTACGGCGTGCCGTACCTCCACCATGCGACGATGGAGCCCATGTGCGCGACCGCGCGCCTGTCCGATGGCCTGTGCGAGGTGTGGGCGGGCACGCAGGATCCGTTGAGCTCGCGCGGCGTCGCCGCGGAGGCAGCGGGGCTCGACCGCGACCAGGTCATCATCCACAACCAGCAGCTCGGTGGTGGGTTCGGTCGGCGCCTGCCCGGCACGTACGACTATATCGAACAGGCCGTACAGGTGGCGAAGTCGTTCTCGCCGCGCCCGGTGAAGCTCGTGTGGAGCCGCGAGGAGGACATGCGGCACGGTTACTACCGCCCGTTCGTGGTGTCGCGCTTCCAGGGCGTGCTCGACGCGCAGGGCGCGCCGATCGCGTGGGCGAGCCGGTTCACCGGGTCGAGGTTCGGCGATGTGGGCCCGGCGACCCCGAGATACGACATCGAGGACAAAGACGTGAAGGCCGTCGCGCCCCCTGAGCACCTGCGGACGGGCGCGTGGCGCTCCGTGGCGGCTTCGCAGCACGGCTTCTTCGTCGAGTCGTTCATGGACGAGCTGGCGCACGCCGCGGGACGCGATCCGTTCGAGTACCGGAGGGCGCTGCTGGAGGAGGAGCCGCGCCATCGCGCGGTCCTGGAGCGGGCGGCAGACATGGCCGGATGGGGCAAGAGCGTGCCCGAGGGACGGGCACGGGGCATCGCGATCGTCGAGTCGTTCGGATCCATCGTCGCGCAGGTCGCCGAGGTCGGGCTCGACGCCAGCGGCGCCATCCGCGTGCATCGGGTCGACGCTGCGGTCGACTGCGGCGTCGTCGTGAACCCGCAGCAGGCCGAGGCTCAGATCCAGGGCGGCGTGATGTTCGGCCTCTCGGCGGCGCTGTTCCACGCGATCACCGTGCGCAACGGCGCCGTCGAGCAGCGCAACTTCCCCGACTACGAGATGATCCGGCTCGCCAACGCTCCTCGCGTCAACGTGTCGTTCGTCGACTCGGGCGGCCCGATCGGCGGGCTCGGGGAGCCGGGTGTGCCTCCGGTGGCGCCGGCCGTGGCGAACGCGCTGTTCGTGCTGACGGGACAGAGGCTCAGGGAGTTGCCGCTCGAGCTGGCATAGTCGGGGCGGAGGCTGGGGTCGCCCTCACCGGCTGCCCACTCGGAAGACGTACATCGCGTTGTGTCGGTCTCCGGGTGGTATCTGGATGTCCGGCGCCAGAAGCGTGGAGACCACCCACGGGCTGCCGCCGACTACCGTGGCCGGCACGGCCAGGTATTGCACTCCGTCCACCATGTACGTGATGGGAGTGCCCTGGACCGCTGTGCCGAGCCGGCTCTCCCAGACCTTCTCGCCCGTTCGCACGTCGTAGGCGCGTATCCAGCGGTCGTAGTCGCCCACGAAAGCGAGTCCACCCGCCGTGGTGAGGATGGACGTGAGGAAGGGCGCGTGTTGTTCGACGCTCCAGACCTCTTCGAGTGTCCGGGCGTCGTAGGCGGCGAACTTCGCGATCTGACCGTCGGTCTCCGGCATCTCCATCCACACGCGACTCGAGTTGTTCTCCCGATGCACGATGTCCATGCAGGATTGACTCAAGGGTGCGAGGATGAGGTTCGCCCCCGGGTGGTAGCTCATGTTGTGCCAGTTCTTCCCTCCGGCCGTCGAGGGGCACACGGATAGCCACTGGCCGATCTGAGCGTCCCGGATGTCGGGCCGGTACTGGACCGCGCCCGTCTCGTAGTCGATCTCCAGCTGGTTCTGGTAGACCATCTCCTCGAGGTCGAGAAACCTCCCGTTGCGGCGGTCGAGCTTCCAGAGGATGCCGTGCTTGCCCGCCGTAACGAGCGCGGGAGGTCCGTCGCCGTCGATGAGGATCTGCTCCATCCCCTCGTCCATATCCTGCGACTCGTTCGGCACGTGCGACCGGTACCAGACGATCTCACCGGTGTTCTCGTCGAGGGCCAGCGTCGAGCTGGTGTAGAGCACCGAGTCGGCCATGGGCACGCCGCGGGTCACGGCCGCCCACGGCTTCGCCTGCGCGACACCGAAGTAGACCAGCCCGAGCTGTGGATCGTAGCTGCCGAGGTTCCAGACCTCGCCACCGTTGCGCTCCTCCGCAGGCAGGTCGCCCCAGGAGTCCCCGCCGGGCTCGCCCGGCATGGCGATCGTGTACCGCTTCCAGAGCTCGCGCCCCGTGCGCGCATCGAGCGCGGTGATGAAGCAGGGGGCGTTGTTGCACCCGTTGATGCCGTCGATCACCTTGCCGTTCGCGATGATCGGGCCGCTCGAGTTCTCATGGCGGTTACCCGGAGCAGCGAGCGGCGCTTCCCAGCGGAGCACTCCCGTGCGCGCGTCGAGCGCCGCGATGTACGCGTCCGCGGTGGCCACGAAGATCATGTCCTCCCAGATCGCGATCGTCCGTGACCGTCCGCGCCCGACCGGTCCGTTCGGCCCGAACTTCCGCCGATACTCCCAAAGCAGTTCGCCGCTGGCCGCGTCCAGGGCCTGCACCACGCTGCCCCAGTTCGGGAGGAACATGACCCCGTTTCGTACGAGCGGGGTCGGTTGCGTGCGGATCCCGTCCTCCATTCCCCAGACCCAGGCGAGCTCGAGGAGGTGCGTGTTCTCCGTGTTGAGTTGGTCGAGCGGGCTGTAGCCCCAGGAGCTGAGGTTCTGGCGTGGGTTGAGCCACTCCTCCGCGGGTGGGTCTTGCAGCTCGGCGTCGGAAACCGGGATGAAGTTCTCGAGCCGCGTGTAGGTGCGGGTGATGCCGGTCGCCGTCTCCGAGACCTCACCGAAGGCGGGAGGCTCGTCGAGGCCCCAGGGGGAGGGAACGTTGCTCGGACGACCGGGCCGCGGCGGGATGTCGTCGGTGATCAAAGCCACCGACCCCAAGAACCCTCCGTCCGAGTCGAAGCTCACCTCCGCCGTGCCGGGCGCCATTCCGTTCTCACGCATGAGGTAAGCGGTGATGGCGAGATACTCGTCCTCGGTGAGCGTGCCTTGCCGACCGGGGGGCATCGTCGTGCGGATGTACCCCGCGAACACCGCGGCCGGCCGGTTTCCCCGCGCGCTGTGGAAGCCAGGCCCCGTGAGCGGGGGCGCGTCGCCGTCGCCCCGGAGGTCGTCCCCGTGACACCGGGCACAGGCAGTGCGGTATACCTGCTCGCCCCGCTGTGCCTGCGCGGCGGTGAACGATGCACGCCCCGCTGCAGCCGTGTCCTGCGACGTCGCGGTATCCGGCGCCACGAGCAGGGTGAGGAGCCCGAGCCACGCCGTGCCCGCGCCACCGGCCACGCCCCAACGTCCTCGGCTCACCTGTTCCATGACTTGCGCTCCCGGAAGTTGGACGTCGTCAGGGCATTCGACGCCATGACCGCCGCCCGCGCAAGAGGGCGGGAAAGGCCCGCCGTCAGAACCGAAGGAGTCGGTTGACCTTGAGCACGAACGCGCGGTTCCGCAGGCCCGGGAATCCGCTTCCCAGGGTGGTGCGCTCGTCCGTGTAGACGGCGAAGAACTCGCTTCCGGGGGCGTATTCCCAGCGGAGCCGCAGATTGGTGCTGAACGAGTTGCTGTCGGAGTCGTACTGCATCAACCCGCCTACGAACATGAGCGGCGTAAACGCATAGTCGGCGCGCACGCCCAGAAGGGTCGTCGTGAAGTCGCCCGCGGGCAGCTTCACGTCGTTGAACGAGATGCTGGGCTCGAGCGTGAACCGATCCACCACGGAGATGCGCCCTCGCTGGAGCCCCACGGAGGTGATCGTGCCGTCGTAGAATTCGCCGACCTCGAGGGACGCGGAACCGGAGCCCCGACGCTGACCGCCGAAGGTGTACTGGAAGGTGACGCTGTTGAAGGAGTAGTCGCCCGCAGGGACCGAGACGGAACTCGAAACATCCAATGGGGCATCGAGCCGCTCGAAGTTGAGCGCGCCCTGCACGCCGAACTGGTCGCTGTTCTCGAGCTCGACGTTCAAGCCGCTCGTCCACACCTCGGTCTCGAGCACCCCGAGGTCCAGGCTCTCGATCCGCTCGTAGCCGGCGTCGAATCGGAACTGCCGGATCGATTCCCACCGCCGGGGTCGGGGGCTGAACCGCGCAGACGAGGAGTACCTGCGGAAGTTGTCGCGGCGGACCAGGCCGATCTCGGGGTTGAAGTTCTCCCCGACCACGAGGTATTCGCCGCCCAGGCCGTACGTGTCGCCGGCGAAGTTGGCCCGCCCGACGTAGGTCTCGTTGTCGCTGTTCAGGCCGTCGGTCCGTGACTGAGCATAGAACCCGCCGAAGCTGACGCTTTGGCCGAACGCGAAGCTCCCGTCGACGCCGTATACTTGGTTGGTGCCGTCGACCTGGGTCGACCGCGATCGATGGGTGAACACCGCGCCGATGCTGCTCCGCCGGAGCACGTCGTGCTTGACCCGCACGACGCTGAAGTTGGTCTCGGGCGTGACGCCCCCGACACGTTCGGTCTGCACGTTCATGAGCCCGAAACCGAGCCGGCCCGCCTTTCCGGTCACCCGACCCCCTCCGAGGATGGGAATCGCCTCGGCGCCGCTGAG
>CAZBCN010000006.1:0-3924 GCA_964490285.1 uncultured Gemmatimonas sp. | reverse complement strand
CCGCCCCCGCGTCCGCCTCCGCCGGATCGCCCGAAGTCGAAGGTGCCCTGGCCCTCGAGGAAGAACTCCCGCTTCTCGGGAAACGACAGGCTGAACCGGGTCAGGTTCACCTGGCGCTCGTCCACCTCCACCTGAGCGAAATCGGTGTTGTACGTCAGGTCCGCGGTGATGTTGGCCGTGATGCCCAACTTGATGTCACCACCGAGGGATCCGCGCAGGTCGTTGGACATCGCCGGCGTCTGGGTGCGATCGCTCGTCAGGCTCGAGGTCGCATACGGCTTGAGCTCGATGTTCTTTCCGGCCGGTGGCAGATCGAGGCCGACCAAGTCGGCCGCAGCCGACACGCGGTTGATGCTCTGCCTGCCGCCCGTCGACGCCGGAACGAACGCGATGTGAGCGTATTCGTTCTTGCGACGAATGGAGCGGCGTATCTGGATCCCCCACGTCTGGTCCGTTCCGGAGAGATACCGAATCGACTTGAAGGGAATGGCCATTTCGACCGTCCAACCACCGTCGAACTGGCCACCTCGCACGGACCACACGGGATTCCAGTCCTGGTTCGGTGCGCCCTCGTCCGTCACCCACTGGTCGTTGCGGGCTCCGAGGAAATTCGCGTAGAAGTTGAAGCCGTTGCGCCCGTCGTGGAACGTGTCGAAGAGCGCGCCGAAGAAGTCGTTCTCCCGCAGGCCGTCGGTGTCGCGGCGCATTTCATTGGCGATCCACTCTTCGGGTGGCGCGGACTCCCAGCAGCGACAGGCCATGTAGATGTGCTCGTCGTCGAACATGACCCAAGCTTCGGTCCTCTCGGAGACGGGTTGGCCCTCCTCTGGAATGGTTTGCAGGAAGCCGTCGGCCGGTAGGTTCGCCGAATACACGGCCTCGTCCAGGACGCCGTCCAGGCGCAGCGGCTCGGTGAGGCGGATCGCGCGAACCGTGGCCCTGCCCCGATCCGTACGCGCGACGGAAGCCGGCGCCGTCGGCGGCGGCGGGTTGAGGTTCGCATCCGACGACAGGCCTTCTTGCGCCCCCGCGCGTGCGCTACCGAACAGGGCGAGCGTCAGCGCCAGCCACCACCCCGCCGAGGGAAGCCTCGACGGGGCTACTATGGAAGCGACCAGGCTGTGAGCGTGGTGCCGGCCGGCACGAGCACGTGTTGCTTGCCGTCCACCATGTACGTGGTGGGTGATGTGCCGTGGAGCGTCGCCCCCATCTGGTAGTGCCAGAGGAGCTGGCCGCTGCGGGAGTCGAGGGCGAGCAGGTTCCCGTCGGGGTCGCCGGAGAAGATGAGCCCGGACGCCGTGGTCAACAGCCCCGCGGTCGAGGGCGCCAGGTACCGGAACTCCCACTTTCGGTCGCCCGTCATGGGATCGATCGCGCGCAGCGCGCCGTACACCGGGTACTCGGGCGACTCCACGCGCTGGCCCGCGCCGCCGGTGAACCGATCTCCCGGCACGTACTCCGGCCTCCATGCGTAGTACGTCATGCACGACTCACGCGCATTCACGAAGAAGGTGCGCGTGGACGGATCGTAGCTCGGCTGCCAGAAGTTGGTGCCTCCGGTGAGGTCCGGGCAGGTGAGGCTCCCCGTCTCGCTGGGAGTGTTTCCGGGGAGGAGCACGGGGCGCCCGTCCCGGCCGATCTCGGTCGCCCACGTCGTCCTCACGAATGGCTTGGCGACGATGATTCGGCCCGTCTCGGCATCGAGCGTATAGAAGAAGCCGTTGCGGTTGGCGAACATCACGACCCTACGCGTCTGCCCGCCAACGGGGAGATCGGCGAGGATGGGTACCTCGGTCGCATCCCAGTCGTGGACGTCGTGCGGCGTGAATTGGTAGTGCCAGCGTAGGCGCCCAGTGTCGGGGTCGAGCGCCACGATGGAGTTGCTGTAGAGGTTGTCCCCCTCACGGATCTCGCCGTAGTAGTCGGGGCCCGGGTTGCCGATTCCGTACAGGAGCAGGTTCAGGTCCGCATCGTAAGCGCCGGTCACCCACACGCTCGCGCCGCCCGTCTTCCACGAATCACCGGCCCACGTCTCGTTGCCTGGCTCGCCGGGACCCGGAACCGTGTAGAAGCGCCACACCCGCGCCCCGGTCTCCGCGTCGTACGCGTCGATGAATCCGCGGATCCCGTACTCACCGCCGGCCACGCCGACGATCACTTTGCCGTTCACCACGATGGGAGCGATGGTCGCCGCGTAGCCGATGGAATACTCCTCCATCGTCGCGTCCCAGACGACGGATCCCGTGCGAGCATCGAGCGCGAGAACGTGAGCGTCGAGCGTGACCATGAACAACTTGTCGCCGAGCACGCCGAAGCCACGGTTCACCAGTCCGCAGCACGCGGTCAGGCCGGAGGGTAGCTCGCGCCGGTAGCGCCAGATCTGGCGGCCGGTTCGGGCGTCGATCGCCCAAGCGACATTCTGCGGCCCGGTCACGTAGAGCACGTTGTCGCGCAGGAGCGACGTGGTCTCGAAGTTTCCGAGCGTGCCGGTCTGGAAGGTCCAACGCGGCACCAGGCTGCCCACGTTCGCCGGTGTGATCTGCGTGAGCGGGCTGTGACGCTGATTGGCGTAGTCACCGCCGAACGTCAGCCAGCGGGAGCCGTCGGCAGGGAGGCCCGCGAGGATCTCGTCTTGGGTCACGAGGGCGGGTGGCGCGGGCTGCTGCGCCGCCAGCGCGCCGCTCCCTGCGCCGAGGAGGAGCGCGAGCGCCGCGGCAGAGATCTTGGTGGACATCGTATCGGCTCCTAGAAGACCACGGGGGGACGGGGCGGCACGGACGGGTCGAAGCCCCGCAGGGTCAGCATGTACTTGACCAGGTCGTTCAGCTCGCTGTCGCTCAGCCGCTCGGGGCCGAAGACGGGCATGAACGAACGCTCCGCGTCGACCACGGATACCTTGTCCTTCTCGTATCCCTGGATTCGCTCGCGCGTGTCCATGATCTGGACCGAGAAGAGATCTTCGTTCTTCTTCACCCCGCGAATGGGCGGGCCCGACTCCGGAGTGATCGTTACGGGTCGAAAGCCTACACGCGACTGCTCGATCCCGTTTCGGATACGGGCAATGAGAACTTCACGGCTCCGCGCGGAGCCAATGCGGGAAAGGTCCGGCCCGAGCCGACCACCTTCGGCGTTCACCCTGTGACAATCCGCGCAGTGCGTCTCGAACAACGTCGCGCCGTGCTCGGGGTCCCCCGGCGGGGGCTCGACCGGCGCAGGGGTGGAGAGCGTGCGTAGATACGCAAGGATCTGCCAGATGTCCCGGTCGGATGTCCGCGGCGCGGGAAAAGCCGGCATCTCGGTGTTGCTCACGCCGAGGCGCACCGTGTTGAAGAGGCCCCGGTCCGAGCGACCCGAGGACCAGACCTGCGTGATGTCGGGACCGCGCACGCCTCGCGCGTCCGTGCCGTGACAATCCGCGCAGCGCTGCCTGAACTGGCCCATTCCGGCGAGGATCGCCGCCGAGTCGCCGTGGAAAGGATTCGTTTCCGGGAGGTCCTGCGCGGTCAGGCCGTCGCTGATGCAGGCACAGGCCATCGCGGCGAGGGCGAACGAACGTATCCGGGACATGGGGCAGCCCCTTCGCTGAGTTGGCGGCGCACCTACGCGCCTACGGCGATGCTCATGTTACGTGTCGTCTTGCCCACCTCGCCATCCCCCAGTCCCGAGCGCGCTACCGGCCCCACCCGCCGGGCTCAGGCACTCCACGATCGGAAGCGCGCGTCGTTAGAATTGCTGCGGGGGGCCATAGCTCAGCTGGGAGAGCGCCTGGTTTGCAACCAGGAGGTCGCCGGTTCGATCCCGGCTGGCTCCACTGGAGTTCTGCGGTGACGACCGGGGTAGCATGGGCTCGATTCGCCCCACGCTCACCCCGCCCCCTGGGCCTCCACGCCGAGGGCCGCCGACTCGATTGGATCGGCCGACGGC
>CAZBCN010000005.1:48784-85816 GCA_964490285.1 uncultured Gemmatimonas sp. | reverse complement strand
ACCCGGAACCTCAGCGCGTGAGGTACAGAAAGACCCCGTGCCCGACGACCGTGGCCGTCGGGATGACCAGGTTCAGCAACGCGATCAGGACCTCGCGCGCGCCCCCCGTCTCGAAGTCCCCGCGCGGGTCGATCGTCGGATGACCCGGTAAGTCGTCGATGAGCGTCGCGTCGGCGGGGTGGCGCGGGTCGTAGACGAGAGCCTCCTGCGCGTCGTCCATGAGCTTCGTGGCTTGGTGCGTGCTCGCGACGACCTGGTATCGGCCACCGCTCGAAGCCGTGAACTCGAACGTGAGCCGGCGCACCGGCTGGTTGTTCACCTGCACGCTCGTGTCCTCGTCGGACACCAGCGAGCCGAACGCGAGCTGCCCCTCCGCGAGGAGCCGCCGATTCCTCAGGCCACTGCGCAGGCCCCACCGCAGGAACGCGAGCCCGATGAGCGGGATCACGAAGACGAACGCGATCACGACGCCTGCGGCGCTCGCCCGCATCCCCTGCAGGCGCGAGATGGATGGGTTCGACGGACGGTACTCGACGGGGAGCCGCTGTCCCTCCGGCACGTAATATCCGGTCCCGTACGATGCGCCTCGATAGGTCTGGCCGTCGATCTCGAAGGAGTACGACGTCTCGTAGACCTGCTCGTCATTGATCGAGAGGTTGAGCTCGCGCCACCCGGTCGTGGTGCCCTCGACGACCGAGAGCTCACGCGAGAACTGGACCGCAGATACGACCGCGCCGTCGGCATCGAATGCCCAAACGAAGATCAGTCCGAAGCCCACCAGGAACCACCCCAGCTGTCCGATGCCACCCAGGATCACACGGATCGAGAGCGCGAGCGGAACGCGCCGAGGTGGAGGCGAGAGGTGCCGGGCCATCGTCGAATCCGTCATGGGCCTCCTCCGTTTCCGGTGGGTACGCGGAGCCCGACCACCACCCCACCCCGCGGCGCTGGCTCGAAGAGCAGGGCTCCTTCGAGCCAACCTCCGGGCCGGTGCCCGTGTCGCACCACGAGGCGTCCCGACACGATACCGACGAGGGCGCCCATGACGACATCGCTCGCCCAGTGCGCCTCGTCATGGAGCCGAGACCACGCTACTCCGGCGGCGACCGGGTACGCCACCCAAGGCACGGCGCCCCCGAACTCCTCCGCCAGCACGGTGGCGATCACGAACGCGTTGGTCGTATGCCCAGAGGGATACGCCTGGCGGCTCCCACCCTCCGTCCACCCGGCGAAAGCGTCCCACTCGCCCGGCCCGTGGGACACCCATACGCTGTCCGTCCCCTGAGTTTCGAGGATCCAAGGACGCGCCCGCCCAGCGAAGCCCTTCACGGTGCCGGTTACGGCGTTGGCCAGCGTGAGTGACACGAACGCGTGCAGCCCGATATCGGCGAGCGAACGGCGCTCGATGAGTTTACCTAGCGCATAAGTGGCGACCGCCCCCGCCTGGAGCGCATCCAGCCGTCCGAGGGGGCGCAGCACGTCCGCAAAGGCATCGGTCGCATCGGTCCGCATGCGACCCGTCGCCCTTCGCACGTTCTCGTCGACGGGGAGGAGCGCGACCTGAGCCGCGACTAGGCCGCCGACCAGAGCCCAGTCTCGCGGGCCGAAGAGGTCGATGGAGTCGGCGACCGTGGGCTCCGGCGCCGACTGAGCGACGGCCCTTCCGGACGAGACACAAGCCACGAGGGACACGATCACGGCGATCCGAATCACCGCATACGCACCTTACAAAGAAAAAGCCGGGAGCCCGGACTTCCGGGCCCCCGGCCTTTCGAGTCTACTGCGACCTGGAAGCCCGCCCTACCTGCTCGGCCACGCCGCGCCCTGGTGCCGCGGAACGTCCGTGATCCCGAGGTAGACGAACTTGTGCAGGCGGCGGCCCTCGTACGTCTCCGTCGCGTAGATGTTGCCCTGCGAGTCCGTGGTGAGGCTGTGCACGGCCTGGAACTGACCGGCATAGCGGCCGCCGGTCCCGAGCGTGGACACCTCCTGCATCGACTGGCGGTCGACGATGCGGATGCGCGCGTTCTTCCCATCCGCGATGTAGAAGAAGCTCTGCTCCGGATCGGGCGAGAACCCGATGTCCCACACGGCTCCGTCGCCGAGCGTGGCCGGTGCGAAGTACGCCTCTCTCACGTAGGTGCCGTTCTTCCTGAAGACCTGAACGCGGTTGTTCTGGCGGTCGCAGACGTAGAGCAGTCCGTCGTTCGACGGGTCGGCGCAGTGCACCGGGTTCCGGAACTGCTGCTCCTGGTACCGGTCGGCCGACCACGGCGGGGTCTGCCCGGCCGCCCGTGTGCCACGATACGTCGGGTTGTCGACCGGCCGGTTGCCGTACGCGCCCCAGAACCGCTTGATCTGGAACGTGGTCAGGTCGACCACCGCTACGCGCTTGTTGGCGTAACCGTCGGCGAAGAATCCTTCGTTCGCCTCGAAGTCGAACGAGATATCGGCCACCATGCCGAAGTGATTCCGCGCGTTGCTGTTCGCCGCGTTGCCCGGCTCACCGAAGGTACCGAGGTACGTGCCGTCCACCGTGAACTTGAGCACGTGCGAGTCGCCGCCACCGTTCCCACCGATGTAGACGTTGCCCTGCGCGTCGATGCCGAGCCCGTGGTTCGAGGCCGGCCAGACGTACGGAGCACCCGGCTGCGGGCCTCCCCACGCGCGGAGGAGGTTGCCGTCCGCGTCGAACTGGAGCAGCGGCGGTGCGGAGCGGCAGCACTCGGCGATGGGCGAGTCGCCTTCGGCACCAGCCTCAGCGCCGGTCACGCCGCGGTGCACGATGTAGACGTTGTCCTGGGCGTCGGTCGCCACACCGATGACGGTTCCGTACACCCACTGGTTCGGAATCGGCTTCGGCCAATACGGGTCGATCTCGAACTTGGGCGCGCGTACCATCTGCGTGCTCGCCACCGCCTCGAGTCTCGCTTGCGCGAGGCCCACGAGAACGATCGCGGCGACCAACCCGCTGCCGAAAAGAATATTGCGGCGGTTCATCACATGCCTCCTGTGGCTTGCGGATAGAGAGCACCCTGGTGCTCCGCCGGAACGGGCCCGACTCCGATGTTCACGAACTTCTGCACGCGCCTGCCCTGGCCGTCCTCGGCCGTGTAGACGTTTCCTGCGGCGTCGACCGCGATGCCGCCGAGCTCTCTGAAGTGGCTCGGATAGCGACCGCCGACGCCGAACGACGTTTTCACCTCGAGGGTCGCGCGGAAGAGGATGTAGACGCGCTCGTTCATACCGTCGGTGACGTACATCCACCGCTGATCGTCGTCCGGCGAGAACGCGATGTCGCGGACGGAACCGTTGCCGCGCGTGGCGCCGGCGATGACGACCTCCTCCACGAACGTCCCGTCCGTCTCGAACACCTGGATGCGGTTGTTGGTCTGGTCGCACACGTACACCAGCCCGTCATTCGAAAGCTCGGCGCACGTCACCCTCCCGAACTGCTGCGACGGAGGAGCCGCCGGATCGTAGGGCCCCTGCGGCGCGTCGTCCGGCGTGTTGCCGTAGGCACCCCAGGCACGCTTGAACTCGCCCGTCGTCGCATCGAGCACGACGACACGATGGTTCGCGTAGCCGTCAGCCACGAACACCTCGTTGGCATCGGCGTCGAACGAGAAGTCCGCGGGGCCACCGAAGCTGTTCGTGCTGGCGCTGTTGGGCTGACCACCCGGCGTACCGATCGTCGCCAGGTGCTGACCCGTGCGCGAGAACTTCAGGATGTGCGTGTCGTACTGCGCCGGAGGCGGAGCGGGCGGAGCGGCCGGAGCGCCACCCGCCGGAGGAGGACCACCGCGTCCGCCTCGGCCGCCCGGTGTCGGAGGCTGGAACCAGCCACCGCCGACCCAGACGTTGCCCTCGGGGTCGACGCCGATGCCGTGCGGCCGGACGGGCCAGGGGTAGCCTTGGTCGGGACCGCCGTACTGGCGAACGAGCGAGCCGTCGGCGGCGAACTCGACCACACCCGGGACCGGCGTGCAGCATTCACCCGTGCCCGTGAGCGTGTTGATCTCGTTGGCAGCGCTGAAGAGCTCGCGAGCCGACATCGTGACGATGAGCACATTGCCATCGGGCGCCACCGTGACGCCGGAGACCGGCCCCAGGATGGCAGGGTATTCGAGGGGTTGCGGCCAAAGCGCGTCGATCTCGAAGAGCGGGACGGTCCCGTCGTCGGTCACGCCGCAGCCGGCGCTCAAACCAGCCATCATCACGATGGCCGCCCCACGGACGCTCAGCCTCTTCATCGGCTATCTCCTTGTGGTGCCCACAAAAAAAACCCCCCGGCTTCCGGGGACCGATAGAGTATGCGTCGGGCCCGCGCGCGTCCAGCCTACCCTTTGCGAGGAACTCCTGGCGACCTCGACCCGTATCCGTGGCTAGTCGTAGCGCCGCCCCCACCTGGCGGGCGCTCTCCAGAGGATTCGATGAGACCCCTTCGTACCGATCGCACGCGCCGGGCGACGGCCCGGCTCCGCACCGCAGTTGCCTTTTGCGCCCTCGGGCTGTCGCCCGCGATGCTCGCCGCACAGGAAGCGAGCCCGCAAATGAACTTCTTCCTGGCGGCGACCGGGCCCACGTTCGGGGCCAACCAGCCGGCACTCGTCGTCGCGGACCAGCACTGCGCGACGCTCGCCTACCCGGCGGGCTTCGGCCACCTCACGTGGCGAGCCTACCTGACGGAGGGGAGCCAGCAGGCGCGAAGCCGAATCGGGACGGGCCCATGGTACAACTACTATGGGGTACTGATCGCGGAGAACCTGGCCCAGCTCCACAGCGACGCCAACAACCTATGGGGCGAATCGGCGGTCACCGTAACCGGGGACTACGGGCCCACGGGCTTCACAATTCCGAAGGGCTCCGAACTGGACGGCAACGATTTCACGCGGGCCGGACCCTTCTTCTGTTTCGGTGTGCTCTGAGCGGGTCGAAGCGACGACGAGCACACGGGTAAAGGTTCGGTAAGGGGCCTAGCAAAAGGCGGCCGTCGACGGTCATTGATATGGACCGACCCTCCCCGTCGGCATCCACCACCACCTCGGAGCGAACATGCTCACTCGTCGCGATTGGCTTCGCATCAGCGCGGGCGCGGGCGCCGCACTCGGCCTGGACCCGCATTGGCTCGCGGCGCTCCAGGCACAGCCGATCATCACGCGACCGATTCCTTCGTCGGGTGAGCGGCTGCCGGTCATCGGGCTCGGCGGCGCCAATACCTTCTCCGAAACGGCCGGCCGGGAGGAGTTCGACCAGATCGGCGGTGTGCTACGCGCGCTCGTAGAGGGCGGGGCCACCGTGTTCGACACCGCCGCCGGATACGGAGCCTCCGAGGAGGTGTCGGGGCGCGTGGCGCAGGAAGCAGGCATCGCCGACCGGATCTTCTGGGCAACGAAGATGAACGTGGCCGGGGGGCGGGGCGGCGGCGGCGGACGCGCGGACGTCGCGGCGGCCCGCGCCCAGGTCGAGCGCTCCTTCCAGCGGCTGCGCAGGCCCCGGATCGACGTGATCCAGGTCCACAACATGGGCGATCCGCCCACGCAGCTCGGCGTGCTGCGCGAGTTCAAGGCTGCCGGCCGGATCCGCTACATCGGCATCACCACGACCAGCGAGAACCAGTACGCCCAGCTCGCGGACGTGATGAGGAACGAAGAGATCGACTTCATCGGGATCGACTACGCGGTCGACAACCGGACCCCCGAGGAGGTCATCTTCCCGCTCGCGCTGGAGCGCCGGATCGGGGTTCTCGTCTATCTGCCGTTCGGTCGGAGCCGCATGTGGGCCCGGATCGGCGACCGTCCCCTGCCCGACTGGGCCGCCGAGTTCGACGCGACCACGTGGGCGCAGTTCATGCTCAAATTCGTGATCGCGCACCCGGCCGTGACCGTCGCCACCCCCGGCACGAGCGACGCCGAGCACATGCTCGACAACATCGCCGGCGGGCGGGGACGGCTCCCCACCCCGGAGCACCTCCGCCGCATGATCAGCCTGGTCGAGGGCCTGCCACGCGCCTGACCCCCAGAAAAGCCAAGCGCGGGAACGTTTTCATTGCGTTCCCGCCGCACTCCGGGACATCTTTCATGATGTAAACAAATGTTCCCAGTGCTGGATGACTCACATTTTGGGGGGAGAAAATCATCATGCGTCGTTTGCTTCTGACGGCCTCGCTGGCCGTGGCATGTGCCACGCTGGCCCAGCCCGCGGCCGCGCAGTTCCAGTTCGGGGCCCAAGGGGCCTACATGACCGGCCTCGAGGAGGTCACCGGTGGTGGGGACCTGAACGGGACCATCGGCCTCGGCGGTCGTGTCCAATTCTCGCCGCCCCTCCCGATGCTGAGCATCGGGGTCGTCGGCCAGGGCGTCTACTATTTCCCGGATTGCGGCGGCGGTGACTGCAGCTACATGACGTACGGGCTCAGCGGCAAGGTCGGCCTCGGCCTGCCCATGATCAGCCCGTACGTCATCGGTGGATGGCAGTGGCGTCGCAGCGGCAACGGCACGACGACCACGGAGAACGGCGCCACAGTCGGTTTGGGCGTACAGCTCGGCATGATCCCCGTCTTCGTCGAAGCCAACATGGAGTTCAACGACGAGATCCCGAGCGCGCCCGACTTCGACAATAACCCGCTGGTTCTCCAGGCCGGAATTCTCATCGGCGGCTGATCCGGCACCAAACGGCCTCTCGCACCACGAGAGCCATTCGCGGGGGGTCGCCACCGGCGACCCCCCGCTTCTCTTTCTCGGCGGGCGCAACAAACCCCCCCAGGGGAGTGTCCTCGCCCCCGAAATGATCCCTCTCTGAAGACCCGGAGTCCGCGTGTCGTTTCGCCCCGTCCGCTCGGCGCTCGCAGTCCTCGCGCTCATCCTCGCTCCCCTGCGCGCCGGCGCCCAGGTCCCCGAGGGTGCACCCCGCCCCGCCCAGATCGATGGCCCGCCAGCCCCGTCCGGTAACTCCCTGGTCAACCAACAGGGTGAAGCCGGCGTGACGATCCGCGCGGTACGAGTGACGCAGGCGCTCAACATCGACGGAGTCGTGGACGAAGCGTTCTACCTCTCCACCCCCGCGATCTCGGAGTTCATCCAGACGGTGCCCGAGGTGAACGGCCAGCCGACGCAACGCACCGAGGCCTGGATCGCGTTCGACGACCAGAACGTGTACATCGCGGCCAAGATCTGGGACACCGAGGGCCCCGACGGCTGGATCGCCAACGAGATGCGGCGCGACTCGCAGCAACTCCGCCAAAACGACAACTTCGGCGTCTGGTTCGACACGTTCTACGACCGACGCAACGCCTACGGCTTCTACGGCAACGCGATCGGCGGCGTGTCCGACTTCCAGATCACGAATGAGGGGAATCCGAACTTCGACTGGAACCCCATTCGCGAGACGCGCACTGCGCTCTTCGACGGCGGCTGGTCGATCGAGATGGCGATCCCGTTCAAGTCGCTCCGCTACCGGCCGGGGCGCGAGCAGGTGTGGGGCATCCAGATGCGCCGCTCGGTGCTGCGCAGGAACGAGTGGAGTCACATTCGCGCGATTCCGCTCTCGGTCGCCGGGAACGGGTCTCAGGGGATCTTCCGCGTGTCGATGTACGGCACGCTCGTGGGCATCGAGGCACCACCCATGAGCCGCAACCTCGAGGTGAAGCCATACGCGATCGCGGGGTATCAGCGTGACCTCGCAGCGGCCACGCCGATCCCGAACGACGGGTACGGGGACGCCGGGTTCGACGTGAAGTACGGAATCACCGAGAGCCTCATCGCGGACCTGACGTTCAACACGGATTTCGCGCAGGTCGAGGTCGACGAGCAGCAGGTCAACCTCACGCGCTTCAACCTCACGTTCCCGGAGAAGCGCGAATTCTTCCTCGAGAGCCGTGGCATCTTCAACTTCGGATCCAGCGGAAATTTCGGTGGGTTCGGGGGCGGAGGGGGCGGCGGTGGTGGCGGGGGCGGTGGGGGTGGCGGGTTCGGCGGCGGCGGCACGCCGAACCTGTTCTACAGCCGGCAGATCGGCCTCCAGAACGGCGTACCCGTGCCGATTCTCGGCGGAGGCCGCCTCACCGGGAAGGTGGGTGCCTTCGAGATCGGCTTGCTCAGCATTCAAACGGCCGACGCGAACGGAAGCTCGGGTGACGGCCTCGCCAAGTTCGAGCGGGACGTGGGGGCGGAGTCCACGAACTTCTCGGTGCTGAGGCTCCGGCGGGACATCTTCGCGCGCTCGAGCATCGGGCTGCTGTACGAACACCGCTCTCGGTCGCTCGCCGGACCCCATCCCAACAACGCGCTGGGCTTCGACGGCTCCTTCGGCCTCACGGATGAGCTGAGCTTGGCCGGCTACTACGCGCGCACGCACAACGGGTCGCTGAACAATTTCGATCTGAGCGACAACAACTCCAGCTATCGCGCCCAGATCAACTACAGCGCCGACCTCTTCGGCGCGAGCGCCGACTACATGCTGGTCGACGACGGATTCAACCCCGAGATCGGGTTCGTGCGCCGCCGCGACTTCTGGCAGACGACAGGCAACGTGCGTTACAGCCCGAGGCCGGACATCTCGTGGATCCGCCAGATCAGCTTCTCGGCCGACGTCGACTACCTCGAGAACGACCAGACCGGCCTGCGGGAGAGCTGGGGGTACGGCGGAGGTTTCGGTGCCGAGCTCGAGAATAGCGACCGCTTCAACCTGGGCTGGGGGTACAGCTACGAGCAGTTCATTCAGAACGAGAACATCTCTGGCGCGGTCATCCCCGCAGGCGAGTACGACAACCCGGAATGGCGTGTAAGTTACGCCATGGGCCCCCAGCGCGGGTATCAAGGGAGCCTCTCGTTCCGTCGCGGCGACTACTTCGGCGGCACGATCACCTCGGTGGGACTCAACCAGGGCCGCGTCGAGGTCACGCCCCAGATTTCCGTCGAGCCCAGCGTCTCCCTCAACTGGATCGAGCTGCCCCAGGGACGCTACGATCAGAACGTGTTCGTCACGCGCGTGACGTACACGATGACGCCACGGATGTACGTGAGCGGGCTGGTGCAGGCGGTCGCGGGCAACAACCTCGACTTCCGCAACTTCAGTGGGAACTTCCGCTTCCGGTGGGAGTGGGCGCCCGGCAGCGAGCTCTTCCTCGTCTACACCGAGGACCGGAACGCCTTGGTGCCCGGCACGTGGTCGGGGCTGAACAACCGCGGACTCGTCCTCAAGGTGAACCGACTACTGAGGATCTGACGCGCAGTCCGGCGTTCACCCCGGAGTAGTCGGGCCCTGCCCGTTGGCTGCGACCGGCCCGGCCGTCATGCGGATGTTGCCGTCGAACTGACCGCCATCCTTGATCGCGAGGCGACGCGCCTGGATGTCTCCCTCGACGACCGCGGTCTCCTCGAGCGCGAGCAGGTCGCGCACGGTGATGCCGCCCTCCACGCGCCCGCGGATGATCGCCCGATCGGCGGTCACGGCCCCGGCGACGGATCCTCCGCGGCGCACCTCCACCTCGGCAGCGCGCACCGCACCCCCGACCTGTCCACCCAGCAGGAAGACCTCGTCGCCGGCACCGCCCTCGGAGGGCAGCACGTCCCCGTGCACGGATCCCGACTCGGTCAGGTGGAGCCTCCGAGCTCGCACGTTGCCCGTGACCGACCCCTCGATGCGCACGGATCCGTCGGTCACGCAGTCGCCGACGACACGCATGCCCTTCGCGATCACGGAGACCGGGCCGGCCTGAGCTTCGTGCGCGTGCGGGTCGGGCTCTACCTCGTCGTCTCGCTTCGCTCGTTTTCCCAGCACGTCCGGACACCCCCCGTGATCGGATCTGCCGGGGGAGGGACTGCAGGATTCGTACCTCGGTGACCCTTACCTCAGCCCGCTTCGACCCACGCGCTCGCCCAATCCCCCAGTGCGCGCAGGGGCTCGTGGAGCGCGCGGCCCTTGTCGGTCAACTCGTACTCCACTCTCACAGGCGTGTCTGGGGTGACGATTCGCGTGACGATGCCCTCCGCCTCGAGCTCCTTCAGTCGCTCCGACAGCATGCGATCACTGATGTCGGGTACGGCAGCCTTGAGGTCGCTGTAGCGCAGGCGGCCGTCCAGGAGCGTGCGGATCAACGCACCGGTCCACCGACGGCCGATGAGCTCGACCGCCATGTGGAACCTCGGGCAAAGCGCTGAGTGCTCTTTCACGAGAGGTAACCTTACTTCGAGTGAGGTCCTTGACAATGATTACTTACTAATCTATAGTTGCTCACGAACGATAACCAGGCTCCACAGAGCCTCCCAGCAACCGAGACGAGAAAAAGAGTATGACAACTGCAACTTTGGCCGCCGAGCGCGGCACGACCCGGTGGACGATCGACCCCGCGCACACGAATGTCGAGTTCGGCGTGCGCCACCTCATGATCTCGACCGTGAAGGGGCGGTTCGCCGGCGTAGAGGGGCAGGTCACCCTACCCGACGGCGACCCGGTCGCGGCACAGATCGCCGTGTCGATCGACGCGGCGAGCATCGACACGGGTGTGGGACAGCGCGACGACCACTTGCGCTCGCCCGACTTCTTCGACGCAGCGCGGTTTCCGCAGCTGACGTTCCGCAGCAAGCGGATCGAGAGGATCGACGCCGATACCCTGCGCGTGATCGGGGATCTCACCATTCGCGACCAGACTCGCGAGGTGCAGCTCTTGACGCGCGAGCTGGGTACGGGCAGCGATCCCTGGGGCGGTGAGCGCTCAGGGTTCAGCGCCACGACGCGCATCAACCGGCGCGATTTCGGGCTCAACTGGAACCAGACACTCGAAGCGGGTGGCCTCCTCGTCGGTGAGGAGGTCTCGATCACCCTCGACGTGCAGCTGGTGCGCGAAACCGACTAGGTGCCGGGCCGCGCTGGCCCCCCGGCCTCGGGTGCGGGGGGCCTTCGCGCTGGACCCACTCGATTCGTTGCTGGAGCGACTCCCCGCATCCTACCTTGCGACCCCGTAAGGACGCGCAAGGCATCTTTCCCCCCGGAGTCCCCGACGTGGCACCTTCCCCCCTGAATCCCCTGGGTCCCGCAGGGAGCACCCCTTCCGTCGAGCAGCTCGCGGAGGACCTCAGCCGAATGGGCGCGGGCGAAGCGGCGCGCGCGCTGGAGGGGCTGGACGACGCGCTCGCGCTCAAGGTCTTGGAGCGCCTGAACCCGGGGGTCGTGGGCGACATCATCCCGCAGTTGGCCGACGAGCGCCGCGGCCGTCTCTTTGCCGCCGGCCCATCGGCGCTCACCCATCAGTGGTCGCTCAACCAGGCCTTCCCCGAGGACAGCATCGGCCGGCTCATGGAGCCGCCGACTGCGGTGTTCCTTCCGAGCGAGACCGTGGCTGAAGTCACCGAGAAGGTGCGGCTCTTGGTGAAGAAGATCTTCGTCACGTACTGCTTCATCACCGACGAGACGGGCAAGCTCGTGGGTATCGTGACCATGCGGGATCTGCTCGTGTCGGACGGGGCGTCTAGGCTGCAAGATGTCATGCTGAAGGATCCTTTCGCCCTCTCGCCCACGACCAGCCTCACGGACGCGATGAACTCGGTCGTGTATCGGCACTACCCCGTGTATCCCGTCTGCGACGACACCGGGATTCTGATCGGCCTGGTGCGCGGCCAGGCGATGTTCCAGGAGCGGACGTTCGAGATCAGCGCCCAACCCGGCCGCATGGTCGGTGTGGGGAAGGAAGAGCGGCTCGTTACGCCGTGGCCACGTAGCCTCGTCTTCCGGCACCCCTGGCTCCAGCTCAATCTCCTCACCGCGTTCGTCGCCGCGGGAGTGGTCGGAGTCTTCCAGAACACGCTCGACCAGATGGTGATCCTGGCGCTGTTCCTGCCGGTCCTCGCCGGCCAGTCGGGCAACACGGGCTGCCAGGCCCTCGCCGTCACGTTGCGGGGCATGACGCTCGGGGAGCTCGAATCGGGGACGGAGAAGGCACTGGTGGCCAAGGAAGCCCTGCTGGGCCTCTGCAACGGCGCGCTCGTCGGCCTCACCGCGGGGCTCGGGATGTACTTCGTCGCCTCGATGCAATCGAACCCCGACGCGCTGGCCCTCGCGATGATCGTCGCGCTGGCCATGATCGGAAGCTGCGTCGTGAGTGGGATCTCGGGCGCGTTGATTCCCCTCGGGCTGCGCCGCGTCGGAGCCGACCCCGCGACGGCCTCGAGCATCTTCCTCACCACCGCGACCGATGTCGCCAGCATGGGTCTCTTCCTCGGCCTCGCGACGCTCCTGCTCCTCTAGCCCGCCCCCCCCCGCGGGCGTCCTGCAACTTTTTCGGGGCGAGTTACGTCAGAGGTGAGCAGGACGGGGTGGGATCCACGGGGAGGAGGTGGGCGATGAGAAGAAGAGTGAGGATGCTGGGAGTCGTGATCATCGCGACGGCGCTGGCCATGGCCTTCGCGCGGCCCATGGAGGCGAGCCCTCAGGCGCCGCCCACCTCGGATATGGCCGCGGACCTCGAGGCCGCAGCGGCCAACTTCCACGACCGGCCCGAGCGTTGGGCGGATGCGGCGCGTCTCTACGTCGTGGCGGCCGACCTGCGCCAACGGGAAGATCCTGAAGCACGGAAGGATCTCTTCAAGGCTGCGAGCCTCTACTATCAGACGGGTGACATGACGGGGGCGGTGTCGGCCCTCGAAGGGGCGGCGGCACGGGCGCTGGCCGGGGGAGATCCAGCCGAGGCGAAGCGGATGTTCGCCCGTGCAGCATGGGTCGCGCGCGACGCCGGCCTGAGGGCGGACCGGCGCCGGCTGACCGACCGAGCCAACAGGGTGGCTGATGCGTCGCCCCGGAGGTCGCGGTCCGAGGCCGTCACGCGCTCCTGAGTCGTGAAACGCGTTCGCGAAGGGTGTCCTCGCGAACGGACTAGGCGGTGTTGATCACGCCGCGGATCGCGCCGAGCATGATCGCACCCTCACGCAGTCGATCGACGAAGCTCGTCGCGGGTCGGTGGTCCGCGCTGTGATTGAAGAGTCCGGTGACGGTGAGGCCACCGCGCGCGGGGACCGGAAGCGCGTCCAGGAACCTCAGGCTCTCCGTGAACGGAATGAGGCGATCTCCCCGACCGTGGATCAATCGGACCGGCACCTGTACGCGCTTCAGCGCTTCGGCGGGCTCGAGGAGAGGCTCGATCCGGCGACACGTCTCGGCCAAGCGCTTGGCAATGTCCTTCCGCTCGGCGGCCTCGGGGCGCACGCCCGTCGAAGGGGTCGCGAAGAGATCGAAGAGCCCCCTCCGCTTCGGTGAGATGCCCGAGCGCAGCTCGGTGATCATCACGTCGTGATGCGGCTGCCACGCCGAGATCCGTTTGTCACTCGCGGCGGCGGCGAGGCGATGTAGCGCGCTCTCGACGTCTCCCGCGTCCTCGTGGCCGGGAACGAGCGTGAGGTAGTTGCTTCCCACCACCCACCCGCCGTAGGGGTCGGGCGAAAGGCTGTAGGCGACACCGTCCCAGTCGTGCTCTCCGGTGAGCTGACAGATCAGCGTCCGCTCGAGGCAGCAGTAGCCACCGAACAGGACCACTCCCGCGAGCTCATCGGCGAGATCCTCGTGCGCCGCGGCCATCGCCGCCTGCGGTGCGCCGAACGAGAAGCCGATGAGGCCGAGCTTCGCCGGGCCCACTTCGGGTCGAGCGCGCAGGGCCTCGATGCAACCGCGAATCGTGGGCGCGGTCACGCGGGGTGGAACGGTGAGACGGCGCCACTCCGGCACCTCGGGCAGGAGGACGGCGGCACCACTCGACGCAAGCGCTTGTCCGAACCGCATGAGCTGCGGATGGAAGCGGCCCATGCGCGAGATGCCACCCAGGGCGACCCATCCCGGCAGTCGTCCCTCATGCTTCTTCGGGAGGACCAGCGTGGCGGGAATCGTGTCTCCCGACCGCACGATCTCGGTTTCGTGGGCGACCACATCCGCGCCACGACTCCAACTCCGTGCGTACCGAGCGGTCCGCAGCACGCCGCGTAGCATGCCGATGGTCTTCAGCCGAGAACCGGAGTCACCTGCACGAGCACATTCGACGATGCCGCGAAGAAGGGCTGCTTGGGTCGATCGGCGAGGCGCAGCTCCATCAGGCGGCTCCCGTCACCAATGCGGCCGCAGTGGCGAACCACCTCGGCGGGCCCCTCCACGCACCACACGCGCTCCCCGATGGATGGAACGCGACCCTCCACGGCCTCCCATCCGGCCTGCTCGATCTTGGCGATCCGCACGCTGTCGCGCGGCACACGCGATGTGTCCTTGTGAGGCACGAGGTCGATCCCTCCGTCACGAGTGCGCTTCAACGTGGTACCCCCTGCGGGACGATGACGTCCCAGGAAAGAACGGCCGCCCCAGGCAAGCCCGGAGCGGCCGTTTTCGCGTCGGTCGGACGCGAGGTTCCAGCTAGACCGTCACGACGTTCTCGGCTGCCGGGCCCTTGGCGCCCTGCACGACGTCGAACTCCACGCGCGCGCCCTCGGCGAGGGTCTTGAAGCCCTCTGCGCGAATCGCGCTGTGGTGGACGAAGCAATCCTTACTTCCGTCCTCCGGTGTGATGAAGCCGAATCCCTTCTGGTCGTTGAACCACTTGACCTTGCCCTTGGTACGCATCGAAGCGCTCCTTGGATGTGCGAGTCGGAGCTACGACGAGCGTACTTACCGACTGCTTTGTATACGCGGAAACCCCGCGCGAGTGTGACCGAACCGGTCACAAACAAAACGGCGACGACCTCGCAAATGGAGACCGTCGCCTTCATTCGAGTCTGGATGCCCCACTGCGGGGCCGTGCAAGAGGCTCGCGCAAACGTGGTCTCATGTCAACCGGGGGCTGCTTCGAAGCCCGTGAGCGCACCACGTCGAGCGCGGACGCGCACCTCGATCGGATTGCAGCAGACCTCGCAGTCTTCGACGTAGCTCTGGTCCGGCTCGCTCAGGTCCAGAAGCATGGTGATGGACGCCCCGCAATAGGGGCACTCGAACTCGTGCTCGAGAAGGGCGTCGTCGCCCGGCGACCGGATCTCCATATGGGACCCCAACGTGGAGGCACGGTAGCTGGCGTGCCAGGCCGGGTGGCCACCCAGCCCCAGTCAGGAAATTCCCGACACTACGACGCGGCATTCTCCTCTCTCTTGTGGCCGCACCCCCCGCAGCATCTTGCTCGTCAACTGCCGTTCGATCAGTCGGACCGTACCCCACCGGAGAGATCATGCGTCACACCACACTTCCATTGCTGGGCGTCCTCGCCGCAGTCGCGGTCCTGACGGTCGCCCTCCAGGGCGAAGCCTTCGCCCAAAGCGAGGGCGGCGAGCGGATCACCTATTCGAACCAGGTGTCGCGGATCCTCCAGGCGAACTGCCAGATCTGCCACCAGCCAGGCCAGATCGGCCCGATGTCGCTCATGACCTACCAAGAGGTGCGCCGCTACTCGCGCCGGATCCGTGACTTGGTCGCGGCACGCGAGATGCCGCCCTACCACTACGACACCGACATCGGCATCCAGGAGCTCGAAGGCGACTGGCGACTGTCCAACGACGACATCCACACGATCGTGTCCTGGGTCGACCAGGGTTCGCCCGAGGGCAACCCCGCGGATCTCCCGCCTCCGATCAGCTACCCCGACCTCGCCGAGTGGCGCCTCGCGGCGGACTTCGGTCAGCCCGACGTCGTGATCAAGTCGTCCCCCTGGGACATCCCGGCCGAGGGCCAGGACTACTGGTGGCGGCCGGACGTTCCGACGGGGATCACGGAAGATCGGTGCATCAAGGCGATCGAGACGAAGCCCTCGGTGGCCGCGCACGGCTCGACGCACCACGCCAACTCGCAGTTCCTGGTACAGAACGAGCAGGGCGAGTGGCAGGTGGCAGCCAGACTTTCGGAGTTCGCATTCGGCAAGCTGGGCGAGGTGGTTCCGCCCGACGCCTGCCGGATCGCGCCGGCGAACTCCCGCGTGCGCTGGGACATCCACTACTACCCGGACGGCAACGCCGTCCCCGGCGACCAGGTCGAGGTGGGGATCTGGTACCACGACGAGACGTTCGATCGTGAAGCGTCCTATCCGCAGGATCTGCGCTCGTACAGCCTCGAGGGCGGCGACTTCGACATTCCGCCCGGCGGCAAGCTGATGACGCAGGGCTTCCACTCGTTCGACCACCCGGTCCGGATCGACAGCTGGCAGCCGCACCTGCACCTTCGCGGCGTCGCCATGTCGCTCGAGGTCTTCTATCCGGAGACGGGCAAGCGCGAAGTGATCAGCATGGCTTCCAACTGGAACGCAGGCTGGAACCTCAGCCACATCTACGCGGAAGGCCACCAGCCGCTGATCCCCGCCGGCGCGGTGCTCATTCTCACGGGCTGGTACGACAACAGCGCCGACAACCCCCGCAATCCGGATCCGGACCAGTGGGTCGGGATGGGTCAGCGCACGACTGACGAGATGTCCCACGCGTGGATCGCCGTGACGCACCTGGACGAGGAGGGCTACGAGCGGCTCGTTGCCGAGCGCGAGAGCCGTCCCGTCGTGGACGCCGGAGGTGTCCGATGAACGCCCGGTGCATCGTTTCCGGAGCGTTCGCCGCGGTGCTCGTCGCCGCGACGGGCGGGTCGATCGAGGCCCAGCTGCCCCCTCACCTGCGGGACTACCCGCTGACCTCGTTCCACAAGTCGGGTGACCTCGTGGCCCCGTTCTTCGACGGGTTCTACGACAACGGCGACGGGACCGTCACGTTCTCCTTCGGGTTCCTGAACCGGAACACCGAAGAGATCGTCGACATCCCACTCGGCCCGAACAACTTCATCGAGCCGGCTCAGTTCGACGGCGCGCAACCGACTCACTTCCCCGTCTACGACCGCGGTGGCCTGGTCGGGAAGCGCGAGCGCGGCGCGTTCGCGGTCACCGTGCCGGCGAACATGGCGGGTACGGAAGTCGTGTGGACGCTGACGCACGCCGGCCGCACGTACTCCGTGCCCGGTCGCACGGGCTCGATCGCGTATGACATGAGCACTGGGCCCGCCGCATTCGGGTCACTCCCGCCGGCAATCCGCTTCCATTCGGAAGGTCCCGAGTCGACGAACCGAGTGGGCGTCACGGCCGCCCGCGTCATGGCCAAGGTCGGCCTGCCGGTGACGCTGTCGGCGATGGTGCAGGACCGCGGTGAGCGCGCGCCGTACAGCGCGGATCTCGACGGAAAGACCGTGTTCCCGGTGAACGCCACCTGGATCCTGCATCAGGGTCCGGAGGGCGCGCGGATCCGGTTCTCGGCCGAGAAGTCCCGGGTCGAGGCCGAGGGTTGGGGGAGTGCCACGACGCAGGCGACGTTCACCGAACCCGGTGAGTACGTGATCCGACTGCGCGTCGACAACTTCGGCGCCCCCGACAGCAGGTTCGACAATCAGTGCTGCTGGTCGAATGCCTACGTGCCCGTAACCGTGACCCGCTGACCCACCCACCAGGAGGCGAGCGCTCCGGACCGCCCGCGCAGTCCGGAGCGCTCGGTCTGCATGCGCCAAGCATCGTACGCGAAGCCTGCCCCAGTCTCCGCGTGGTGCCGGGAGTGCCAGAAGAACGTGGCGCTCACGAACCTTCGCCCGTGGCCCGAAGGTGTGCTCGCGATCGGCGAGTGCCCGGATTGTGGGTCGAAGCTCGCCGCGCGCAAGCCGGTCGAGTGGGGTCCCGAGTCATCGGATCCCGACAGGCCGTCGGCGGATTGAGGTCGGCGCAGCGCCCAGTCGAACTCGTGGCGGCAATCTACGCGCCCATGAACTTCACGTCGTAGAGGCGGAGTGATCGGACCCGGCACACCAGCGTGAGACCCACGGCCTCCCTCATGTCTGCGGCAAAGACCTACCGCGTGCACTGCGCGCTGAGGTCGCGCTCCTCGGGCGGCAGGATCCGGAGCCTGGTGGGCCTGTTGGCCACCGCGCTCATGATCTCGTGCACGAACCTTCCCACCCGCGCCGAGTGCTCGTAGTCGATGTACTGCGCCTCGTCGGTCGGCATGTGATAGTCGATGGAGTACCCGGTCGAGAAGTAGGTCACCGGGATCGTGCGCCGAAAGTAGCTGACCTGATCGCTCCGGCAGAATCGGTTGAGCGCGTTCGTGCGATCCCAGTAGTAGTCGATCGCCATGGTCTCCGCGCGTACGGCGTTGAGCGAGTCGATCATGTCGCCGAACTCGGCGGAGAGCCGGCGTGCTCCGAGCATCTGCACCTGCGCCGGCCCGCCGAAGCGGACGTCCTCGACACCGCCGTTGCCGAGCATGTCCATGTTGTGCGCGGCGACGATCGAGTCCAGGGGCAGCGTGGGATTCTCGGTGAAGTACCGCGAACCGACGAGCCCGGCCTCCTCCGCTGCGTGAGAGATGAAGATGATGGACCTGCGCGGGGCGGGGCCGGTCGCGAAGCGCTCGGCGATCTCGAGGAGCACCCCGGTCCCGGATGCGTCGTCGTCAGCGCCGTTCATCACCGTGTCCGGTCGCGGGGGCCGGATGGAGCGCGCGTGCGCAATGAGCGAGTCGATGCGCGCTTGCTGCTCTGCCGTCGGCTGGCCCGGGCGATCGTTCGCGCCCTGGGGACGCATGACGCGGTTGAACGCCCGGAGCGCGTCGTGGTCGAGGGCGCGATCGAGCAGACCCTCGTGGTCGTTGTGTGCACCCACGAGCACGTACTGCCCGCGGAGCGCCGGATCCGAGCCCGGCAGCACCGCGATCACGTTGCGCGCGGGGTACCGGGGATCGGCACCCTCGACGGGCACGGCCTGGAAGAACGTGCCGCCCTCTCCGGCAGGTCGGAGGCCCAGCCGCTCGAAGACGGATGCGACATACGTCGTCGCCATGAAGTTGCCTCGCGTGCCCGCAGCCCGGCCGGCCATCGAGTCCGCCGCGAGCTGGTACACGTGCGTGCGCAGGTCGTCCGCCACGATCCCCGGTTGCGTCGGCCTGGGCGCCCAGGAGAACGGGCCCTCGTCGGGCCACACCCGAGGCGGGTCGGCGCTCTGAGCGGCGACGCCCGGCAGGAGGATTGCTGAGCTGAAAAGGGAAAGCACGGCAACCCCGCTGACGAGGGGCGAAATACGGAACGCCATGAGGCTCTCGGTTCGATGGGAGAGTCGGACACCCGTGACAGCCTTTTGGACACTGCAGATGGGTGGCTTGTTCGCCCGCTCACCCTCAGCCCATCGACCACATGTGCGCCGCGATGATCGCACTGCGTCCGATCCACGCGTGCACGATCGATTGGACGGTGTCTCCGAGAGCGGCCAGGTCGGTCGGTTTCTGGTGCACGGCGGCAGCCCCCAACTCCAGAGCCAGCGCCTCGTCCGCCGGCTTCGGCGATCCCGTCAGGATCACCACGGGGAACGGGGGCGGGCTTCGTCGCTCACGGATCCAACGTAGGACCTCGAAACCGTCGAGCTCCGGCATGAAGAGGTCGAGGATGACCAGAGCGGGAGTAGGGTGGCTCGGATGCTCACAGAAGGGAGCCACCTCGCGCAGATACGCGATCCCTTCGACACCGTTGTCCGCGGTCTGAACCTCGAGTCCCGGGTGAGCACGCCGGGCGGCCACGCCGACCAGCAGCGCCTGGTCGCGCGCATCCTCGATGACCAACAGTGTCGGACCCCGCTCTACCACCGCTCGTACCCTCCCGTGAACGCTCGGCTGGCCAAGGGGGGGTGATTCAAAGCTGCGATACACCCCCGTTGGTTGCCAGATCTTCAGCGCGGGCCGCATGACATCGCCCGCGGCGACGCATCCGGCCCAGTGCTCAGTACGTGAAGGTCGTGACTACCGTGCCTGCGCCCGCGGCACCGCCGTTGCCTGGGGCATTCAAGACGCCCTGGAAGGTCTGTGGCGCTTGGTTCCGGCGCCGCAATGTCACCACGTAGTTCGTGGTGGTGGTCCCGCATTCGTCCCAGAGGTTCACCCGAATCGTGTAGAGCCCGCTGGGTGCGGAGCTAGCCCATGTGATGTTCTCGTTCCGGATGTTGTCGCCGGAGCAAGCCGCGTTGGAGTCGAGGTCCAACTGTCCACCCGCGTTGGACGCCGAGTTCCCGTAATAGATCTCCTCGCCCGTAGCCCCCGGCTCGACCACATACAGGTCCACGTCGGCGTTCGAGTCCCACGTCACGCTCACCTGCAGTACACCCGTCCCCACGACCAGCACCGTGATCGGCTCGTTGTCGAACGCCCCGAAGCCGCCGGTGACCCCGACCCCGTAGCGCAGGGTGAACGCATTGGCCGGAAGGGTCTGGGCCAACGTGAGCACGAGCTCCTCCACGGTGACCGCAGTGGGAAGAGTGATCTCCCAGTATCCGTCGACGGCGTTGATCGCGACGATGATGCGGGTGAAGGCCGTGGCGCTGGAGACGCCACGAATCGAGCTGCCGCCCGTGATCATGGCGGACGCCCCGTCGACGATCACGGTCGGCCCGGAACCCGCAGCGGGCGGCAGGCCCGCGTGGAAGACCGCGTCGATGCCCCCGCTCGTGGCGAGCGCCGTGATGTAGTCGCGAATGTCTTCCGAGGCCGGCGCGACGGTGCTGTCCCCTCCGCACGACGTGATGGTGAGGGCCACGAGTGCGACGGGGAGGAACACCACGGATCGAGTCGTGCGCATCGGAGCTACCTCTGGGGTCGAGAGGAATGCGGACCGCGTTGTCCACCAATTTGGCTGGCACCCACGACGCCAACCAGGGACGAGGGGATGCCACCTCGCTTCGCTCGCTATACCGTTACGCGACCGGAGGAATCGATGACGACCATGACGAAGATCCGCACAGCCGCCCTGTCGCTCTGCCTCACGCTTCTGTCGGCCACGTCGGCGACCGGCCAGCAGCCCGAGACGCTCCTCGGAGCGCCCTGCACGGCCTTGGCAGACGCCCCGATGACCGAGCCCGCAACAGGCCGGACGTATCTCCTCGACTACCCCTGCGACCTGCACGCGGGTGAGGACGTCACGTTCATCCTGAACCTGCACGGCGGGGGATCGAGCGGGAACTGGCAACGCAGGTACTTCCCCGTGTTCGACCAGAAGGAGCGTCACCGCCTGGTGATCGCCTCGCCCTACTCGCCCACGCGGCGGTGGTCCGAAGTGGATGACGCATACCTGCAGAACATCGTTACGACGATCGTCGACGAGGTCGGCGCGGAGAACGTCCGCGCGTTTTGGCTCGCTGGACACTCTCAGGGCGGCGCGACGTCCCGCCGTCTGGTGTGCACGCCCTTCTTCGCGAGCCGCGTAGACGGCTTCCTCAGCCTCTCGGGAGGCCGGATCGGAGGGGCGGCGGAGAGGGCTGCGAACGCGGGTCGACCTCCGCAGGTGAACGAGGCACCCTCGCCCGAGCCCGCGCCAGCGCCCGCAGCGGCCCCCGCCCCATCGGGGGACCCCGCTTGTGACTTCTCGCACATCTTCGCGATCGGCGAGCATGAAATCGCCTCCCTGCCCGAGGCGTCCACATGGGCACAGCGTTACGGCTGCGATGCTCGCCAGCGTCGATCGGACGTCGTCGACACTCGCCCCGGCTACGTGCACGACGGCAGCCGCCAGAATCCGGGCTCGCGCGCGTGGGGGCTGCTCCCGAGACCGGGATCCGCCCAGGTGTTCGTCTATCCTGGGTGCGACCAGGGACGCGTGGTGGCCGACGTCGTGCGCATCGACAAGGGCCACACCGAGGGACTCGAGCCGGCGGTCACCGAAACGCTCGTGGCCCTCATGGTGTCCGCGAGCGGTGGCAAGATCGCGGGTGCGTCGAGCCCCCGGGAACGCTAGGGACGATCCGAAGCCGAGAGAGCACGGGCCACCGTCAGGTGGTAGACGGTCTGCTGACGCTCGTAGATCACGACGGCAATCCCCTCGTCCTGTGCCTGATCGAGCACCCGGCCGAAGATCTGCCCCAGCTCGCGTGACTTCCGGGCAGAAACCGATTCGAACGCGAGGTCCACGAAGCGCTCCAGGTGCGTACGAAGCTCGGGGGGCACATCCGTGAGAATCTCGGCCGGCCGCTCGGCGGGCGGCGCGAACGCCGCGTAGGAGACGTCGACGGTCGCGCCGAACTCGTGCGAGCTCACACCGGCCGCGGCGTTGGCGTTGTTCTCGCGGAGCTCGTCCTGGCGATCGGACGTGCGCAGCGAGCTCGTGATCTCGATGCGATAGGGCGGAAGATCGAGGGCCGCGAGTCGAGCCTGGAAGCGCTGGCCGAGCACGGTGAGGAGCTCGGCCAGGCTGGGCAGGACGTAGGCGGGTGACGCGCCCCGCCTCACGATCCAAAGGTCCGTGCTGTCGGCGAGCGGGACGAGCCGCCCGGCGGCGACGAGTGAGTCCCTGACCGCCTCGGACGTGACCCGGACCCCCAGAGCGCGGGCTCGGGCGACGTGCACCCCGTTCTGGAAGCGCCGGAGCGCATCCTCCTCGGCCGGCGTCATGACGGGACGAGGGCTCAGGATGCGATCGGCTCCGTCCGCGAGTCGATCGGTACGGCGGATGGTCTCGGACAGCACGCGCTCGACTTCGAGCAGCGTTGCGGCCCGCGCGGCCTCGACGGCCGCCAGCCGCTCGCGCTCCGCTCGGCCGCACGCCGAAAGGATCAAGACCAGCAGGGGAACGAGGGCTCGCATGGACGCCTCCACTTCGGGACCGGTACGGGCCCATCATGGATGACCCGGCGCGGGGCGTCCAGCGCTTGCCCCCGCCACCCCCGGCGCGCCACAATCACGGCCCCACCCCCCCCGAGTAGGCTCATTGAATACCGAATTTCGTGCGAAGTCCACGCTGGGCGTCGCCCTGGCGGGGCTCCTCCTCCTGGCGCCCTTCACGATCAACCACTTCCGGCAGGAGCGAATGCTCCTGGCCGTTGGCACGGGGCTCATCGTGGTGACGTTCGCGGCGCTGGCGTGGCTCGGGCGGAAAGGCCGCTACCAGCCCTGGGTCACCTTCGTCGGCCTGACCCCTCCGATGCTGTTCTTCCTCGGGGCCTCGCTCTACGAGCAAGGAGTCATCGGGGCGCTCTGGTGCTTTCCAGCGATCCTCGTCTTCTACTTCACGCTGCCCGAGAAGCTGGCGTGGGTCTCGAACGCCGGTCTGTACCTCGTGGCGGTGCCCATGGCGTTCATCGTCCTGGAACCACCAGTCGCGGCCCGCGTGGCGGCGACCCTAGCCGGCGTGAGCGTCATAGCCGCCATCTTCGTTCGCATGATGAGCGTACAGCAGCGGGCGCTCGAGGTACGTGCGTTCAGCGATGCTCTGACCGGGCTCCACAACCGGGCTCTCCTCGAGCCGACGCTCGAGCAGGCCATGGAGCAGTCGCGGCGCACCGGGCTGCCCATGACACTGCTGGCACTGGACCTGGACTGGTTCAAGTCGATCAACGACGGACTCGGACACCAGGCCGGCGATGCCGCGCTACGTGGCGTAGCGGATATCATCCGTGCTAGGATCCGTCGCAGTGACCGTGCGTTCCGGCTCGGCGGCGAAGAGTTCCTCGCCTTCCTCTACGGCACCGACCAAGAGCGCGGGCGGCAGGTGGCCGAAGAGCTGCGTAACGCGGTGGCCTCGAAGTCTCTCGTCCCGGGACGCCCGATCACCGTGAGCATCGGTGTCGCTTCGTATTCGGGGGATCCGAACTGGGAGGAATGGCTCCGGCGCTGCGACCAGAACCTGTATGGCGCAAAAGCCGCGGGCCGCAATTCCGTCGTAGGGTGAGGAGTCACCACCTCCCCGGCGGTACGTTTCGGAACCCGTGGCCCGAGGCCGCCGGCGACGACGCGATTCGGGCTCGCTTTCGCGAAGTAGCGTGGGAGTGGCTCACCCGTCCGTTGCCGCCGGATCCGTCGGCGGGCGCGCTCGCCCCCACCCCGACCGATCTGGCCGTGCCCACGGCGAGCCCGGGCGAGCTCCGCGTCACGTGGGTCGGACATGCCACACACTTCATCCAGCTGCCGGGACTGAACGTACTGACCGACCCGATGTGGTCCCCGCGGGCATCCCCCGTCGCCTGGATCGGCCGGCGGAGGTTCGTCGCCGCAACCCCGCCGCTCGACGCGCTCCCCGAGGTCCACGCCGTTCTCTTGTCGCACGACCACTACGACCACCTGGACCGCCCGACGGTGCTCGCGCTCCGGGACCGCTTCGGCCCGGACCTGGCCTGGTATACTCCACTCGGCTACCGGGACTGGTTCGCGCGATGCGGCGTCGGGAACGTCGTCGAGCTGGATTGGTGGGACGAGGCGGAGCTGCCCCTCGGCGGATATCGGCTGGTATCGACCCCGGCCCGCCACTGGACGCGACGAACTCCCTGGAGCACCAATCGGCGCCTTTGGTGCTCGTGGGCAGTCCTTCCGATCGCCCACCATGGCTTCCGCCTCTACTGGGGCGGCGACTCCGCGTATGCGTCGCACTTCGAGGAGATCGGCCGACGCCTCGGGCCCTTCGACGCGTCCCTGATCCCGATCGGTGCGTACGACCCGCGTTGGTTCATGAGCGCCTCGCACATGAATCCGGAGGAGGCTGTTCGGGCCTACGACGACCTCGGACAGGCGGGTATCTTCCTGCCCAGCCACTGGGGAACGTTCCGCCTCACCTTCGAGGACCCGCTGGAGCCGCCGGTCCGCCTGCGCGCGGCGTGGTCGGAGCGCGGCCTCGACGCGCGAGCGCTGCGCGTGCCCCGCCACGGCGAGACCGTGACCCTCGGCGCTCAGCATCCATGACCGACACTGTGTCCACGAGATCGGCTCTCGAGGCCGACATCCTCCCTCCACAACCGGCTTCGACTCGCATGCGGACCACGCTCGCCTCGTCGCTCGTTGCGCTACCGCTTCTCACGCTGTTGGCCGCGCCCGCGGCCGTCCGCGGGCAGGACGCCACGAGCCAAGGTGCACCTCGCGTCTACCTCGACTGCCGGGGGCCGGAGTGCAACCTGGACTACTACCGCACGGAGCTCGACTGGGTCGCCTGGGTGAGGGACCAGGCCGACGCCCACGTCTACGTCATCCTGACCAGTCAACAGACCGGGGCCGGAGGCCGTGAGTACGTGCTCGAGTTCTCGGGCCGGCAGCCGTACCAGGGTTACTCCGCCGAGACCCGGTATCGCGCGCTCGCGACGGACACGCAGCGCGAGCGGCTGGACGGCGTCGCGCTGACCCTCGGCCTCGGCTTGGCCCAGTTCGCGACCCAGTCGGGGTTCAGGGACCTCGTGCGCATCGATCGGCTGTCGTCGGAGGAGGAAGGGCTCAACGCAGGGGGCGGGCCGGCCGGACTCGTCACGTCGGATCAGGTCGAAGACCCCTGGGACCTGTGGGTCTTCCGGCTCAACGCGAACGGAGACCTCGAACGGGAGTCGAGCCGCAGTCAGTGGAACCTGCGTACGAGCCTGAACGTGCAGCGCGTGACGCCGACGTGGAAGCAGACCTACAACGTCAACTACAATCGCTTCTCGCAGACGATCGAGTACGACGACGGCCGGCCGCCGTTCGAGTACGCGAGGCACGACTGGGGGACTTCCTGGCGCGTCGCGTACGCGCTTGCGGAGCACTTCTCCGTCGGGTTCAGCGGCAACGTCGGACGCAACACACGCAACAACCAGGACATCTGGGGCCAGTTCAATCCTGCGATCGAGTACAGCTTCTTCCCCTACGAGGAGGCGACCCGCCGCTCCCTCACGGTCTTCTACGAGATCGGTCCCGTGTACCGCCACTACTTCGAAGAGACGCTTCTCGGCGAGACCGAGGAGACGCGCGCCGAGCAGGCGCTCTCGGTCGGGCTCGAGCAGAGACAACCATGGGGCAACGCGGGGGTCTTTCTGCGCGGTTCGACCTACCTGCACGACGTCGGCACGAACAACGTGTCGCTGGATGGCAACCTCAGCTTCCGCGTCACGCGAGGGCTCGACCTCAACGTGGGTGCGTCCTACTCCCGGATTCGAGACCAGATCTACCTTCCGGGCGGGAACCTCACGGACGAGGAGCGCCTCCTCCGGCTCCAGCAGGAGCAGACGGAGTACCGCGTCGAGGCCCGCTTCGGATTCTCCTACCAATTCGGGTCGCTCTTCAACAACGTCGTGAACAACCGGTTCTGACGAGGGTCCGTGACCAGCCTCGGGCCGCGACTTCTGTTTGTCCGCAGCCCGACTACATTGACTCCCCTACGCGCCACCCGTCCCCCGCAGGAAGCGATCGATGTTTCGCCGTACCGACGACCTCCGCATCCAAGACCTCCGGCCGCTGATCGCGCCCGCGATCCTCATGGAGGACCTGCCGATCACGGAGACGGCCTCCTCCACCGTGGCTCAGGCTCGGGAGGAGATCGCCGCGGAGCTCTGGGGACGGAGCGATCGACTGCTGGTGGTGGTCGGCCCCTGTTCCATCCACGATACCGAAGCCGGTCTGGAGTACGCTGGCCTGCTCGCGGAGAAGCGTCGCGAGCTCGCCGACGCGCTCCAGATCGTCATGCGCGTCTACTTCGAGAAGCCCCGGACGACGGTCGGGTGGAAGGGCCTCATCAACGATCCGAATCTCGACGGCAGCTTCGCGATCAACCAAGGACTGCGCCTCGCGCGCCGCTTCCTGTTGGACGTGGTCGATCTCGGACTCCCGGCCGGCACGGAGTTCCTCGATCCGATCACGCCGCAGTTCCACGCCGACCTGGTATCCTGGGGCGCGATCGGCGCCCGGACGGCCGAGAGCCAGGTGCATCGCGAGCTCGCGTCGGGCCTGTCGATGCCCGTGGGCTTCAAGAACGGCACCGAGGGGAGCGTGAGCGTCGCCGTCGACGGCATCTTGTCCGCCAAGAATCCTCACCATTTTCTGTCCGTGACCAAGCAGGGCGTCGCGGCGATCGTGGCGACGCGCGGAAACGCGGACTGCCACGTCATCCTGCGCGGCGGTAGGAACGGACCCAACTACTCCGCGGATCAGATCGCCGACGTCGTGACGAACCTCGAGCGCCTCCAGCTCGCTCCGCGTCTGATGGTCGACTGCAGCCACGCCAACAGCGGCAAGGATCACCTTCGCCAGATCGTCGTGGCCCAGGATCTCGCCGAGCAGATCGGCGCGGGAAGTTCCTCGATCTTCGGCGTGATGCTCGAGAGCTTCCTCGTCGACGGAGCGCAGAAGCACACGGAGGGCGCACCGCGCGACCGCCTCGTCAGGGGTCGAAGCATCACGGACGCCTGCATCGGATGGGAACGGACGGTCCCCGTCCTCGAGCGCCTGGCCGAAGCCGTGGTCGCGAGGCGAGCAGCCGTCAGCTAGACGCGCGCAGCTTCTTGCGTCGTCTCCCGCGGCGGGGCGAAGAACTCCCTGGGCCGGCTCCGGAATCGCTCCCAGACCTTGGCAACCAGGTAGGGCGTCTCCACGAACCTCGCGCGTTGCGACCGCATGGCCACCCAAAGCGCCAGGCTGAAGCTGACGAGTAGATTCACGAGGCCGATCGCGAACACGCCCACCGCCGTCAGAGCGATCGTTCCCACCCCCACCTGCCAGTCGAGGCCCTCCAGCGCCAGCCCGAAGTAGCCGGCAGAGAACGTGATATGCCGGATGTCGATCGGCAGGCCGAGCACGAATCCGATGGTGCCCATCGACCCCAGCATGCACCCGAAGAGGAAGTTCCCTGCGATGCCACCGAGGTGGTCCTCGACGTAGCGTCCGAGGTACTCGGCGCGCCCGGCTCCGAGCCACCGACGCAAGCTCGGGCGCTGTGCGATGCGGACGCGTAGCTGGCCATATACCGCGCGGTTGTCGTAGTAGCCGGAGATGAGTCCGGACACGAAGAGGCAAACGCCGGCGATCGCAGCGTGGAATAGCGCAGGACTGTCGATCGGTGACAGATCGTGCAGTAGGTACTCCGCTTGCTCTGGGCTCACGAAGTGCACACCCGTCTGCGCCAGGAACGCGATCGCGAGCAGCACGCTCATCGGCAGCACCACGAAGACGTTTCCCACGACGGCGATGAACTGGCTACGAACCGTGCGCACCACGAGGTCGGCCAAGCCGTCGAGTCGGTCCCCTCGGCCGCTCGCTCCCTCGAGACTGGCCGCAATGTACGCCGCGGTCATGGCGGGTTGCTTGGTGGCGATGGTGAAGTGGACTACGTAGATGAGCACGAACCCCAACCCGTAGTTGAGGCTGTAGAACATCGCCTCCACGAAGGGCGCGCTCGGGGTCGCGCTCATCGCGACCTTGATCAGAGCGAGGAACGAGATGACGAACCCCGCTCCCGCCGCAGACCGCAGCATGTTCGTGTACTCGGTGCGGGTCTGCGTGATGTAGCGCTCGCCAGTCTTGCCGGCGTTTCCGGTGACACGGAGTGCCAGGAGCTCGACATGGCGGGCCCAGTGGACCGACAGGTTGTTCTCCGTGTTCTCGGCGCGCACGAGCTCCTTGAACATGCGTACGCGACTCTTGCTCGCCTCGGTGGCCGACGACGGCTCGAGCAGCGTGATCAATGCCCGCACGCGGGCGATGCTCTCCTGAAGACGTAAGATCAGCGCGGTGAGGCTGATGCTCGCGCCACTCTTCTCCGCCTGGCGACGCACCTTCGCAACGATCTCCAAGCACTGCACGAGCAAGACGAGCAGGTGCTTCTCGTCCGTGGCGGGCGGCCGCTTCTCGGCCAGGGCCAACTGCCGCCCTCGAATGAGCTCGCGGACCTCCTCGCTCTGCGCGAGGAACGGGGACTCGTAGCGCTCGATGGCTGGATAATTACGCACCAGCTCCGGCTCGAGACCCATCGCGGCGATCCGGTACGAGAGCACCTGAACCGACTCGAGCAGCTGGTGGGCGATCCGCGCACGCACGCCTTCCGGGACGTTCGACAGGTCGAGTACGTTCAGGAGTTCCGCCCACGACTCATCGGGTATGCCGGCCACCCACAAGTGGTCGCCGGACCGCCAGAAGAGTCGATCCAAGAAGTCGCGGAGCGAGTCGGCGTTGTAGACGTCCGGGAGGATCGCGTGACCGAGTCGACGCCACAGGCCGGTGAGGAAGCTCTCGCCCGACAGCACGCCGGCGTCGGCGAACAAGTGCAGCCACTGCTTGCTCGCGAGCACCTCGATGATCGTGTCGCGCAGGACGAGACGGCGGCGCTCGTCCGCCGCCACCAAAATGGTGAGGGCCTCGAGGCTACGCCTCGCGGTCTCGATGTCGCCGGCTCGCCGAGGCCTCAGGGCATTGACGAGGTCGACCAGCGCCTCCGAGCGCTGGCCGGGCTCGAGCGCTCCGAGCCGATCCAGGACGGCCTCGACGACCCCGATGGAGGGCGTCCGCTTCATGGGCTCCGGGCCCTGCAACCGTTCCGCGGCAAGTAGTGTCCCAGGGGTGGAAGGGAGACCGAACGGCAATCAACGAGCCCTTTCATTGACCGACTTCGAGCTGGTGGAAAGGGCCAAGGTGGGCGACACCGGCGCGTTCCGCGCGCTATACGATATGCACGTCGACCGCATCTATCGACTCGCGACCCGCATGGTCGGAGACCCCGCGTTGGCCCAGGACTTCACGCAGGACACGTTCGTGCGTGCCTGGCAACGACTCCCCGACTTCAGGGGAGACGCCGCCTTCTCCACGTGGCTGCACTCGATTGCCGTCTCGGTAACCCTCAACGGAATCCGCAGCGCCGACCGCCACCGCAAGAGAGAGCGCCCCCTCGAAGAGGTCGCGAACACCGGGCGACGGTCCGATCCAACGGAGCCCGGCCTTCGCGATCGGCTCAATCGAGCCCTCGACGAGCTCCCCGATATCTATCGCACCGTGTTCTTGATGCACGATCTCGAGGGCTATCCCCATTACGAGATCGCCCTCACCCTGGGCATCGCGGAGGGGACCTCGAAGGCACGCCTCTTTCGAGCGCGGGCCAAGCTGCGCGAAGCCCTCGGCGACGCGATGAAGGAGTATGTGTGATGTCCGAAGACCGAAGAGATGACTGGGTCGACCTCCTGCGCGACGGGTACCATCGCCCCGGCGAAACACCCCGCCAAGAGATGTGGGCGCGTATCGAAGCTCACCTCTCGCCACGGGACGCCAAGGTCATCTCGCTCGATGACCGGCGCCACCCACACCCACGCACTACCGGCCGCGTCCTCCCGTGGGCGGCGGCCGCCGCGGCCCTGATCGTGCTCGGTGTCGGTATCGGACGGGTGACCGCGCCGAGGGCCCCCGAGAGCGCGGCGGTTCCTTCCGGGACCTCGCCGGGGACCAGCGCGATTCCCCTGCGCGTGGCAACGATCCGGCATTTGGGCCGCACCGAGGGGCTGCTCGCCATGGTACAGGTCGACGGCCGGAGCGGGCGCGTCGATCCGCAGGTGGGGACCTGGGCCCGGGCACTCCTGGGCGAAACCCGGTTGCTGCTCGACCGAACGGCGCCGACCGATCCCGGCATGACAACCCTTCTGGAGGACCTCGAGCTGGTTCTGATCCAGATCGTGGGCGCCTCCGAGCTCGGCGCCGCGGACGCGGAGCGTGCGGCGGCCGAGCTGTCGCTGACTCTCGAGGCGATCCAGCAGCGAGAGGTCGTGCCGCGCATCCAGGCCCTCATGCCCGCAGGGCCGTCCTACGCCGGCGCATAGACATCACGAAGCCCAAGGAGACGAGCACGATGAGATCGGTGAGCGATAGGACTCTGGCAGCGGCACTGTTGGTATTGAGCCTGGCGGACGCCGCGGCCGCCCAGCAGACCGCCCGGGTGGCCTCCCTGCCCCGCCAGCCCGACCGAGTGATCGCCCCGGCCGCCTGGATCCAGGAGGACCCGGCGACCCGCGAATATACCGCCGCTCGGCAGGCCCTGAACGAAGGCCGGTATGACGAAGCGGCTCGGGGCTTCACAGCCCTCCGCCAAACGAGACCCCAGTCCGGTTACGTGCCTGACTCGTTCTACTTCGAGGCCTTCGCGCTGAGCAGGCTCGGAGAGCGGGCGCAGCTGAATCGCGCCCTGAATCTGCTCGAAGAGCAGCGCACACGGTTCCCGGCAGCGGCCACTCGAGGCGATGCCGAGGCGCTGCGGGTCCGCATCGAGTCACAGCTCGCTCAGCGAGGTGATGCGCGCGCGGCCGCCAGCGTCACGCGACAGGCAACGGGTGCGTCCTCGTCGTCTCAGGCCAACGCGCAGACCCAGGCGACGTGCGTCAATCAGGAGGCCCGCGCTGCGGCACTCTCGGCTCTCTTGAACATGAACGCCGAGCGGGCCATCCCGATCCTGCAGGAGGTTCTCCGCACGCGAGACCAGTGCTCGGTCGAGCTCCGACGCCAGGCGGTGTTCCTGGTGTCTCAGCACATGACCGACGAGTCGGTCGACATCCTGCTCGACTTGGCGCACCGAAACCCGGACCCAGACGCGGAGGTGCGGGAGAACGCGGTGTTCTGGCTGTCGCAGGTTCGCAGCGACGAAGCGATGGACGCGCTCGAGTCGATTCTTCGGGAGAGCACCGACGATGAGCTGCGTGAGAATGCGGTCTTCGCGATCTCGCAGCATGGAAGCGAGCGAAGCGCTCGCGCGCTCCGCGACCTCGCGGAGCGATCGGACGTGCCACGCGACCTTCGCGAGAACGCCATTTTCTGGATCGGGCAGAGCTCGGGCGCAGGCGGGGCCGGCTACTTGATGCAGCTCTACGGCCGTCTCGACGACGAGGAGTTGAAGGAGAACGTGCTCTTCGGCGTGTCGCAGTCGAGCGACGAAGCCGCGAGGCGCTGGCTCGTCGAGCGCGCCATGGATCCGACGGAGTCCACCGATCTCCGCAACGAGGCGCTCTTCTGGGCCGGTCAGTCGGGCGCTCTCGGACTCGCAGAGCTACGCGCGCTCTATGCCAGCCTGGGTGCCGGCGATCAGGAGATCAAGGAGCAGGTGATCTTCGTGGCGTCGCAGCAGAACGAGAGCGAAGGGGTGGACTTCTTGATGGAGCTCGCGCGCACCGAGCCGGATAGCGAGTTGCGCGAGAATGCCATCTTCTGGCTCGGTCAGAGCAACGACCCCCGCGTGCCGGAGTTCCTCCTGCAGTTGATCCGCGGATGAGCGCGCGCGGCCCGGGGCGCTCCGCCCGAAACGGAGCCCGGGTCTAGCCCCGACGCTCCCGGCGTCGTAGCATGTGCGCACTGTTTTCAGAGCGGTCGCGCATCGGCTACGCAAGCCTGCCCGCCGAGCGCGCCCAGAACCCGGAGGAAACCTTGGCCCCATCGAGGCGCACGCGAGGATTCACGAAGACGCTGGTGGCCTGTCTACTGGCCGCCTGCCAGCCCGGCGCGGAGGGCGCCAGCACTGGCGGAGCCCTGGGCGCCATGCCCAACATGCCGCCTGATGCGTCCGGCCCCGGCGTGCCGCCCGGCGTGGCCCAGTTCGCCGTCGATCCATTCTGGCCGAACCCGCTGCCCAACAACTGGATCCTCGGACAGGTGGCCGGGCTCTCGATCGACCCCGCGAACGATCACGTTTGGATCATCCACCGGCCCTGGACGGTGCAGGCTACCAACGCGGGCTCGACACCTCCGACGACCGTGCGCGACAACACCTGGGGCTCCGACCCGCTTCAGGCCGTGTGCTGCACCACCGCCCCCGCCGTGCTCGAGTTCGACCCGGAGGGCAACGTCGTACGCAGCTGGGGCGCGGGCCCCGGCTACGAGTGGTTCAACAGTGAGCACGGCATCCACGTCGATCACAACGGCAACGTGTGGGTGTCCGGCAACGGTGTCGACGACCACCAGATCTTGAAGTTCACGCAGGACGGGCGCCTGCTCGGCACGATCGGGGGCATCGGTGTCAGCACGGGCAGCAACGACACGAATTCGGTGAATCGCTCGGCCATCTTCGAGGTCGATCCCGAGACGAACGAGCTGTACGTCGCCGACGGCTACGGCAACCGTCGTGTCATCGTCTTCGATGCCGAGACCCTCGAATACCGCCGCCACTGGGGTGCCTACGGCGAGCGGCCGGTCGACCAGGACCCGGGCCCTTGGAATCCCAACGCGCCTCCGAGTCGCACGTGGCGGACGCCGGTGCACGGCATCGCCATCTCGAACGACGACCTCGTGTACGTGACGGACCGTCCCAGCAACCGGATTCAGGTCTTCCAGAAGGACGGGACGTACGTGCGCGAGACGGTGCTCGCCCCCCTCACCTACGGACCGGGCTCGACGTGGGAAGTCGTGTTCGATCCGTTGGATACCGAGCAGCGCTTCATCTACGTGCCCGACGGCACGAACAAGAAGGTGTGGACGCTCGACCGCGAGACGCTCGAGCCGGTCTACTCCTGGGGTCGCGGTGGCCACGCGCCGGGAGAGTTCGACTGGCTGCACAACCTCGAGTTCGACTCGCAGGGCAACATCTTCACAGCGGAAGTGCAGACGGGTCACATCATCCAGAAGTTCGTCCGTCTGCGGAGCTGAGCAAACGCGGCTCGAGGCGGGGGCCATCGCGCAGTCTGCGCGGTGGCCCCCGTTTTTTTCGGCCTAGTGGTGAACCATGCCGGGCGGCGACTCCGGCGGCATGATCATCGGCATGTTGTACTCGTGATACGCGCAGGTGGCCGCCGGATTGTACGGGGCGAACATGCCGCTCGGATTGTCGCGGTACAGCCAGATGTGGAGGTCCCAGTGCGCCGCGAAACCCGTCCCCGGGTTCTCCGGTGCGTACACGAACGGCACGTCGCCGAAGGACGGCCCTGCCCGATGGCCGGCCGCTTCCCACGTGCGCGCCGACACGACGTTCGCGATGGCGACCAACGCGAGGGTGCTATCCGGCCTGGGTTCGTAGACGAGCACGGCCGGCTCGAGGAAGTCGGTGTGAACGCCGGTCGCGTCGAGCCGCGTTCCCTCCTCACCGATCCCCAGCAGATCGCGTCGGAGATAGTGGACCCCCATCACGCCGAGGTCCTCGAAGATTCCGACGCTGTAGGGGGTCTCGCAGACGTCGAGCGGATCGCGCACGTACCCGTCGGCGACCGCAGCGTCCACGCTCTGGTAGCGGCTCGTCGCGGCACGGAGGTCGTCGAGGGAGGGGACGGATTCTCGGCACCCGACGACCGCGGCGCTCAGGGCGAGGAGCGCGAGCATCTTACTCGAATAGAGGATCATCGGGGTATGGTACCATGCTCGGCGCCTCCGGGGTACATTGCAGCGACCCGCCGCCTCTCCCGTTCGTGACGAGTGACTTTCCATGCGCCCGCCCATCCGCATCTCCCTTCTCGTCGGCGTGGGTGCCACGCTCGCTCTGACGACAGCTGACGTCGTGGCGCAGGCGACGGCCCAGACCCACATCGGTCATGTCATGACCGGCTTCCCGTCGGCACCCAACGGGGCAGCGCTGCTCGCGGTTGCGGAGGCGGATGCGGCGCTGGCCGTGGAGCACTCGCGGCTGGCCGGAAGCAACCAGACCGACATCGGCCCCATGGTCAACCACGCGCGCCACGTTCTCCACATCCTCGACGCGAGCGCCGCGCCGCGGGGACCCGGGAGCGGCATGGGTGTGGGGCCGGCGTCGGTCGCGATCGCGCAACACATCGAGATGGCGGCCCAGGCGGAGGGAGCGACGGACGGCGTTCGCACGCACGCGGCCCACGTCGCCACGGCGGCCAGGGCCGTGGCCGCGCGCTCCGGCGAGATGCGGGCGATCGCAACGCGCATCATCGCGACCTCCGACTACGTGCAGGCCTACGACCTCGTGCGCCAGCTCCAGCGCCTCTCCGCGCAGCTGGTGTCGGGCGCCGACAGCTCGGGCGACGGGACGATCTCCCTCGCCGAGGGCGGGCTCGAGCACGTCCGCACCCACATGGGGCTCCTGACGGGAGCGGGCGAGTAGCCCCTAGGCCAGGATCGGCAGCACCCTCGGCTCGCTGAGCAGACTCCCGGGGTGGTTCGCCTGGATGTCGCGGACCGCCCATTCCACCTGGGAGCGCTTGCAGGGCATGGTGGCGATCGCGAACTCCGCGTGGTCCACCTGATGGCGGTTATGGCTCACGGTATCGATGTTGATTCGCTGACGCCCGATCGCGGTCGTGACGATCCCTGTCATCCCCGGTACATCGGCCGTCTCGAACACGACGTTGTACGGCAGCTCCAGCTCCCCGAGTGGCCGTAGCTCGAAGTTCGTGGCCGCGACCTTCGGTAGCGCGTGCTCGCCGTGGCGGGCGAGAAAGACGACGTCGGATACGATCGCGCTGCCGGTCTCGAGGGATCCGGCCCCCTGCCCGATCAACACGATCTCGCCTGCGTAACGACCGATCACCCTGATCGCGTTGGTCGCACCGTCGATCTTCGACAGCAGGTTCGTGCGCTTCACGATCATCGGACAGACCGCCGCGTGCACCGCGTCCCCCACGCGCTGCGCGTGACAGATCAACTTGATCACGCCGTGCATCTCGTGAGCGAACGCGACGTCACCCGCGGTAATCGTGTCGATACCGTGACGCGGGATGCCCTCGAAAGCGACGTCGAGGCCGAACGCGAGCCGCAGGAGGAGCGTCAGCTTGTGCCCGGCGTCCCCACCGTTGATGTCCAGAGTCGGATCCGCTTCGGCATAGCCCCTCGCCTGGGCATCGCGCAGCGCCGCGTCGAAGCTCTGCGCCTCGGACGACATCTTCGACAGGATGTAGTTGCTCGTGCCGTTCATGATCCCGGAGATCGACTGGATCTCGTCTCCGGTCAGGCACTCGTTCAGCACCTTGATGATGGGGATGGCTGCGCTGACCGCGGCCTCGAACCCCACGCCTTTGCCGTGCTCTCGAGCCGCGTCGAGCAGCTCGTCCCCGTGTTTGGCGAGCAGCGCCTTGTTGGCCGTGACCAGATGCTTGCCGCTCTCGAGCACGCTGCGCGTCGTGCCCAAGATCGCAGGACCGCTGCCCCCGATCGTCTCGACGACCAGGTGGATGTTGGGGTCCCGGAGGATGCTCTGGATCTCTGCCTCGGCCTGGTGGACGCTCAGCTCGTCGCCGTCACCCGCATAGAGCTTCCGTGGAAGTCCGTGGCGCCGCGAAGACGCTTCCGGCGCGAGGTCCACGATTCGCGCAAGCACGATGTCGCGCCCCGCGCGCTCGCGCAGAGCGTCGCGTTGCTCGAGCAGGATGCGCGCAACGCCCCCTCCGACCGTTCCACACCCCAGGACCGCCACCCGAAATTGCATGCTTTCGCCCTCGGATTCACCAGTGTCCACGCGGGGAATGGATAGAGTATCTCCGGACCGCGCGGAAGACGGGGCGTAGCCCGCCACCCACGCGGTTCCTTTGACCCCGTGTGGCGTTTTCACCACCTTCGGAAACCACACCCGGGCACCGAGGACCGTGAATCATGTCGAGGATCGCTTCAGTACTCGCCGCCGCCACGCTGATCGTCGTGGCGACCGCGACCCCTGCCACCGCTCAAGCGCTTCCCTACGGAGGGTGGACCGGGACCATGACGCCCCCCGGTGGCCAGCCAATCACCGTCACCTATGAGGTGGGAGAGATCGACGGCGCGCTGGCGATCGTCATGCGCGCGCTCATGGTCCAGGAGGTGATCCCGTTCCACGACGTGCGGGTCGAGGGAGACGCGCTGTCGTTCTGGTGGGAGCCCGGGATCCGCGTCGACTGTCGGCTCCAGCGCACCGCCACCGGGAGCTTCGAGGGTCCGTGCTCGGACGGGAGCAGCGACCGAGGCGCAGGAGCCCTCAGCATGGTACCGCCGGCCGGAGGCCAGGACTGAGCGTCCGGGGTAGAGGCCCGCACTAGCCGTTCTCAGGGGCAGACCACGAGGTCACCGCCCGCGTTCGAGTAGTCGAGGACGACCCCGTAGCCGAACGTCACGCTCGAGCGTCCGTAGAGCCAGTCGCCGAACACCACCGAGTCGGGCTCGCCCATGACCCTGCGCACCTCTTCCCGGGTCGTGCCCCCGCGGATGCAGCGGATGCCCTGGGAGGTATCGGGGGTCGGCGGTGCGACGGGTGTCGTCCCCATCCCCAATGGGGGCCGGACATCGGGGGCCACCGGCGGGCCCTCGAGGGCGTGCGTCACGAGGAGAACGACTGCGACCGCCACGGCCACGATCGAGCCGGCGATTGCGGCGGTAGGGACACGGCGCATGACGACATCGTAGGGCGGGCGCCGCTACCGCACCA